>NZ_LYTP01000028.1:0-597783 GCF_001672435.1 Mesorhizobium sp. AA23
CAACCGGCTGCGGCTGGCCGTTCGTCACATTGATCGTCAGCGTCGAGGGCGAGGTGTCGCCGTCGCCGTCCGTGATCGTGTAATGGAACGTGTCCGTTCCCGTCGTGTTGGCGAAGGCCTTGTAGCTGTAGCTGCCATCGGCCTGGACCGTCAGCACGCCATAGGTGCCCGTCACTGTCGTGACGCCGGCGTTCGTGATCGAACCCGTCCAGGCGATCGAGGCGATCCCGTCGGCGCCCGCCGTGTCCGCCGCGCCGCTGCCGTGCGTGCTCGTGCCGGTCTCGACATTGCCGGTCACCGTCTCGCCGGACTGCGCGGCGTCGGTATCGGCTTTCGCCGTCGGCACGTCGTCGATGACATTGATCACCAGGTTGCCAGAGGCGGGCTGGTTGTCCAGGTCGGTGACAACGACCTCGAAGCTGGGTGTCGCTTCGGTATTGGCGCCGTCGCCGCCTGTGGCGCTGTGGTAGTCCGAAGTCAGCGTGTAGCTGTAGTGGATCGTGCCCGCGCCGGTCGCGCTGTTGTACTCGTACCACGCGCTCACCGTGCCGCCGGTGGTGGGATCCGTAAACGTAGTCGGATTGCCCGAGTCGCTCGACAGCGGGTTGCCGCCCAGCGATACCGATTTCACCCCATCCTGCGACGTGAAGCCGACCGTGCCACTGACCGCGTTCGAGCCGTCATGCAGCGTGCCGGTCGCCAGTCCCGCCTCGTAGACGACCGCTCCGTCAGCGCCCGCGGCCGGGATATCCCCCAGCTTCGGCGGCTCATTGCCGATATTAATGGTCAGCGTGGTGTCCGATTGGTCGCCGTCACCATCCGTCAGCGTGTAGTGGAACACGTCGCTGACGCCGCCGGGCGTGTTCGCCGCGCGTTCATAGGTGTAGTGGCCGTCCGAATAGAGCGTCAGCGTGCCGTACTGTCCCGCGATCGTGGTGCCGGTAACCGCCGACGTCACGTCCTGCGCCGCGCCCGTGCCATAGGCCGAGGTCACACTGGCGCCGTCTGCACCCTTCACATCTGCGCTAGTGGACGGATCGGTTTCGCCGGCGCCGGTGATCACATTGCCTGTGATCTGGGCATGGCTGCCCGCCGCGACGCTGTTGGCATCCGCGTTCGCCGTCGGCACGTCGTCGACGATCTGGACCGACAGCGTGGCCGGAAGAGAGACGTCGCCGTCGGTGTCGGTGACCGTCACCGTCATGTTGTCGAAGATGGAATCCATGCCTGCGCCGGGATGGGGCTCGCTGTGGACGAGAGTGTAGGTGTAGCTCACCTGGCCGGTGGCAGCATCGTACCCATTGATGGTCAGCGTGTTGCCGAGCGGCGTGGTGATGTTGATCGGCGTCGACGCGCTGTTGGCAAGCTGAGCGCCGGTAATAACCTGGCCGGCAACGGTTAGCGAGCCGACGCCGTCGGGCGAATTGATGGTGAAGCTGCCGGTGTTGATCTCGGACTGATCGGTGCCGGGCGCGGGATTCTGCGCCTCGCCCGAGCCTTCCGAGCCCGAGCTTGTCGGCAGGCCCTTCTCATTGACTGTGGTGTCGCCGCCTGAGGCCGATGGCGTGAGGTCGAGGATCGACGGCGTGGAGTCCGGCTTCAGCAGGGACGGGAACAGTTCACGGTTCTCCGGCTGTCCGAACGCCAATGCCGTCGGAGGCAGCAGTGCCGTCAGGCCAAAGCCGTCGCCGATCCCGCCCGGAGGCACCGAGAAGTCTCCGCCGGCGCTGCCTGGGGCGCCATTTCCGCCGGCAGAGATCGAGCCGTCGGCGCCGAAGGCGACATCGACATGGCTGGCTTCGAGCGCCGCGATCAGCGCGACACGCGGCACCTCGACATCGCCGATGATGAAGGTCGGTACGTTGAGCGCGCCGTCCTTGATGACGATCTCGGCGCCGTCCGGCTGCACCAGCACCAGATTGTGCCCGTCGACCTTGATGTCGTCGATCGAGACATTGGCCGGAAGCTTCACGACATTGCCGGCCTCGGCGTGATATTCATGCGCAACGTTCGAGGCTGCCGTGTTCGCTGCCGGCGCGTTTCCGGCAGGGGCGCTGGCGGCAGGAGCGTTGGCGTCCGCCGCCGGCTTGGCTGTGCTTTGTGCGTTCTGGGCGTTGCCGTCGCCCTTTGCCGGCGCGCCGCTTCCCACATCGACCGGCACAGGTTCGCCTGCCGCGGGTGCCGTCTGGCCCCTGGCGGCCTGGGCGACTTGGACACCCGAAATCGGCTGTTCGCCGACAGTCGCGTGCTCGTCCGAGAAATTTGAAACGGCGTCGAATTCGATAGTGGTCGTCATAGCTCAAGCCCCCTTCGGCATTTCCCGGCAAGAGACATGCGGGGCTCGAACTTTGCAACATAGCTTCAATCTTTTTGATATACTTGAATATGTAGGGATTTGCTTTTTTTACACTTGGTAAATCGCAGTGATATATCCAGCTATATATCCTCAGGGCCGCCGCCAGACGGGCTGGGGAGCGCGGCGGCAGTTCGGCAATTTCAAGTATAAATTTGAATAAAATTTGAAACAAAGCAGAATAGATTGATTCGCGGAAACTTACCCACCTTCCTTTCCGATAATTTGAGACAAGATCGGTAGCGTCCACAGTCAAAGGTGGGCGTCATGAAAATACAAAAAGCTGCCTCGTCGGCGTCGAGGGTCAAGGTTCTGCTGCTGGCAATCGGCTTCACCGGTCTGCCGAATGCGTCGTCCGCCAGCGCGGTCTCCGTCGCAAGTCCCGCCTCTCAAACGCTGCCTGCGCCGGCCGATCTCGGCGGCGTTTCGCTGGCCAGATTGCAGCCCTGGCAGCCTGTTGCCGCCTACTCGGTCGGCGCTGCCGCCAGTGCCTATGCGCCTCTCGAAGTCCACCCGACGGCAAGTTCTGCGAGTGGAGTGGCCGCCCCCGGCGTCGATCCGATCCAGGTCGATCCGATCCAGATTGACCCGATCCAAGTTGACCCGATCCAGACTGGGGCGATCGTTCCCGGCGTGTTCGGATCGGTCGCCTTGTCCATGCGCAACTTCCCGGTCGCCGCGCGCTGGGCCCCCGTCTACAAGGCGATCATCGACTGCACGGCCGGAAGTGCCTGCGATCGTGAGAACGCTGCGTTTGGCGAGATCGTCGGCATTGCAGCCAACAAGGCTTTTCGCGACAAGCTGGACTTCGTCAACAGCAGCATCAACCGGCTGATCGCCTATCGCAAGGACAGCGTCGTCTACGGCAAGCTCGACTACTGGGCGAAGCCGTCGGAGATCCTCGAGCATCGCGCCGGCGATTGCGAGGATTTCGCGATCCTGAAGATGGCGGCGCTGTTGCGCGCCGGGATCCCGGCGCAGAGCATGTCGCTGGTCGTGCTGCAGGATCGCCGACGGAAATTCTTCCACGCGGTGCTGTCGGTGAGCACCGGAAGCGGCACCTTCATCCTGGACAGCCTCAGCAACGTTGTGGCGATGGACCGCGATCTTCCCGATTATGTCCCGCTCTATTCCTTCAGCACCGACCGCGCCTGGATCCACGGCACGAAAGCCGGCGCACAGATCGCCGACATCGCCGGCGGTTTCGCGACAGTGGCGCCCGGCGAAGGCGCTTCGCCCGATGTGAGGGTCACGTCGGCAGGCTCCGGTTTCGCAACGAAATAGGCGGCTCGCCTCTTTCAACCGTTTGAGACGAACGCCATCAGCAATTCCGGCTCTGTGACTGGCGCGCGCACCGCGCTGAGCTGGCCCCTGTAGCGGCGCTCGCCGGCGCCGATGACGAAGCCGGTGGTGACGGGTGTCTCGCCATTGGCGTCGAGCCGGGCAAAAACGTCGACGACGTTGAGGTCCAGCGCCAGCTTGAGGTCCTGCCTGCCGTCGTCGCCCGGCGCGTTCGGCAGCTGGCGCCTGACCAATTGCTGGAACGGGGCATTGAAGGTCAGGATCTTTTTCGACGAAGACAGCGCGAAGGCGGGCGAGGGGCAGGCGACCAGGATCGCGTTGATGGTCCGGATCGAAGCGAGCTTGCGCAGTTCCATGCTTTCCTCGGCGAGGCCGCGCATGCATGCGACCCGGATCGCCGATGTGAGATTGCCCTGGTCGGGATGATTTTCGGCGATCTCCGCGACCAGCATGCCGATCGTGCATTTGCGGCTTTCGGCCATCTGCTTCAGCGACACCCAGAAAGCGCGCTCCAAACGGATGCCGCGGCGCACGCCGCCACGCGCCACGACGCGGAACTCCGGGCCGAAATCCTCCGCTGCGAGCGGCGGCAACAGCCGGTCGCGCGGAGTGTCGGGGCGTGCGGCGCTATCGTTCACTCATCGCCTCCTGGCGCGCCTTGTTGATGGGCTTCAAAAGATAGTTGAGGATCGTCTTGCGCCCGGTCTTGATATCGACCGAGCAGATCATGCCGGGGATAATCGAATAAGTCTTGCCGTTCCTTTGCAGCGTGGATTTCTCGGTCGCGACGCGCACTTGATAGTAGGGCTCGCCCGTCTTCTGGTCGACCAGGCTGTCGGCGGTGATGTTGGACACCTTGCCTTCGATGCCGCCGAAGATCGAGAAGTCGTAGGCCGTGACCTTGATCAGCGCGTCCTGGTCCGGCTGGATGAAGGCGACGTCGCGCGGCGAGACCCGCGCCTCGACCAGCAGCGTCTCCGAGGTCGGCACGATGCCGGCCACGACCGCGCCGGGCTGGACGAAAGCGCCGAGCGTGTTGACATCGAGCGTGTTGACGATGCCGTCGACAGGCGAGCGGATATCGGTCCGCGCCACCTTGTCGGTGGCGCCGCGAATGGTTTCGTCCACCACAGAGAGGTCCGCCAGCGCCTGCGTCAAGTCGCTCAATGCTTCCTGCTGCAATTGCAGGCCGAGCTCGTCGACTTGAAGCTGCGCCTCGGTGATGGCCGCCTTGCTCTTCTTGATGGTCTCTCCGGCAAGGTTGAGCTGCCCGCGGAGATCGGTCTGCTCCCGCTCGACGCGAATCTGTTCGGTCCTGGCCATCAGGCCTTTCTTGACCATCGATTCGACCAGCGCCGTTTCCTGGTCGCTGACGGCGAGGCTCTTGGAAAGGCGGTCTGAATTGGCGGTTGCCTCGTCCAGTTCCTTCTCGCGCTGATCGAGACGCGACTTCAGCACGGAAAGCTTGACTTGGAAGTTGTCCCGGCGCGCAACGAGCAGCTTCTGCTCGTTGTCGCAGATCTCCGGGGCAGTCTTCTGGATGTCGGACGGACAGGGGAACGCGCCCTCGAGATTGCCGCTCTGCTCGAATTTGAGCCTGGCAATGCGCGCCTGCAACGCCCGCGCCTTGGCCTGCTCTTCACCCAGGCTCGAGGTGTTGCCTGTGTTGTCGAGGCGGATGATCAGATCGTTCTTCCTGACGGTCTGGCCAATCTTGACAGCGATTTCCTGGACGACGCCGGCTTCGCTCGCCTGGATGATCTGCGTCTTGGAAGCGGGAATGACCTTGCCGTCGCCGCGCGCGATCTCATCGACCTCGGCAAAGGATGCCCAGGCGGTGAAGGCCACGAACAGTGCCCCTATGATGTATACGGACGCCGAAGCGAAAAGCGGCGGCCGGTCGTCTTTTGCTAACATTCCCCAACGTCCCGGTCAGGCATTCGCCTTTTGCAATGCCTGGATGACTTGTTCCTTTGCTCCGTCCGCGACCACGCGCCCCTGCTCGATGACGATGAGGCGGTCGACCAGCTCCAGCATGCTGTAGCGATGGGTCGATACGATCAGCGTCGTGTTGCGGTCGAACGCCACCTTGAGCTGCCTGATCAACTGCCGTTCCGAGGCCAGGTCCATCGAACCCGACGGCTCGTCCAGGAACACGATTTTCGGCTTGGTCAGCAGCAGCCGCGCGATCGCCACGGCCTGCCTCTGGCCTCCCGACAGATTGGTGCCACGCTCGCCGACATTCATGTCGTAGCCGCGCGGATGGCGAGAGACGAAGTCGTCGACGCCCGCGGCCTTCGCCGCATCGATGATCTCCTCGTCGGTCGCGTCCGGCGCGGCCATCAGAAGGTTTTCCTTGATCGTGCCGGAAAACAGGTCGCCGGCCTGCGCGACGATACCGACCGCGGCACGAACTTCGGACGGGTGGTATTGGCGGATGTCGATGCCGTCGAGCAGCAGTTCTCCGGACGTCGGCAGGAACAGCCGGCCGATTAGGCGCCCCATTGTGGTCTTGCCGGAGCCGATGCGGCCGATGATGCCGATGCGCTCGCCGGGGCGGATTGCAATGTTGAGCCCGTTCAGAACCTCGTTTTCGGTGCCTGGATAGGCGAAGCCGACATTCTTGAACAGCATCGCGCCGCTGCGGATCGGCCGGTTGACGAAGCCGACCGTGTCGGGCCGGTCCTCCGGCTGCGACATGATCGTATTGACGATCCTGAGCGACAGCACGGCTTGCCGGAAGCGGGAGAGTGTGATGGCGATCTGGCCGAGCGGCGCGACCGCGCGGCCCGCCAGCATGACCGTGCCGATAATCGCGCCGGTCGAGACCTGGCCTTCCGAGAAGGCATAGGCGCCGGCAACCACCAGTGCGACGGTGACGAATTGCTGGATGGCGCCGGTGATGTTGCCGGCAGCGGCGGAAAGCTCCTTGATCTTCTCCGAGGTGTTGGCGGCGTTCTTCGAGTGCTCGCCCCATTTGCGCAGCAGATAGGCCTCGGCGCGCAGCGACTTGATCGTCTCCAGCGTGGAAATGGACTCGACCAGGAGCGCCTGGCGCTGGGCAGATTCGTTCATCGAGGCGGCGACCCGCCTGCCGATGCGCCTCTGTGTCACCAGACCGACAATGACGGCGATGACGAAGGCGAGCGCCGGTATGATCACCAGCCAGCCGCCAATAGCGTAGATGACCAGCAGGAAGACGAAGACGAAAACCGTGTCGATGAAGACGCTTATGGTATTCGAGGTGAAGAACTCGCGCACGAACTCATATTGTGTGACACGATTCGCGTATTCGCCGGTCGATCCCGGCCGCGCCGAAAGCGACGAGTTGAGCACTTTCTCGAACAGCAGATAGGAAATCCTGAGATCCGCCTTGCGCCCGGCATAGTCGATAAGCGAGGCACGGGCCGTCTTCAGCAACAGGTCGAACAGGATGGCCGCGCCGATCCCGAGCGCCAGCACCCAGAGCGTCGAGATCGCCTTGTTCGGCAGGATGCGGTCGTAGACGTTCATGGTGAAGATCGGCGAGGCGATCGCCAAGAGGTTGATGAAGACCGCCGACAGCACGACCTTCGAGTAGGTGCGCCAGAACGCCCCCATCGTTCCGGTCAGCCAATGGCGTCTTTCGATCTTCGGCGCCGTGCCGACCGTCATCTCCTCGGCGGTGTTGGCATAGGTGATCGAGAATGAGGCGCCACCGCTGATGTAGCTCTCGGCAAGCTCCGATTTGCCGATCGTGGTGCGGCCGTTTTCCTGCGGCGCCGTGAGGAACTGCCCGGTTTCCGTTTCGGCGAGCAACGCAACCGGCAGTTGGCTGGCGCGGAAGACGATGGCCGGAAGATCGACCCGGCCGCGCACGAAATCGCGATGGTTGAACGCCTGGACCTCGAGACCGATCCGTTCGGCCAGATGCCTGATGTCGTCCGGCTCGATGCGCGTGTCCGAAATCGGCACCCCGGCAAACAGCACGGTCTCGGCGCTCGGCCGGCCGAGATAGGCTGCAATCGCCGAGAAGCAGGCTTTGAAAGCCTCCTTGGGCGAGATGATATTAGGTTGCTGGTTCACGATCCGCCCGAAGGACCAGAGATCGATGCTTACATCGGCTACTTCTTCCTGACCGGCGCGAGGATGTCGAACGGCAGATCGTTCTTCTGCTCCGATGGTGTGCGCGCATAGGTTTCGGTATCGGCTGTCGCCGGCGTGCCGAATTCGCTGCGCGCGTAGGCGGCTGCCTGCTTGGCCGGCTGGATGTTGAGCGTCTTCAGCAACTCCCCGGTCGCGGCCAGCAGCCGGTATTGGGCAAACAGCGACGCGTAGGACGAGGTGTCGGCCAGCGTCGCGGTGTTGAAGCGCGTGTTCTGCGCATCGAGCACGTCGAGCAGCGAGCGCTGTCCGACCTTGAACTGCTCGCGGTAGGAGGCAACCAGCCTTTCGTTGGTTGCTGCCTGCAGGCGCAGCGTCTGCGCAAGTTCCGCCTGGCGGAAGCGGCGGTCCCAAGATGTGCGGACGGCTTCCTCGATCTCGCGCAGCACCTGATGCAGCGCAAGGCGCTGCTCGCTGGTGCGGCGGATCTGCTCCTGCTCGTTGGCTTTGTCGATGCCGCCACGATAGAGATTCCAGCGCAGCACCACCCGAGCCTGCAGGTCGCTGGTGTCGCCGTCGTCGCCGTCGATGTCATAGCCGCCCCGCGCGACACCCTCGGCGGTGATGGTGGGGCCGTATTTCGCCCGCGCGGCGTCGACCAGCGACGCGGCAGCATCGATGTCGCTGTTGGCCATGTGGACGCGCGGATTGTTCTGTCTGGCAAGCCCGATCGCGTCATCGAGCGAGCGCGGCAGCGCGCCGGCCACATCGGCCGGCCGCGACGGATTGGTCAGCGGCTTGCCGACATTCTTGAAGAAGCGGATCTTGGCCGCTTCCAGTTCCTCGGTCGCCTCCTGCATCCGCGCCTTGGCGGCGTAAAGCCGCTCCTCGGCTTGCTGCCGGTCGGCATCGTTGAGCGCGCCGCCCGCGATGCCTTGCTTGATGTCGCCGAGTATGGACTGATGGAAGCCGAGGTTCTTCTTCGCTTCGGCGACGATCGACGCCTGCAGCATGTATTCGAGATAGTCCTGGACGACGGCAAGCCCGATGAATTCGGACCGTTCCAGCACCCTGAAGGAAGCTCCGTCGACGCGCGAGGCCTGGCGGTTCAATTCGGCCCGTCTTGCGCCACTGTCATAGAGCGTCTGTGAGACTGTGAGGTCCGCTTCGTTTGGATAAAGCGCGTCATGGTCCTCGTCGAGCGCTCGCCGGGAGTCGTTATCCAGACGGCGGACGCCGGTCGACGCTTCGAGATCGACGCTGGGAAGATAGAGCCCTTTCGCCTGGCGCAGCTCGAACTCGATGGCTTCGCGGTTTTCGATCGCCTGCCCAATCTCCGGATTGGATTCGACCGCGACTGCTACAGCTTCCTTGAGCGTGAGTGCGCTGGCGCTTCCGCAAGCCAGCATCGACACCGTCATGGCAAGCGCAAGGCGCCAGCCGACGGTCACTTTACCCGTCCTGGTCATTTCTACCCCGTGACTATCCCCGCGCCTTTTTGTTTTTGTCAGCGCTTATTTCGCCCAAGCCTGCCACCGGAGCTTGCAACGAGTATCTAGCAGATTTTTCGCGGATGGGAGGACTTATTGATTTAGAGCGCTCCAAAAGCACGGATTCCAGCCATTAGTCCCGGCGGATGTAGCAAAAATGGCACAGAAAACGATCTCTCGCCGAGGGCGCCGTTCAGTTGAAACCGACCGCGAACACCATTTTCCCTAAATAAACAGTAAGTCCGCACAAAGGAATCGACCGAGGGGTCGCTCACCGTGCCAACTTTGGCGGTCAGATCGGCACTTGGCATGAACCGCGGCATGCGCCCTTCCTCCGGACATGGCCAAGGCTTTCAAACACCTGAAGGTTGCGGATCGTTGCGGGAAATCTGCGCCGGTCCTGCAAGACGTGCGCACGAAATTGCCATGGGTGGCTGGTTTTGTTGGCAAACGGGGATCGTTCCCTGTATTGCGGGCTGAAGCAAAGCATGGACGTTCTTGTATGACAAATGTCGCCCTGACCGGGCTTGCCCGCGATCTCGCCCGGCGCGCCGCCGACGGCCGCCCCGTGCGCATCGGCGTGATCGGTTCCGGCGAGATGGGCACCGATCTGGTGACGCAGGGCATGCTGATGCCGGGCATTTCGATTGCGGCCATCTCCACGCGCCGCCCGCACACGGCTCGCGACGCGATCCGCATCGCCTATGGCGACGATGCAATGGCTGCCGAAGCCGAGACCGCCTCCAAGGTAAGCCAGGCGATAGAAGGCGGCAGGATCGCCATCACCTCGAATGAGATGCTGGTCACCAGCCCGCTGATCGACGTCGTCATCGATGCCACCGGCAAACCCGGCGTCGCCGCCGATTTCGACCTGATGGCCATGCAGCATGGCAAGCATCTGGTGATGATGAATGTCGAGGCCGACGTGACCATCGGCTGCTACCTCAAGCAGCAGGCGGATCGGCTCGGCGTCGTCTATTCGGTCGGCGCCGGCGATGAGCCGTCGAGCTGCATGGAGCTGATCGAGTTCGCCTCGGCGCTCGGTTATACCATCGTCTCGGCCGGCAAGGGCAAGAACAACCGGCTCAACCACGACGCCGTTCCCGACGATTATCGGGATGAAGCGATGCGCCGGAACATGAACCCGCGCATGCTGGTCGAGTTCGTCGACGGCTCCAAGACCATGGTCGAGATGTGCGCGATCGCCAACGCCACCGGCCTGGTGCCCGATGTTCCGGGCATGCATGGCCCGAAAGCCGACCGTGATCAGCTGGCCAAGGTGCTCATCCCGCGCGAGGACGGCGGCATCCTGTCGAAGAAGGGTATCGTCGACTACACGATCGGCAAGGGCGTGGCGCCTGGCGTCTTCGTCATCGTTGAGGCGACGCATCCGCGCGTCGTCGAGCGCATGGACGATCTCCATGTCGGCCACGGCCCTTACTACAGCTTCTTCAGGCCGTACCACCTGACTTCGCTGGAGGTGCCGCTGACCGCAGCCCGCATCATGCTCTACGGCAAACCCGACATGGTGCCGCTGCCTAAACCGGTGGCCGAGGTCTGCGCGGTCGCCAAGCGCGACCTCGCCGCAGGCGAGATCTTCGACGCCATCGGCGAGACCTGCTACCGCTCCTGGACCATGACGGTCGCCGAGGCGCGCGCCAGCCGTGCCGTGCCGGTCGGACTGCTCGAAGGCGGCAAGGTCCTGAAGCCGGTCAGGAAGGGCGAACTCCTGACCGCCGACAACGCCACGCCCGACCAGACGACCAAGCTATTTGCCCTGCGCCAACTGCAGGACGAGATGCTGTATGGCGTGAGGACTACTTCCCCAGCTCTATCGATCTGAGCCGCGCCGCTTCCACCGCGTCGGTCAAAAGCTTCGTCAGCCGGTCTTCGCCCATCAGCACTGCAAGCGCTGCGGCGGTCGTGCCGTTCGGGCTGGTGACCTGCTGGCGCAGCACGCCCGGCTCCTCATCGCTTTCGGCGGCAAGCGAGGCTGCACCATAGACGGTCTGCAGGGCGAGCAGCTTGGCTGTCTCGGCCGGCAAGCCGGCCTTCTCGGCGGCGACCGTCAGCGCCTCGATGAAATGGAAAATATAGGCCGGGCCGGAACCGGAGACCGCGGTCACGGCGTCCATCAGGCTCTCGTCGTCGATCGTCGTCACGACACCGCTCGCCGACAGCAGCTCGGCGACGAAGCGCCTGACATTGTCGGGAACGAGCGGGTTGGAAAACACCACCATCATGCCCTTGCCGATCGCCGCCGGCGTGTTCGGCATGCAGCGCACGATCGGCGCGAGCCCGCCCAGGATCTCCGCGAAGGTCGCGACCGGCGTGCCCGCGGCGATGCTGACGAAGGTGGTCCTGCCGTCGCCGAAGCGCTTGTAGCTTGCCGTCACATCGCGGATGACCTGCGGTTTCACGGCGATGACGACGAGATCGGGCATGGCATCGGCGGGAATTGCGGATGCGTCGGCCGCGGCGCCGCAACCAAGATGTTCGGCTCGCCTGCGCAACTCGGCATTGGGCTCGACCACGAACACCGCCGACGGCTCGAGCTTGCCGGATTTCAGCCAGCCAGAGAGCATCGCGTAACCCATATTGCCGCAACCGGCGAGAACGAGCCTGATGGTCATCGAAACCTCCGCAAAGAGGGCTCTCCTTAGCCGCTCGCGCGGTTGCGGAAAAGTCCAGTCTCAAGGAGATCGATCGGCCAGATCAGTCGGGGCGGCGAGCCGAGAGAGGTCGCAGCGACACTTGTCGTAGGCCAAGCACGCTGCGGCCCTGCCGGCGATTCCGCGAGGCGGTGCGCGTTCTGACCGAAAGCCGCTCGCGCCGCCGCTATTTCTAAAACACCCCGTCTTCGCTAAAAGCGGCCTTCGATAAAAGCAGCCGGTTTCGGGTTTACGGCATCCGACGACGTTTTGACGGGATTGGCCTGTCGAATTTTCGTGAAAATGCCGCGCGGCATTTGACCGCTTGCGCGCCGCGTTCGCGTGCCGACTGCTGGATTGAGGATCAGGGCTGCGTGCGAGGCGTGGCCGCGCAACAGTGTTGAAGGTGAATGATGGCCGAAGTGATCGACGGGAAGAGTGTCGCCGCAGACGTGGTATCGAAGGTCAAGGCGCTGACCGCCGAGCTTTCGGCCAAGGGCGCGACCAGGCCCGGTCTGGCGGTGGTGATCGTGGGCGAGGATCCGGCAAGCCAGGTCTACGTCGCCTCGAAGTCGCGCACGGCCAAGGAGTGCGGCTTCCATTCGCTCCAGCACACGCTGCCGGCTGAGACGACCGAAGAGCAGCTGTTGAAGACCATCGGCGATCTCAACGCCGACCCGTCGATCCACGGCATCCTCGTGCAACTGCCGCTGCCCGGCCATATCGATGCCGGCAAGGTCATCCAGACGATCGCGCCGGAAAAGGATGTCGACGGCTTCCACTTCATCAATGTCGGCAAGCTCGGCACCGGCGAGCTCGAGACGGCGTTCGTGCCCTGCACGCCCGCCGGCTCGATGCTGTTGATCCAGCGCGTGCGCGGCAAGGACCTTTCCGGCCTCAATGCCATCGTCGTCGGCCGCTCCAACATCGTCGGCAAGCCGATGGCCAATCTGCTGCTCGCCGCCAACTGCACCGTCACCATTGCCCATAGCCGTACCAAGGACCTGCCGGCGCTGGCGCGCACCGCCGATATCCTGGTCGCCGCCGTCGGCCGTCCAGAAATGATCAAGGGTGATTGGGTGAAGCCCGGCGCCACCGTTATCGATGTCGGCATCAACCGCATCCCGGCGCCAGAGAAGGGCGAAGGCAAGTCGCGGCTGGTCGGCGACGTCGTCTATGCCGAAGCGGCCGCGGTCGCCGGCGCCATCACGCCGGTCCCCGGCGGCGTCGGACCGATGACCATTGCCATGCTGATGGCCAACACTGTAGCTTCCGCCTACCTCGCGGCCGGATTGAAGCGGCCGTCCTTCTGATCGGAAAGCAGCATCCTTGCCGAATCTTACTGCTCCTGTTGAACGGCCGGTCATGGGCGATCCCGTTCAGGGTGGTCGGCAGTTCGGCTTCCTGCTGGTCGACAAGTTTTCGATGTTCTCGCTGGCGGCGGCGATCGATTGCTTCCGCTCGGCCAACCGTCTGCTCGGCCGCGATTATTACGGCTGGACGACGATATCGGCGGATGGCGACGCGGTCATGGCTTCCAACGGCCTTCCGCTCAAGATCGACTATTCAGTCGCCGACATGCCGCCGGTCGATATCCTGTTCGTCTCGGTCGGGCTCACCACCGAGTTCCCCGGCAAGAGCAAGGTGCTGGCGGCGCTGCGCAGCTGGGGCCGCCGCGGCAACGCGCTCGGCGCGCTCTCGGTCGGCTCCTATCTGCTCGCCGAGGCCGGCCAGCTCGACGGCTACCGGTGCACTATCCACTGGGAAAACCGCGCCGGCTTCATGGAGCGTTTTCCGGACATCAACTGCACCGGCAACGTTTTCGAGATCGATCGCAAGCGCTACACCTGCGCCGGCGGCACCACCTCGATCGATCTGATGCTGGAGATCGTGCGCGGCGATTTCGGCTCCAACCTCGCCAATGGCGTCGCCAACCAGTTCCAGCACGAGCGTATTCGCTCGGCCGGTGACCGCCAGCGCGTCGGACCTGAGCGCGACCTCACCGGCAAGTCGGAGAAGCTGAGACGTATCGTCGAGCTGATGGCCGACCATCTCGATGAGCCTTTGTCGGCGGTGCAGCTTGCCAAGTCGGCGGGCCTGTCGGTGCGCCAGGTCGAGCGCCTGTTCCTGCGCCATCTCAACGTGACGCCGGGCCGCTACTACATGCGGCTCAGGCTCGAGCGGGCGCGCGAATTGCTGCGCCAGACCAACATGCCGATTCTCGACGTCGCGATCGCCACCGGCTTCACCTCCCACTCCTATTTCGCGCAAAGCTACCGGCTGCAGTTCGGCCGTCCGCCGTCGGAAGAGCGCCGAACCACCTATTGAGCGACTTGCCGGCCGTCGGGCTTGTCTGCAAAGCCCGGCTCAAATAGCTTTCCCGGCGCGGACGGGGGTTCACTCAGGAGATTTTCATGGCGGGACTGGCACGGAGCGTCGCTGCGGCGATCCTCCTTTTGTCGATGACCACCTTTGGCTTTGCCGCCAACAAGGTCATCATCATTCTCGATGCATCCGGCTCCATGTGGGCCCAGATAGACGGCAAGCCGAAGCTCGAGATCGCGCGCGAATCGCTGCGCACGGTGCTGCAGTCGGTGCCGGGCGACGACGAGATCGGCTTCATGGCCTACGGGCATCGCCAGAAAGGTAGCTGCGCGGACATCGAGCTGATCGTGCCGCCGCAGGCGGGTTCGGCGAGCGCGATCTCGGCGGCCGCCGACAGCATGAAATTCCTCGGCAAGACGCCGCTGACGGCGGCCGTCAAGCAGGCCGCCGAAGCGCTGAAATACACCGAGGACAAGGCCACGGTCGTTCTCATCACCGACGGTCTTGAGACCTGCGGTGGCGATCCGTGCGCGCTCGGCAAGGAGCTGAAGGAGACCGGCGTCGACTTCACCGCCGACGTAGTCGGCTTCGGCCTGACCGCCGACGAAGGCAGGCAGATCGCCTGCCTCGCCGAGAACACCGGCGGAAAATACATCCAGGCCTCCGACGAGAAGGCATTGCAGCAAGCGCTGGTCGAGACCGTCGCGGCGCCGGCGCCCGCGCCAGAGCCTGCTCCGGCCCCGGCGCCTGCACCCGAACCCGCCAAGCCTGAATTCAACTTCACGCCGAGCGTCGTCATGGCTGAAGGCGGCGATGCCATCACCGACGGCAATGCCTGGGAGATCTACAAGGCCAAGTCCGGCGGCTCGCGCGGCGATCAGGTCATGACCGAGTATGGCGAGCTCAAGATCAATCTCGAGCCGGGCGATTACATTGTCGTCGGTCGCGCCGACGAGGCAAGGAGCGAGCAGAAGATCAAGATCGAAGCCGGCCAGACCTACAGCCCGTTGTTCACGCTGAACGCCGGAACCTTGGTTATCCACCCGCATGCGAGCCAGGGCTCGGAGATCAGCGGCGAGGCGCGTGTCTACTTCGCCTATCCGGGCGGCAGCACGACCCACTATGGCGACACCAAGGCCACCGTGCCCGCCGGCGAGCAGAAGGTGACGGTGCAGATCGGCGCCGGCACGGTGACCGAAACCATCCAGCTTGCCGCCGGACAGACGGTCGAGAAGGATATCGTGGTCGGCGTCGGCCATGCCGTGCTTAACGCCTACTACACCGCCGGCGGCGACAAGGCCGACAATTCCGGCATCGGCTTCGAGATCGTCAAGGCGAAGAAGAAGATCGACGGTTCGCGTGAAAGCGTGGAGCACTCCTACGGTCCGGACAGCAAGTTCTGGCTGCCGCCGGACGACTATGTCGCGCTAACCACGCTCGATCTCGCCGTTGTCGAACAGCCCTTCAGCATCAAGGCCGGCGACAACCAGGATGTGAAGGTGGCTCTCGGCGCCGGCGTGCTGGCAATGTCGGCGCCCGGCGCCTATTCGATCGAGGTGTTCTCGTCAAAGAAGGATATTGAGGGTAAGCGCAAGTCGCTCGGCCTGACCTATGGCGACAACTGGCAACAGACGATCCCCGCCGGCGACTATGTCGTCGTGCGGCACATGTCCGATCAGGGCCAGGACAAGGAAATGCCGGTGACCATCAAGGCTGGCGAGCGAAGCGAGATCACCGTTCAGTAGGCATCGCTGTCCGCAAATGAACGAAAAAGGGTAACCGCTGTTTTGCCCCCCACGTTGCCCGCTGACGCCTGATCTGTGATCAAGGTTCCATGGATGAGCGAGAAGCAGTTTCTCCATGGACACGACATTGGAGGTTCTCACGACACGGCGGGGCCGACATGAGGCGCATCGCCAATGGCCGGATGAGGTCAAGGCACAGATCGTTTCGGAGGGCTTGCGTCCGGGCGTGACGGTGAACGAAGTAGCGGAGCGCCACGGGCTGGAGGCCAACCGTCTGTCGTCCTGGCGAACGCTGGCCCGGCAGGGCAACCTAGTTTTGCCTGCGCCAGAGGAGATCTGCAAACTCAATGCTGTTGACCCGCAGGCCTACTTGACCACCACGCTTACCGCCATCGTCAACGGCCACAAGCGGAGGCGGATCGATGAGCTGCTGCCTTGGAACGATCCGCTTGAGTAACGCGTGCACAAAAATCGGGCCGGGCCGAAGCGGACAACCCTGGTTAGAGCGTCATAGCTTGACCAGTTGCTTGCCGAAGTTCTCTCCCTTCAACATCCGAACGAAAGCGTGGGGCACGGTCTCGATCCCTTCCGCAACATCTTCCCGTGTCTGAAGCAGTCCCTGTTTGTACCATGACAGCAGATCGGCAATCGCGGTCTCGTATTCTCCTTCGTGGTCGTCGAGCAAGAACCCTTCTATGCGCGCACGGGTGATTAGTGTCCTTCTGAGATGCCTGACACCGATATCAGGCTGGTCAAACCGGTTGGCCAAGGCAATAGTCCCGACAACCACCACTCTGCCAAAGATGTTGAGGTTTAACATGGCTGCATCGTGAATCGGCCCGGCGGTGTTGTCGATAAAGACATCGACGCCGCTAGGGCATGCGGTCGCGACATCTGCCACGAGATCAGCGGAGCGTCGATGATTGACGCCAGTCCGATATCCAAGCTCCCTGCACCATTCCAGCTTCTCGTCCGAGCCCGCAACAGCGACTGGGTCGAACCCTTTGATCCGCGCGATCTGTCCTGCAATCTGCCCCACAGCTCCTGAAGCGGCAGAGATCAACACCGTTTCCCCCACCTTCGGAGTTGCGGTTTTGAGGAGGGCAAGGTAGGCGGTGAGACCGGGCATGCCGAGATAGCTCAGCGCGGACTGAATCGGAGCGTCGGTTGTCGTCACGGGCTTGGCTGACGCGGCCGGGATCACGCTGAACGGCTGCCAACCAAAATGATCGCTCATCACGAGGTCGCCTGGCTTGAAGTCTGGAGACTCAGACGTAATTACCTCGCCAATTCCGCCGCCACACATCAGATCGCCAATTCTAAAACCAGCAGCATAATTCTTCGCGGGGCTGATCCGACCGCGCATATAGGGATCGACGGAGAGCCACAGAGTTTTCACCAGCAGCTCACCATCCGCAGCCTCGGGAATTGAACGCTCCTCCAGGCTCCAGTTCTCGACGGAGGGCATTGCGGAAGGGTAGCTGCGAAGTATCCAGCTAGGATTTTTGGACATGTCCATCTCCTCAATTTGAGCGTTCGCCCCATTGATGCATGATTTCGGCTTCCGTGTTAAAGAGCGCACGGTGAGAGACATTATTTTGACTTTTGGAAGAATGGCGGATGGATATGATCGAGGCCATGAAGGTGGCCGTGGCAGTCGCCAGGCATAACAGCTTCTCTTCCGCGAGCCGGGATTTGCGCCTTTCCGCTGCCTCGGTAAGCCGCATTGTGGCAGACTTGGAGACCGATCTCGGCGTACGTCTCTTTAACCGCACCACCAGGCAGATCAATCTGACGGATGCCGGGATGGAGTTCGTGCAAAAGAGCACCGGCCTCCTGGAGGAGCTTGATCAGATGCGGAGCGCAGTACGCGAACGCCACGAAACTCCTCGCGGCCAACTCCACGTCTCCTGCGTAACGGCCTTTGGTAATGAGTGCCTGGCACCAGTGGTTCCTGAGTTCGTGCGACGGTTCCCGCAGCTCGATGTCTCAATCGACCTTGGCAATCGTTTGGTTGATCTCATTGGCGAGCACTTCGATGTCGCCATCCGGGTAGGACCGTTGAACGATTCATCCCTGATTGCGCAGAGGATTTTCACGCAGAGGATCGTGTTCGTCGCGACACCCCAGTTTTGCCAGCTATATGGGACACCCAGGACCTTGGACGAGATCAGAGCGTGCCCATCCGTTACTCAGGTCAGCGGGGAATGGGGGCGCGTTCATAAGTTTTCGCATCAAGGAAAGGTCATTGACTTCGAAGTGCCGCAGCAATTGACAATGAACTCAGCGCGAGCGGTGAGAAACGCCTGCCTAGCGGGAGGGGGGTACTCCCTCTTGGGCGATTTCATGGTCGCCCAGGATATAGCGGAGAACCGCCTCGTGCGGCTGCTGCCGGATCATGAACCCATGGAGCAACCGATCTTCGCCTTCTACGCTCAGCGACGTCACACCCCACGTAAAGTCAGGGTGTTTATTGACTATTTGGCGGAGGTCTTCAGTGGCAAGAATACCTCGTGAGACCTCTTGTCTAGGTGCCGATGGCACACCGCTTACGACAAAGGGCGGCTCCGAGCGGCGGCTCCGAGCCGCTCTTTTTTTAGCAGATTGACGTTAGGCATTTGCGAAGGCGGCGGCGCCGTGGTCGGCGCGGCCGACCAGTTGGCGAAAGCCGGCGAACAGCTCGCGGCCGAAGCCGAACTCGTTGCCGATCAGGTCGGCATCCGCCGTGCGGCGCAGCGCGAACTCCGTTCCCCGCACCAGCACCTCCAGCGTGCCTGCATCGGCGTCGAGGCGAATGATGTCGCCGTCATGGATCCTGGCGATCGGCCCGTCCTCGACCGCTTCCGGCGTCACATGGATCGCCGCCGGCACCTTGCCGGAAGCACCCGACATGCGCCCGTCGGTCACCAGCGCGACGCGCTGGCCGCGATCCTGCAGCACGCCGAGCACGGTGGTCAGCTTGTGCAGTTCCGGCATGCCGTTGGCCTTCGGCCCCTGGAAGCGGATCACAGCGACGAAGTCGCCGGTCAGCGTGCCCGACTTGAAAGCTTCGTTCAGCCCCTGCTGGCTGTCGAACACCTTGGCCGGCGCCTGGATGACGCGCCGTTCGGGCTTGACCGCAGAGGTCTTGATCACGGCATGGCCGAGGTTGCCGGCAAGCACCTTCAGTCCGCCGGTCGGCTGGAACGCCTTCTTGAACGGCGCCAGCACCTTCTCATCGCCGCTCTCGAGCGGCGCCGCTTCACGCACGACGCTGCCGTCGGCGCCGAGCTTTGCCTCGACAGCATAGGGCCGCAGGCCTTCGCCCCAGACCGTCTGCACGTCCTCGTGCAGCAAGCCTTCGTCGAGCAGCTCGCGGATCAGGAAGCCGAGCCCGCCGGCGGCGTGGAAATGGTTCACGTCGGCGAGTCCGTTCGGGTAGACGCGGGCGAGCAGCGGCACGGCCTCCGACAGGTCGGAGATGTCCTGCCAGGTAAGCGAAATTCCGGCTGCCGCGGCCATGGCGATGAGGTGGATGGTGTGGTTGGTCGAGCCGCCGGTCGCGTGCAGGCCGACCACGCCGTTGACGATCGAGCGCTCGTCGATCATGCGCCCGACCGGCGTATAGGCATTGCCGAGCGCGGTGATCGCCAGCGCGCGCTTCGCCGCCTCCCTGGTCAGCGCGTCGCGCAGCGGGGTGCCCGGGTTGACAAAGGAGGCGCCGGGCGTGTGCAGGCCCATGATCTCCATCAGCATCTGGTTGGAATTGGCGGTGCCGTAGAAGGTGCAGGTGCCCGGCCCGTGATAGGATTTGGACTCCGCCTCGAGCAGCTCGGCGCGGCCCGCCTTGCCCTCGGCATAGAGCTGCCGGACCTTGGCCTTCTCGTCGTTCGGCAGGCCCGACGTCATCGGTCCGGCCGGAATGAAGACGGCCGGCAGGTGCCCGAAGGTGAGCGCCGCGATCACCAGCCCGGGCACGATCTTGTCGCAGACGCCGAGGAAGACGGCGGCGTCGAACATGTTGTGCGAAAGGCCGATCGCAGCCGCCATGGCGATCACGTCGCGCGAGAAAAGCGACAGTTCCATGCCTGGCTGGCCTTGCGTCACGCCGTCGCACATCGCCGGCACGCCGCCGGCGACCTGGGCGATGCCGCCTGCCTCGCGTGCCGCGTTCTTGATAAGCGCCGGAAAGGTCTCGAACGGCTGATGCGCCGACAGCATGTCGTTGTAGGAGGTGATGATGCCGAGGTTGGGCACGCGATCGCCGCCGAGCGCCACCTTCTCCGATGGGCTGCAGACGGCAAAGCCGTGGGCGAGGTTGCCGCAGGAGAGCACCGCGCGGTTGGCGGCGCGTCCCGACGCCTCCGCGATGCGGCCGAGATAGGCTTCGCGGCCGGCTTTCGAACGTTGGCGGATGCGTTCCGTGATGGCTTCGATGTCGCGTCTGGCTGTCATGGCTGGTCCTTTCGGGCCCCGGAAAACGTCCTCCCACGGCCTCCGGGCTGTTCCTTTGGTGAAATCAGGGTGCCCAGAACACCTCTACCGGTATCGGCGCCGCCTCGAGCACGTTGCGGACGGGCTTTTTAATGCCCGCTCCCATCGCGCCGTCGAAGGCGATGCGCTTGTCCTCTCCCTCGATGTGGAGCGCGATGAAACCGGCGGCAACGATCCGCGCCATCGACAGCGTCAGCCGCGGCTCGCCGGCGCTTTGCGCATGCACGGGCAGCACGATGCGCGGTGAGGACGGGTCGATGAGCTCGGCGAGATTGCGGGCATCGGGAAAGAAGGAGGCCGTGTGCCCGTCGGCACCCATACCAAGCACCACCACATCCAGAGGCCAGGGCAATGATTGCAGGACCTCGCTGTCCGACGCCGCTGCTTCCTCGATGCTCGCCGCCTCATGGTAGAGCGGCACGAAGCGCGCTGCCGCTGCCTTGTTCTGGAGCAGGTTGGCCGCCACCAGCCCGGCATTCGAGCGCGGCGAGGAGGGCGGCACGAAACGTTCGTCGACCAGCGTCACGGTGACTTTGTCCCAGGCGATCGGGATTAAAGAGAGCGCGGCGAAGAATTTTGCCGGCGTCGTGCCGCCGGATACGGCGAGCAGCGCCGTGCCGCGGTCGGTGATCGCCTTGGTCAGGCGGGCGGCGACGTGGCCGGCAAGGGCCGCCGCCAGCTGCTGGCGGTCGGCAAAGCCGTTCCAGGCGTAAGCGGCCCCGCTCAATTGCTCTCGTGCCATGTCCGTCCGTCACGTTCGATGAGCGCGATGGAGGCCGACGGGCCCCAGGTGCCGGCCGTATAGCCCTGCGCTTCCTGCCTGGCGCTTTCCCAGGCGTTCTGGATCGGATCGATCCACTTCCAGGCCGCCTCGACCTCGTCGCGACGCATGAACAGCGTCTGGTTGCCGCGCACCACATCCATGATCAGCCGCTCGTAGGCGTCCGGCGCGCGGCTGTGGAAGGACTGCGCGAAGCTCATGTCGAGCGAGATCTGGCGCAGCCGCATCCCGCCCGGCCCCGGATCCTTGATCATGATGTACTGCTTGACGCCTTCGTCCGGCTGCAGCCTGATCACCAGCTGGTTGGCGAAGATCGGCCCGGCGCTGTCGCCGAAGATGGAATAGGGGATCGGCTTGAATTCGATGACGATTTCCGAAACGCGGGTCGCCAGCCGCTTGCCGGTCCTGAGATAGAAAGGAACGCCGGCCCAGCGCCAGTTGCCGATCTCGGCTTTGAGGGCGACGAAGGTCTCGGTGTTGCTGTCCTTGCCGAGTTCCTCCACATAACCCTTGACCGGCCCGCCGGCGGAGGCGCCGGCGCGATACTGGCCGCGCACCGTGTGTTTCGGCGCCTCGTTGCCGTTGATGCGCTTCAGCGCCCGCAGCACCTTCAGCTTCTCGTCGCGCACGGCGTCCGCGTCCATCGAGGACGGTGTTTCCATGGCAACCAGGCAAAGCAGCTGCAGGATGTGGTTCTGCACCATGTCTCGCAGCGCGCCGGCTTTGTCGTAGTAGGTGACGCGGTCCTCGAGACCCACGGTCTCGGCCACGGTGATCTGCACATGATCGATATGGGCGGAGTTCCACAGCGGCTCATAAAGCGCGTTGGCAAAGCGCAGCGCCATCAGGTTCTGCACCGTTTCCTTGCCGAGATAGTGATCGATGCGGAAGATCTGGCTTTCGTGGAAATCGTCACCCACGGCGTCGTTGAGCGCTCGTGCCGAGGCGAGGTCACGGCCGATCGGCTTCTCCAGCACGATGCGCGAGTTCGGGGTGATCAGCTTGTGTTCCTTGAGCTGATGCGAGATGTCGCCGAACAGCGCCGGCGCCACCGCAAGGTAGAAGGCGCGGAAGCGGTCGCTGTCGCCGATGGCCTTCTTGAGCTTGTCGAAGCCGACGCCGGAGGTGGCGTCCGCCGAGACATAGGAAAGCCGAGCAAGAAATGTGTCCAGTTCCTTCGGCTCTATGTCGGCCGGATTCACATGGTCCGATATCGCTTTCTTGGCGAAGGTCTGGAACTCGGCATCGCTCATCTTCGCGCGCGACGTGCCGATGATGCGCGTCGGCTCCGAAAATTGGTGGTCGCGCTGGCGGTGGTAGAGCGAGGGCAGAAGCTTGCGCTCCGACAGGTCGCCGGTACCGCCGAAGATGATGAAGTCGAAAGGCTCGACAGGGATGATCTGGCTGGTCATGGTCAGTCCGGTTTGATGCCGCTAGCCGGTAGCGGGGCTGATATATTCTAATCGATTTAAATCGTCCAGTGTCATGGTGTCACATCCGAGACCAATCGCTGGACAATCGATTGGGCCCAAATGCGGCCTTGACACTGGCGCCACCGGGAGGCTTGTCGGCAAGCAACAGCTTTCCGGAAGCGTTCGCGCCTGCAACATAGAACCTGAATGTGACGAAAGCTAAGGGAGAATGGCGACCGCCGGCCTTCAATGATGGGGAAAACCATGCGTCTGCAAAACAAGGTTGCCATCATCACCGGCGCGGCGTCGGGCTTCGGCGAGGGCATGGCGAAGCGCTTCGCCGAGGAAGGCGCGCGCGTCGTGGTTGCAGACCTCAATGCCAAGGGCGCAGCGCGCGTGGCGAAGGAAATCGGCGACAACGCGATCTGGACCCAGACCGACGTCTCGCAACGCTCCGAATTCGACGAGATGGTGTATGCCGCCAAGAGCGCCTTCGGCCGTGTCGACATCATGGTCAACAATGCCGGCTACACCCATCGCAACGGCGACATGCTCGGCGTCGACGAGCAAACCTTCGACCTGATCACCGCTGTCAACATGAAGGCGATCTATCATGCCGCGCTTGCCGTGGTGCCGATCATGGATCGGCAGGGCGGCGGCGTCATACTGACCACGGCTTCGACAGCCGGCATCAGGCCGCGGCCGGGCCTCACCTGGTACAACGCCTCCAAGGGATGGGCGATCACCGCCACCAAGTCGATGGCGGTCGAACTCGCCCCGAAGAACATCCGCGTCAATTGCCTCTGCCCGGTCGCCGGCGAGACCGGCATGCTGGAGAAGTTCATGGGCGCCGACACGCCGGAGATCCGTGAAAAATTCCGCGCCTCTATCCCGCTCGGCCGGCTGTCGACGCCGCTCGACATCGCCAACGCGGCCCTCTGGCTGGCTTCGGACGAGGCGGCCTTGATCACCGGCGTGGCGCTGGAAGTCGACGGCGGGCGCTGCATCTGAACCGAGGTCGCGGCGGCTGCAGGCCGCCAAGAGCGTCCAGATCAGGCGCCGGTCTTGACGAAGCTCTTGTAGATCCAGCCGCGTTTGCCGTTATAGACGATCTCGCACCATTTTTTGCAGCTCATCACCTGCACAGCTGACTTGGCAGGCACAGTGACGATCGCGGCGGCGCCGTTCTTCGGGCCGGAACGCATGGTAACAGCCCTCAGGACGCGTCCATTGGTGCCAGTGCCGGCGTTTTCGGGCTTCGGCTCGTCCTGGGCCGCATCGTCGGGTGCCGCCGGCTGAGCCTCGGCAACCTGGGGCTTCGCGTCCGGGATGGCGGCGGTCTGGGCCGCATCCATTTTGTCGTCAGGCTTTTTTGCGCCTGCCGATTGGGCAGCAGCCGGCGCAGGCGATGCGACCTCAGCCAGGGCGGCCGAAGCATCGTTTCCGGACGCGGATTCGGCGAAGGCGGCAACGGCCGGTTTGTCGTTCTGCGTCGCCGGCTTCTCCGCGGCCTGAGCGGATGAGGCCGGCGGGGCATCCGCCGCGGGCGCAAGCTCACCAACCTTGCCGTTCCAGCGGGGATTGTTGGAAGCCAGTGCCGGGATGGCGGCTTCTCGGGATGCAGTCATGGGCGAAACCGCATCGGCCTTGCGCGCGGCTTGCGGCGCGGCGGCGACACTGACAGAGCTCGCCGCGGCCGGGGCGATTTTCTTCGTCTTGACCGGGATCGCGGGGACGGTCTGCTCCGTTTTCGCGATCGCCTGCCGCTCATTGGCCGGCAAGGCCAGCCAAAGCGCCACCGCCGCCACGCCAAGCAGCGCCGCGGTGCCGACGGCCGCGATCACCAGATGCGCGTTCGACTGCAGGCCCTGCCAGAACGAGGGCCGCATGTCATAGCCGAACCGCACGGCAAAGTGCCGTCGTTCCGGCGCACCGAAACTGAAGGGCTCGTTCACCTAAACCACCTCCAACAACCGGGCCGACGTTCTTTCGATCTTGCCGCAAACGGTTCGCGGCTGATCGGCATCGGTCCCGAAATTTCCAGCGGGCAGGCCCGCGCAAATCCCCATCTTATCGCCCAGAACCGGCATCTTTTACCGCCGATTATGGCATCAGTGCGCCTTTTTGCGAAATTCTGCGCGTTTGTTAAGGATTCCGCAACGTGCCGTTAGGGAAGCGGACTTGTCGAATTAACAGCTTCTGCACATGTTCCGGCTTCAGATCCTGCGGCGCAGTGCGAACCAGTTGAGCGCCAGAAACAGCAGCGGTGCGCGTAAACGACGGCCGCCCGGGAAGGCCGGAATCTTCAGATCCTCGATCAGCTTCAGGCGGTCGCGATTGCCTGCGACCGCCTCGGCATAGAGCTTGCCGAAGAAGTTGGCCAGCATGACGCCGTGTCCGGAATAGCCGCCCATCGAGGCATGCGGAAACGCCGGTGAATGGTGAATAGTGAATGCTTTGCGAGAGCGCTCTGGCTGCGTTCACCCATCCAATATGAAACTACTCACCATTCACTATTCACCCATTCACTCGAGT
This sequence comes from Mesorhizobium sp. AA23, assembly GCF_001672435.1. Lineage (NCBI taxonomy): Bacteria > Pseudomonadati > Pseudomonadota > Alphaproteobacteria > Hyphomicrobiales > Phyllobacteriaceae > Mesorhizobium > Mesorhizobium sp. AA23. The sequence continues at coordinate 25,151 of NZ_LYTP01000028.1, forward strand.
GGCCGCTCACACATTCAGCAACAGATACTCCCGCTCCCAAGGGCTGATCACTTCCATGAATGTCTCGAACTCGGCTCGCTTGATGGCCGCATACGTGGCTGCGAAGGATTTGCCGACGATGGCGCCAAGCTCCTCGTCGGCTTCGAAGAGGTCCACCGCCTCGAGCAAGCTGCGCGGCAGGTCGATCTCGTCCTCGTTGGCGGTCGTCAGCACCGGCGGCTCGGCCTGGACCTTGTTGTTCATGCCGATCAACCCGCAGGCAAGCGAGGCGGCAAGCGCCAAATAGGGATTGGCGTCCGAGGACGGAATCCGGTTTTCGACGCGCCGCGCCGCGGGATCGGAACGCGGCACGCGGAAAGCCGTCGTGCGGTTGTCGTAGCCCCACTTGTTGTTGACCGGCGCCGACGCTGCCTGCGTGAGCCGCCGATAGGAATTGACGTAAGGCGCAAGCATCACCAGCGCGTTCGGCACGTGTTTCTGCATGCCGCCGATGAAATGGAAGAACGCATCCGTCTCGGCGCCGTCTTCGGCCGAGAAGATGTTTTTTCCGGTCTTCTTGTCGACCACCGACTGGTGGATATGCATGGCCGAGCCAGGTTGCCCCTGGATCGGCTTGGCCATGAAGGTGGCGTAGATTTCGTGCTTCAGCGCCGCCTCGCGGATCGTGCGCTTGAACATGAAGACCTGGTCGGCAAGCTCGATCGGATTGCCGTGACGCAGGTTGATCTCGAGCTGGCCGGCGCCCTCCTCGTGGATCAGCGTATCGATCTCTAGGCCTTGCCGCTCCGAGAAATGGTAGATGTCGTCTATCAGTTCGTCGAACTCGTTGACGCCCGCGATCGAATAGCCGGCGCCGCCGCCGATCGGCCGCCCTGAGCGCCCGACGGGCGGCGTCAGCGGATAGTCCGGATCGGGGTTCTTGCGTACCAGATAGAATTCGATCTCGGGCGCCACCACCGGCTTCAGCCCCCGGTCGTCATAGGCGGCCAGCACGCGCTTCAGCACGTTGCGCGGCGTGAATTCGACGGAGCGGCCATCCTGGTGGACGAGGTCGCAGATCACCGCGGCGGTCGGATCTTCCTCCCAGGGCACGACGGTCAGTGTCGAGAGATCGGGCAAGAGCTTCAGGTCGCCGTCGTCCTCCGGATAGTGGAAGCCATTGCCGTCTTCCGGATAGCCGCCAGATATCGTCGTCATGAAGACGGCCGAAGGCAACGCCAGCGATGTGTTGGAGGTGAATTTCTTCGACGGCATCATCTTGCCGCGGGCGACGCCGGCCTGGTCCGGCGTGATGCACTCGATGTCCTCGATGCCGCGCCATTCCAGCCAGGCGCTGGCTTCCTTCCAGTTCTTCACACCGCGTTCGTTTTTCAAGAAGGCAGGCGTGCGGGCGCGTCCCCCCCGGCTCGACGGACGGACTTCCTTTTTTTCAGGCGGCATCATTCACCAGATTGTGTTGCGGATTTCAAAGTATAGCCGGGCGCCGTGGCGGAAGGAAAGGGGAGGCGCCCGCGTCGCCACAGGCAAGCCGAGCCGCAGCCCAAAGGAACCGGCGTGCCTGTCTTCTTGCTGGCGGCGCAGCGCCACAGGGTCTAGATGAGCCTGTAAGCAAAGGGTCGCACATGTCCGCTCCACGTTTGACCACCATCGGCTTCGATGCCGACGACACGCTGTGGCAGAACGAGCAGTTCTTCCGCCTGACCGAGAAGCGTTTTGCCGCCTTGCTGGCCGAGCACGGCGATCATGAGCACATCGCGGCACGGCTGCTCGAAGCGGAAAGGCGCAACCTCGCCCTCTATGGCTTCGGCAATAAGGGCTTTACGCTGTCGATGATCGAGACGGCCGTCGCGATCACAAACGGCGAGGTGCCCGGTTCGGTCATCGGCGAAATCCTGGCTGCCGGCCGCGAGATGCTCAGCCATCCGATCGAGCCGCTGCCGCATGCCCGCGAGACGGTCGAAAAGCTGGCGGACTCCTACCATCTGGTGCTGATCACCAAGGGCGACCTCTTCGATCAAGAGCGCAAGCTCGCGCAGTCGGGAATGGGTGATCTCTTCGATGCCGTCGAGATCGTCAGCGACAAGAGCGCAGCCACCTATGCCCGCATCTTCAGCCGCCATGGCGACGGTCCGCAGAACAGCATGATGGTTGGCAACTCGCTCAAGTCCGATGTGGTTCCCGCCATCGAGGCCGGTGGCTGGGGCATCCATGTGCCGCACGAATTGACCTGGGCGATCGAACACGCCGAGGCGCCTGTCGCGGAGCCGCGTTTTCGCGAGATCGCAGATCTGGGCGAGTTGCCGGCACTGGTCGAGGCAATAGCGAAGCCCGGCTGAGCGTCGCCTCTGCCTAGCCGCGGCCGACCAGGCGATCGATTACTGGTTGCAGCCTTTCGGGCGTGATCGGCTTGGTGACCACCGCGTCGACCACGCTCGACAGGCCGAGGCTGTCCGGCGTGCCATTCCTGGTTGAAAGCAGGATCACGGCGGGCCGCGTCTTGCCGGAAGCGCGCCGCAGCGCGTCGATGCCGGACAGCAGCCTGTCGCAATCCCTGTCGTCGGGTCCGCCGTCGAGTATGATTGCGCCGGGAACCAGGCCGGCCAAAGCTTTCTCGGCCGCCTCCGGCGGCTCCGAAATCGGCTTCAGCCCGGACTTTTCCACGATTTTCGATACGACGACCCGGTTGATCGACGATTTGCCGACCACCAGCACCTTGGAGATATCCGCCGGCAGCCGGGCCGCCGCGCCACGGTCCGCCGGTTTCATTGGTTTTTCAGAGTCGTCACGATTGGCGGGACACATGTCTGGCGGAGGCTCTGGTTCAATGCAGGGTTGAAACCTTAAGCGCGCAATTGGCGCGAGATCGCCAGCGGTGTCAAGCAAAAATAGTGGAAAATGATAATATAGCAAGAATTGCTAAAAACCGGCGCAAGTTCTCCCCGGCGCCACGGCCACAATTCGAAAAAACGAACGTCTCCCGGAACGTATAGCGCACGGGAGACACTCGCGAGTGATTGTTGACGTTACGTCAGCCTTGGCTCTGATGGGTGACGATCACTGGGATCAAAAGATCACCCCAGTTGCCGTCTCCGCCATGGTGCCTGGCCGAGCGCACCAGCTCGACGGACACACCTGCTTCGACCGCCTTCATCACAGACTGGTTGAGCCTGTGCAGGTCGTTGGCAAGCATGCGGATCGTCGCCTGCTGATCGACGCTCATCGCGCTTGATTGTTCTTCGGCCCGTTCCTTGACCCGGCTTATCGATGCCATTGCTGTTCTCCTCGACGTAAGTGCCCTTCGGGCGTTTCCTCTGCTGTTGTCATTACTCGGCCGCCGGCCTGAACTGGGCGTGCTCGGTCGACTCATGCATGGCGGTGGTCGAAGACTGGCCGCCGGAGATCGCCATCGAAACGGCATCGAAATAGCCGGTGCCGACTTCGCGCTGATGCTTGGTCGCGGTATAGCCATGGACCTCCGCCGCGAATTCCGCCTCCTGCAGTTCCGAATAGGCCGCCATCTGGCGCTCCTTGTAGCCGCGGGCCAGTTCGAACATGCCGAAGTTCAGCTGGTGGAACCCGGCCAGTGTGATGAACTGGAATTTGTAGCCCATGGCGCCGAGTTCCTTCTGGAACTTCGCGATGGTCGCGTCGTCCAGGTTCTTCTTCCAATTGAACGACGGCGAGCAATTATAGGCGAGCAGCTTGCCCGGGTGGTGCTTGTGCACCCCTTCAGCGAACTTCCTTGCCTGCTGAAGATCCGGCTTCGAGGTTTCGCACCAGATCAGGTCCGCATGCGGCGCGTAGGCGACGGCGCGCGCGATGCAGGGCTCGATCCCGTTCCTGACGTGATAGAAGCCCTCGACCGTGCGGCCGGCGTCATAGTCGACGAAAGGCCGGTCGCGCTCGTCGATGTCGGAGGTGAGCAGCTTGGCGGCTTCCGCGTCGGTGCGCGCCACCACCAGCGTCGGCGTGCCCATCACGTCCGCTGCAAGCCGGGCCGCATTGAGGTTGCGGATATGCGCTGCGGTCGGGATCAGCACCTTGCCGCCGAGATGGCCGCACTTCTTCTCCGACGCCAACTGGTCCTCATAGTGGACGCCAGCGGCACCGGCCTCGATGAAGGCCTTCATGATCTCGAACGCGTTGAGCGGCCCGCCAAAGCCGGCTTCGGCGTCGGCGACGATCGGCGCGAACCAGGTCTCGACCGAAAGACCCTTGCCTTCGGATGTCTCGATCTGGTCGGCGCGCTGCAGCGTGCGGTTGATGCGCTTGACCAGCTCCGGCGCCGCATTCGCCGGATAAAGCGACTGGTCCGGATACATGGCCGACGCGGTGTTGGCGTCGGCCGCGACCTGCCAGCCCGACAGATAGATCGCCTTCAAGCCCGCCCTGACCTGCTGCATGGCCTGGTTGCCCGACATGGCGCCGAGCGCATTGACGAAATCTTCCTCGTGGATCAGCTTCCACAGCCTGCTCGCGCCCATCTCCGCAAGCGTATGGCGAATCTGGACCGAGCCGCGCAGCCGCTTCACGTCCTCCGCCGAGTAGGGCCGTTCGATGCCGTCGAAACGGCCTTCCGGCGCGGACGGGACGAGGTTGTAAAAATCAGTCATCGATTGCTCCAGGTCAGTCTTGCTTGTTTAGATGGCCCGTTTGAGGGACGTATCTGTGGGCCGTTCACGTGTTACATTGTTTACATTGCGCCGCAAAAGTCGCCAGAAAAACCGGAACTTGCCAGCTAAAATACGGGAAAACTGGTGTTGCGTTTGACAGGTCGGGGCTGTAAATCTGTCATGATTGTAAAAAGCTGGATGAGCCCGCGACGGCGCGCCGTTATGTAAAACTCTTTTCAAGGTAGCCGATTGGCCGAGCAGAAGATTTTCGCCGGGCCGCGCATCCGCCGGCTTCGCAACGCCAAGGGCTTGACCCAGACGGCGATGGCCGAAGGCCTGGGCATCTCGCCGTCCTACCTCAATCTCATCGAGCGCAACCAGCGGCCGCTGACGGTGCAGCTGATCCTCAAGCTGGCGTCGGCCTACAAGATCGACCCGCACGAATTGCAGGGCGAGACCAAAGGATCGATCGCGGCGCTGAAGGAAGTGTTCGGCGATCCGCTGCTGGCCGGCGAACTGCCGGGCGACCAGGAACTGATCGACCTCGCCGAGATCGCGCCGAACGCTTCCGCCGCGATGGTGAAATTGTTTCGCGCCTATCGCGAGCAGGCCGATCGGCTGTCGGATCTCAATGAACTCCTGGCGCGGGAGGGCAGGGCGACCGCATTGTCCGGCACGCGCCTGCCTGTCGACGAAGTGCACGAGACTTTCGAGCGCAGGCCGAACCATTTCGCCGCGCTGGAGGAGGAAGCCGAGGCCTTCATTTCGCTGCTCGATCCAGGCGACGACCTGTTCGGCACGCTGAAGGCGTGGCTAAGGCGCGAGCACGGCATCGTGGTCAAGGTGCTGCCGGTGGCCACCATGCCGAACTGGCGCAGGCGCTACGATCGCCATTCGCAACGCCTGTTCCTGTCAGAGCGGCTCTCCCCCTTCGATCAGCTGCGCGAGGTCGCCATGGAGGCGAGCCTGATGCGCATGACGGTGGCCGTGGCGGGCGAGATCCAGACGTTGAAGCTCGGCACGGACGAAGCGCGCCGCTTAGCCCGTTTCGAGCTCGGCCGCTATGCGGCGCACGCGCTGATGATGCCCTATCAAGCCTTTCATGCAGCGGCCGTCCGCGCCCGCTACGACATCGACGTCTTGCGTTCGCGCTTCGGCGTCTCCTTCGAGCAGGCGGCAAACCGCCTGACCATGCTGCAGCGGCCGAGCGCCTCAGGCGTACCGTTCTTCATGCTGGAGGTCGACAGTGCCGGCAACCGCTTCCGCAAGGCGGGCAGCCTGGGCTATCCGCAAAGCCGTTTCGGCGGCGCCTGTCCGAAGCTTCCTGTCCATGCGGCCTTTTCGCAGCCGGGCCGGATCCTGGTCGAGGCGGTGGAAATGCCGGACGGGGCCGAGTTCCTCTGCATCGCCCGCACGCTCGAAGGGCCGCAAGGCGCCTTTTCCGAGCGGCCGCGGCGCACGGCGCTTCTGCTGGGCTGCGACATCGGCTTTCGCGACGAGATCGTCTACAGCGCGGCGCTGCCCGGACCGTCCGCCGCCAAGGCCGCGCAGAGCACGGCATATGCAACGCCGGTCGGCCCGGCCTGCAGGCTCTGCGAGCGCGTCGGCTGCCTGGCGCGCGCCGAGCCGCCGGTGACCCGGCCGCTTGGCCTCGACGAGATGGTGACGGGTCTCAGCGCCTTCGATTTCCAGGGGTAGCACCCCCCGCCAGCCGCAGCGGTTCAGCGGCCCGCAAGCCGGCTTTGTCCTACATTTCAGCGGATGCTGGATCACGCCTGGCTCCAGCATTTGCGCTACGCGAATGGGATATGGTGTGGTCGTCCGTGGTGGATCGTGCGGCCGGCAAATCGCTGACAATCTCGCCTATGACCGATACCGCCTCGTCTCGCGTTGCCTTGGCTGCCGTCTCGCCGCGCGAGGAGCGGATCGGCATGCTGCTGGTCTTCCTGTCGGCGCTGATGTGGAGTTTTGGCGGCACCATCGCTCGCTTCATCCATGTCGGCGACAGCTGGACCGTGGTGTTCTGGCGCTCGATCTGGGCGGTTGGCTTCCTCGTCGCCTTCATGCTCTGGCGCGACGGCTGGCGCGGCACCTGGAGATTGTTCCGCGACATGGGCTTGCCTGGGCTGGGCGTCGCTCTCTGCTTCGCCACCGCCTCCACGAGCTTCATCGTCGCGCTCGCCTACACGACGGTCGCCAACATCTTGTTGATGCAGGCCGGTGTCCCGCTTCTGGCGGCCATGCTCGCCTGGGTGCTGTTTCGCGAACGCGTGACCCCAGGAACCTGGGTCGCCATTGCCGCCGTCATCACCGGCGTGGCCATCATGGTCTCGGAATCGCTTGACGGCGCCGTCTCGCCGATCGGCGATGGCCTGGCGCTGCTGATCGCGGTGATGTTGTCGTTCGCGACCGTGATCACCCGGCGCTTTGCCCATGTGCGCATGGTGCCGGCCACTTGCCTCGGCGCGTTGCTCGCCGGTGCTTTTGCTGCCTCGCAAGCGACGGAATTCACCGTCTCCGGGCGCGACATGGGCTTTCTTTTCGCCTTCGGCGTCATCAATCTCGGCGTCGGTCTTGCTTTTTTCGCCATGGGCGCCCGCCTGGTGCCCGCGGCGGTCGCGGCGCTGCTCGGCACTTTTGAGCCGATCCTCGGTCCAATCTGGGTGTGGCTCGTCCATTCCGAGGTGCCGTCGGGGCGCACCATCATCGGCGGCGCGGTCGTCATCGCCGCGCTGCTTGTTCATATAGCGTTTGAGTTCAAGCGGCAGACCCGGCCCGAGCGGCCGGGCATCACCGGGCTGCCGTCTCCCAATTGATGCTCGAGTGTCTTCCCCATTGACAACTCCGCTGCGGGCCGGGCAGGCTGCAATTACGGCAACAACAAGACAGGCGTATCTTGCCAAGCGACTCCGCCGGCCTCATCGAGGCCGGACCGCATCGTTACATATCTGCTTACGCCGCGGCCAACGCCGCTGAGGCCGTCCGAACAGCTTCCTGGAAAGGATGCAAGGGCGGCACCCGTCACTCAACGATCCGGCGCACTGCCAGGCGCGCGCGCTTGTCGCTCTCCGGAAAGCTCCATAGTCTGAAACAAACGCCGTCCCGCGCCCATGTCGCGACGAGCCGGCACGGGAACACTCATCAAAGGAGAATATCATGATCCGCAAAGCGCTTTTGCTTTCGGCGACTTCGGCCTTCCTGACGCTCTTCGCCGCGAGCGGCCATGCCGACGACCGCGTCGTCAACGTCTATAACTGGTCGGACTATATCGACAGCTCGATTATCGAGGACTTCACCAAGAAGACCGGCATCAAGGTCGTCTACGACACTTTCGATTCCAACGAGATCCTGGAGACCAAGCTGCTGGCCGGGGGCAGCGGCTATGATGTCGTGGTGCCCAGCGCCAATTTCCTGGCGCGCCAGATCCAGGCCGGCGTCTTCCAGAAGCTCGACAAGTCCAAGCTGCCGAACATCTCCAACATGTGGGATGTCATTTCGGAGCGCACCGCAAAGTATGATCCGAACAATGAGTATTCGGTCAACTATATGTGGGGCACGGTCGGCCTCGGCTACAACGTCAAGAAGGTGCAGGCGGCACTCGGCACCGACAAGATCGACAGCTGGGATGTGTTCTTCAATCCGGAGAGCCTCGCCAAGCTCAAGGATTGCGGCGTCTATGTGCTGGATTCCCCCTCCGACATCATTCCGGCCACGTTGAAACATCTCGGCCTCGATCCAAACAGCACCTCGCCCGACGATATCGCCAAGGCCGAGGAGGCCCTGCTCAAGGTTCGGCCGTATATTCGCAAGTTCCATTCCTCGGAATACATCAACGCGCTGGCAAACGGCGACATCTGCCTGGCGATCGGCTGGTCGGGCGATGTGTTCCAGGCGCGCAACCGCGCCGAGGAGGCCAAGCAGGGCGTCGAGATCGGCTATTCGGTGCCCAAGGAAGGCGCCCAGATGTGGTTCGATCAGATGGCGATCCCAGCCGACGCGCCGCATGTCGCAGAAGCGCATGAGTTCATCAACTACATGATGACGCCGGAAGTCATCGCCAAATCCTCGAATTATGTGCTCTACGCCAACGGCAACAAGGCCTCGCAGCAGTTCGTCGACAAGGCCCTCCTGGAGGACACCTCGGTCTATCCGGACGAGGAGACGACCAAGAAGCTTTACACCGTCCAGCCCTACGATCCCAAGACACAGCGCATCATCACGCGCACCTGGACCAAGATCGTCACCGGCCAATAAGCATCGAGACGCGACCCCGGCAGAAACTGCCGGAGTCGCTTTCTTTAGAAGCAATTCCAGCAACAGTGTGGGACGGTTTTCCGCCCGGAATTGCGTCAGAAACAAAAAGCTGGAGCGGTTCGGCGTTTTCTCGAAACCATGAACCGTTCCAGCGGAACGAAACAGACCCGGAGTGGGACATGAGATCGCTTGGCAGCATCCGCAGGGATTTCGCGCCATGGAATGATCCGAGCGCCAAGCCGTATATCCAGTTCGACAAGGTGACCAAGAAGTTTGGCGACTTCACCGCCGTCAACAATCTGTCGCTGGCCATCTTCGAACGTGAGTTCTTCGCCCTGCTCGGCGCCTCGGGCTGCGGCAAGTCGACCCTGCTCAGGATGCTCGCCGGCTTCGAAGAGCCGACCGCGGGGCGCATTCTGCTCGACGGCCAGGACCTGCGCGGCATTCCGCCCTATAAGCGGCCGGTGAACATGATGTTCCAGTCCTACGCGCTGTTTCCGCATATGACGGTGGAAAAGAACATCGCTTTCGGCCTCAAGCAGGAAGGCATGCCCGCTCCCGATATCGAAAAGCGCGTCGCCGAGATGCTGAGGCTGGTCAAGCTCGAGCAGTTCGCCAAGCGCAAGCCGCACCAGCTTTCCGGCGGTCAGCGCCAGCGCGTGGCGCTTGCCCGTTCGGTCGCCAAGCGGCCGAAGGTGCTTTTGCTGGACGAGCCGCTCGGCGCGCTCGACAAAAAGCTGCGCGAGGAGACGCAGTTCGAACTGATGGACCTGCAGCAGGAACTTGGGCTTACCTTCGTCGTCGTCACCCACGACCAGGAGGAAGCCATGACCATGGCCGACCGCATCGCCATCATGGACAGGGGCGAGGTGATGCAGGTGGCGACGCCGGCGGAAATCTACGAGGCCCCGACGTCGCGCTTCGTGGCGCACTTCGTCGGCAATGTGAACATGTTCGAGGGCAAGGTTGCCGAGCGGGCAGCGAATACGACGCGCATCACCGGCGCGACCGGTGCGCAGATCGTCGTCGAGAATGCCGCCGACACCACCAAGGGCGCCGACATCGTCTTCGCGATCCGGCCCGAGAAGATCAAGGTCTCGTCGAGGAAGCCGGCCGATGCCGTCAATGCGCTGGAAGGCGAAGTCTATGACGTTGCGTATCTTGGCGACATGACCGTCTACCACATCAAGCTCGACGACGGACAAATGGTGCGAGCAAGCGCGTTGAACGCTGCCCGCGTCAGCGAGGACCCTCTGACCTGGAACGATCGCGCCTGGGTCTCCTTCCGGCCAGACGCCGGCGTCGTACTGACAAGGTAACAGGGCGGCCATGACCAATATCGCCGCCGCCCCCTCCTCGACCGAAACCGCCGCTCAGTTGCCGACCAAGCTGGCGAAGGGCTTCGTCGACCGTCTCGTTATCATCATTCCCTATCTCTGGCTGCTGTTCTTCTTCCTTGTCCCGTTCATCATCGTCTTCAAGATCTCGCTGTCGCAGACGGCGATCTCGATGCCGCCTTACACCCCGGTGCTCGATTTCGGCGACGGTATTTCCGGATTCTTCGCCGGCTTTCGCGAGCTCAACTTCGACAATTACACGTGGCTGACCCAGGACGCGCTTTACTTCAACGCCTATGTGACCAGCCTGATCATCGCGGGCATCTCGACGGGGCTGACGCTGATCGTCGGCTATCCGATCGCCTATGGCATGGCGCGCGCGCCGGCGACGATCCGGCCGACCTTGCTGATGCTCGTGATCCTGCCGTTCTGGACCTCGTTCCTGATCCGCGTCTATGCCTGGATCGGCATCCTGAAACCCGAAGGGCTGCTCAACCAGGTGCTGCTCGCCACTGGCCTGATCAGCCAGCCGCTGGTCATCCTCAACACCTACACCGCGATCTTCATCGGCATCGTCTATTCCTATCTGCCCTTCATGGTGCTGCCGCTCTACTCGTCGCTGGAGAAGATGGACTATTCGCTGATAGAGGCGGCGCAGGATCTCGGCTGCCCGCCGATCGGTGCCTTTTGGAAGATCACCTTCCCGCTGTCGCTGCCGGGCGTGATTGCCGGCTGCCTGCTGGTCTTCATCCCGGCGGTCGGCGAGTTCGTCATACCGGACCTCCTCGGCGGCTCGCAGACGCTGATGATCGGCAAGACGCTGTGGAACGAATTCTTCGCCAACCGCGATTGGCCGGTCTCGTCGGCGGTGGCGGTCATCCTGCTCCTGGTGCTGACCGTCCCGATCATGTTCTTCCAGCAGGCTCAAGCGAAAGCCCAGGAGCAAGGCAAATGAACGCCACCTGGAGCCGCTTCAACATCACCTCGATCGTGCTCGGCTTTGCCTTTCTCTATCTGCCGATCGTGCTTCTCATCGTCTTTTCCTTCAACGAATCCAAGCTCGTCACCGTTTGGGGCGGCTTTTCGACGAAATGGTACGTGTCGCTGTTCCACAACCAGGGCCTGATGGACGCCACCTGGGTGACAGCCCGCGTCGGCGTCATCTCGGCGACCGTTGCCACCGTGCTCGGCACGCTGGCGGCGATCACCTTGACCCGCTACACACGCTTCAAGGGGCGGGTGCTATTTTCCGGCATGGTCTTTGCGCCGCTGGTGATGCCGGAAGTCATTACCGGCCTGTCGCTGCTCTTGCTCTTCGTGGCCGTCGGGCTTGACCGAGGCTTCTTCACCGTCACGCTCGCCCACATCACCTTCACCATGTGCTTCGTGGCCGTCGTCGTGCAGTCGCGACTGGTCTCCTTCGACCGCTCGCTGGAAGAAGCAGCGATGGACCTCGGCGCGCCGCCGGTGAAGACCTTTTTCCAGATCACCTTGCCCGTCATCTTGCCGGCGATCATCTCCGGCTGGATGCTGGCCTTCACGCTCTCGCTCGACGATCTGGTCATCGCCTCCTTCACCTCGGGCCCCGGCGCCACGACGCTGCCGATGAAGATCTACAGCCAGGTGCGCCTCGGCGTGACGCCTGAGATCAATGCCGCCTGCACCATCCTGATCGCCGTCGTCGCGATCGGCGTCATCATTGCCTCGATCGCCAACAAGCGCCGCGAGGTCCAGCGCCAGCGCGATGAGCAGGCGGCGCAACGCGGATAGGGAACAAAGACGGGCGCGACCTGCGCCTTGTTCTATTGGCCTGAAACGCCGCGGCTGATCGGCGAGATGAACGGAGTGCTCCAGTTGCCGCCGACGAAGAACAACGACTGCTTTGGGGGCTGCGGCGCCTGCACCGCTGTCTGACCGGCGGTAGGCGGTTGCTGGGCCGGCTGTTGCTGCGCAGGTTGTCCGTTTGGGATGATGCCGCCCGAGAGCGCCAGCCCGCGCCCGGTATAGGAGGCGATGCCCGAAAGCCAGATCTTGTACTTCTGTGCATTGACCTCGGCCTTGTCCAGCCGCGCCACACCTTTCGAGATGCTCGCCTTGATCTCGGCGCCGTCGATAGGCAGCGAGCCGTCGGCGACGTCGTCGAGGGCGAAGAATCCGCCCTGTTCGTTGCGCTTGAGAAAGGCAGGCAGGTTGAGGCCGTTGAGCGAGCCCGGCCCGAACGTCGCCGAGAAAGACCCGTCGGCGTTCTCGAAGATGGAGTCCCAGGCCTTGCCCGGCCCCTTCAGAATGACCGAGACGGTTCCGGTTCCGGCCGGCACCAGCCGCGTCATCCCCGCCGCGGTGGCGAAGGCGCCGGTGTCGACGTCCGATGCCAAAAGCCGCAACTCGACCTGAGTGCCGTCCGGCTTGCGGTCGAAGCGCAGGCTGCTCTGGATGTTGCCGTTGAAGGCCGACGCGTCGGAGATGTCGAAGACGGCAAGCCCGTTCTTGACCTGCGCGGTCGCGGCGACATCGGCAAGCTGGATCGGGCCGGCAGTGGCGTGCGCCGCCGACAGCCTGAGATCGAGGTTGATCTTGTCGGCGAAGCCGGTGTCGAACTCGCCGGGGCCTGCCTGGCCAGCGGGAGCGATCGGCGTGAAAGCGGAAAGGACCGATCGAAGATCGAGCGTATCGAACGCAAGCGTGCCGGAAATGACGGGCAGGGGCTCGCTGAACGAAAAGTCCAGCGCTCCCATGCCGGGGTTGTTGTCCAGCGCCACCGTCGTGTTCTCGAACTTCGCGCGCCCCGCCGAGGCCGCCACCTTGCTCGCGACCGAGACGGAGCCGATCGCAGCACCAGGCGCCATGCCGGCCTGCGACCATTCAAGCAGGCGTCGCAGCGACGGGGCGGTGAATTTCGCCTGGCCGTCCAGATAGCCGTTCTCCGACATCGAGGCGACGCCGTCGAAAGAAAGCGTGGCGGGCGCCGCCTTGAAGGCGAGCGTGACGGGGGCGACCCCTCCGGCAAACAGCACCAGCGGCTTCGCCGAGGAAAAATCGATCTGGACGCTTTCGCCGCGCCATATGCCGGTCGCCGTGAGCGCGGCGTCGCTGTTCATCGCCGCCCAGTTCACCTGGCCGCTGAGGCTGCTCAGGATCTCGGTATCCTTGCCGCCAACCGAGGTCACGACGCGGCCGTCGCGGAACTCGACGATGCCGAACGGATCGGAAGGGAGTCTGCCGAGGTCGGGCTTCTGCGGGTTCGCGGTGACCACGCCGCGCGCAGTGTCGATCGAGCGCGTGATGCGGCCGCCGGTCGGCAGCGGCGGCAGATAGAGGCCGTTCGCCTTGCGCTCCACCCTGATGGTCGGCCGCACCAGCCTTGCCGTTGAGAATTGGACGTCGCCCTGCACGGCGGCCATGGCCGAGAGATCGACTTCGACGCGCTCGGCTTCGATCACCGGCGGCGCGTCGGTCTCCGTCCATTGCGACAGCGTCACATCGCTGAGGATTGCCCGGAACTTAGGCCACACCTCGATGCGCGGCGAGCCGTCGATCGTCACGCGAAAGCCGCTCCAGGCGCTCAATTCCCAAGCGATGCGGTCGCGTACGATGCGCGTCGAGGCAATCAGCGGCAAGGCAGCGACGGCGAGCGCGATGACCAGCACCGCAACGCCGATTACCCATACCCCGCGCCGGATCAAAGATGATCTCATCTCGCCCCGTGAGTTCCATTGCCGACAAATCGCCCGACGGGTGTAGCCGAGCGCCGACGCTTTTCAAGTCTTTATGGCCCTCCGATGGCGTTTGCGCCGTGTCCTTGCCGGCCATTTCAACAAAATCTTGCTCTGCTGCGCTGCGGTATGCATAAGCGATAAGCCCGTCCGGTCCGCCAACGCCACGCCGGTTTTTGGACAACGACGCAGGCGACATCAGGCTTAATTGCCGCAATCGCGACGCGCTTTGGGAGGAACGATATGGCTGCCGACACCCCCTTGTGGACGCCGACGCAGGACCGGATCGCCTCCGCGCCCATGACTGCCTTCATGAAAGCTGCGGCTGGCAAGTCTGGCCAGGCTTTCTCCAGCTATGCCGAGCTCCACCGCTGGTCGATCGACGACCGCGAAGCGTTCTGGGACCTCGTGTGGGACTTTTGCGGACTTGTCGGCGACAAGGGCGAGCGGGCTCTGGTCGATGGCGAGAAGATGCCTGGCGCCGCCTTCTTTCCCGACGCGAAACTCAATTTCGCTGAGAACCTTCTGAAAAAAACCGGCGGCAGCCTGGCTATCGTCTTCCGCGGCGAGGACAAGGTCGAGCGCCGGCTGTCCTGGAACGAGCTCCATGCGCTCACTTCGCGCCTGCAGCAGCTCTTCCTGTCGATCGGCGTCAGAGAGGGCGATCGCATCGCCGCCATGATGCCGAACATGCCGGAGACGGTCGCTGCCATGCTGGCTGCCGCCTCGATCGGCGCGGTCTGGTCTTCCTGCTCACCTGATTTCGGCGAACAGGGCGTGCTCGACCGTTTCGGCCAGATCGAGCCGGTCGTCTTCATCGCGCCTGACGGCTATTGGTACAACGGCAAAGCCATCGAAGTCGCCGACAAGATCCGCGCGGTGGCCGAGAAACTCGCGACCGTGCGCAAGGTGCTGATCGTCGACTATCTCGGCACGTCGGCCGATGTCGCCGCTACCATCGACCAGGCCGAGGCGCTGGAAGGAGCGCTCTCGCCCTTTGCCGCCAGGCCGCTCGCCTTCGAGCGGCTGCCTTTTTCGCACCCGCTCTACATTCTGTTCTCCTCCGGCACGACCGGAACCCCGAAATGCATCGTGCACTCGGCCGGCGGCACGCTGATCCAGCACGTCAAGGAGCAGCGGCTGCATGCCGACCTGCTCGACGGGGACCGCTTTTTCTACTTCACCACCTGCGGCTGGATGATGTGGAACTGGCTGGTCTCGGGCCTCGCCTCGGGGGCGACGTTGCTGCTCTATGACGGTTCGCCCTTCTACCCCGACGGCAATGCGCTGTTCGATTTCGCTGATGCCGAGAAGATGACCTATTTCGGCACTTCGGCGAAATTCATCGATTCCCTACGCAAGGCAGGGCTGAAGCCGATCGACAGCCACGACCTTGCAAGCGTGCGGACCATCTCTTCCACCGGCTCGCCGCTGTCGCCGGAGGATTTCCGCTTCGTCTATGACGGCATCAAGAAGGACGTGCATCTCGCCTCGATATCCGGCGGCACCGACATCGTTTCCTGCTTCGTGCTGGGTGTCCCGACCAAGCCGGTCTGGACCGGCGAGATCCAGGGGCCGGGCCTCGGGCTGGCGGTGGACGTGTGGGACGACGACGGCAAGCCGATCCGGCAGGAGAAGGGCGAACTCGTCTGCACCAAGGCATTCCCGTCGATGCCGATCGGCTTCTGGAACGATCCGGACGGCAAGAAGTACCACGCGGCCTATTTCGAGCGCTTCGACAACATCTGGTGCCATGGCGATTTCGCCGAATGGACCGCGCATGGCGGCATGATCATCCATGGCCGCTCCGACGCCACGCTCAATCCAGGCGGGGTGAGAATAGGCACGGCCGAGATCTACAACCAGGTCGAGCAGATGCCGGAAATCCTGGAGGCGCTCTGCATCGGCCAGGATTTCGACAACGACGTGCGCGTCGTGCTGTTCGTGCGGCTGGCCGCCGGCGTGAGCCTCGATGAGGATCTGGAAAAGCGCATCCGCGCCAGAATCCGCTCGGGCGCCAGCCCCCGCCATGTGCCGGCGAAGATCGTTGCCGTCACCGACATCCCGCACACCAAGTCGGGCAAGATCACCGAGCTTGCCGTGCGCGACGTGGTGCATGGTCGCGCCATCAAGAACAAGGAAGCGCTCGCCAATCCGGAGGCGCTGGAGCTGTTCAGGAACCTGCCGCAGCTTGCTGATTAGGCCTCCCCGGCATGGTTAAGAAATAGTGTCGGTCCAATTTACCTAGATTTCACGAGTGGTACACATTCGTAAATTTTTTTGGCTCCCGGTAAGGACTTGTTAAGGGACGGCGCCGATAGTCGCGTGTAACTTGAGGGAGAAATCCCGTTCCTCGTCCCCTGAGGTTCAGCTCAAGCCCCGTTGTGACAGCATCCCATTTTCCAAGGCGTCCTCCAGGACGCCTTTTTCTTTGGCCGAAGCTCGGTCTTGCGGATCGTTATTCGGCCAGCACGCGCGTCGATGGGAAGACGACCTCGACCAGCGTGCCTTCGCCAGGTGTCGATGTGATAGTGAAGCGGGCACGGTTGGCCTCCACCATCGCCTTGGTCAGAGGCAGCCCGAGGCCAGTGCCGTCGCCGCGGCCGCGTTTGAGCGCATTGATCTGCTTGAACGGCTTCAGTGCCTGCTCGATCTCGGCCGGCGTCATGCCGATGCCGGTATCGCGCACGCGCATGACGACGTCGCCGGAGGTCTCGTAGGCGGTGGACACAATCACCTGGCCGCCGGCCTGGGTATAGCGGATGGCGTTGGAAAGTATGTTCAGCGCAATCTGGCGCACACTCCTCAAATCCGCCACCACTTCCGGCAGCCGCGAGGCGAAGCTCGAGCGGATGATGACGCGCTCGCGGTTGGCCTGCGGCTGCATCATCGCCACCGTTTCGGCCAGCGTGTCGTTGAGCGACACCGCCTCATAGGCCATCTCCTGCTGGCCGGCCTCGATCTTGGAGATGTCGAGCAGGTCGTTGACGAGGTCGAGCACATGGTTGCCTGAACGGTTGATGTCGCGCAGATAGTCTCGGTAGCGGTCGTTGGCCACCGGTCCGAACTTCTCGTCCACCATCAGTTCGGAAAAGCCGATGATGGCGTTGAGCGGCGTGCGGATCTCATGGCTGATGCGGGCGAGGAAATCCGTCTTCTGCGAGGAGGCGCGCTCGGCCACGGCGCGCGCCTGGGTGAGGTCTTCCTCGGCCCGCTTCCACTGCGTGATGTCGCGCACGACGGCGCAGAAGCCGCTGTCGTTGGGCAGCCTGCCGATGGTCATGAACAGCGGGATGAAGCGCCCTTGCGCCTCGCGGCCGATCACCTCGCGCCCGTCGTTCAGCAAGCTCGCCACGCCAGGTTCGGAAAGGCCGACGAGATAGTCGCGCGCTGCGCGCTGGCTCTCGATGGCGAACAGCGAGGCAAAGGGCTTGCCGGCGATCTCGTCGCTGTCGAAGCCGAACAGGGCTTCAGCCGGGCGGCTGATCGAGCGGATGTTGCCGTCGCGGCCGATCAGCACCACGCCGTCGGTGGCGGTGTCGATGATGGTGCGCATTTCGGCGATTCGCGACTTCAGCTCGGACACGTCCGGCTGCTGGTTCGGCTCGTCATTGGCCGCGCTGAGATGGGCGGAGGGCGCCTCGTCCTCGCCCGAGCGGCGCACCACCAGCATCAGCGCCTTACCGCCGCGCCACGGCACCGAGCGCAGGAGCGCATCGATCGGGAATTCCTGGCTCTGGCGGGTTGTGAGCTTCAGCGAACGGTCGCTTTCGTCGGTCTCGCCATCATCGGCGTAATGGTCGGCGAACAGCGCGCCGAGCCCGCCGGCATCGGCAAGGTCTTCCAGCGCGTCGTAGCCGGTGAGCTCCAGGAACGCCTCATTGGCATAGTGCAGCACGTCGCCGGAATGGATGAGCAGCGGCACAGGCAGCCTGGCGAGGATGGACGTATCGGGAGCCCTGCCGTCTTCCCCGGTGGAGAAAGCCGAGGGCACGAAGCCCTCGAGCTTGAGCGGCGGCACCGTGAGGCGCGGCCTTTTCGGTGGCGGCGCTTTCGCTTCGCCAGGCTGTTCAGCCGCGGGCAGGGCGCCATCCCGGTCGGAACCGACCCAGTCCTCGCTGTCTTCCGCGTCGCGAAAATCGTCGGCGGTCATGCCGTCGTCGTCGCTAGCGCCTGCCTCAGGGGCAGGGGCTTCGGCTCCTGGCCGCTCGGCCGTCGGTTCAGCTGCCCTGTCCGCCGCTGCGGTTTGGCGCCTGTCGGGACCCGCTTCCTCCGCTTCATCGGCGGCTTTCTCGCGCCCGGCATAGTTGAGCAGCGACCCGGAGGCGGCGGGCGTTTCGTCTTTCCCAGCGGCTGCCTCGGGAACATCGAGGCCATCGAGCCGAGCCAGATCCTTCTGATCTTCCGCCTCGGTCTCCGCTTCGGCCGTACCATCGGTCTTCCTCTCACCGGCCAACGGTTGTTCGGCCGTGGGAGCAGCCTTGTCGGCGGTTGCAGCCGCATCTGATTGCTTTTGAGCACCCGCGGTTGCGCCGCTTGGCGGCTCGGCCGGTCCCGAACTGTCCTTCCGCAGCCGCTCGCCGATCTCGCGAAAGGCGCTGCGCTCGAGGATCGACAGCCCTTTCTCACTCGCCGGCCTGTCATTTCCCGGCTGCTTGTCGTTGGCCGGCTGCCTGTGCTCGGCCAGCCGGATCACCTTGTCGGCATAGCGGCGCTCCGGCTTGGGCACGATGGTCAGCGCCGGCACTTCGCCCAGGAACGGGTCGGCAGGTTTCGCCGGCTCGGCCGCGGGTTGCCCGGCGGCAGGTTCGGGTTCTGTCGGAGCGGCGCCATTGGGCACCAGCGCCATGCCGAGCGCTTCCGGGTCGACAACGGCGTCGCCGCTGCGCGCGACGCCGAAGCCGCGGAAGCCTTCGAAGGCGCGGCTGCGGCCATAGACCGGCAGCGCCGCAAGATCGACGGGGATCTTCAGGTCCGTGCCCGCCACCGGCCACAGCACCGAGCGTCCCGACCAGGTATCGCGCCGCTCGAGCAGAGTGGCGATCTCGCCCGATGCGTCGAGGCCGAAAGTCGTCGCGACATCCCTGAAGCGGCGACCGATCACATCGGCGGCGGGTTTGCCGACGATATCGGCGAATTCCGGCGACAGCGCGCTGAACTTACCTTCGGCGTCGGTCCGCCAGACGAAACGCAGCGGCGGCGCCGAACGGTCGATGTTGCGCGCCGCGCTCGGCTCGGCCGCCGTTCCGGCGGTGTGCTGCCGGCTTGCGGCCGCGACCTCCGCCTGTCCGATCTGTGGCGGCCTCTCCGGCCCCTTCACATCGTCGCCGCCGGCATTGAAATACCAATGGTCATGCTGCGCCGGGCCGGCACCGCCTACCAGCGCAGCATCCGGCGCGCGGTCGGCCGTGGCCGCGGTCCTTTGCGTTGGCCGGGCGTCATCCGTGGCCGCCGGCGGGACCACGTCTGCCTTTTCGCCCGTTGCCGCGGCCGGAGACTGGGTATTGTTCTCTCGGCTCGGCTCGGCGATGACTGTGGTGTTTTTGTCTTCGGAGACGGTGGGCGCGCCTTCCGGCGCTGCCGACTTACCGGCGTCGGGCTGGTCGTTCCGCTCCCCGTCGAGCTGGTCTTCGTCGATCACCACCAGGAGATGGCGCGCGTCGGTCAAGCGCGCAAGCCCGGCCGGGTAGGAGGTGCTTGCGCCGGGAACAAGCCGCTTGACGATGCGGTCTCCAGCACTTGCCACGTCCGCGACCAGGGCAGCGAGCGTCTCCGGCCTGATGCCGAGCGCGGCAAATCCCTCCGAAGCCGCCTCGACATGGCCTTGGGCATCGACGAAGGCGATGAAATGTCCGGCCTCGGTGAAGCCGCCAATGGCGCGGCTGGCGATTTCGGCGGCGCCGCGCGAGCCGGTCTGCGCCGCGGGCATCGCCAGCATGATCGCCTTTTCGCCGTCCGGCATCGTTACCGCGCTGGCGAGCAAGCCGACGGCGCGGCTGACCATGCCGGTCGCCAGCCGCACGGTGACGGCGCGGTCGCTGCCGATATCCGGAAAGCCGCTGGTCGCCATGATCTGCCGCCTGGCAACTAGCGGCAGCCGCGCGGAAGCGCCGATGATTGCTTCGATGTCCGGATAGCCGAATACCGCGGCACCTGGCCCGTTGGCCCAGATCACCTGCTCGAGATCGGCCGAGAGTATGGCCAGCGCGTCGCCGGCGGCGAAGCGCTGGCGCACCGCGTCGAGCACGGCGACGTCGAGGAAGGAGTAGTTTTCAGGCGGCATGCGCTGGCAGACCTTCCAGGCGGGCTTTTTGAGTTAACGCTTTGTTAATAAAAGCGTACGGGACCAAGGTCCACAAGCCATGCCGTGTATCGGCCGAAATCTCTGGGCTCTTGGTTAATGGCGGGGCGATTTTTTTATGGTGCAGTGCAACAAAGATATTGCAATGCACAAAACTTGCCTTTATATTGCCATCATACATGAACGAGACGGCTTTCCGTCAAAGCCGCTGCCCTTGAAAGGTTGGAAAATGTCCAAGACTGCCAAGACCGCTGAGACCATCGAGAACGTTGAATTCCCGAGCTTTGACGCTTCCAAAGCCACCGACCAGATCCGCGCCTTCGCCGAGAAGGGCGTCGAGCAGTCGAAAGAGGCCTACACCAAACTGAAGAACGGCGCCGAGGAGACCCAGAAGGTTCTGGAGTCGACCTACGAGACCGCCAAGACCGTTTCCGGCGATGTCTCGCTGAAGACCATTGCCATCCTTCGCGCCAATGCCGAGGCCAGCTTCTCGCACCTTGAAGCCCTGGTCGGCGCCAAGACGCTGTCGGAAGTCGTCGAGCTGCAGACTGCCTTCCTGCGCAAGCGCGCTGAGATGGCCGTCGAGCAGGCCAAGGACTTTCAGGCCGTCGCCTCCAAGGCTGTCGAGGACGTCTCGAAGCCGGTGAAGACCGCTTTCGAGAAGGCGTTCAAGGACATCAAGGCGGCCTGATTTCAGGCGCAACTCAACGATGCATCAAAACGTCGCATTTCGTCAGACAAATAGATGTGCGATGAATTGATGAGATGAATACCCGGAGTGTGAAACCTCCTCCCTTTACTCTCCGGGGTGACCAGCCAGCTCCTCCTCCCGCTGGCTCGTAACAGGAAAAGGCCGGCACCTCCTCCCGCCGGCCTTTTCTTTGCCCAATCAGGACTGCGCGGGTTCGTTCATCGGATCTTTGCCTCATCAAAGGCCTTGAATTAGACTCCGATAATCCGTATTGGACGCATCGCCGACGACGGAGCGGACACGGGGAATGATTTTCTCCTCGGATTGCGCTCAGGCGGATGTGCCGTTGTAGCTCAGTTGGTTAGAGCACCAGATTGTGGATCTGGGGGTCGCTGGTTCGAGCCCAGCCAACGGTACCATCGATTCCTGGCGGTCACGTCGCGCTTCCGGCCGCCGCGTCCCAATCCTCTGCCGCGTCCCAATCCTCTATTGGGTGACGAAGCATCGCCGGGCGACGAAGGGCAGCTCAGGCTGAGCAGCCCGCGCACCTCGCAGAAGGCCAGGCGCCTCTCATAGCCGGTCTGATGGCCGACGGCCTCGTTCTGCGCCATCGTGAAAAGACCTGCACGACACTGACTGCGAGCAGTGTCAGGGCCGTGTTCCGAAGCGCCTGTTCGGCAGCCGTCCCGCCGCCCGCAACCATCACGCCCTGCGCCTGGTCGATGGCGCGCCGCAACGAATGTGGAATGAGAAGCTGCAGCGTCGCGGCAACGAAAGTCGAGGCGATGGTCATCGCCACCTGCCAAGTATGGCGCAGCGTCATGCCCAGATGCGCAGCAGGGGTGCCGAGACCTTTCCCCGAAGGCTGTCCGCCACCTGCCTGACGCGGCGGAAAGAAGCAGGCACGACGATCAGAGTCGACATTGTATGGGGATATCACTATATAGCGGCGGCTTTCGGTTTCTCGCACCTTGGCTGCGCCTGCGAGATCGCCGTAAATGCGTGGTGTTGTGACGGAAATCGGTCTGAAAAACCGGAAGAAAGCAAGTAAAAACAACAGAGCGGATCTTTGACGGTCCTGGCCAAAGCATCATCCTCAACAATCTGAACGTGTCCCTCGAACCTTTCCAGTCCTTCGGCTGCGCGGACCCTGGGCAAGACATCTTGTCCCATGGGCAAGGCATCTTGTCCCATTGGCAAGACGTCTTGCCGGCAGGGGCCGACTCGGCTCGAATGGGCCTGCGTCCCGTGGCGGGACGCGAGCGTTCATGACTACCAACCGGCATTGCCGCTAGGGAAAAGCAGTATGAGTGAACATGCCATCGAGTTCTTGCGCGGATGGATTGGCGAAAAGGTCCAATGCCAGCATTCGCCGGTGAAGATCGACGAGCAGGCCGAAACTCTCGCCAAGGAGTGCTGCGCCAAGGCCGCCGAGGAAGGCATCCTTCTGGAAGACATCCAGGAAGAGGTCGGCGACATCCAGGAACTGATCGCTTCGCGCCTTGAGGAAGTCGCCGAGGAGAGCGAGCAACAGACGACGTCGGACAAGCCGTCCGAATAAGATACCGTGCGCGCGGTTTGTCTGACCTCAGCCGGGCGTCCGGCTTAGCCGAAATTGTCCTTCAGCCACGCCTTTGGCAGCGCCGGCACGAAATTGCCGTCGCGCCCGGTCATGTCCTCATTGGCGACGAGCGCGTTGAGGATCGCCTCCTCCACC
Source organism: Mesorhizobium sp. AA23 (assembly GCF_001672435.1). Classification (NCBI taxonomy): domain Bacteria; kingdom Pseudomonadati; phylum Pseudomonadota; class Alphaproteobacteria; order Hyphomicrobiales; family Phyllobacteriaceae; genus Mesorhizobium; species Mesorhizobium sp. AA23. The sequence goes on from NZ_LYTP01000028.1 coordinate 47,777, forward strand.
CCTTGCACCACAGCATCGAAGAACGGGTCGATATCGACATCCGGAATGAACTCCGCGCGGGCGACGCGGCCTGAAGCCGCCAGCGCGGCCTCGGGATTGGCGGTCGAGAAGGCAAGAAAGATATCGCCCGAACTGTGGTAGCCGTAGCCGCCGGTCAGGGCGATGCCGAGCGGCACGCGCCTGGCGAGGCGCTTCATCTGGTGCGGCAGGAATGGCGCATCGGTGGCGACGACGGCGATGATCGAGCCCTTTTCGGCGCGCGGCGTGCCTTCGCGGATCGCCGGCTCGGCGAGTTCCGGCCCGACATGCCGGCCGCGAATGGTGAAGTTGCGCCGCTTGCCGAAATTCGCCTGCACGAACACGCCGAGCGTGTAGCTTCTGTCCTGCCATTCGACGATTCGCGAGGCGGTGCCTGACCCGGCCTTGAAGCCGAACGAGATCATGCCGGTGCCGCCGCCGACGCTGCCTTCCTCAATCGCGCCGTCCTTCGCGCCGTCGAGCGCCGAGGCGACATGCTCGAAGCTCACATGGTGGCCGTTGATGTCGTTGAGGAAGCCGTCATAGGTCTCCGCCGCCACCGGCAGGCCCCAGGCGCTGTCGAGCGCCGCCGGCAGCATCCGGCTCATCCAGCGTAGCGCTCCGTCGCGGGTAAGGCCGCAGGAATGGGTGTTGGTGATGGTAACCGGCAGGTTGAAGGCGCCGGTCTCCTCGATGATATGCGTGCCGGTCAGCTCGCCATTGCCGTTCTGGCTGAACACGCCGGCAAACACCGGCGTCGCCAGTTCGCCCACAGGTCTCGGCAGGATCGCAGTCACGCCGGTGCGCACCGGTCCTATCCCGACTTGCAGCGGGCCCCCGCCGGCAATCAGCGTCGTATAGCCGACCGCGACGCCCGGCACGTCGGTGATGGCGTTGAAGCGGCCGGGCGTGCCGTCCAGTGCGATGTTGAACGAGCGCAGGCGCGGCTTGCCCGACGGCGTGCGCAGATGCGGGTCGCTCCTGCTCATTTCAGAACAACGAGCCCTGGTTGCCCGGCTCCTTGGCCTTGCCCGAGGGCTTGGCGGCCAACTTCGGCCGCGCGCCGCCGCTGGTGGCGATGGCCTCTGCATTGCCGTCGGCGAACTCCAGCTGCAGCGCCGCACCCGGCGCCAGCTCCGCGACGCGCTTGACGACGGTCCCATCGGCGTCCTTGACCAGCGCGAAGCCGCGCGCCAGCACGGCCTTGTGCGACAGCGTGGTGAGCAGCCGGTCGGCCTGGGTAAGAGCGGCACGCAGGCGGTCAAGCCGCCGCGCCATCGCCTGCTCTTGGCGGCGGGTCAGTCCGGCCAGCGTGTCGGCCTGCAGCTTCTGGCGCCTGACGACCGGCGCCGGCCACAGCCTTGCCGAGTTGCGCTGAAAGCGCGCCCGGCTTTGCCGCACAATTGCGAAGAACGCGGCCCGCGCGCGAGCGATGTCGCGGCCTGTCAGCCTGCGCGTCTCATTGAGGCGGCGCGACAAGGTGGCCGGCGTCAGCCGCTGCCGTTCCAGCCTTGCGCGCTTGCGTTCGATGCTCACCGTCAGCCCGCGGCCGAGCCGGCTCGTCGCTTCGTCGAAGCGCCTGCGCGGCAACGCCAGCAGCTGGTCGGGTGAGGGGAGCGCCCGCGCCGCGGCGCGCACCGCCTGGCGCTTGCGATCCAGGTGCCGCGAGGTGCAGGCACTAAGCCGCGCGCCGAGATTTGCCAGTGTCGCTTCGAGCTCCGCCTTGACCGGCACTGCCATCTCGGCGGCGCCCGTCGGCGTCGGCGCCCGCATGTCGGCGACGAAGTCGACCAACGTCCAATCGGTCTCGTGTCCGACGGCCGAGATGATCGGGATGCGCGAGGCGGCGACGGCGCGCGCCAGCCCTTCGTCGTTGAAACCCCAAAGGTCCTCGAGGCTGCCGCCGCCGCGCGCCACGATCAGGAGATCGGGCTGGCGGATTGCGCCGTCCCAGGTCAGTGCGTTGAAGCCGTTGACGGCTGCGGTCACTTCCTTTGCGGTCGTGTCGCCCTGGACCCGGACCGGCCACACCAGCACAGTGAGCGGAAAACGGTCCTTGATGCGATGGATGATGTCGCGGATCACCGAGCCCGTGGGCGAGGTGATGACGCCGATGACGCGCGGCATGAATGGTAAGCGCCGCTTGCGGCCGGCATCGAACAGGCCTTCGGCCTGCAGCCGCCGCTTGCGCTCTTCCAGCAGCGCCATCAGCGCGCCGGCGCCGGCCGGCTCCAGATTGTCGATGACAATCTGGTAGTTGGATTTTCCGGGATAGGTCGTCAGCCTGCCGCTGGCGATCACTTCCATCCCTTCCTCGGGGCGGAATTTCAGCCGCGCCATCGTGGTCTTCCAGACCACGGCCTCGATCCGCGCACGGTCGTCCTTCAGCGCGAAATAGGCGTGTCCGGAGGAATGCGGGCCGCGGTAGCCGGAAATCTCGCCGCGCACCCGCACATTGCCGAAAGCATCCTCGACCGTGCGCTTCAACGCGCCGGAAATCTCGCTCACCGTATATTCGGTGGCATTGCTGCGTGATTCGGTTGCTGCTTCGCTCATGCTCTGATTGGGGAACGCTTATCGGGCGGCGTCAAGGCAGAGCTGAAATCTCGCTAATATTATAACGCGATCTTAAGCCCGATCTGCTTTGACTGGCGGTAGCAAGAGCCAGCCGGAAACACATGAGCGCAACCGCCAACACCAGACCTTTGACGCATCAGGTGACGCTGACCGTGCTGACGTTGGCGGTCTTCGCGCTGGCCATGGTCGTCGGCTTCGGCTTCTACGCGGCAGCCCAGGCTGACAACGCCTCGCTCGAACGGCAGAAAATATTCATCGACGAGGGTTTGAAGGACCAGATTGCGTCTGTTCAGCGTGAGCAGGAAAGCGTTGCGGTCTGGGATGACGCGGTCGCCAATGTCAGGGCCGGCAATTGGACCTGGATCGAGGAGAACCTCAGCGTCTGGATGTATACCTATTACGGCCACAACCGGGCCTACATTCTCGATGCCGCCAATCGTCCGGTCCATGCCATGCAGGAAGGTAAGGTGGTCGATGCGTCCGCCTATGGCGATGACGAGCCTGCCTTGCAGCCATCCATCGAGAAGCTGCGCCGCATGCTGGCTGAGCCACAGAAGACGGACGCTTCCGGCCAGCCGGCCAAGATGGTCGCGCAGGACCTTGTGTCGCTCCAGGGAAAACCGGCGATCCTGAGCGTCATGGCGCTGGTGCCGAGTACGGACCGGGTCACGCAGGCGCCCGGCACCGAATATCTGCATGTTTCGGTGGAGTTCATCAACGACGCGGTCATCGGCAAGATCGCCAAAAAATACCTGCTCGACGGCGCGCGTCTCGTGCCGCTGTCGCAATCGGTCGGTGCCGCGGCGGTGCCGCTGGTCGATTCCCGCGGTATCATCCTCGGCTATGTCGGCTGGGACCAGGAACGGCCGGGTCTCACGCTGGTGCGCAAGATGGCCCCGGCGCTGGCCTTGGCGCTGCTTGTCGCGGCCGGCGTTCTGGCGTTTCTGCTGCGCAGGCTCCGCCGCGCCTCGTCCGCGCTGCAGACAAGCCAGGACGAGGCGCAATATCTCGCATTCCACGACACGCTCACCGGCCTACCCAACCGGGCTTTGTTCGAGGACCGCTTGCGTCGGGCCCTGCTCAGGGCCAGCCAGGATATGGCGGTTCACGAGATGGGAAGGGTGGCGCTGCTTTATCTCGATCTCGACCGCTTCAAGCACATCAATGACACGCTCGGCCATCCGGCGGGCGATGAGCTTGTGCGTCAGACAGCGGCCAGGCTCCAGCACACCGTTCGCGAGGTGGACACCGTGGCGCGGCTGGGCGGCGACGAGTTCGCGCTGATCCTCGTCGACATCCGCGATATCCGTGCCGCCGAGGATATCGCCGAGCGGCTGCTGCAGAAGTTGCAGGAACCGTTCAAGCTCATGGAAGATCAGGTCTTCGTCAGCGCCTCGATCGGCATCGCGCTATCGGACGGCGGCGAAACGGATGCCGACGATCTGCTGCGCAAGGCCGACATCGCGCTTTACGAAGCCAAGAAGAACGGCCGGGGCCGGCACCAGGTCTTCGCCGGCGACATGGACGACCTGCTCTTGCGCAAGCGCACAGTCGAGACCGAGCTTCGCAAGGCTCTCGACGGCGGCTCCGGCATCAGGCTCGCCTACCAGCCGGTGTTCGCGGCGAACGGCAAGACGATCCTCGGCGCGGAGGCGCTGATCCGCTGGGGGCATGACGTGCATGGCGCATTGCCGGCGGCGCAATTCATCGCCATCGCCGAAGAGCGCGGCATGATCGGCCAACTCGGCGCGTGGGTGCTGCAGGAGGCCTGCCGCTTCGCCGTGCGAACCGACCTGCCGTGGCTCGCCGTTAACGTATCGCCGCTGCAGTTGCGCGACGCCGGCTTTCCCGAACAGGTCGCGTCGATCCTTGCCGACACTGGGCTGGCGCCGCAGCGCCTGCAGTTCGAGATCACCGAAAGCGTGCTTCTGGACAACAGCGATGCTTCGAGGGCGGCTCTGACCACCTTGCGGCAGTTGGGCGTCGGCATCGTTCTGGACGATTTCGGGACCGGCTATTCATCGCTCAGCTACTTGCGTCGCCACGCCATCGATAAGCTCAAGATAGACCGCTCCTTCGTGCGGCTTCTCGATGGCGACGGCAACTCGGCCGCGATCGTCAAGGCCCTGATCGATCTTGCCATGGCGCTCGGGGTCGACGTCACCGCCGAGGGCGTGGAGACCGAGGCGCAGAAGATGCTGCTGGTCGCAATGGGCTGCCGGCAACTCCAGGGCTATTTCTTGTCGCCGCCGCTTGAGCCGGTCCAACTGCTCGGCCTTTCTGGCCTAGCTTCGCCGGACGAGATTCAGCCCGCCGCCGCTCGCGCCTGAACCCCTACCATCCAGGCAGGATCTGGTTTGCCTTGGTCCGCTTCATCTTGGCGAAGGCGAGTGCCGCGAAGTCGAAGCTTCCCGTCTCTTCGCTGACCGGCACGGAAATATTGTCCAGGCTTTCCGCGATATGGCGGGCCAGAGCATCGACGATCTCCGGCTGCGAGGTCTGGCCGCGCATGATGCCGATGCGGCAATCCGGCAGCGCGTCGAACCCGTCGGCCTCGCCGAGCACGCGCATGCCGGGCCTGAGCGCGCATTCCGGCAGCACCGAGATGGCGAGGCCGGAAAGCACGGCGGCGGTGATCACGGTCGCCGAGAAGCTGGAGAAGAGCACGCGGTATTCGCGGTTCTGCCGGTCGAGCACGTCGACCGCCGCGCGCCGCCAGATGCAGTTCGGCCGGCCGAACGCCATCGGCAGGATTTCCTGCTCATGCGTGGCGTGGTTGGCCGAGGTGACCCATAGAAGCGGCTCGCGGCGCACCACCTCCGACTGCCCGCGCGTGTCGTTATGCGTCACCAGCGCGAGATCGAGATTGCCGCGCTTGATGTGCTCGACCAGCCCCGGCGTCGGCTCGCAGATGACGGTAAGCTCCACACGCGGGTTGGAGCGCGAGAAGCGCGCCATGATCTCGGGCAGGAAGCGGTCCGCATAGTCATCCGGCGTGCCGATGCGGATCGTGCCTTCGAGCCGCTGGTCGTCGAAGGCCGCCAAAGTCTCGCGGTTGAGGTAGATCAGCCGCCTTGCATAGGAAAGCAGCCTCTCGCCTTCCTCAGTCAGCTTGTTGGTGCGACCATCCTTTTCGAACAGCGGCTTGCCGATCCGCTCCTCCAGCCGGCGCATCTGCATCGACACCGCAGACTGTGTCCGGTGCACCTCCTCGGCAGCCCGCGTGAAGCTGCCGGTGTCGGCAATCGAGATGAAGGTCTGCAACTGATCGAGATCGAGCGGCGCTTTCATCGGTCCAATCCATCATTCGTGTTGATGATAAAGATTAGAAACATTCGTTGGATTAATCAATCGCGGCGTGGCAAATTGCCATTGTCCACATGAAGGCACAGCATGTCGCCCAAAAGTGGCCTCCCGGTGTTGGGGGCAACGACATGCGTCACGTTAACTGTATCGAGACCGCAACGGCGCTCCTCCCAGGCGCCGATTGCATGGTTTCGTCCGCTCGACTCCGAAGGAGAGACTGACATGACCACGATCGAATTCGCCTCCGAGACCCCGCGCATCACCACGCGTCCGGCCGTTGCGACCCGCGTGCTCAATGCGGTCGCCGATGCCTTTCGCGCGTGGAAAAACCGCCGCGCCTTTTATCGCCTTGGCGAGATGTCGGATGCCGAGCTTGCGGATATCGGCCTGACCCGCGCCGACCTCCACGTCGCCGTCAGCGTGCCTTTCGGCCGCGATCCGACGGTGAAGCTGCGCGCAATCGCAGAAGAGCGCGCCGATATGATCGAGGATCTTGCCCGCAAGGTCGCCTGAGCGGCGTCGCCGGCTGCGTTTGCCCTCGCGCTGAACCTTTCGAGGGCTCGGCGCGACCAAGTTTCATGCAGGCTCGCACACTCCCTGCCGGTTCCCCGCCGGCCTGCCTGCACATTGCCCGGTTCCCCTCCAGGACCGGGCATTTTTCTTTTGAGTTGAGCGCCCTACCGTCGGTCCATCCCGCGCTTGAACTGGTCGAAGATCGTCTCCATGCCCTTCTGATATTCCTCGCGCTGCTGCGCGCCGCTCTCGAACATCCTGCCGAAGATGTCGTCGAATGGATTTCTCGGCCGGCCGCTCGGATTGGTTTGCGGCTGCGGCTGGGATTGCTGCGGCGCCTGCTGTCCGTCTGGCGTGCCGAAACCGCCGCCTTGCCGCAGCATTTCCTCGAACATCTTGCCCAGCGGATTGTCGCCGTAAGGGTTCGGCGCCTGCTGCGGTTGGCTTTGCGGCTGTTGGGCGCCGCCGCCGAACATGTCTTGCAGCACCTTGCCGAGCGGATTGTCGCCATAGGGATTTGGCGCCGGCTGCGGGGCCTGCGCGCCGCCTCCCGCCTGCCGCATCATCTCCTTGATGATCTCGCCGAAAGGATTGCCGCCGCCACCGAAGCCGCCGGCGGCCTGCATCTGGCTGTTGGTCTGCTTGAACAATCCGCCCATCATCATCGACGCCATCGCCGGCAGCATCTGCTGCAGCACCTGCTGGCTAAGGCCGGTCGCCTGCGCGGCCTGGGCCGCGACAGCGCGTGACAGGTCCTTCGAGCCGAACAGATGGCCGAGAATGCCGTTGCCGTCATCGATGCCTTGCGGCGTGAAGGCCCGGGTCGCGTCCTCGAAATACTTGGCGTGCTGGCCGCTCGCCATCGCCGTCATGAAAGCGCCCATTCCATAGGGATCGGCGGTGTTGCGCTGAAGCCCCTGTGAGAAGGCCGGCAGCAGCGCCTGCACCGCGGCCTGCGCCTGCTGCATCGAAAGGCCAAACTGCTGGGCCAGCGCCTGCATGCCGGCGCCGTTCTGGGCTTGCAAAAAAATATCGAACAGGGAAGGCATGAGATCTCCTCCGCAATATCCTCACGGAGGAGCCTATTGCGTTTCCATCACCGATTGAAGCAGCTTTTGCCGAGCCACGGCTCAGGTGGCCGGCGAACGGTCAGTAGGCATATTCCATGAACACCGGCTCGATCGAGCCGCCCCAGCGCGTGTGATATGCCGAAAGCATCTCCTCGGCGCTGGTGGTGCCGCGCGCCACGACCTCGTCGAGCGTGTTGAGGAACGAGGTCTCGTCATAGCCGTCGCGGTTCTTCTTGGCGCGGTTCTTCAGACCCGTGCGGGCGATGGCCAGCACGTCGCGGGCAACCTCGCGCAAGGTGGCGTTGCGGAATGGCGCCGAAATCCCGTGCTCCGGCACGGCGTTGCGCATCGCCAGCGCTTCTTCGTAGGTCCAGCTCGAGGTCAGCGTCTCCGCGGCGTCGAGTGCCTGCTCGTCATAGAGCAGGCCGACCCAGAAAGCCGGCAGCGCGCAGATGCGCCGCCACGGTCCGCCGTCGGCGCCCCGCATCTCGAGGAAGCGCTTCAGCCGCACATCGGGGAAGAGGGTGGAGAGGTGGTTCGCCCAGTCGCCCATCGTCGGCAGGCCGTCGGGCACTTGCGTGCGCGCGGCACCCGCCATGAACTGGCGGAAGGTGTAGCGCGTCATGTCGTGATACTGCCCCTCGCGGATGACGAAATACATCGGCACGTCGAGCGCCCATTCGACATAGTCGGCAAACCCGAAATCCGGCGCGAAGCAGAATTCGAGCATGCCGGAGCGCTGGTTGTCGGTGTCGCGCCAAATGTCGCCGCGCCAGCTCTGCAGCCCGTTCGGCCGGCTCTCGGTGAAGGGCGAATTGGCGAACAGCGCCGTCGACAGCGGCTGCAGCTTCAGCGACACCTGCATCTTGCGGCGCATGTCAAATTCGCTTTCGAAGTCGAGATTCACCTGGATCGTGCAGGTGCGATACATCATGTCGAGGCCCTTGGAGCCGACCTTCGGCATGTAGCGAGTCATGATCTCGTAGCGCGACTTCGGCATTTTCGGCGTTTCGGCAAGCGACCATTTTGGGCTGCCGCCGAGGCCGAGGAAGCGGATGCCGAGCGGCTCGGCGATCTCGCGCACCTGCGCCAGATGCGCGTTGCCCTCGCGGCAGATCTGGTGGATCGTCTCCAGCGGCGCGCCGGAGAGCTCGAACTGCCCGCCCGGCTCCAGCGAGATCGCGCCCTGGCCGGTCGGCTCGACCAGGCCGATGATGCGGCCGGCATCCATGATCGGATCCCAGCCGAGCTTTTCCTGCATGCCTTCCAGGATGGCGCGGATGCCGCGCTCGCCGCCATAGGGCACCGGCGCGTTGCCATCGACATAGAAGGGAAACTTCTCGTGCTCGGTGCCGATCCGCCATTTGTCGCGCGGCTTGTTGCCCGCCGCCAGATAGCCGACGAGTTCGTCGATGCCTTCGATGGGCTGGATATCGGTTGTGTCGCGCGCCATAAGAAAGCCCTCCGCAGCCGTCAGCTAGCCGCCGGGCGCTAGATGGACGAAATGTCAGTAGCCGATCAAGCGAAAAATCCTGAGCCACGCCTCAACTGGATTTGATCACCAGTCGCCGATCGTCGCCTGCATCACCGCGAGCGCCGCGACCGCCGCCGTGTCGGCGCGCAGGATGCGCGGCCCGAGCGGAATGGCGCTGACGAAGGGCAGCGCCCGCAGCATCCTGCGCTCGTCATCGGAAAAGCCGCCCTCCGGCCCCACCAGCAGCGCGAGTTTCTTCTCGCTCACCTTCTGCAAGGCTGGCAGTGGATTGTTGGTCGAGGCATCCTCGTCGCAGAAGATCAGCCGCCGTTCCTTGTCCCAGCCGCCGAGCAGCCGCTCCAGCTTCTCTGCTTCGCACACCTTTGGCACCGCCAGGATGCCGCATTGCTCGGCCGCTCCGACGACATTGGCGCGCAGCCGATCAATGCCAGGCTTGGCCACTTGTGTGTGCTGAGTGATGACCGGTTGCAGGATGCCGGCGCCCATTTCGACCGCTTTCTGCACCAGATAGTCGAGCCGGCCCTGCTTCAGCGGGGCGAAGCAATAGACAAGATCGGGCAGCGGCGGCTGCGGCCGCTGCAGGGTAAGCACCTTGAGCCGCACGGCTTTCTTGGTCTTGGCGGCGATCGAAGCCGACCACTCGCCGTCGCGGCCGTTGAAGAGCAGGACCTCCGCGCCTTCGCCGAGCCGCATCACATGCGCGAGATAGTGGCTCTGCTGCTGTCCAGCATCGAATTCGAAGCCCGGTCCGAGATCGTCCGGCACGAACAGCCGCTGCATTTTGTAGTTGGCGCGCATGGCCGAGCAATGGGCGAGGCGCGGGTTGTCGTCAAGTATCGGCGGACGGATGCCAGACCGGCGCGTAACCATGTCTCAGCACCGAAACACTTGTGGCAGGCGTGAGCAGTCGCAGCGATCGCCCGGCGAGGCGATTGAACAAGAAGGGCTCGGCATAGCCTGCGAAGGACCATTCGAGCGCCTTGCCGGCGCGGAGCGCGTAGGCGGTCTCACCCTCGGCCACGACTGCTCCATCCGGCAAACCGGCGAGTTCGTCCGATGAGACGGTCGGCGGACGCCCGCCGGAGGCCAGCCGCTCCTTGTGCAGCCGCTTGTCGACCATCGGCGCGCGCGGTTCGGCAATGCCGAAGACCTCGCCGAAGCGCCGCACGAAATCGGCTGCCCGCGCGCGCCGGCAGAAGAAGCAGGGCCGGTGCCCGGCCGCGAGCGCCGTCACCTCGTCGAGAAAGAACAGCTCGGTCCAGCCGGCCTTTCCTCCAGGCCGATTGCGGCCCATCGGCTCGCGTCGCACGCCGCGGAATTGGCAGACGCAGATGATCCAGGCCGGCAGCGCCCAACGCTTCCTCAGAAGCGTTTTAGTCTCGGGGTCATGGATGATACCGCGATTGCCGGTGAAGAGGCCGCGCTCGGGCACGGCATGGATGACGCCGAACGGATCGACCCGGTTCTGCAGTGGCATAGCTTTCTCTCCGGCGCGCGGCTTGGCTGAAACCGAGGCGGCATGATATCGCTCCCACCGTCATTTTCATGTCAGCAGGGATTCGGGGATGCGGGTGCTGGTGGTCCAGAACTACGACAATACCGGCCTCGGCCAAGTCGGCGCCGCTCTCGCGGAGGCTGGCGCCGAGCTTGACTTGCGCCGCCCCTACCAAGGCGATCCGCTGCCCCGGGACGCGAACGGTCACGATGCCATGGTGGTTCTGGGCGGGGGGCAGAATGCGCTGGCCGACGACGACTATCCCTATTTTCCCGCCTTGCTCGAATTGACGCGCGATTTCGCCGGCAAGGACCGATCGGTGCTTGGCATCTGCCTCGGCGGCCAGCTCGTCGCCCGCGCCTTTGGCGCCGACAACCACATCGGCGGTGCGGTTGAATTCGGCTGGTGCGGGGTGTCGCTGACGGCCGAAGCCAAGCACGACCCTGTTCTCGGCGCCTTGCCGGAAAAGTTCCCGACTTTCCAATGGCACGACGATACGTTCGACCTGCCCGAGAAGGCCGTGCGGCTTGCGGGCAATGATGTCGCGGCGAACCAGGCTTTTCGTATTGGCCGCGCCGTCTATGGCTTCCAGTTCCATTTCGAGGCGGATCGCCCGCTGGTCCGCGACTGGAGCACCTCCTTCGCGGCGCTGATCGCCGAGCGCCATCCCGACTGGACCGGCAGGCTCGACTACGAGATGGCTAGCAACGGACCGCACGCCGACGCCGCAGGGCTCGCGATCGCGCGTGCCTGGGTGGCGACGATCTGACCGTCGCACCGCCGCGGAGCGTGACATAATTGGCACGCGGCGGCAGTTCCGCCTGGGGAAAACGCACTTCATTCTTGGTTTGTGTCCGGCCGCCCGCCTAAGAGGGCGCCCTCTGTATCGTCCGTGCAACCGCGATGAACCTGTTGTGTGATCCAAGCGACACACCGGCGATACAGAATCTGCTTAGAAGCGCGAAATCGTCGAAACATTGAGACGCATTTTATCGTTTCAACGCATTGGTAACCGCCTCGTGCACAGATGCAGAAAGCTCAACCAGAGATGACGTCCGTGAAAGCAGCGCTTTTGTCCTTTGTAATGCTGTCTGCCATCGTCGTGTGCGGCCTCGGCATTTATTCTGCCGACGCTGCAAACAATCACCAGGCCGTCGACGGCTACGGCGTCACCGCCGCGCTTCGCTAGAGCCTGATCCTCCCCGACAAACGGAAAGCTGATCCCACATTTGGGGTCATGGCCAGAACGCCATTCCCTCGACCGTCAGAATGCGCTTTTCAGCGCCGTCGACGGCAAGTGCGCTGAGCGTTCCCGCCTGCCAGGCGAGCGTGTCGAGATTGACGCGGTTGGCCATCACCTCGACGTCCGGCACCGGCGTATGCCCGTGCACGATCACTTTGGGATACAGCCCCGGGTAATTGTGGAAGACGTCGCGAATCCAGATCAGGTCCTGCTCGTTCTGGCTTTCGAGCGGCACCCCCGGCCGGATGCCGGCATGGCAGAAGAAGAAGTCGCCGAAGCACGCTGAAAAAGACAGCGAGCGCAGGAAGTCGACATGGGCTTGCGGCACTGCTTCGACCAAGGCCGCGTGTCCGTGCGCCAGCGCCTCGTCCGACCTGCCGAACCAGCTGCTGCCGGTCGAGAGCTTCACCCCGTATGACGCCGCCGTCTGGACGCCGCCATAGCGCATGAACAGACCCTCCGGATCGGGTTTGGCAAGGAAATCGAGCATGCCGATGTCATGGTTGCCGGCAAGCATGATGTTGCGGGGATCACGGCTCCGCGCCTCGATTAGGAATTCGATGACGTTCCTCGAGTCCGGTCCGCGGTCGACATAATCGCCGAGATGGATGATGCGCCAATCGGACTTTGGTCCGTACTCCAGATCGCTTGCTATCCGGCTGTGCATGGCGGCGAGCAGGTCATGACGGCCATGCACGTCGCCGATGGCATAGATGCGTATGCCTTTCGGTCCGCGCGCGTCGAGATAGTGGATGCCGGCTTCAGTCAAGGCGACGTCTTCCCGTGTCTGTCATCACGGGAAACTAGGGCGGATCGGTGAATAAGCCCCTAGCGCCGCAGCTGGTCCTTGCCCATGTCGGTTACCAGACGCTTACCGCACAGCGCCAGCGTGATGTCCATCTCCTTGCGGATGATCTCCAGCGCCTTGGTGACGCCCGCCTTGCCCATCGCGCCGAGTCCGTAAAGGAACGGCCGGCCGATATAGGTGCCCCTGGCGCCGAGGCAGAGCGCCTTGAGCACGTCCTGACCCGAGCGAATGCCGCCATCCATATGCACCTCGATCCGATCGCCGACAGCGTCGGCGATCTCTTCCAGCACTGAGATCGAGGAGGCGGCGCCGTCGAGCTGCCGCCCGCCATGATTGGACACGATGATCGCGTCGGCTCCCGTCTCGGCCGCCATCAACGCATCCTCCTTGTCGAGGATGCCCTTCAGGATCAGCTTGCCGCCCCAGCGCTCCTTGATCCAGGCGACATCCTTCCAGGACAGCTGCGGGTCGAACTGCTCCGTCGTCCAGGACGACAGCGAAGAAACGTCGCCGACACCCTTGGCGTGGCCGACGATGTTGCGGAAGGTGCGGCGCGGCGTGCCCGCTATCCCCAGGCACCAGCGCGGCTTGAGGGCGAGATCGATAATGTTGGCGAGCGTCATCTTGGGCGGTGCCGACAGCCCGTTGCGCACGTCCTTGTGACGCTGACCGAGGATCTGCAGGTCAAGCGTCAGCACCAGCGCCGAGCATTTCGCCGCCTTAGCGCGGTCGATGAGATTGACGACGAAATCCTTGTCGCGCAGCACGTAGAGTTGGAACCAGAACGGCTTCTTGGTCACCGAGGCGACGTCCTCGATCGAACAGATGCTCATGGTCGAGAGCGTGAACGGCACGCCGAATTCCTCAGCCGCCTGCGCCGCGAGCATCTCGCCGTCGGCATGCTGCATGCCGGTCAGCCCGGTCGGTGCCAACGCCACCGGCATCGCCACCTTCTCACCGATCATGGTCGATTCCAGCGAGCGGTTGCTCATGTCGACCAGCACGCGCTGGCGGAATTTTATCTTGCCGAAGTCCTCCTCGTTGGCGCGGTAGGTGCTCTCCGTCCAGGCGCCGGAATCGGCATAGTCGAAGAACATCTTCGGCACCTTGCGGCGCGCCATGTCCTTGAGGTCGGCGATGGTGAGGATGTCGCTCATGGTAGTCCCCGCGTGATCAGTGCTTAGGAGCGTTTGCGTGTCGGTTCGATGTCGCCGGCTTCCGAGCGCTGCCTGAGCCTCAGCCGTGACACGCGCTGCCAGTCGCCGCTGCGCTCGGCCTCAGCCATGGAGCGCTCGACATAGGTAATGTGGTCCATCGCCGCCTTGCGGGCGGCGGCAGGATCCGCCGCCTTGATCGCGGCGTGGATTGCCCGGTGCTGCTCAAGCAACGCCTCGCGCGCGCCGGGCACGGTGAAGACCAGCAACCGGTTCTGGAACACGCCCTCGGAGAGCAGCCGGTAGCAGGAGCGCAGCGTGTGCAGGAGGATGATGTTGTGCGCGCATTCGCAGACCGCGTGGTGGAATTCGACGTCGATTTCCGCCTCGTCGTCGAAGTCGCCGGTACGGTGCGCCTCGTCCATGCGCGCCATGATGCGGTCGAGCAGCGCCAGATCCTCGGGCGTCGCTCGCCGCGCCGCGTATTCGGCCGCGATTGCCTCGACCTCGCGCCGGTATTCCAAATAGTCGGTCACCGCCTTGCGGTGCATCGAGATCAGATCGGTCACCGGCTTGGTGAAAAGCTGGCCGATGACGTCGGCGACATGCGTGCCGCCGCCCGGTCTGGTGGTCAGCAGCCCGCGTCCTTCCAGCGCCTTCAGCGCGTCGCGCAGGATCGGCCGCGACACGTCGAACTGACGCGCCAGCTCGCGCTCGCCCGGCAGCCGGTCGCCGGTGCGCAGCACGCCCTCGAGGATCAGGCTCTCGATCTGCTGCACCACCTCGTCGGCGGTGCGCGAATGCTCGATCCTGGAGAAGATATCGCTCAATGGAAGCGCGCCTGGAAACGGAATGGATGTCGCGCAGATCTAAGCATCCGTCGCCAACTGGTCAAATTATTTATCCAATTCGCCGAATCAGGTCGACTCCCCGGCGGCTCTGTGAATCGGCTGCAGCTGAAATTTGCTGTTTACGGCCCCTGCCGATTGCCGCAAGACAACGCGATTGCACGAAGGGTCGAAACCAGGGGGACCAGCCGTGTCGGACGCCAATCTCGAATTCCAGCCGCGTGCCCAGGGCAGCGTCATGGGCTTTCCGGCCCATGAGGGTCGCCCCGGCGCGCTAGGCGAGGTCCATGCTCGTCCGCACCCGCTGGTCGAGAAGCCGCGCGTGCTCATCCAACTCTCCTTCATGACCGAAGGCGGCTCGGCCGTCGACCTTGCCGTGCTGTCGGACCTGTCGCGGCGCTTGGGCATCGCAGCGCCCGAACGCCATGCCCGCCACCATGCCATGAAATGGGGCAAGGGCACCTTGCGCTGGGAACGGCATACGGAGTTCTCGACCTATCTCTGGGAAGGGCCGCTGGCCGAAAGCAGCCGGGGCCAGGAGGATTCGCCCTTCGGCAACGGCTTCTCGCCGCCGGGAACGGTGATTTCCGGCATCCGGCTCGAAATCCGCAAATGGACGCAGGCGAGCGAGAAGCTGATCGCCGGCTTCGATCCGACCAGCCTCTGCTATTCGCTGGTCGAGCGCGGTGCGGCGGCCATCGTCACGGACTTTCGCCAGGATGGCGACGGGCTGACCCGCATGCTGGTGCTCGACCGCGGCCTGACGCCGGCGAGCACCGGCGCCTTGTCGCAACGGCTCATCGACATTGAGACCTACCGGACGCTTGCCATGCTTGGCCTGCCGCTGGCGCTGACGCTGTCTGGCCGCGCCCGCCGCATCGAGGACCGGCTGGCGCAGACGACGCTTGAAATGAAGGCGGCCGAGACCCGCGACAGCCAGACCTTGCTCGCCGACCTCACCGAACTTGCAGCCGAATTGGAGGCCGATGCGGCATCCAGCCTCTACCGTTTCGGCGCCAGCCGCGCCTATGACGGCATCGTCAGCGAGCGGTTGGAGGCGCTGGATGAGGAGTCGGTACAGGGCTACGACACCTGGGCAGGCTTCCTGCAACGGCGCATGGCGCCGGCGATGCGAACCTGCCGCTCGGTGGAGGAGCGCCAGGCGAACCTCTCGCGAAAACTCACCCGCGCCACCACGTTGCTGCGCACCTGGGTCGATGTCGACGTCGAGAAGCAGAACCGCGACCTGCTGGCCTCGATGAACAATCGCGCCAGGCTGCAGTTGCGCCTGCAGCAGACGGTCGAAGGTCTCTCCGTCGCTGCCGTCTCTTATTATGTCGTCGGCCTCATCGGCTATGTCGCCAAAGGCGCGTCGAGCTTCGGCCATGCCTTCCCGCCGGAAGTCGTCACCGCGGCTTCGGTGCCGGTCGCCATCCTGCTCGTCTGGTGGGGCGTGCGCCGCGTGCGCAGGATGCACTCCGAACCGGCCAAGCATCCGGGCGAGTAAACTTCCCCTCGACCGGGAGATTTCCCGAAGACAACAGGGGGCCGCGGCGCGAGAAGCTCCAGGATCTTCCTCGACGCCAGACGAGCCGGCGGTTACGTGAGGCGAACCCCTGACCGCTTCGCGGCCATCTCCCCTCGAGGGTCCCTCAAGCGGGCAGAAGCCAGCGGCAGATTGCCGCTGCGAAAGCTCGGCCGTCGTTCGCCATCCGATTTCGACCAAAGCAGCGTTTGCAAGGAGTGCTCCCGGCTGGTAAAAGATCTTGACCAGTCGAGTGGAGGAGGCTTCGATGTCCGGCCTTGCCATGCCCAAGCCAGATGCCGGGACGCTGCGCAAGCGCGCCGAGATCGTCGCCGACATGCGCATCATCGTGCCGGGCGAGGGCGTTGTCGACACGGCCACCGAGATGCGCGCCTTCGAGAGCGACGGCCTGACCGCCTACCGCCAACTGCCGCTCGTCGTCGTGCTGCCCGAGACGGTGGCGCAGGTCTCCCGCGTGCTGAAATATTGCAACGAGCGCAACATCCGCGTCGTGCCGCGCGGTTCCGGCACGTCGCTGTCGGGCGGCGCGCTGCCGCTCGAAGATGCCGTGCTTCTGGTGATGAGCCGCTTCAACCGCATCCTCGCGATCGACTATCCGAACCGTGTCGTCGTCGCCCAGCCGGGCGTCACCAATCTCGGCATCACCACCGCCGTCGAGCAGGAGGGCTTTTACTACGCCCCCGATCCATCCTCCCAGATCGCCTGCTCGATCGGCGGCAATGTCGCGGAAAATTCCGGCGGCGTGCATTGCCTGAAATACGGGCTTACCGCCAACAATGTGCTGGGCATCCAGATGGTGCTGATGAATGGCGAGGTGGTGCGGCTCGGCGGCAGCCATCTCGATCAGGAAGGCTATGACCTGCTCGGCGTCATGACCGGTTCGGAAGGCCTGCTCGGCGTCGTCACCGAGGTGACGGTGCGCATCCTGAAGAAGCCGGAGACGGCACGCGCGCTGTTGATCGGCTTTCCGACCAGCGAGCAGGGCGGCCAATGCGTCGCCGACATCATCGGCGCCGGCATCATCCCGGGCGGCATGGAGATGATGGATCGCCCGGCGATCCACGCGGCCGAGGATTTCGTCCATGCCGGCTATCCGCTCGATGTCGAGGCGCTGCTGATCGTCGAGCTCGACGGGCCGAGCGTCGAGGTCGATCATCTGATCGGTCTCGTCGAGGCGATCGCATACCGCAACGGCTCGACCACCTGCCGCATCTCGCAGTCGGAGCAGGAGCGGCTGAGCTTCTGGGCCGGACGCAAGGCGGCCTTTCCGGCCGTCGGCCGCATCTCGCCCGACTATTACTGCATGGACGGCACCATCCCGCGCAAGGAGCTGCCGAGGGTGCTCGCCGGCATGCGCGATCTCTCCGAAAAATACGGGTTGGGCGTCGCCAATGTCTTCCACGCCGGCGACGGCAATTTGCACCCGCTGATCCTCTACGACGCCAACGTGCCGGGCGAGCTCGACAAGGCCGAGAGTTTCGGCGCCGACATATTGCGGCTGTGTGTCGAGGTCGGCGGCGTGCTCACCGGCGAGCATGGCGTGGGGGTCGAGAAGCGCGATCTGATGCCTGAAATGTTCAACCAGGTCGATCTCGAGCAGCAAATGCGCGTCAAATGCGCCTTCGACCCCAGCCATCTGCTCAACCCCGGCAAGGTCTTCCCGCAGCTCCGCCGCTGCGCCGAACTCGGCCGCATGCACGTGCACCGGGGCCAGGTGGCGTTTCCGGACATTCCGAGGTTTTGATGGGAACGTCCCAGAACTTGGGTTCCTCGCCCCCGCTTCGCGGGGGGGAGGAACCGGAGATTACAATGACCACCTTCACCCCATCCAGCCCCGCCGAAGTCCTCTCCACCATCCAATGGGCCGCCGCGGAGGAAAGCCCGCTCGAAATCCTCGGCCATGGCTCCAAGCGCGGCATTGGCCGGCCGCTGCAGACCGAGCATACGCTCGACCTGTCGACGCTCACCGGCGTCACGCTCTACGAGCCGGCCGAGCTGGTGCTTTCGGCACGCGCCGGCACGCCACTCGCCGAAGTCGAAAAACTGCTTGCCGAGAACGGCCAGCAATTCGCCTTCGAGCCGATGGATTACGGGCCGCTGCTCGGCGGCGAGCCGGGTAAGGGAACGCTGGGCGGCGTGCTGGCTTCGAACCTATCCGGTCCGCGCCGGCTCAAGGCGGGTGCGGCACGCGACCACATTCTCGGCATATCGGCGGTTTCCGGCCGCGGCGAAGCCTTCAAGTCGGGTGGCCGCGTCGTCAAGAACGTCACCGGCTACGACCTTTCCAAGCTGATGGCGGGGAGCTGGGGCACGCTTGCCGTGCTGACCGACGTCACCTTCAAGGTGCTGCCGGCGGCGGAAACCGAGGTGACTTTGGCCATTCGAGGCCTGCTCGACGATGCTGCCGTTGCGGCTATGGCGCTGGCGCTGGGCTCCAGCGCCGAGGTCTCGAGCGCCGCGCACCTGCCCGAGCGGATCGCCGCGCGCGTCGCCGCCGGCCATCTCGGCAGCGATGCCGCGACGCTGCTGCGCGTCGAAGGCTTTGGCCCCTCGGTCGTCTACCGTACCGAGGCATTGCGGAACCTGCTCAGCAAGGCCGGCCCGCTGCAGGAAATTGCCGGCGAAGCGTCGAAGGCGATCTGGCGCGACATCCGCGACTGTGTGCCTTTTGCCGATGGCGGCGCAGGGCCGGTCTGGCGCGTCTCGATGCCGCCGTCTGAGGCGCATCATATGGTGATGGCGCTGCGCATGCAGGCGGCGGTTGACGCCTTTTATGACTGGCAGGGCGGTCTCGCGTGGCTCTCGATGCGCGAGCACGACCCGGAGGCGGAACTGCTGCGCGGTCTTATTCGCAAATATGGCGGCGGCCACGCGACGCTGGCGCGCGCATCTGCCTCGCATCGCGCGGCGCTCCCCGTTTTCGAACCGCAACCGCCGCATCTGGCGGCGCTTTCCGCGCGGGTGAAGGCCGAGTTTGACCCGAAGCACATTCTCAACCCCGGCCGCATGGCGCCTACTTCCAGCTCTGCTACTCTTTCTCTGTCAACGGAGGGAGCAGCACCATGAGCAATGCCAATCCAGGCCCGGGCAGCGGCTCGCGCCAGACCGATCGCTGGCTTGAGCCGGGTCAGACCAACGCGCTGGTCATCTACATTCTCTATCTCGCCAGCCTTGTCGTCGGCGTCACCGGCATTATCGGAATCGTGCTCGCCTACATCAATCGCGGCAAGGCGGGCGGCTATGTCGAAAGCCACTACACATTCTTGATCAGGACGTTCTGGATCGGCCTTCTCTACGCGCTGATCTCGGTGGTCCTGATGATGCTCGCGATCGGCTTCCTGCTGATGTTTGCGGTTGCCGTCTGGTTCATCGTCCGCTGCATTCTCGGCCTGCAGGCGCTGCAGCGTGGCGAGCCGATCAGGGACCCGCAAAGCTGGCTTCTCGGTCAATGAGAGCATGATCCAGCAAAGTGAAAACCGGTTTGCGGAAAAGATCATGCTTAGACGATAAGGACATTTTTCGTGCAGACCAATTTTTCAGCCGCGCAGCTCGCTGACCCGCATGTCGCGGAATCGGAGAAGATCCTGCGCAAATGCGTGCATTGCGGCTTCTGCACCGCGACTTGCCCGACCTATGTAACGCTCGGCAACGAGTTGGATTCGCCGCGCGGCCGCATCTATCTGATCAAGGATATGCTGGAGAACGGCCGGCCGGCGGATAAGGAGATCGTCACCCATATCGACCGCTGCCTCTCCTGCCTTGCCTGCATGACGACATGTCCGTCAGGCGTGAATTACATGCATCTGGTCGATCATGCCCGCGCTCACATCGAGCAGACCTACAGACGGCCGCTGCTCGACCGGCTGATCCGCGCCATGCTGGCTTTCGTGCTGCCCTATCCAGGCCGCTTCCGCGCCGCGCTGAAGCTCGCCCGGCTCGGCCGGCCATTGATCGGCCTGTTGGAAAAGCTGCCGACCCTGAAGCCGGTCGCCGCCATGCTAGAGGTTGCGCCGTCGTCGATCCCGCCGGCATCACGGATGGCTACGCCCGCCGTGCATGGCGGGCAGGGCACGAAACGCGGCCGTGTCGCCATCCTCACCGGTTGCGCCCAGTCGGTGCTCGATCCCGCCATCAACGAGGCGGCCGTCTCTTTGCTGACGCGGCTCGGCGTCGATGTCGTGGTGCCGGAAGGCGAGGGCTGCTGCGGCGCGCTGGTGCATCACATGGGCCGCGAGGATCAGGCATTGGCTTCGGCCAGGCAAAATGTCGACGCCTGGATGCGCGCAATCGACCAGGGCGGGCTCGACGCCATCATCATCACCGCGTCCGGCTGCGGCACCACCATCAAGGATTACGGCTTCATGCTGCGTCTCGATCCGGCCTATGCGGAAAAGGCGGCTCGTGTCTCGGCGCTGGCTAAGGACATCACCGAATATCTCGCTGCCCTCGACCTGCCCGAGCCGGTGCGCAAGCCGGGCACGATCGTCGCCTATCATTCCGCCTGCTCGATGCAGCACGGCCAGAAGATCACCCGTCAGCCGAAGGAGCTTTTGGCCAAGGCGGGCTTCGTCGTGCGCGAGCCGCGCGAGGGGCATCTCTGCTGCGGCTCGGCCGGCACCTACAACATCCTGCAGCCCGACATTTCGGCCAAGCTGCGCGACCGCAAGGTGACAAATATCGAGGCGACCGGGGCCTCGTTGGTGGCCACCAGCAATATCGGCTGCATCACACAGATCGCGTCCGCGGCGAAGCTGCCGGTGGTGCACACGATAAAATTGCTCGACTGGGCCTATGGCGGCCCGAAGCCCGATGGCGTTTCCGAGAACAGCCTGGGTGGCGCGGAATAGCTACTCAGCCCCAGCTGGTCCGCCACACCGTAGGTCGCGCGGTAGAGCGCGCGCTGACGGTTGAGCGCCACCATGGTGTTGCGCAGCAGGATCGCCACCGTCAGCGGGCCGACGCCGCCCGGCACCGGCGTGATCCAGGAGGCGACCTCCTTGACGCTCTCGGTGTCGACATCGCCGACGATGCGGCTCTCGCCGTCCGGGCCGATCTCGGAATTGATGCCGATGTCGATGACGCAGGCGCCGGGCTTCACCATCTCGGCCTTGATCAGTCGCGGCCTGCCGACGGCGACGAACAGCGCGTCCGCGCGCCGCGCATGCGCGGCCACCGAGCGCGGCATGTGATGGCACACCGTCACCGTCGCGCCCTCGCTCATCAGCAGGAAGGCGATCGGCTTGCCGACGATCTCGGAATGGCCAACCACCACCACCTCGAGCCCCTTAAGGTCCAGGCGGGTCTCCTTGAGAAGCTCGACCGATGCGGCCGCCGTGCAGGGCGCGAGATCGAGCTGGTTGTAGACGATGTTGCCGATCGAGGCCGGATGCATGCCCTCG
Source organism: Mesorhizobium sp. AA23 (assembly GCF_001672435.1). Lineage (NCBI taxonomy): Bacteria > Pseudomonadati > Pseudomonadota > Alphaproteobacteria > Hyphomicrobiales > Phyllobacteriaceae > Mesorhizobium > Mesorhizobium sp. AA23. The sequence continues at coordinate 69,249 of NZ_LYTP01000028.1, forward strand.
ACGTCCTTCAGCGGGTGCACCGCCGCCTGCAGCGTCTTGATCGGGATATGCGCCGGCACCGGCCGCTGGATGATGATACCGGTGACGCGCGGATCGGCGTTGAGGCCGTGAATGGCGGCTTCCAGCTCGCCCGCCGTGATGTCGGCGGCAAAGCGCCGTTCCTCGAAGCCGATGCCGGCAAGCCTGGCCTTGGCGCGCTGGTTGCGCACATAGACGTCGACCGCGTCGGTGTCGCCGACGGTGATCGAGACCAGCTTCGGCGGGAAGCCTTCCGCTGTGGCGATGGCCGCTTCCTCGCGTACCGAAGCGATGATGCGCTGGGCGACCGGACCGCCCCTGAGATAGCGGCTGTCGTCGGACCGGGTCATAGGTGGAACCTCTGCCTTCTGGAGCAACTCCAGAAGGGCGGTTTTCCGTGCGGAATTGCGTAAAACCAAGATTGTGCGCTGCAATAGCAGAGGTGCGCTGGGAAATCAGCCCCGAATGCGGAACATGCTGCTTCCGGGGCGACCCGTTGACGGGCTTGAAACGAAAAGGGCAGCGCGGTCTCCCGTGCTGCCCTTCGTGACTGACCGTATCCCCACACGGCCCGTCCCCCGTTAGCTCGATGCCAGTCTAAGCATGTCTCGCCAAACCGCGCTATGGCTTGGGGGCAACAGCAAGCGCCAAAACTGCTCAGCGCCGCCTAACCGGCTGATTCGCAGTTACTATATCACCTCGACGGTTGTTCCGACATTGACGCGCTCGTAAAGGTCGACCACATCCTCGTTGCGCATGCGGATGCAGCCGGAGGACACCGCGCCCCCGATCGTCCAGGGCTGGTTGGTGCCGTGGATGCGGTATTCCGTGGTGCCGAGATAGAGTGCGCGCGCGCCGAGCGGGTTCTCGATGCCGCCGGCCAGATAGGTCGGCAGGTAGCGGCCCTTGGCCGCCTCGCGGGCGATCATTGCCGCCGGCGGGCGCCAGTCCGGCCACACTTTCTTGTCGGTGATCTTGTGCGTGCCCGACCATTCGAAACCGGGCTTGCCGGTGCCGACACCGTAACGGCGCGCCTTGCCGTCCTTCTCGACAAGATAAAGGAAGTTCTGGTGGGTATCGATGACGATCGTGCCCGGCCTCTGCGGCCCGTCATAGGCGACTTCCTGAGGCAGGTAGATCGGGTTGATCTGTGGCCGCATCACCATGCGCTTGGCAGGCTGCCGCACGGCTGCGGTGCGCTGCTGGTCGGGCTGCGCCTGGAAAAGCCGCCGCAGCGGCTGCTGGGTCGCCTGGCGGCTCGGGCGCACGATCCCTGGCGCATGGCCGAGCTGCAGCACCCAAGGCGCTGAAAGGTCGGGGCTCACCATCACGGGCGGCCTGTCGGCATAACGGTCATTGGCGAAAGAGGTCGTCGCGCCGGCGGCAAGCACCGCGGCTGCGCCGAGCACGAAAGTGAACGCTGTCTTCATCGGAACGCACCTTGATCGTCGAACTCGTCCGAAGGCAGGGGGAAAAGGCCTCGGCGTGGCGATCCTTGGCGCTGAGCGGCAAGCAAAACATGAATCGAAATGCGTAAAATGCCGACTTGTCAGTAAACTTTGTGGTGTGGTTACCGGCCGGTTCAGGAATCTGGTAAAGCCACGGTAAAACCGACGCTTGCGCGCATTAACGGACGGATTTCTAACAATGGAACAAGAAAATGCCGGCCTGCTCGATGGCCCCGACGGTATCGCGCGCTGCTTCTGGCACGGCAATCTGCCGGACTATCTGGACTATCACGACCATGAATGGGGCCGGCCGGTAGCGGACGATCGCCGGCTATTCGAAAAGATCTGCCTCGAAGGTTTCCAGTCCGGTCTCTCCTGGCTGACCATCCTGCGCAAGCGCGAGAATTTCCGCGTGGCTTTCGCCAATTTCGACTTCGACAAGGTGGCGGCGTTCACCGACAAGGATGTCGAGCGTCTGCTCGGCAATGTCGGCATCATCCGCCATCGCGGCAAGATCGTCTCGACCATCAACAACGCCGGGCGTGCCCGTGAAATGGCCGATGAATTCGGCTCGCTGGCCGCCTGGTTCTGGAAGTTCGAGCCGGGGCCTGACGAGCGGCCGAGGGTCGTCGACCTCGCCCAACTGCGCGCCAATCCGACGACGGCGGTCTCGGTCCGGATCTCGAAGGAACTGAAGAAGCGCGGCTGGAGCTTCGTCGGCCCGACCACCGTCTATGCCTTCATGCAGGCGATGGGCTTGGTCAACGACCATCTCGAAGGCTGTGTCTGCCGGGCAGAGGTGGAGGCCGAACGGCAGAGGTTCAAGAGGCCGAAATAGCGTCACCTCTACCTGCCCCTTGGGCCCCCTTTTGCGGGGATCGCGCCGAAGGCGCGGGTCGGGTCGCAAAACCGAGCTCATCGCCTCCGACGCTACGCGTCCTCACATTGGAGGGTGCGGAAGATCAGAGGCTACCGGCGCTTGTCAGAAACAGCCCGGCGATGATGGCCGCCACGGCAGCAAAGGCCGGGTAGATCACCAGCAGTCCGGTCACCAGCGCGTCGCGCACCGTCGGCTTGTGGGCTTCCGCCACGACCTCGAACGGCCCTGCAGGCTGCTGCGCCGGGTTGGGGATGGCGCTGCCGGCCGGCCGGAGCTTGGCAACAGGCTTGCTCTCGATGATGTCTTCCGTGGTCGTCATGGCCCGAACCCTTATTTCGGCGCGCTTTATGATCCTCGATTGTGTCGGCAGCATGCCGCGCCGGTGACGCGATTGTTTCGTTCTTGGCGCCGTTTTGTTTCGAAGGCGCGGCCTTTCCTTGTCGGCACAAGGAGAAGGGAAAGGCGCCAACCCTTGCCGCCCAAGGCGGTATCGTCTAGGACACGCCCGCTCGAAACAAGTCAGCGTTCAGACAGCGAAAAGACCCATCCATGGCCGACAAATCGGAAAAGACGAAAGCGCGCCTGCCGCGCGGTTTTGCCGACCGCAGCGCAGAAGACATTCGCGCCGTCGAGAAGATGATGGCGACCATACGGTCGGTCTATGAGCTTTACGGTTTCGAGCCGGTCGACCAGCCGATGATCGAATATACCGATGCTTTGGGCAAATTCCTGCCCGACCAGGACCGCCCGAACGAAGGCGTCTTCTCGTTCCAGGACGATGACGACCAGTGGCTGTCGCTGCGCTACGACCTGACGGCGCCGACGGCGCGTTTCGTCGCCGAGAATTACGACCGCCTGCCGAAACCCTATCGCAGCTACCGGTCCGGCTGGGTGTTCCGCAACGAGAAGCCGGGCCCCGGCCGCTTCCGCCAGTTCATGCAGTTCGACGCCGATACGATCGGCACGCCGGGCGTCGCCGCCGACGCCGAGATGGCGATGATGATGGCCGACGTGATGGAGGCGCTTGGCATCAAGCGCGGCGACTACGTCATCCGCATCAACAACCGCAAGGTGCTGGACGGTGTGCTGGAGGCGATTGGGCTTGGCGGTGAGGAGAATGCTGGGCGCAGGCTGACGGTGCTGCGCGCCATCGACAAGCTGGACAAGCTCGGCCCGGAAGGCGTGAGGCTGCTGCTTGGCCCGGGCCGATGGGATGGCGGCAAGGAAGGCGAAGGCGATTTCGCAAAGGGCGCGGGGCTGAATGACGCGCAGGCCGAAGCGGTTCTTCTCGCAACGGCAAGGAACGGACAGGCTGGCCAGGATTCCAGCGTCGGTGCCAACGCTGTGTATCAGGAAGGCGTCGGCGAACTTGCAACGATTGAAGCTCTGGTCAGGGCTGCAGGATATGGCGAGGACCGCGTTGCGATGGACCGCTCCGTCGTGCGCGGCCTCGAATATTACACCGGCCCGGTCTTCGAGGCCGAGCTGCTGGCCGAGATCCCCAACGACGAAGGTCAGATCGTGCGCTTCGGCTCGGTCGGCGGCGGCGGCCGCTATGACGGGCTGGTCTCGCGTTTCCGCGGCGAGCCGGTACCGGCGACGGGCTTCTCGATCGGCGTCTCGCGGCTAATGACGGCGCTGAAGAACCTCGGCAAGCTCGACACTTCCGACGTCATTGCTCCGGTCGTCGTTCTGGTCATGGATAAGGATACGGAAAGCCTCGGCCGCTACCAGAAGATGGTCGCCGATCTGCGCGCCGCCGGCATTCGCTCGGAAATGTATCTCGGCGGCGCCGGTATGAAGGCGCAGCTGAAATATGCCGACCGTCGCGGCAGCCCGATCGCCGTCATCCAGGGCGGCGACGAGCGCGTCAAGGGCGAGGTGCAGATCAAGGACCTGATCGAAGGCGCGCGCCTGTCGGCCGAGATCACCGATAACGCGGAATGGCGCGCCTCGCGCCCGGCGCAGGTGACGGTAGCGGAGAGCGAGCTGCTCTCCGAGGTGAAGAAGATCCTGGCAGCGCAGGCCGAGGAGCGGGCACGTGGCAAGTAGGGCGCCAACCTCTCCTTCTCCCTTTGTGGGAGAAGGTGGCCGAGCGAAGCTCGGTCGGATGAGGGGTGTTCCAGGGAGCGCCGGCGTCTCATTCCTTCCAGCACCCCTCATCCGTCTTGGCGCTGCGTGCCAATCCACCTTCTCCCACAAGGGGAGAAGGGGAGGTGGTGCTTTATGACTTCCCGCTATCCCGCCATCGCCGCCGACGTCGCAAAACTCTTCGCTGCCCGGGACACCCACGCGGTCGAGGTGGCCGTGCTGCAGCCGGCCGATCCGTTCCTCGACATGGCGGGCGAAGACCTGCGCCGCCGCATCTTCCTGACCGAGAGCGAGACCGGCAAGACGCTCTGCCTCAGGCCCGAATTCACCATTCCGGTCTGCCTCGACCACATCGCCAGCCAGGTCGGCACGCCGCGGCGCTATTCCTATCTCGGCGAGGTGTTCCGACAGCGCCGCGAGGGCGGCAACGAGTTCTTCCAGGCCGGCATCGAGGATCTCGGCGATCGTGATACCGCCGCCGCTGACGCGCGCTCGCTGGCCGACGCGCACGCGCTGCTCTCGCTGGTGCTGCCCAGCGTGCCGCTCGCCATCACGCTCGGCGACCAGACCTTGTTCGAGGCGGTGCTGGCCGCGCTCGGCCTGCCGCGTGGCTGGCGCATGCGCCTCGCCCGCGCCTTCGGCTCGGCGTCGATGCTGGAAGCGGCCCTTGCCGACCTCGCCAATCCGCCGCGCAACAGCCAGCTGTCGGGTCCGGTGGCCTTGCTGGTGCTCGACAGCGATACCGACGGCCTCGCCGCTTATATCGCCGCCGGCATGGAAGAGGCCGGGCTGTCGGCCTCCTCGGGCCGCGCCCCGGCCGACATCGCGCGGCGGCTGATCGAGAAGGCGCAACTGCGCAGCGTGCGGCTGTCCGACGAGGCGTTCTCGGCGTTGAAAGGATTTCTCGAGATCGACGTCGCGCTGGGCGGAGCAACTGAGGCGCTGGAAAAATTCGCCGCCGCTGCCGGCCTGTCCCTTGGCGCGGCGCTCGAAAATTTCGCCGCCCGCGCCGAGGCGATCGCGGCGCATGGCCTGCCGGTCGAAAAGATCCGCTATGACGCCGCCTTCGGCCGTCCGCTCGATTACTATACCGGTCTCGTCTTCGAGATTGCTGCCCAGGGTGGCGACCGTCCGCTGGTGGGCGGCGGTCGTTACGATCGGCTGCTGACGCTGCTCGGCGCGAAGAAGCCTATCCCCGGCGTCGGCTTCTCGGTGTGGCTCGACCGCATCGAAGCATTACGGGAGCCCACGCGATGATCACGCTGGCGATCCCATCCAAGGGCCGTCTCAAGGAGCAGTCGCTTGAAGTCCTGGCCAAGGCCGGACTGGCGGTCACTCTGCCCGAGGACGACCGCAAATACCGCGCCCGTATCGACGGCCTCGACAATGTCGAGGTGGCCTTCCTCTCGGCGTCCGAGATCGCCGGCGAGATCGGCCAGGGCGCGGTCGATCTCGGCATCACCGGCGAGGATCTGCTGCGCGAAAACCTCGCGGGCTGGGAAGCGCGCGCCGAGATCGTCGCCCGTCTCGGCTTCGGTCATGCCGATGTCGTCGTGGCGGTGCCGGATATCTGGCTCGACGTCGATACCATGGCCGATCTCGACGATGTCGCCGCCGATTTCCGCCAGCGTCATGGCCGGCGGCTCAGGATCGCTACCAAATACTGGCGGCTGACGCAGCAGTTCTTTTCGCTGAAGCACGGCATCCAGGTCTACCGCATCGTCGAGAGCCTCGGCGCCACCGAAGGCGCACCGGCGGCCGGCCTTGCCGACGTCATCGTCGACATCACCACCACCGGCTCGACGCTGCGCGCCAACCATCTCAAGGTGCTGGGCGATGGAATAATCCTGAAGTCGCAAGCCTGTCTCGTTGCTTCCAGGAAGGTCCGCGACGCGGCCGATGAGGCACAGTTGCGTGGCATCGCCACGAAGATGGCTACGCTGGTCGCTTAACCCATACCTTCGGCGGGTTTCCACCGTCCCGGCAGGCTGATAGGCTGGCTCATCCCGGGAGGTGACGGCGATGGCGATCAAACTCGACGAGCTCATGAACGCCACCAATCTGCGCGGGCGCGGAACGCATGGCACCTTCATTGCTCCGATGGACGGCAGGGCGCATGTCTCGGGCGACCGTTCGACGCCGTTGCTCGACAAAACCATTCCGGAACTGTTCTCCGATACGGTGAGCAGATACGCCACGCTCGATGCCGCCGTCTTCGTCGGCCAAGACAAGCGCTTCACCTGGAGCGAGCTGTCGGATGCGGTCGACGCGCTGGCCGCCGGCTTCCTGGCGCTCGGCCTGGAGAAGGGCGATCGCGTCGGCATCTGGTCGCCCAACCGCTGGGAATGGCTGGTGACGCAGTTCGCCACCGCGCGCATCGGCCTGATCCTGGTCAACATCAACCCGGCCTACCGGCTCAGCGAGCTGGAATATGCGCTCAACAAGGTCGGTTGCAAGGCGCTGGTCACGGCGGTCAGCTTCAAGACCTCCGACTATCTCGGCATGATCGAGACGCTGGCGCCGGAGATCGCCAAGGCCGAGCCCGGCAAGCTCGAGGCAGAGAAGCTGCCATCGCTGAAGATCGTCATCCGCATGGGCGAGGACAACTCGCCCGGCATGTTCAATTTCGGCGATGTGCTCGCAATGGCCGGACGCGACGAGCATGACAGCCTCGATCGCATCTCCGAAAGCCTGAAGCCCGGCGACGCCATCAACATTCAGTTCACCAGCGGAACGACGGGCGCGCCGAAGGGCGCGACCCTCACCCATTCGAACATCGTCAACAACGGCAGCTTCGTCACCTCGGCGATCGAGCTCACCGTCGACGACCGGCTCTGCATCCCTGTGCCGCTCTATCATTGCTTCGGCATGTCGATGGGCACGATGGGCTGCGTCACAAAAGGCGCCACGATGGTCTTCCCGGGCGAAGGTTTTGACGCGGGCGCGACGCTCAGAGCCATCGCGCAGGAACGTTGCACCGGCCTTTACGGCGTGCCGACCATGTTCGTCGCCATGCTCGATCATGCCGATTTCTCTAGCTTCGACCTCTCCAGCCTGCGCACCGGCATCATGGCCGGCTCGCCATGCCCGATAGAGGTGATGAAGAAGGTGGTGTCGCTGATGCATATGGCGCAAGTGACCATTGCCTATGGCATGACCGAGACCAGTCCGGTTTCTTTCCAGAGCAGCGTCGACGACCCGCTGGAAAAACGCGTCTCCACGGTCGGCCGCATCCATCCGCATGTCGAGGTCAAGGCGATCGGCGCCGATGGCGCCACCGTCCCGGTCGGCGAGCCGGGCGAGCTCTGCACGCGCGGCTATTCGGTGATGAAGGGCTATTGGGACGACGCGGAAAAGACCCGCGAGGCGATCGACGCGGACGGCTGGATGCACACCGGCGACCTCGCGACGATCGACGCGGAGGGCTACTGCAACATTGTCGGCCGGGTGAAGGACATGGTCATCCGCGGCGGCGAGAACGTCTATCCGCGCGAGGTCGAGGAATTCCTCTACCGCCACCCCAAGATCAAGGAAGTGCAGGTCTTCGGCATTCCCGACGACAAATATGGCGAGGAGATCTGCGCCTGGATCGTGCTGAAGCCCGGCCAGATCGCCACCGCTGAGGAGATCAAGGCCTTCTGCAGCGGCCAGATCGCGCATTACAAGGTGCCGCGCTACATCCGCTTCCGCACCGAGCTGCCGATGACGGTGACCGGCAAGCCGCAGAAATTCCTGATGCGCGAGGCAATGGTGGAGGAACTGGGGCTGGTGGCGCAGAAGACGGCGTGAGGCGGGATTGATCCGGAAATATTCAGCCTTCGCAAAACGCGCTCGAAGCGCAACTGCCGACCACGCGTTTGGATGGGATTATGGACAACGAGTTCCCAAATTTCGCGGCGCTGAAGGCCGCCAAAATCGAAAACGTGGACTATCGCATCGTCGTGCGGCGTGGCGCTCGAACCGGCAATGCGATCGTCCTCGCCCCGCACGGTGGGAAGATCGAGCCCCGCACCTCCCTGATTGCCGAGACGGTGGCAGGGAGCGATCTGGATCTGTATTGCTTTGAAGGACTGATGCCGCACAACAATCGCGAGTTGCACATAACGTCAAATAACTTTGACGAGGAATCCGCGCTCGACTTGGTGCGGGCGAAGTCGATTGTCGTTGCTATCCATGGTCGCCAGGATCGGGACGATCCCTTGACAGTCTATTTGGGCGGCAAGGATGCTGCGCTGATTACAGAGTTAGTTGGACGTCTTCAGGAAGCCGGCTTCAATACAAAAAAGGACAACCATATTTTTCCAGGCATCGGCGATTTGAACATCGTCAATCGCGGATTGACCGGCAAAGGAGCGCAGCTGGAGATACCATTCTCCCTGCGCCAGCGGCTGGGGAACGAACCGGAACTTTTGCGAAAATTCTGCACGGCGGTTCGCAAGGCGATTGACACCGTCGATGCCAGAAGCCGTTCGATCGTTTCCTAAAGCCGCCTCACCCTAGACCGGCAAGGGGGAGCACGTCACGCACGCGTAAAGTCCTGGCGCGGATGCTTTGAGGTTGGTCATTGCCGGGGCGGGAAACGGCGTAGACCACGGCATCTCGAGGTTTCGGTGCGCTGGAACAGCCGGCGCCGCAACTCCTCGAGCATCCTCGGCAGCAGCGGATCGGCTTCCCGGAAGAAGTCGAACGCCGGGCGATCGGTCCGTCCACTTCGCAATGATGTCGGCTGGGGTGCTTCCCACAGGCTTTTCCGCTAAATTCGCGGAAACGCAGGGGCTTCAATGACTGGTTTCGCGCGGTCGGTGACTTCCTACACGATGCCATTGGCCGCCCTGGTGACGGCTGTCGCGGTCAGAGCCAGCGGCCTTTCGGTGGACGAAGGTTCGCTGAACATCAGGATTGTCGTTGGAGCGCTTTCGAGTGCGATCATGTTCATCACCATTTTCGTGGTGCTCGACCACGCCGAGGCAGTGGCCCGGCGCGTGGGGGAGCCGTACGGGACGTTGGTGCTGACCTTTGCCGTGACGGCAATCGAAGTGTCGATCATCGTTTCCATGATGCTGCATGGAGAGAACAACCCGACATTGGCGCGCGAGTCCGTCTTCTCGACGGTGATGATTATCTCTACCGGCGTCGTCGGTACGTGTCTCACGCTTGGCGGCTGGCGTCATCGCAAGCAGGCAATCGTTCGGCAAGGGACCAGCGCGTATCTCGCGGTTCTGATCGCGCTGACTGTCATGACGCTTGTCCTGCCGACCTACACCCAGACGACTGATCCAGGCACGTTTTCGGCGGGCCAGCTTGGTTTTGTGAGCGTCCTTTCAGTGCTGCTCTATGCAAGCTTCGTGTTCGCCCAGACCGTTCGGCACCGGGACGACTTCGTCCAGGAACAGGCGCACGACGTTTCGATGCGAACTGCCCTTCACGAAAGCCTTTCTGTCGGCGTTCTGCTGCTGGTGAGCGGGCTGATCGGCATCGTCATGCTGGCCGAGCAGGTCGCCGCCGGTGTCGAGGACACGCTCGTTGCCTACCAGGTGACCCAGGCCGACAGTATCGTGGGAGCGATGATCGCCGGGCTGGTTTTGATGCCGGAGGCCATTTCGGCGGTTCGCGCCTCGCTCAACAATGAGCTGCAGCGCGGCCTCAACGTTGCGATGGGTTCGGCCTGCGCCACCATCGGTCTGACGATACCGGCGGTCGCGGCCGCCAGCCTGCTGACAGGCCGAGGGTTGACCCTTGGGCTTCCGGCGGCTGATGCGGTACTTTTGGCCCTGGCGCTTTTCATTTGCAGCGTAAGCTTCAGCACCGAAAGAACGACATTCCTGACCGGAATGGTTCATATTGTGGTGTTCTTTACCTACGTATTTCTCATATTTGTGCCGTGAAGGCTTGCAATCGAACGAGGGATAGAGAACTCGAGGTTGGGACCCGCACTATCGGATTTTCGAAGCGGGCAGCGTTAGCTCCGGTAAGCAGCAGAAGCTTCCGATACGGGGCGTTGGCTGAGAACTGGGATTGGGCAAAGCTCAGAAACCAGGGTCAGCTCGCCAGCACCGCATGATCCAATCCCCGTATGATCTTTGCCAGTTCCACGCATTCGTCCTGGCGCACCTTGTTGCGCCGCCATGCGAGGCAGATCATGCGCTGCGGCATCGGCTCCTGGAACGGCACGATCTTGAGGTCCGGCATGACGCCGGCGGCGTTTGCCGCCATTTCCGGAACCAGCGTCACGCCCAGCCCATGCGCCACCATCTGCAAGAGCGTGGTGAGACTGGTGGCGCCATAGCTTGCCATCGCCACCGGCCGAACATTGCCGCAGACGGCCAGAGCCTGTTCGCGCAGGCAATGACCTTCCTCGAGCAGCATCAGCCGTTCCAGCGCCGGGCTTTCCGGCGGCACGGGCGGCGAGGCGAAAGCCGGATCGCCGGCGGGCACCGCAAGGAAGAAGCGGTCCGGGAAGAGCTCTTCCGTGACAAGCCCCGGATGGTCGAGCGGCAGCGCGGCGATGAAAGCGTCGAGCTTGCCCGAGACATTGTCCTCGACCAGCGATGCCGTCACCGCCTCGCGCAGTTCGAGCTGCAGGCCCGGGAAATGCTTCTTTAGTTCCGGCAGGACCCACGGCAGGAGATAGGGCGCTACGGTCGGAATGATGCCCAGCCGGAAGCGGCCTTCCATCGCAGGGCGGCCGCGCCGGGCGGTTGTCTCGACGTCACGTATATCGGCAAGAATGCGCTCGATGCGCGGCTGCAGCACAAGTGCTTCGTCCGTCATCCGCACCGCCTTGCCGCCGCGCTCGAACAGAAGACAGTTCAGCCGCTCTTCCATTTCGGCGATCTGGGCGGAGAGCGCCGGCTGGCTGACGCCGGCAAGCTTCGCGGCGCGGCCGAAATGCAGCGTCTGCGCCAGCGCGTCGAAATAAAGTATCTGTCGCACGGTGAGGCCGATCATAAGGAAAGCTTATCAAAACGAACAGGAAAGGCAATTTGTCTTTATCGCCAAGCCGGCCTAGGCTGGAATCATTCCAGATTGGCGCGGCCGCTGGCCGGCCCCGAAATCTGCGCAGAATCAATCTCGGAAAAATCAAAACCCTGGAGAGTAAGATGGACGCGAAAACCGACGACAACAGCGCTGGCAAATGCCCCGTGGCGCATGGATCCGCCGGCAGGACCAATCGGGATTGGTGGCCGAATCTGCTCGACCTCGGCGTTCTTCATCAGCAGTCGAACCTCTCGGACCCGATGGGCGAGGATTTCGACTATGCCACGGAATTCCGGAGCCTCGATCTCGATGCCGTGATCAAGGACCTGCACCATGTGATGACCGACTCGCAGGACTGGTGGCCGGCCGATTTCGGCCATTACGGACCGCTCTTCATCCGCATGGCCTGGCACAGTGCCGGCACCTATCGCATCGGCGACGGGCGTGGCGGCGCCGGTGCCGGCCAGCAGCGGTTCGCGCCGCTGAACAGCTGGCCGGACAATGCCAATCTCGACAAGGCACGCCGGCTGCTGTGGCCGGTCAAACAGAAATACGGCCGCAGTATCTCCTGGGCCGACCTGATGATCCTGGCCGGCAACGTCGCGCTGGAATCGATGGGTTTCAAAACCTTCGGCTTCGCCGGCGGCCGTGCCGACGTGTGGGAGCCGGAGCAGGACGTAGATTGGGGCTCCGAAACGAAGTGGCTGGACGACCAGCGCTATTCCGGCGACCGTGAACTGCAGGGCCATCTCGGCGCCGTTCAGATGGGCCTGATCTACGTGAACCCGGAAGGCCCGAACGGCAAGCCGGATCCGGTCGCCGCGGCCCGCGACATCCGCGAGACCTTCCGCCGTATGGCCATGAACGACGAAGAGACCGTGGCGCTGATCGCCGGCGGCCACACCTTCGGCAAGACCCATGGCGCCGGCGATGCCTCGCTGGTGGGCGTGGAGCCGGAAGGTGCCGGCATCGAAGCGCAGGGCCTCGGCTGGTCGAGCAAACATGCCACCGGCATTGCCGGCGACGCCATCACCTCGGGCCTGGAAGTCACCTGGACCACGACGCCGACCAGATGGAGCAACAATTTCTTCGACAACCTGTTCAACTTCGAATGGGAGCTGACGAAGAGCCCGGCCGGTGCCAATCAGTGGACGCCGAAGGGCGGCGCCGGCGCCGGCACGGTTCCGGACGCGCACAATCCCTCCAGGCGTCATGCTCCGGCCATGCTCACCACCGATCTCGCGCTGCGCTTCGATCCGGCCTATGAGAAGATCTCGCGTCGCTTCCACCAGTACCCGGACCAGTTCGCCGACGCTTTCGCCCGCGCCTGGTTCAAGCTCACCCATCGCGACATGGGCCCGGTGGTTCGTTATCTCGGCCCGCTCGTGCCGAAGGAAGAGCTGATCTGGCAGGATCCGATTCCGGCGATCGACCACGAACTGGTCAGCGAAGAGGATATCGCCGCGCTGAAGGCGAAGATCCTGGCCTCCGGCCTCACGATTCCTGAACTGGTCTCAACTGCCTGGGCCTCGGCCTCGACCTTCCGCGGCTCGGACAAGCGCGGCGGCGCCAATGGCGGCCGCATCCGTCTCAGCCCGCAGAAGGACTGGGAAGTCAACCAGCCGGCCCAGCTTTCGAAGGTGCTGGCGAAGCTCGAAGCCATCCAGCAGGAGTTCAACGCGGCGCAGGCTGGCGAGAAGAAGATCTCGCTCGCCGACCTGATCGTGCTCGGCGGCGCCGCCGCGATCGAGAAGGCCGCGAAGGACGGCGGCAATGAGGTGAACGTGCCCTTCACGCCAGGCCGCATGGACGCTTCGCAGGAGCAGACCGATGTCGAATCCTTCGCGGCACTCGAGCCGAGGGCCGACGGCTTCCGCAACTATGTCCGCGGCAGGCTGCCCATGTCCGTCGAAGCGATGCTGGTCGACCGTGCGCAGCTCCTCACGCTGACGGCGCCGGAAATGACGGTGCTGGTCGGCGGCCTGCGCGTGCTCGGCGCCAATCATGGCGGCTCAAAGCACGGCGTGTTCACCGACAGGCCGGGCACGCTGACCAACGACTTCTTCATCAACCTGCTCAGCATGGCGACCATCTGGGATCCGGCGGCCGGCTCCGAGCCAGACTCGGATGAGGTCTATGAGGCGCGTGACCGCAAGACCAAGCAAGTCAAGTGGACCGGCACCCGCGCCGACCTGATCTTCGGCTCGCACTCGCAATTGCGTGCGCTGGCCGAGGTCTACGGCTCGGCGGATGCCAAGCAGAAGTTCGTCAAGGACTTCGTGAAGGCGTGGACGAAGGTGATGAATCTCGACCGCTTCGAACTGGTCGCGAAGTAAAGCAGGTCTCCCGAGAGCGGGAACCGGTTTCGGGATAAAGGCAACTAAAGCGCACGGAGCGAAACTGAAAGGTCTCATCCTCCCAAAGAGAAGGCGCGGGTTCATGCCCGCGCCTTTTGCATTAGCTATCAGTCTTTTTCGAAGATGCCAGTCTTGGCGACGATGCCGGCGATCGCCCCGCCGATCAGTGGCGCGACGATGAACAGCCAGAGCTGGCCGAGCGCCGCGCCGCCCGAAAACAGCGCCGGGCCGATCGAGCGCGCCGGATTGACCGAAGTGCCCGTCACCGGGATCATGGCAAAGTGGAGCCCTGCCAGCGTTAGGCCTATCACCAGGCCGGCAAAGGCCGTCATGTGGTTGGCGTTGGTGACGCCAGAATGACGGTGACGAAGGTGAAGGTGCCGATCAGCTCCCACAGGAAGGCCGAGCTGATGCCCCATTTCGCCTCGTCCCAGCCATTTGCGCCGAAGCCCCCGGTGTGGCCGCCGGCCTGACCGGTGACGATGATCCACAGCGCCAGCGAAGCGATGATGGCGCCGATGATCTGCGCGATCCAGTAAGACACCACTTCCCTCGCCGGCATCCGCCCCGCAAGGAACACGCCGAGCGTCACCGCCGGATTGAGATGCGCGCCCGAGATCGGGCCGATCGCATAGGCCGCGGCGATCAGGCCGATGCCGAACGCCAGGCCGATCCCTTCCTGTCCGAGCGGCAGCGCGCCGCCGAAGCCGCCCGTGACCACGGAGGCCGTGCCTATAAACACCAACAGAAACGTGCCTAGAACTTCTGCCAGATAAGTCTTCATTGCCCTCTCCTCATAGGGATCCGCCAAAACGCGTTTTCCGCGTCGCGAATCACAGGCGAAAGAGTATTCCTGCCGGCAAAACTTGGAAAGCTGAGTGTTAAGCCAGCGGTCTTGCTTTGCATCCGCCAGTCAAGACATTAGAGAAGTTTCATGTGCGAGGCGTTTTTCTTGTTATCCGCTGACCGCCGACTGCCGCGAAAGAACCTTCTGCCTGTTGCATGGACGATGGCATGGGACAGGTCGTTTTGGCTTCACCGCAAGAGAAGTGTTTCAATCGGAGCCGGAAAGGCTCTAAGAGCAGGGCTGGAAGCAACGATAGACGGAAGCAGGAATGAGACTGGGCGGAAGGCTGGCGGCGGCCATCGAAGTGCTTGAAGACATCGGCCGGCGGCATCGGCCAGTGGCCGACGCCTTGCGCGACTGGGGCTTGTCGCACCGCTTTGCCGGTGGCGGCGACCGCGCGGCGATCGGCAACATCGTCTACGACGCGCTGCGCCGCAAGCGCTCGGCCGGCTGGCTCTTCGGCGAGGAGACGCCGCGCGCCATCGGCTTCGGCGCGTTGCTGCTGGAATGGGGCCAGACGGCGCGGTCGCTGAATGACGCTCTCGACGGCGACAAATTCGCGCCGCCGCTGCTCAGCGCCGCCGAACTGAAAGCGGCAGCCTCCGGCAGGCTCGCCGATGCGCCGGATGCCGTGCGGGCCGATGTTCCGGACTGGTGCGCGCCGCTCCTCGAACACGCCTTTGGCGATGCCTGGGTCGAAGAGGGCGCGGCTCTCGCGATGCGCCCGCCGCTGGATCTCAGGGTCAATGCGCTGCAGGCAGACCGCGGTAAGGTGCTGACGGAACTCCAGGGCACCGGTGCAGCAGCTGCCGCAATCGCGCCGCACGGCATTCGCATCCCGCCGATCAATGGCGACGGCAGGCATCCGAACGTCCAGGCCGAGCCCGCCTTCCAGAAAGGCTGGTTCGAGGTGCAGGACGAGGGCTCGCAGCTTGCAGCAGCGCTCGCCGGCGCCGAGCCAGGCATGCAGGTGCTCGACTATTGCGCGGGCGCCGGGGGCAAGACGCTGGCGCTTTCGGCAGAGATGGACAATCGCGGCCAGGTCTTCGCCCATGATGCGGAAAAGGTGCGGCTGGCGCCGATCTTCGAGCGCATCCGCCGCGCGCACAGCCGCAACATCCAGGTCGTCAGCAAGCCCGCGGAACTCGCGCCGCTCACCGGTCATATGGACCTCGTGCTGATCGATGCGCCCTGCACCGGCAGCGGCACCTGGCGGCGGCGCCCGGACGCCAAGTGGCGGCTGACGGACAGACAGCTCGATGCCCGCAAAGGTGAGCAGCAGGCGATCCTCGACATGGCGCAGGCTTTCGTGAAGCCCGGCGGGCTGCTCGTCTACATCACCTGCTCGGTGTTCGATGCCGAAAACGGCGAGCAGGTCGCAGCCTTCCGCGAGCGCCACGGCGACTTCGCGCCGGTCGACCACCGCCAGCTCTGGGACGGCCGTTTCCCCGGCCACGAGAGCGCTGCGCGTATTGGCGAAGCCGGTGGCATCTCGCTGTCGCCGGCGCTCAGTGGCACTGACGGGTTCTATTTCCACGCCCTGCGCAGGGCCGCATGAGGGCAGCCGGCATTTGCTGCGCTGCAACATAAGAGATTGCCTGTCCTGCCTGCCTCTGCAATAAGCTTCGCCAGCAAAAATGAGGCGAAGGCCATGGCAGCCCAGATCGTACCCGCTCCCGACTATGAGGATCGCGTCAGGACTTCCTTTGCCCGCCAGAAGGCCATGGCCACCATCGGCGCGGAGCTGACGCTGGTCACGCCCGGCATCATCGAGATCGAGATGCCCTATGCCCCTTCGCTCACCCAGCAGCACGGCTTCTTGCATGCCGGCGTCATCTCGACCGCGCTGGACTCGGCCTGCGGCTATGCCGCCTTCTCGTTGATGCCGCAGAATTCCAGCGTGCTGACCATCGAATTCAAGGTCAACCTGCTCGCACCGGGGAAGGGCGAGCGCTTCCTGTTCCGCGGCTCGGTGACCAAGCCAGGCCGCACCATCATTGTTGCCGACGGCCAGGCCTATGCTTTCGCCGCCGATGGCGAGGCCAAGCTGATCGCCACCATGACCGGCACAATGATGACGGTGGTTGGCCGCGACGGCATCGAGGGGTGATCCATGGCCAGCGTTGCGCGGTTAGGGGAAAAATCCGTCCTCTTCGTCATGGCGGCCGAGGCCGAATACGGTCCGCATCTCAAAAAGCGGTTCACGCCGCTGATGACCGGCGTCGGCCCGGTCGAGGCCGCCGTGCGCCTCGGCGCCGAGCTCGCCACGTTGAAGGCCGAGAATGCGCTGCCGGATCTCGTCGTGTCGCTAGGCTCCGCGGGAAGCCGAACGCTCGAACAGACCGAAATCTACCAGGCCGTGTCGGTGAGTTACCGCGACATCGACGCTTCGCCGCTCGGCTTCGCGAAGGGCGCGACCCCGTTCCTCGACCTGCCGGTGACGGTGCCGCTGCCCTTCGTCATTCCCGGCATCAGGACCGCGACGCTGTCGACCGGAGGCGCCATCGTCACCGGCGCCGCCTATGACGCGATCGACGCCGACATGGTCGACATGGAGACCTTCGCCTGCCTGCGCGCCTGCCAGCTGTTCGGCGTGCCGCTGATCGGCCTGCGCGGTATTTCCGACGGCGCGGCCGATCTCAGACATGTCGGCGACTGGACCGAGTATCTGCACGTCATCGACGAGAAGCTGGCGGCGGCGATAGGTCTGCTCGAGCAGGCGATTGCGTCCGGCGCGGTCGGCCTTACTTAAATGCATGTTGCCCAAAAGTGCGCAGCGGTTTTGGGAGCACGACATGTATCAAGATAAAACTTGAAGCTGGTCGCCTGGGCCCGTTCGACGCGACGCGCTTTAGCGCTCTGGCAAGGACCGAACGCCGCAGCGCGCCACCATTGCGCCGAATCGGTTCTTTCTTTAAAGGCTCGCCATGACGACACATCCCGACACCGTTCTCATCATCGACTTCGGCAGCCAGGTCACGCAGCTGATCGCGCGGCGCGTGCGCGAGGCCGGGGTCTATTGCGAGATCGTTCCGTTCCAGTCAGCCGCAGAGGGCTTCCGCCGCATCCGGCCGAAGGCCGTCATTCTATCGGGCAGCCCGCACTCGACCGTCGACATCGGCTCGCCCCGCGCGCCCGACGAGGTCTTTTCGTCCGGCATTCCGGTGCTCGGCATCTGCTATGGCGAGCAGACGATGTGCGCTCAGCTCGGCGGCAAGGTCGAGGCCGGCCATCACCGCGAGTTCGGCCGGGCCTTCCTGGAGATCGAGGACGACTGCGCGCTGTTCGAGGGTGTCTGGGCCAGGGGCACGCGTCATCAGGTCTGGATGAGCCACGGCGACCGCGTCACCGCCATTCCGGAAGGATTCAAGATCGTCGGCACCTCCACCGGCGCGCCCTTCGCAGCGATTGCCGACGAGGCACGGAAGTTTTACGCGGTGCAGTTCCATCCCGAGGTCGTCCATACCCCGGACGGCGCGAAGCTGCTGAGCAACTTTGTCCACCATATCGCCGGCCTCAGCACGGGCTGGACCATGGCTGCCTATCGCGAGCAGGCGGTCGAGGCGATCCGCAAGCAGGTCGGCAAGGGCAAGGTGATCTGCGCGCTATCAGGCGGCGTCGATTCCTCGGTCGCTGCGCTCCTGATCCACGAGGCGGTCGGCGATCAGTTGACCTGCATCCTCGTCGACCACGGCCTGATGCGGAAGGACGAGGCGAAAAGCGTGGTGGAGATGTTCCGCCAGCATTACAACCTGCCGCTGATCCTGGTCGACGCTTCCGACCGCTTCATTTCGGCGCTGGAAGGCGAGAGCGATCCGGAAAAGAAGCGCAAGACCATCGGCCGCCTGTTCATCGAGGTGTTCGAGGAAGAGGCCAAGAAACTTGGCGGCGCCGACTTCCTGGCGCAGGGCACGCTCTATCCCGACGTCATCGAAAGCGTCTCCTTCTCCGGCGGCCCGTCGGTGACGATCAAGTCGCATCACAATGTCGGCGGCCTGCCCGAGCGCATGAACATGAAGCTGGTCGAGCCGCTGCGCGAGTTGTTCAAGGACGAGGTGAGGGCGCTGGGCCGAGAGCTCGGCCTGCCCGAAAGCTTCATCGGCCGCCATCCGTTCCCGGGTCCTGGCCTTGCCATACGCTGCCCGGGCGGCATCACCCGCGAGAAGCTGGAGATCCTGCGCGAGGCCGACGCCATCTACCTCGACGAGATCCGCAAGGCAGGCCTCTACGATGCCATCTGGCAGGCCTTCGCCGTGCTCTTGCCGGTGCAGACCGTCGGCGTAATGGGCGACGGCCGCACCTACGAATTCGTCTGCGCGCTGCGCGCTGTCACATCGGTCGACGGCATGACGGCCGATTTCTACCACTACGACATGAACTTCCTGGGCGCCGCCGCCACCCGCATCATCAACGAGGTGAAAGGCATCAATCGCGTCGTTTACGACGTTACGTCGAAGCCCCCGGGCACCATCGAGTGGGAATGATTCAGGCCCATCCGAACATCGCTGAAATTGCGCTAGAGTTCGATCTAAATCACTGAGATAAAAGATGGTTTTGGCCGGCAATTTTTCGCCGGTTATCGGTGTGCGTCGTTTGGAGCTGCCGTACCGGTTGCCGGACCTCACCCACATTGCCACGATGATTTTTGACAGTACCGTCACGTCACAGAGGGCTTCTGACCGTACCTTTTTCCACGCCAAGCAGCTGAAAACTAAAGGTAAATTCTGCAAATCAGCCCTCAAAACCTGATGACGGTACTTTACGCTTCCGCGAAGTTCGGCCATCAGGCGATTACGTTCAATGGCTCGCCATAGCTACCATTTGCAAGGTCCACGAGCCCTGGCGGGAGCAAGGCGGAACAATCCGATTGCCGGTGAGTTTTCAAGATGAAGGGCGCATCTGTTTCGGAGGAAGACTGGGATGAAACGCGTCCTTGCCCAAAATGCGGTACGGCTGATGCTGGGCGGCGTAACCGCCTGTCTGCTTATGGTCGTTGATATCCCCAACCCGATTGCACCATTCTCGCTAGTGTCGCAGGCAAGGGCCGCCACCGAGGTTTCGATCAGCACATTCTACGAAGACCTGTCGTCCCATGGCGATTGGGTCTCGTATCATGGAGCGACCGTTTTCGTGCCAGTTGATGTACCTGACGATTGGCGCCCGTATACCTTGGGCCATTGGGTCTATACAGAGGAGTATGGCTGGCTCTGGGTATCCGACGAGCCATTCGGCTGGGCGACGTACCATTACGGCCGGTGGGGCTATGCCGACGATATCGGCTGGTACTGGGTTCCGGGCACTCGCTGGGCGCCAGCATGGGTGACTTGGCGTCGTGACAGGGAGCACATCATTTGGGCTCCGCTGCCGCCGCGCCGTGATCCGGACTTGATTTCAATCGAGGTAACCTTCGACACGACGCCGGATTATTACTGGGTTGTGGTCCCTAGCCGCGAATTCCTTGCTGCCGACGTTTCTGTCGCTGTTATCCGTGATAGGTCCGAGTTTGTGCGGATTGTCGAGGCGGCCCAGCCGGCCGGCGACGTGACCATCCAGAACAATGTGGTGGTCAACAAAGTCATTGATGTTGATGTGATCGAAAAGGAGACGGACCAGAATGTGACTGCCGTCAAGGTCAGCAAGACCGACGCGCCCGAGCAGTCCGGCAAATTGGAAAATGACACGGTCGCGGTCTTCGAAGGTGAGGTGAAAGCCGACCCCAAGGCAAAACCAGCTAAGCTAAAGGACATCGAGCAGGTGAAGCAGGTTCAGGCTGGCCGTAAATCGAAGCCGACCGAAGGCGCAAGGGCCGATGGGGCGGAGCCGGAAGAGACCGCCAAGCCTGAGCAACCCGCCGCCGAGCAGCAGCAGGCCGAGCCGGAACAGGCCGCCAAGCCTGAGAAGCCGAAGGGCAAGAAGCAGCCCGCCGCCGAACAGGAGGCCGAGCCGGAACAGGCGGCCAAGCCCGAGAAGCCGAAGGCCAAGACGCAGCCCGCCGCCGAGCAGCAGCAGACCGAGCCGGAACAGGCTACCAAGCCTGAGAAACCGAAGGCCGAGAAGCAGCCCGCCGCCGAGCAGCAGGCCGAGCCGGAACAGGCTGCCAAGCCTGAGAAACGGAAGGCCAAGAAGCAGCCCGCCGCCGAGCAGCAGGCCGAGCCGGAACAGACGGCCAAGCCTGAGAAACGGAAGGCGAAGGAGCAGCCCGCCGCCGAGCAGCAGCAGGCCGAGCCCGAGCAGGCGGCCAAGCCTCAGAAGCCGAAGGCGAAGGAGCAGCCCGCCGAGCAGCAGCAGGCCGAGCCCGAGCAGGCGGCCAAGCCCAAGCCACGGGGCCAGAAAAACAAGGCGTGCGATCCGCAGACTGACGCGAACTGCTAGGCGGCCGCGAAGGAAAGTCGATTGCACAGCCGCCGGAGTTACCCGGGGCGAGTCAGCGACACTCGTCTTTGCAGTCCGAGTCCCTGCGATTCTCCCCGACGTTCCTCGGCTCCGATAGCGTCGGATCCTTGGCGGCGGATGGGCCCAGTGCCGGGACGTTGTTCTGAACCGTCATGACCAATGTTCGGCGGCCGGCGCGCGCATGTCGGTGGGCACTGAACGAAGCAAGGACGAAGCAGTCGTGGCGCTCGAGGAGAAATTCACGCGCTATCGCCAGAGACGCTGACGGCTGGTCTGCGCTATGCCGAAGCGAAGGGCATGTGAAATCGGGGCAGGGCGATGTTGGAACCATTGCCATTTGCCACAGAAGCCGGCTAGGCCGCGCGTGAGCCTTAGTGGGTGCAGAAAACGCGTCAGGGGGCCCTATTTCGTTCACCAGTCGCGCGCCTGTCGAGCGGCGGCACTCGACAAAGCCGCCGGTGAACAACTCCTGGGACCTTCGCCCCTTGTCGAAGTTCGGTAGCTGGGCGGCGCTGTTGCGTCGGGATGGCATATCGGGCCCGATTGGAACGGGCTGATCAGAGGAGACCCGACAAAGAGCCGTCCCTCACACCGTCGGGCTCTTTCAATGCATTGGCGGCGCTTTATTGCCCAGCTACACCGTTAAAACGATGTCGGGGACGGATGCAGTATTGCCTACGCGAGGACCACCTCACCTAAAGAAGCCGCTGAATGGGTGACCGGCCGCCACGTACAGGACCGGCGAGACGAGACCCAATGGGTTCGCGTCACCGACGACACCAATCGAGCGGTCTACAATTTGCTCCAGATAGGAAAAGCCCGCCGCCGAGAGGGACCGGGTCCCTCACTTGTTAGCCGCCCGCGGCGCAAAGATTTCAATTCCCAACATCTCTCGCCGTGCGACTACGGGGGTCGGCAGAAGGCAAACGGCGATTTAAAAAACACGCAATAGAAAATTGCGATGAAAATAGAGGCAGAAGCCCAAAATTTGACAACGCGTTGAAGCGGAAGCGGCCTTGAAAACTTGAGTTGAAATTATAACCAACTGTAACTGATCGATTTTTTTGCCCGGCACTTTGGACTGTCAGGTTTGGCACGTCGCTTGCACCGCAATGTTGCAATGCAAAACAACCAGCTTGGGAGTGTGCAATATGAGGGGCAATTTCTCGACAATAACAAAATTGTTTTCGGCCGGCGTGATCGCTGCCGGCCTGTCGATATCGGCTCCCGCCAGAGCGGCCGACGACACGATCAAGGTCGGCATCCTCCATTCGCTCTCGGGGACCATGGCGATTTCGGAGACGACGCTGAAGGACGTCATGCTGATGCTGATCGAGGAGCAGAACGCTAAGGGCGGCCTGCTCGGCAAGAAGCTCGAGGCGGTTGTCGTCGATCCGGCCTCCAACTGGCCGCTCTTCGCCGAAAAGGCGCGCGAGCTGATCTCCAAGGACAAGGTCGCGGCGGTCTTCGGCTGCTGGACCTCGGTGTCGCGCAAATCGGTGTTGCCGGTGTTCTCGGAGCTCGACAACATCCTGTTCTACCCCGTCCAGTATGAGGGCGAGGAAAGCGAGCGCAACGTCTTTTACACGGGTGCTGCCCCCAACCAGCAGGCCATTCCGGCCGTCGACTACCTGATGAGCGCCGATGGCGGCTCGGTGAAGCGCTGGGTGCTCGAAGGCACCGACTATGTCTACCCGCGCACCACCAACAAGATCCTCGAAGCCTATCTGAAGTCGAAGGGCGTGCCGGCCGAGGACATCATGGTCAACTACACGCCGTTCGGCTTCTCCGACTGGCAGACCGAAGTCTCGGCGATCAAGAAGTTCGGCTCGGCCGGCAAGAAGACGGCCGTGATCTCGACCGTCAACGGCGACGCCAACGTGCCGTTCTACAAGGAACTGGGCAACCAGGGCATCAAGGCCGAGGACATTCCAGTCATGGCCTTCTCAGTCGGCGAGGAAGAACTGGCCGGTCTCGACACCGGACCGCTGGTCGGCCACCTCGCCGCCTGGAACTATTTCGAGAGCGTCGACACGCCCGAGAACAAGAAGTTCATCGACGACTGGCACAAGTTCATAAAGAACGACAAGCGCACGACCAACGACCCTATGGAAGCCCACTATATCGGCTTCAACATGTGGGTGAAGGCAGTCGAGAAGGCCGGTACTACCGATCCGGACAAGGTCATCGACGCCATGGTCGGCGTCTCGGTGCCGAACCTGACCGGTGGCTATTCGACGATGATGCCGAACCATCATATCACGAAGCCGGTGCTCATCGGCGAGATCCAGGCCGACGGCCAGTTCGAGACCGTCTCGCAAACGCCCGGCCTTGTGATGGGCGACGAATGGTCCGACTACCTGCCCGATTCCAAGAACCTGATCTCCGATTGGCGCGCGCCGCTCAGTTGCGGCAACTTCAACGTCGCCACCGGCAAGTGCGGCGGCAAGGGCACCAACTGATCCTCCCAGGTCTGTCGGATCGCCGCGTGGCCCCGCGATCCGAGACCGCGGCCCGGGCGGGCCTTCGCGTCCCGCCCGGGCAGAAATCTCAAACGTTCGAGATCCGCTGAAGCTGATGATCCTGTTGCGCGCGATTGGCTTGACGCTGCTGCTGACGCTGGCAAGCCTGCTGCCCTCGAAGGCAGGCGAGGCCGATCTTCGCGCGGCAATAGCCAAGTTCGCTACAGCGACTAATTTCTCGGCCACGGAAGCCATCATGCGCGAGCTCGCGGCCAGCGGCGATCCGGCCGTCGAAAGGCCGCTGTCGGCGCTAGCCGACGGCAACCTCTATATTCGCAAAGCCGATTCGCAGGTCTTCATCGGCAAGGACGCGGCGAGCGGTGTCGAACTGCTCGATCCTTTCAGCGGCGACAAGTCCGCCGATGCCGCCAAGGCCGATCTCACCAAGATCAAGGTCAACAACGGTCTTCGCCGCGCCATACGCGACGCGCTGGGGACGCTGACGCTGCGCGCCAAGGACGCGAGCGTGCGCCTTGCCGCCGCCGCGACCATGTTCAAGACGCCCGACGCGGCGAATATCGAACCGCTCGATGCCGCGATCGCTGCTGAGACCGACCCAGCCGTCAAGACGATGTTCGTGCAGGCGCGCGCGGCGTCGGTTCTGGTTTCCGACAAGCCGGAAGCCGACAAGCTCGCCGCCATCTCGGCCATCGCGGCGCGCGGCGACCGCGATGCGCTTTCCCTGCTGACCTCCGTTGAGGCTGGCGCGCAGGGAGCGGTCAAGAACTTGGCAACCGCCGCGATCGGCCATATCAATTCGACGCTGGCATTGTGGGATGCCGGCCAGAACATCTGGTACGGCATATCACTCGGATCGGTGCTGCTGCTCGGCGCTATCGGTCTCGCCATCACCTTTGGCGTCATGGGCGTCATCAACATGGCGCATGGCGAGATGGTGATGCTCGGCGCCTACACCACCTTCGTCGTCCAGCAGGTGATCCGCACGTCGTTTCCGAGCCTCTTCGACTGGTCGCTGGTCATCGCGCTGCCGCTCGCCTTCCTGGTCTCGGCGCTGGTCGGCCTCGTCATCGAGCGCGGCGTCATCCGCTTCCTCTACGGCCGGCCGCTGGAGACGCTTCTTGCCACATGGGGCGTCTCGCTGATCCTGCAGCAGTCGGTGCGCACCGTCTTCGGCCCGACGAACCAGGAGGTCGGCAATCCGTCCTGGATGTCGGGATCGTTCGACATCGGTCAATTGGCCATCACCTGGAACCGGCTGTGGATACTGGTGTTCGCGCTGCTGGTGTTCGGTGTGCTGCTCTACGTCATGAAGCGAACGCCCTGGGGCCTGCAGATGCGTGCCGTCACCGCCAATCGGCGCATGGCCGCATCCATGGGCATCAGGACGCCTTGGGTCGACGCGCTGACTTTCGCGCTCGGCTCAGGTATCGCCGGGATCGCCGGCGTGGCGCTCAGCCAGATCGACAACGTCTCGCCCAATCTCGGCCGCGGCTACATTATCGACAGTTTCATGGTCGTGGTCTTCGGTGGCGTCGGCAATCTCTGGGGCACGCTGGTCGGCGCCTTCTCGCTCGGCATCGTCAACAAGTTCCTCGAGCCGTACGCCGGCGCGGTGCTTGGCAAGATCGTCGTGCTGGTACTGATCATCCTGTTCATCCAGAAGCGGCCGCGCGGCCTGTTCGCGCTGAAGGGCAGGGCGGTGGAAGCATGATCACGCAGCGCTTCTTCGGCGCCGACCGGCGCATCGCGATCGCCATCCTCGTCCTGCTGGCAGCGGCCGCCATCGTGCCGCTGCTAAACCTCGCGGTGTCGCCTCAAAGCGCTTTCTACATTCCGCCTTACATCGTCTCTTTGGTCGGGAAATATCTCTGCTACGCGCTGCTGGCGCTCGCGCTCGATCTGGTCTGGGGCTATTGCGGCATCCTTTCGCTCGGCCACGGCGCCTTCTTCGGGCTCGGCGGCTATGCGATGGGCATGTATCTG
Source organism: Mesorhizobium sp. AA23 (assembly GCF_001672435.1). Lineage (NCBI taxonomy): Bacteria > Pseudomonadati > Pseudomonadota > Alphaproteobacteria > Hyphomicrobiales > Phyllobacteriaceae > Mesorhizobium > Mesorhizobium sp. AA23. Next base: position 94,727 of record NZ_LYTP01000028.1, read on the forward strand.
ATGCGTCAGATCGGCTCGCGCGGCGTCTATGGCAATCCCATCCTGCCGGACTTCATGGTGTTCCTGAACTACAAGGAACTGCCCTGGTTCTGGCACGGCTTCGACCATTTCTGGTTCGCGGTGCTGATGGTGCTGGCCGTGCCGGGCCTGCTTGCCTTCGTATTCGGCTGGTTCGCCTTCCGCAGCCGCGTCACCGGCGTCTATCTCTCGATCATCACCCAGGCGATGACCTATGCGCTGCTGCTTGCCTTCTTCCGCAACGACATGGGTTTCGGAGGCAATAACGGCCTGACCGATTTCAAGGACATCCTCGGCTTCAACATCCAGGCCGACGCGACGCGCTCGGCGCTGTTTTCGGCAAGCGCCGTGACGCTGGCGCTCGCCGTCTTGGTCATCGCGGCGATCGTGCGCTCCAAATACGGCAAGCTGCTGATGGCGGTGCGCGACGCCGAAAGCCGCACCCGCTTCCTCGGCTGGCGGGCCGAGAATGTAAAGCTCTTCGCCTTCAGCGTCTCGGCCGTCATGGCCGGCATCGCCGGCGCGCTCTACGTGCCGCAGGTCGGCATCATTAATCCCGGCGAGTTCGAGCCCGCCAATTCGATCGAAGTGGTGATCTGGACCGCCGTCGGCGGGCGCGGCACCATCGTCGGCCCGATTATCGGCGCGCTCCTGGTCAATGCCGGCAAATCCTGGTTCACCGGCGTGCTGCCTGAATTCTGGCTATTCGCGCTTGGCGGGTTGTTCGTCGCCGTAACGCTGTTCCTGCCCAAGGGCGTGGTCGGCATGTGGGATAGCTGGCGCGGCAAGGCCAGGGCGCTGCGCGCGGCCTCGCTCGCCGCGAAAGCCGGCATCGACCCGCCGGAAGCGCAGCCGAAGATCGAGCGCTCGGCGGCGAGAACGCCGGGCGCGTGGTCGGCCAACGGCCCCGAACCGCAGCCGGCGGAGTAAGCGACCATGAGCAAGTCGAACACCATCCTCTATCTGGACGGCGTCTCGGTCTCCTTCGACGGCTTTCGCGCCATCAACAACCTGTCGCTGGTGCTCGACAAGGGCGAGATGCGCGCCATCATCGGACCCAACGGCGCCGGCAAGACGACGATGATGGATATTGTCACCGGCAAGACGCGGCCGGACGAGGGCGAGGTATTCTTCGACGGTCGGGTCGATCTCACCCGGCATGACGAAGCCGAGATCGCCATGATGGGCATCGGCCGCAAGTTCCAAAAGCCGACCGTCTTCGAGAGCCACAGCGTCGAGGACAATCTGATGCTGGCGCTGAAGGGGCCGCGCTCGATCTTTCCAGCGCTCTTCCATCGCGGCTCGCCGACCGGGGCCAGGCGCATCGACGACATCCTCGGCATCATCCGCCTCGGCGACAAATGCGGGGAGGTCGCCGCCAATCTCAGCCATGGCCAGAAGCAGTGGCTGGAGATCGGCATGCTGCTGGCGCAAGACCCGAAGCTGCTCCTCGTCGACGAGCCGGTCGCCGGCATGACCGACGCGGAGACCGAGGAGACGGCGCGCCTGCTCAAGGACATCGCCCGCGACCATTCGGTGGTCGTCGTCGAGCACGACATGCATTTCGTGCGCGAGCTCGGCGTCAAGGTCACCTGCCTGCACGAGGGCTCGGTGCTGTCGGAAGGCACGCTCGATTTCGTTTCGGCCGACGAACGCGTCGTCGAAGTCTATCTGGGGCGCTGAGCATGATCTGGCGGGTCTCGTTGCATCGTTTCGACCTTTCCTTCCTCAGGTGCTGGAGAAGGGGCTGACCATGCTCGAAGTCTCCAACGCCACCCTCCATTACGGTGCCGCCCAGGCGCTGCGCGGCGTTTCGCTGAAAGCGGGCGCGGGCAAGATCACCTGCGTACTCGGCCGCAACGGCGTCGGCAAGACCAGTCTGATGAGATCCATCGTCGGCCATCATAGGCTGACGAGCGGAAGTGTTGCCTTCGAGGGGAAAGCGCTCGAGCGGAGCGCGGCGTATGACCGCGCCCGGTCGGGCATCGCATTCGTGCCGCAGGGCAGGGAAATCTTTCCCCTACTCACGGTGCGCGAAAATCTGGAATCGGGGTTCGCACCGCTGAAGCGCGCCGACCGCAACGTTCCAGCTCATGTCTTCGAGCTGTTTCCAGGGTTGAAGCAGACGCTCGGCCGCCGCGCCGGCGACTTGTCCGGCGGCCAGCAGCAGCAGCTCGCCATAGGCCGCGCGCTGGTGATGCGGCCGAAGCTGCTCGTGCTCGACGAGCCGACCGAAGGCATCCAGCCATCAATCATCAAAGACATCGGCCGCGCCATCCGCTATCTGCGCGACCAGGCGGGGATCGCGGTGCTTCTGGTCGAGCAGTATCTGGATTTCTGCCGCGAGCTTGCCGACGAGGTCAACATCATGGACCGCGGCCAGATCGTGCATACCGGCCCTGCCGAGGATCTGGACAGGCCCGATGTACGCAAGCTCCTTACTGTCTAGGTTCGGTCGTCATCCTTTGGCCGAAGCGCCGCAAAACAATGTCGTTTCGATGGAAAGTCCGTAGAAGCGCGCCATGTTCTGCGCGGCATCCTGCGTTCGACATTAAGCCGATAGGGCTGAGCAAAGCATGGGATAAGAATCGCCGATCGGGGAATGTCTCGTACAACGACACTTATGAATCGCTTGTCGCGCAGCGCCCACGCGTTCCAATCCGCGGCCGCGGTTTGCTGGGGGCGAACTCCAGTCTGAGCCATCCGAAAGCGACCTTTCTGCTCACCCAACAAGCCGTCATTCGGACAGATGGAAAGCTCCCTTCTTCCGCGTCAAAGGACGCCTGAGCCCAGGGGATCGACTCGCCTCGTCAGGCTCCGCGATTGAAGCGATCTATCCTAAAATCGTCGAGGGCCGTTTCGCAGTCGCCGGTGGTAATGAGCTCGGCCATGGCGTCGCCGACACCCGGACCGAGCTGGAAGCCGTGCCCGCTGAAGCCGAAGGCGTGGAACAGGCCCGGCGTCGTCGACGAGCCTCCCATGACCGGCAGCATGTCGCGGACATAGCCTTCGCAGCCCGACCAGGTGCGGATGACCGCGACTTGCGCGATCGCCGGCAGCAGCCGCGCGACGGCCCGCAATTGCGTCGGCAGGCGCATGGGGTCGGCGGCCGCATGGCCTGGATCGAGGTCCACCGACACTCTTTCGGCCGCGCCGCCGAAGACGATGTTGCCGCGCTCGACCTGACGCAGATAGGCGCCATAGTCCTTGTCGCGCGTCCAGATGCCGACCACCGGCAGGATCCGGTGCGGCAGTGGCTCGGTCACACCCATTTGCGGGCCGCGGGCATCGAGCGGGACCTCTTCGCCGAACAGCGCAGCGACGCGCGCGCCCCAGGCGCCGGCGGTGTTGAGCAGGCCTTCGGCGGCGAAACCGCCTTTTGAACTGGCGACAAGGAAACCGGAGTCGGTCCGCTCGATCTTTTCGACCCGAGCTTCGTCGATGATTTTCGCGCCCAGCTTGCGGGCGGCCTCGGCGAAGGCCGGCGCGATCAGCCGCGGATTGCCGCTGCCGTCATGCGGAGAGAACGACGCCGCGATCGCGTCGGGACCGAGGCCGGGAAAACGCGCGCGGATCTCGCGCGGGCTGAGCTGCTCCAGCTCGAGTCCCCAGGGACGCGCCGCCTCGGCATAGCTGCGCATGTCGGCGAGACCGCCTTCGTCGAAGATCAGCCGCACGTGACCGGTGGCGCGGAATTCCACATCGCGCCCCAGCATTTTTTCGGCCTCGCCCCACAGCCGGAGCGAGCGGTGGGCCAGCGGAAGCTGCGGCAGATGACGCCCCGTGCGCCGGATGTTGCCGAAGGAGGCGACGGTTGCTCCACCGCCGATCCGGTTGCGCTCGACCAGCGTCACGCGGGCGCCGCGCCTGGCCAGGAAATAGGCGGAAGCTGTCCCCATCAGGCCGCCGCCCAGCACGATCACATCCATTGTCGTTCCTTAGCGCAGAGGGCTGATCCTGGATCCATCTTGTCGGCGCCGCGGCAATGCGTCAAAGATGGCTTTGGATAAGCCCCATAAGTTTGACCTATGGAGTAGGAATGCGGGCCCGGCAGCTCGAAGTGTTCATCGCCGTCATGCGCGCCGGCACCGTGACCGCCGCGGCGCGAATGCTGAACATCTCCCAGCCCGCGCTCAGCCAAATACTGCTCCACACTGAGGACGAGCTCGGCTTCACGCTGTTCGAGCGGGTCAAGGGCAGGCTGCGGCCGACCCCTGAGGCACTCGAGATCTTTCCCGATGCCGAGAGGCTGTCGGCGGGGCTCGACGGCCTGCGCCGCAAGACCACCGATCTGCGTCTCGGTCGGACCGGGCTGGTGCGGGTCGCCGCCTCGCCGCCGCCGGCCATGGCGGTATTGCCGCGCGCCTTCACCGCATTTCGGGCGCAGCATCCCGACATGCTGCTGCGTTCCCATAGCGCGCCGATCGCCGCGATTGTAGACATGCTGCGCGCCGGCGATGCGAGCCTCGGCGTGGCCATGGATGACCGCCTGCCTCCCGACATCGAGGCCGAGGTGATCGGCAGTGTCGGCTTCGCCTGCCTGCTGCCGCGCGGACACGCGCTGGAGAAGAAAACCGAGCTGACGCTCGCTGATCTCGTCGGGCAGGAACTGATATCCTATCGCGGCAACACGCGTCCCGCCGACGAACTGGCCCACGCGGCCCGCGCGCAAGGCGTGGCGCTTTCGCCGTCGCTGGAGATCGACATTTCGATTTCCGCGGTCGGATTCGTCCAGGCTGGCCTGGGCGTCGCTCTCGTCGACGCGCTGCTGCCGTGGCACCAGTTTTCCGGCCTCGCTGTCAGGCCGCTGGCGGGCGGCCCGGAGTTCCCGATTGCGCTGCTCACGTCGCGCGCACGAGCCCTGTCGAGGGCCGACGAAACGATGCGCGATGACATCCGCGCGGCCTGCTCCGCCGTTCTCGGCGAGCATAGAGTTAAGGTATAAGTAGGACTTATATTCTTGCCCATCATCCATCTTGGACCGTGACTGTTCGCTCGTGCGAGTTTCCGAGCAGACAGAGAGGGACGCATCATGGATGGAGCCATTGCGGCGGATGAGGCACGGAAGGAGGCCGACTGGAAGGTCGGCGTCGACATCGGCGGGACATTCATCGATTTCTGCGCGCTCGAAGCAAACTCCGGACGCGTCGCTTCGCTGAAGGTGCTGACGACGCCGGAAGATCCGGGTGCCGAGCTGATGACGGGGCTCACCTTGCTAGCCGAACGCGAAGGCTTCGACCCGACCCATATGAAGCGCTTCGTGCACGGCACGACGGTCGGCATCAACACCATCATCCAGCGCAAGGGCGCGCCGCTGGCGCTATTCACCAATGCCGGCTTCGAGGACGTGATCGAACTCGCGCGGCTTCGCATGCCGGACATGTATTCGCTGTTCTGCGCGCGGCCGGATCCGCTGATCTCGCGCGACATGGTGTTCGGCATTCCGGCCCGCATGCGCGCCGATGGCAATGAATCCCAGGCGCCCGACACGGCGGCGGTGGAGAACGCGGTCGCGGCCGCGAAAGCGAACGGGGCGCAGGGGATCGTCGTGTCCTTCCTTCATTCCTGGCGCAACGCTGCGCAGGAGACTTCGGTCAAGGCGGCGATCGCGCGCTTGGCGCCCGACCTCTTCGTCTTCACCTCCGCCGAGGTGTGGCCGGTCATCCGCGAATACGAGCGCAGCTCGACCGCCATTCTCAATGCCTATGTCCATCCGCGCGTCTCTGGCTATCTGACCGCGCTGGAAGAGCGGCTGAAGCATCGCGGCGTGCCGGCCCGGCCGATGCTGACGAAGTCGAACGGTGGGCTGATGAACGCCGCCGAAGGCAAGCGCGCCTGCGTGAATATGCTGCTGTCGGGAACGGCCTCCGGCGTCATCGGCGCCTCGTGGCTGGCGCGTCAGGCCGGCGAGGATAAGGTTCTCACCCTCGACATCGGCGGGACCTCGGCCGATTTCGCGCTCATCATAAACGGCGAGCCGCAGTTCGGCACCGGCGAGCTGATCGGCGAATTTCCGCTCCATATCCCTTCCGTATCTGTGAGCTCGATCGGCGTCGGCGGCGGCTCGATCGCCAGCGTCGACGCGCAAGGAGTGCTGCGGGTCGGGCCGGAATCGGCCGGTTCGACGCCGGGACCTGCATGCTACGGCCGTGGCGGCGAGCGGGCGACGGTGACCGACGCCATGGTGGTGTGCGGATGGCTCGGCCATAGCGAGATGGCCTATGGCCAGCTCAGGATCGAGACCCAACTGGCGCATCGCGTGGTCGGCGAGCTTGCCGCCCGGCTCGGCCGTCCGGTCGAGCAGACCGCGCAGGCGATCCTCGACATCGCGGTGTCGGAAATGTTCGTCGAGGTTGAGAAGCTCGCCTCGCGCGCCGGCGTCGATCTGCGCGATTTCACCCTGATGCCATTCGGCGGCGGCGGCCCGATGCTCGGCGCCTTCCTGGCCCGCGAGCTCGGCATCAAGCGCGTCATGGCGCCCCGCCGCCCCGGCGTGGTATCGGCGCTGGGTGGGCTGGTGGCTGATCTGCGCGGGGACTTCATCCGCACCATCTTCAGCCCGCTATCCGGCGCGTCGCTTCCCGGAATCCGCGAGGCCTTCGAGGCGCTGGCGCAGGAGGGCCGCGACTGGCTTGCGGCGCAGGGGCACGATGCGGCCGCGCAACTCACACTCTCCTGCGACATGCGCTACTTCGGGCAGAGCTATGAGATCGAGGTTGTCCTTTCGCCCCAATGGCTGGCGGACGGCGACGCGGCCGCGATCGAGCAGGCATTCCACCGCACCCATGAGCAGCTCTACGACTTCCACGATCCGGACGGCGCGATCGAGCTTGTGAATGTACGGCTGTCCGCGATAGGCGCAGGTCCGGCGCTCTCCTTCCCCGAGACCGAAGAGATCGACGTCCCGACCCATCCGGCGCGCCGGGTGCCGGTCTATACCGGTCTGACCGTCGAGACCGTCGACCTCCATGACCGCCAGACCCTGGTGCCGGGCAGCGCGTTTCACGGGCCTGCGGTGGTAGTGCAGGAAGATACCACCTTCGCCCTCCCCGCCGGAACGCAGGCGCGGGTCGATCGCCACCTCAATCTCGTACTGACTTTCGCGGAGTGACGCCTTGTTCGACCGCACAAATCTTCAGGTTCTGGCGAACCATGCCCGCGCGGCGGCCGAGAACATGGCCCACACGCTGCACCGCACCGCGCACTCCGCCTTCGTCAAGGAGACGCAGGATTTTACGGTGATGCTGATGGATCGCTCGGGAGCGACCTTCGCCGTCCCGATGGAACTCGGCGCCACGTGGTATCCGGGGCTTTCTTATCACCGTGCGATCGCCATGGTGAACGACTACCGGCCGGGAGACGTCGCCTTCACCAACGATCCCTATTCCGGCCACGTCGCCACGCACGCGCCCGATACGCATTTGTGGAAGCCGGTCTTCGTCGACGGCGAGATCGTCGCCTGGACGGGAGGGCACATCCACAACACCGACATGGGCGGGGCTGTGCCGGCTTCGCTCAGCCGCGCGCTCACCGAAATCCATCAGGAAGGCGTCCGCTTTCCGCCGATGAAGCTGGTGAGGGAAGGCGTCTTCGACGAGACGATCCTCAGGATCATGAGCACCAATGTGCGCAAGCCGGACCTCAACATCGGCGACATCAAGGCGCTGGTCGGCGCGCTCAACACCGGCGAGCGCAAGACCCAGGCGATGGTGAAGAAGTTCGGCAAGGCCGGCTTCGTCGAAGGCGTTGCAGCTCTTCTCGACCATGCCGAGGCGCAGGCGCGGGCCGTGCTGCGCGCCATGCCCGACGGCACCTGGCAATTCGCCGACTATGCCGATGAGGATTCGGTCGAGGCCAATCCCTGCCGGCTGAAGCTGACGCTGACGATCAAAGGCGATGAGGCCGTGCTCGACTTCACCGGCTCCGATCCGCAGCTCGGCTCCTCACTCAACGTGCCTTCGGGCGGCGACCCGCGCCACACGATGCTTTTGGTCGGGGTGTATTACGTGCTCTACACGCTCAACCCGAAAATCCTGCTCAACACGGGCCTCACCCGGCCGTTCACCTGCATCACGCCGCAAGGTTCGGTGCTGAACCCCGTCCATCCCGCCGCCGTCGGCATGCGCTCGCTCACCTGCGCCCGGCTGCGCTCGGTCATCTTCGGGGCCTTCTCACAGGTGCTGCCGGAGCGCTTGCCGGCGGCGCCGGCCGGCAACAACTGCATCGTCAACGTCATGACCATCGATGAGCGCACCAGCCGGAGCGTCATCGCGGCGGTCAACCCCGTCGTGGGCGGCGGCGGCGCGATGCCGCGTCGCGATGGCACCAATGGATCGGGCGCCGATGCCGCCTATCTCAAGAACACGCCGATCGAGATCACCGAGACCGAGACGCCGGTCGAGTTCGTGAAATATGGGCTCGCCCAGGACAGCGGCGGTGCGGGCCGCTGGCGCGGCGGGCTGGCGACGGAGATGGCTTTTCGTGTCTTTGCCCCCGACTCCCGGATTACGGCGCGCAATCGCGACCGCAGCTTCTTCCGTCCCTGGGGCGTGCTGGGCGGCAAGGCGGCCGGCTTGTCGGACATGGTCGTCAATCCGGGCACCGACCGCGAGCGGCGGCTGGGCAACATCGACACGGCGGTGCTGCAGCCGGGCGACGTGCTCGCGATCCGCTCCGCCGGCGGCGGCGGACGCGGCGATCCGTTTCAGCGCGAGCCCTGGCGGGTCGGTGAGGATGTGCGGCGCGGCTATCTCTCGCCGGCCGCAGCCGAAAGCGACTACGGGGTCGTTATCCGCGGCGGCGAAGTCGACGAGCGCGCGACGGAGCGGCTGCGCGCGAGGCACTCGCCGTCCGTCGGCCATTTCCATTTCGGGCCGGAGCGCGACAGCTACGAAGCGCAGTGGACGCCGGCCGCCTATGATCGGCTCCACGCTCTGCTGGACGCCTTGCCGATCCACTGGCGGTTCTTCGCCAAGACGGAGATTTTTCGCCGCATGAAAGGTCGCTCCGGGCCGGAAGGCGTCCAAGCGGCCTTCGAGGCGGTCTGCGAACGCTTTCCCGAACTGCCTCGTCCGGGGCCGGTACGAGAGGCCGCCGAATGATGACGGTCGGCCGCATCGTCCGGCTGGCCGAGCGCGATCGCGAGGAGGTGCAATTCCTTCTCGACGGTGAGACGCGCAACGCGCTGGACGGCGACACCGTGCTGACCGCAATGCTGGCTACAGCACATGCGCTCCGGAGTTCCGAGTTCGGTCCCGAGCCGCGCGCAGGTTTCTGTCTGATGGGAGCCTGCCAGGACTGCTGGGTGTGGCAAGAAGAGGGACCGCGCCTGCCTGCGTGCACAACTCTTGTCGTCGAAGGCATGCGGCTGCGAACGACACCGCCGGAGAACTGGCCGTGAGCGAGCCGTCATCGCCGCGCATCGTGATCGTAGGGGCGGGCCCCGCCGGCATAAGGGCCGCGGCGACCCTGGTCGAGGCCGGGCTCCATCCGGTGGTGATCGATGAAGAGCACCGCGCGGGTGGGCAGATCTATCGCCGCCCGCCTGCCGGGTTCGTCCGAACTCCGGAGCAGCTGTACGGCTCTGAGGCGGATAAGGCTTGCGCACTGCACACGCTCTTCGACCGGATGGCCGAAGAAGGGCGGCTCACTTGTTGCGCGCGCAGCTCCGTCATCGCCGTGCATGAGGGGCGGCTGCATGTGCTGAGGGACGGCGGCGCGGAGGTCGTCTTCTACGACCGCCTGATCCTCGCCACCGGCGCTTCAGACCGCGTCGCCCCGATCCCTGGCTGGCAGAACGCCGGCGTCTACAGCCTTGGCGCGGCGCAGATCGCGCTCAAAGCGCAGGGCGTCGCACTCGGACGGCGCATCGTGCTGATCGGGTCGGGCCCCTTGCTGACGCTGGTCGGCACGCAACTCCTCAAGGCCGGGGCGGATGTGGCGGCGGTGCTCGATACCTCCTCCTGGCGCCGGCAGATGCGCGGGTTCTGGGGACTTGCCGCCCGCCCAATCGTGGCGTTGCGCGGGCTGGCCCTGCGGGCGCGGCTGGGTCGCCGCTATCACGCTGGCGTGACACTGGAACGAATCGATGCCGACGGACAGGGTGTCACCGGGATGCGCTGGCGCGACGCCGGCGGCCGGGAGCGGCACACCCTATGTGACATGGTCGGCATGGGCTGGCACCTGCGGGCGGAGACTCATCTGACTGACCTTGCGGGATGCGCCTTCACCTATGACGAACAGTGGCGGCAATGGCTGCCGAAGGCCGACGAGATGGGGCGAGCCGGCAATGGCATCTACCTGGCCGGTGATGGGGCCCGTCTCCTAGGGGCGGACGGCGCGGAGATCGCAGGACGCGTTGCCGCGGCGGCGTGCCTTGCCGATCTTGGACGCCCGGTGCCCTCCGTCGGCGCCGACCCGCGCAGGCTCGCACGGCTCGAGCGCTTTGCCCGCGGTCTGGCCCAGGCCTTTCCTTGGCCAGGCGCGATGGTGAGGGCGCTTCCCGACGATACGATCGTCTGCCGCTGCGAGAACGTCACTGCCGGGGCCGTGCGCGAGGGCACGACTCTCGGCGGCGGCGAGGCCAACAGGGTGAAATCGCTCTCGCGCGTCGGCATGGGGCGCTGCCAGGGGCGTTATTGCCAGTTGGCAGCCGCCGAACTCATCGCAGCCCACGCCGGCTGTAGGCCCGAGGATGTCGGCCGGTTTCGCGGGCAGGCCCCCATCCGGCCTGCCCCCATCGGTGCCTTTCTTCGGGAGAGCTGATGCAATCCGGAGGGTTCACCTGCCAAGCGAGGTCGGAATGTCGCGTTTGAAACTAGAAGTCGGCGACCTTGCCCCACGCCGAAGCATCGAAACGCCGCGGATCGTAGGATTTCGGATCGACGATCGGCTCCAACCCGGTGACAAGATCGGCGACGAGGTGCCCGGCACCGGGTCCGATGCCGAAGCCGTGACCCGAAAATCCGGCAGCCAGGAAGAAGCCTGGAACGGCGTGGATCTCGCCGATGGCCGGCACGCCGTCCGGGGTGCTGTCGATGTAGCCCGCCCAGGCCGCGCTGATCTTCGTCTGCCGCAGCGCAGGCAGCAGCTCGAGCGCGCGGGCATGGGTCAGGCGGATGGTCGCCTGATCCGGCATCGGATCGAGGATACGCATCCGCTCCATCGGCGTCGGCCGGTCGAGCCGCCAGCGTTGGAGCGTTTCGTGGCCTGAGCGCACCCCCTGCAACCCCCCGGGCGCGAGGCTGCGCCAGCGCTTTAGGAACATGGGGACGAACTGCGAAGAGAAGCGCAGCTGCTGCGGCGTCAAGTCGACGCGTCCGCGCCCGCTTATGGCGAGGGTGTAGCCGCCGTCACCGCGCCGCGTCGCCGAGATCTTTGCCGTGTGCAGCGCATCCGGCAAGCCCCCCGCGCCGGGCGAGACGGACAGGATGGAGGAGCGGATCGAGGCCTGCGGAAACCGGAAACCGAACTGGCGGCAAAAGGAGGATGCCCAGGCGCCACCGGCCAAAACCGCCGCTTTCGTCCGGATCGTACCGCTTTCCGTGATCACGCCGCTCAGGCGACCGCCCTCGGTCTCGATACCGCGCGCGGCGCAATTCTGATGCACCGTGCCGCCAAGCTGGAGGATGGCGCGGGCGACCGCTGGCGCGGCCTGCGACGGATCGGCGGTCCCGTCGGTCGGCGAGAAGACGCCGCCTTTCCAGGTCCTGCCGGTGGCGCGGCCCCGCCCGCTGGCCTCGGCGCTGTCGAGCATGTGCGTGGTGACGCCCGCTGTTCTGGCGAAGTCACGCCAGCGCGCCCAGCCGGCCAGTTCCGCCTCGTCATTGCTGAGATAGAGCAGGCCGCAGCGGCGAAAGCCGGTGTCCTGGCCGCTTTCGGCCGCAAAGCGCTCCCAGAGATCGAGGCTGCGCGTCGCCATCGGCAGCTCGCGGGCGTCGCGGTTCTGCTGGCGGCACCATCCCCAGTTCCTGCTGGATTGCTCGGCGCCGATGCGTCCTTTTTCGACAAGCGCGACCTTCAAGCCGCGCCTAGCCAGGTAGTAGGCCGCGAAGACGCCGACGATGCCTCCGCCGATCACCACCGCATCCGCGGATTGCGGCAGTTCGTCGGATGTCTCGATCTGTTGCAGCGGCGCGCGCATGGTCCTCTCTCTGCTTCGAGGCTCGAATCTAGCGCGTTGCGCAGGCAGCCGCTGCCGCAGTTATGCTTCAGGCAGAATTTTATTCCGTAGCGCGCAATGGAATCGAGAGTCCCTGCGTGTCAGAGCAGGCCCATCGGATAGACAGGCCTGCGGGCTGTGGTAGTGTCACGGCTAGAGAAGTGGCGGCATTTTGTGCTGTGGCTTGCGTTCTTCGGAGATGGACGTGAAACTGGATCGGATCGACATCAAGATTCTGCATGAATTGCAGAAGAACGGCCGCATCACCAATGTGGAATTGGCCGAACTGGTGCACCTGTCGCCGAGCCCGTGCCTGATGCGGGTCAAGAAGCTCCAGTCGGAAGGTTATATCGAGGGCTATTCCGCGCAGGTCAACATCGGCAAGCTCGGCCAGACACTGACCGTGTTCACCGAAATCACCTTGAAGAACCATCGCCAGGTGGACTTTGCCCGCTTTCTCGCCGTCGTCGAGAAGATCGATCAGGTCATCGAATGCCACCTCGTGTCGGGCGGTTACGACTATCTGATGAAATTCGTGACCGCCGGGATTGGCGAGTACCAGACGATCATGGAGCGGCTGACCGATATGGATATCGGCATCGACAAGTATTTCAGCTTCGTGGTGCTGAAGTCGCCCATCGTCAAATCGCACATGCCGCTGCCCAGCCTGTTTCCGATGTAGTCCGCGGGTAGGCTGTGCCGGGCGCTGCAGTTGTCTGCTGCGGTCCGGGCTACAGGACCCCGGGCTGCAATAGTGCGCGCAACGCTTTCAACTCGGCTTGCATCTCGGCGATCATCCAGGCGCGGATATCGGAGACGATCGGCCGCACTGGCCGTGAGCGAGGTGCAATCAATTCATGGATCCGTCCGGTGTTGATCTGCCTGTCCGAGGCCGGAACGAGCGTTGCCTGAAGCAGTGCCCTTGAGACATTGCTGAGCCAGCCGAGCGCCACGCCTTCTCCGTTCATCGCGGCTTGAAGCACGACCGCGTAGTCCGAGAATTCGAGCCATTTCGCCCTGCTGGTCTTGCGGTGGGCTACGCTGCCCCAGGCGTCCAGCCACTGCTCCTTGGCGTCGGTGAGATGAAGCAGGATATGACCTTCGCCGTCCGAGTCATGGTTCAAGCGGCCGTGGTGCGACAGATAGGATGGGCTGCACACCGGAACGATGATTTCCGGCGAGAAGGCCCAGCGGTGATAGTGGGTGTCGTCGTCGGCCAGGATTCTGGTGGCAAGCTCGACATTCTCGGCGGGTCCTCGCAGAACGCCGGCGATGAGTTCGAACCTCAGGTCCACGTCGGGAAATCGCGTGTTGAACGCCGTTAACCTCGGAACGAACCAGTGCGTAGCGAGAGAGCTCGAGAGCGAAAGGGTAACCACCGGCTTTGCGGCACTGTTCCGCTTGATCGTGCCGATCGCCTCCTCGATGCCGTCAAATCCTTCCCGTACAGCCGAATAGAGGGCGCGCCCCTCCGGGGTCGGGGACAATCCCGTTGGACCGCGCGTGAACAGAGCCACGCCGAGATCGGCCTCCAGCTGAGCGATGCTGCGGCTGATCGAGGGTTGCGTGACGTTGAACTCGCGCGCTGCGGCCGTGAAACTTCCTGAACGGACAGCGGCCTCGAAAACGAGGAGTCCGCGTGCGGATGGAACGAGTTTTGCGAAGCCAGCCATACGCCAAGCGTATAGCCGCCCCAACAATTTTCAAGCTTTCCTGCAGTCCTGCAAATCGCGAACTATAACCCTCATGAATGGTTCGGAGCAGCATGTGCCGGCAGCGGCATTCAAAGCGGGGAGCACATCCGGCGATCCACTGCTTCAGCCGTTTCGGCTCAAGGGTCTAACGCTGCGCAACCGCGTCGTCAGCACCAGTCATGCCTCAATGCTGGACGAGGGTGGCCTGCCGCTCGAGCGCTATCAGCGCTATCATGAAGAGAAGGCGCGCGGCGGCCTGGCGATGACTATGGTCGGCGGCTCGGCGATGACGTCGCCCGATTCGAGCTGGGGCGGCGGTCAGCTGGATCTTTCCAGCGATCGCATCATCCCTCATCTCCAATCGCTGTCGCAGCGAATTCATCGCCACGGCGCGACGGTCATGTGTCAGGTCTCGCATCTCGGCCGGCGAGCTACTGCCTATGCCGGTCACTGGTTGCCCCCGGTTGCGCCGTCACGCGTCCGCGAGACGCGAAACCGGAATTTCCCCAAAGAAATGGACGCCGCGGACATCGACAGGATCGTCAAGGACTACGCCAGTGCCGCCAGGCGCTGCGTTGACGGCGGCCTGGACGGCGTCGAGACCGTCACCGGCGGCCATCTGATCGGCCAATTCCTGTCGCGCAGAACCAACAGGCGCACGGACGCTTTCGGCGGCTCGCTGGAAAACCGCGCGCGCTTCGGGCTGATGGTTCACGAAGCGATCCGCCGCGCGGTGGGCGACGACTTCGCCGTCGGGATCCGCTTCGTGATCGACGAGGCGGTCGACGACGGATCGGATTTCGAGGAAGGCCTTGCCTTCGCCCGGCTGTTCGAGCGCGAAGGCCATGTCGATTTCTTCAACTGCATCTTCGGCCGCATGGACACCGACTTGTCGCTGGCCGAGCAGAATATGCCCGGCATGTTTATCAGGAGCGCGCCGTTTCTGCCGTTGGTTGGGCAGTTCAAGCGGGAAACCAGGCTGCCGGTCATCCACGCCGCCGCCATCAGGGACGTAGCCACGGCGCGGCACGCGATCCGCGCAAACCTTGTCGATCTGGTCGGCATGACTCGAGCGCATATTGCCGACCCGCATATCGTCAACAAGGTGATGCGGGGCGAAGAAGACCGCATCCGCCCGTGCGTCGGCGCGTCCTACTGCCTGTACAAGAAGGTCCATTGCATTCACAACCCCGCCAGCGGCCATGAAACGACCGTCAGCCACATCATTGACCGGACCGAAACGCCGAAACGGGTGGTCGTCGTCGGCGGTGGTCCGGGCGGGATGGAGGCGGCCCGGGTCGCCGCCGAGCGCGGGCACAGCGTGACCTTGTTCGAAGCTGGGGCCCGGCTCGGCGGGCAGGTGCTGGTTGCGGCCTCGGCTTCCGACCGCAAGGATCTGATCGGTATAGTCGACTGGCGCGCCGAAGAGCTCGCGCGCCTGGGCGTGGATGTCCGCCTCAACACCTATGCGGACGCAGATGGAGTGCTTGCCGAGAAACCGGATGCCGTTATCGTCGCCACAGGCGGCATCCCGGACATGGAGTGGCTGGAGGGCGCTGAACATTGCGACAGCGTCTGGGATATCTTGACCGGGGTCATGCCCGCGAAGGCCGATGTGCTCATCTACGATGAGACTGGACGCCAGGCCGCCATATCCTGTGCCCTGCATCTTGCCCGCCTGGGACATGCGGTCAGCCTGGCCATGGCTGACGACACCCTTGCGATCGAGACACCCTATCCGGACCGGGTCAGTTTCCGCAAACTCGCGTCCGAACTCGGCATCCGGGTCGTCGGCGATCTGCGGCTCATCAAGGCAGCGCGCCACGGCAACGGCATCGCCGCCCGGTTCCGGCATGAGCTCACCGGTGCAGAAACGGAAATGACCGCGGCCCAACTCATTGTCGAGCGCGGCACGGCACCTGTGGAAGATACCTATCAGGAATTGCGTGCCCGCTCCGCCAATGAGGGCGTCACCGACACCGCGCTCATGACGGGAGTGGCGACAAAGGGGGTGCAAGGGCTCCAAGCTCCAGGATCCTTCGTCCTGCACCGCATTGGAGACGCGGTCGCCAGCAGGGACATCTACTCGTCAATCTATGAGGCCTACCGGCTCTGCTCGCAATTGTAGTCCGGCGAATCCCCTCCGGTCAGTTTGGTCAGCGGTGGCCGTACTGAGTGACGAGCTCGGGGTCGCGGACGAGGCCGTCGAGCCAGGTCGGATCGAGCTTCGGCACGGAGGAAAACAGAAGTTTGGAATAAGGGTGCGTGGGCGCTTTCACCTTGTCGGGCGTGATCTGCTCCACCCGCTCACCATTGTACATGACCATGATCTCATCGCAGATGGCCTCGACGACGGAGAGGTCGTGGCTGATGAAGATATAGGAGAGCCCCAGCTCGCGCTGCAGCTCCTTGAGTAGCTCGATCACGGCGGACGCTACAACCGTGTCGAGCGCTGAGGTGATTTCGTCGCAGATGATGAGCTTCGGACCGGCCGCCAGCGCGCGCGCGAAGTTCACGCGCTGTTTCTGGCCGCCCGAGAGCTCCGAGGGATGACGGTAGCGCAGCGACCTCGGCAGGCGCACCATGTCGAGCAACTCGTCGACACGCTTCGAGCGCGCCTGCTTGTCGAGCCCGTGATAGAAAGCCAGCGGTCGCGAGATGATGTCCTCAATGGGCTTGGCGGGATTGAGCGCGGTATCGGCATACTGGAACACGATCTGCATCTCGCGCAGCTGGTCGCGAGTGCGTTTCCGGGCGGCGCGCTCCAGTGCCTTGCCGTCGAAGACGATATCGCCGGTCGCCGCCGGATGAATGCCCGCGATGGCGCGCGCCAGCGTCGATTTTCCGCAACCGGACTCGCCGATGACACCGAGATTGCGGCCCTTCTCCACGATCAGGCTGACGGAATCGACCGCGCGGATAACCGGCTGCCCGTCACCTTTCACCGGGCCGTATCCGGCTATCAGATTGTCGATGCGAAGCAGCGGTTTTGGTCCGGAATCTTCATCGGCCCGTATCTGCCTCGACTTCGGCTCGAAAGCGGCCAGCAATTCCCGTGTATAGGGATGCTGGGCAGCCGAAAGGATTCCGGCCGTCGTGCCGGTCTCCTGCACCTCCCCGCCCTTCAGCACCACGATGCGATCTGCGATCTGGGCGACGACCGCGAGGTCGTGGGAAACGTAGACACCCGCTATGCCGCCCGCCTTCATCACCGACTTGAATGCTTTGAGCACGTCGATCTGGGTCGTCACGTCGAGTGCGGTCGTCGGTTCGTCGAAAATGACCAGTTTGGGATCGCCGATCAGCGCCATGGCGGCCGCCAGCCGCTGCAGTTGCCCGCCTGAAACCTGGTGCGGATAACGGGCGCCGATCCCGTCCGGATCAGGCAGCGACAAGGCCCGGAACAGCTCGACCGCGCGCTTTCGCGCCTGCTGGGGTGGCATCAGGCCGTGAATGCGCGTGACTTCGATCACCTGCTCCATGATGGTCGACGAGGGGTTGAAGGCGGCGGCGGCGCTTTGCGGAACATAGGCGATGTGGGTGCCGCGCAACCTGGCGCGTTCCCGCTCGGTAAGCGCAGCCATGTTCTTGCCGTTGACATTGATCTCGCCGCCAGTAATCCGGCAGCCGGGCCGCGCATAGCCCATGAGGGAGAGCGCCACCGTCGTCTTGCCGGAGCCGCTCTCGCCGATCAGGGCGACGATCTCGCCATCGGCGATGTCGAGGCTGACGCCCTTGATGATTTCGACCAGACGTCCGGCGTCGGTCTTTGCCTCGATCCGAAGGTTTCTGACCTCGACGAGATTGGTCATGCGTCCCGGTCCCTGATCTTCTGCGGCAGGTTGTCGATTAAGAGGTTGACGCTAATGGTCAGGCTGGCGATCGCCAGCGACGGCACGATGACGGCCGGGGCCGCGAAGGGCAGGCCGCCGATGTTCTCGCGCACCAGCGCGCCCCAGTCGGCTAAAGGCGGCTGCAGACCGAGCCCGAGGAAGGACAGGCCGGAGAGCAAAAGCACGATGAAGACGAAGCGCAGGCCGAAGTCGGCAAGCACAGGCCGGATAATGTTCGGCAGGATCTCGGAGCCGATGAGATAGATAGTGCTCTCGCCGCGGACGCGGGCGACGGTCATGAAATCCATGGTGTTGATGTTGACGGCAAGCGCCCGCGCGAAGCGGTAGGCGCCCGGGATGTAGATGACGGCGAGCGTCAGGATCAGCACCGGGATCGATGAGCCGACCGCGGCGACGACAACAAGGCCGAACAGCTTGCTGGGGATGGAGTTCATGGCGTCGAGGAAGCGGCTGAGGCAGGTATCGAACCAGCCGCCGGTGACGGCCGCGATCATCCCCAGCACGACCCCTGAAAAGCAGGCGATCGAGACGGCGGCAAGCGATATGCCGACGGTGTAGCGTGCTCCCATGAGAACCCTGGAGAGCATGTCACGCCCCAGATAGTCCGAGCCGAGCCACAGCCCCTGGCGCATCGGGCCGAAATAGTCGTCGTCGACGATGTCGCCGATCGGATGGGGAATGATGAAGGGCGCGAAGATCGCGACCAGCGTCCATGCCAGAATGACCAGCGAGGCCACGACGCCCACGACGTTGTAGCTGTGGCCCAGGAAGGACCGTCGGGAGGATGCCGCGCGCGCCACTGTCATCTGAGCCTCGGGTTGGACATGATGGCGACGATGTCGGCGGCCGTGATGAGCAGGAGATAGCCAAGGCAGAAGATCATCGCGCAGCTCTGGATCAGCGGCAGGTCGCGGGTCGCGACCGCATCGACCATCAGCTTGGCGATGCCGGGATAATTGAAGATCGTCTCGACGATGATGACGCCGCCGACCAGATAGGACAACGAGAGCGCGACCGCGTTGACGATCGGCCCAAGCGCGTTCGGAAGGGCGTGCTTGAGCACCATGCGGCTGCGAGAGGCGCCTTTGAGAAGCGCCATCTCGACATAAGGCGTTGAGAGCGTTTCGATCACCGCGGCGCGCGTCATGCGGATCATTTGCGCCGAGATAACGAAGGTGAGGGTGATCACCGGCATCGAATAGATGCGCACGAGGTCGGCAAGCGAGTGCGCCTCGTTGACCGAAGACAACGCCGGAAGCCATTTCAGATAAACGGCAAAGAGCAAGACGGCGAGGGTCGCGACCATGAATTCCGGCACCGAGATCACGCCGATAGAAAGCACGGTGACGGTGCGGTCATAGACGGAGCCTCGTAGCATCGCGGCGGTGATGCCGAGCGTCAGCGCCAGCGGCACCGAGATCAGCGTGGTGATGCCGGCGAGCTTCATGGTGTTGACGAAGCGCCCGCCGATCAGGGCCGCGACCGGCATTTCGTTTGCGTAGGAGGTCCCGAGATCGCCATGGAGCAGACCGACAAGCCAACGCAGGAAGCGCAGGATCGCCGGATCATTGAGATGCATGGCCTCGCGCAGACCGGCGACCGCCTCGGGCGTCGCCGCCTGTCCAAGCAGGATCGACGCCGTGTCGCCCGGCAGCATGCTGGTGGCGAAAAACACGGCGAACAGGACGATCAGAAGGGTGACGATCGCGATCGCCAGCCGCTTCAACACGAGGTTTAGAACCCCAGACTTCATGGAAGCTCCCTGCGGTTGCGTTCGGCCAAACAATCTTGCGCAATGCAGTGCAGGGGACCGGCTGACCGGTCCCCTGCAGGCGCCTCTCAGGCTTCGAGCCAGAGGTATTCCGCCATTGCGTACCCCATCATGCCACCGAGCGGGTTCGCCTCCAAACCCTTCACCTTGCTGGAAAGGGCATCGACGTTGGAGATGTAAGCCGGGATGATGGTGCCTGCTTCCTCGGAGATCATGGTCTGCATCTGCCCGTAGATCTCCTTGCGCTTGGCCTGGTCGAGCAGGCCGCGCGCCTCGACGAGCAGCTTGTCGAACTTCTCGGACTTGTACTGGCTTTCGTTCCAGGGCGCGTTGGAGGCGTAAAGCAGCGAGAACAGGATGTCCGGCGTCGGGCGCGGATTGATGTTGCCGAAATGGACAGGCGCCTTGAGCCAGTAATTGTCCCAGTAGCCGTCGGATGGGACCCGCTGAACGTCGAGCTTCATGCCGATTTCCGCGCCGGCGGCCTGGATGATGACCGCCATGTCGATCGACGAGGTCGCGGCGTCCGAGGCGACCACCGGAATGGACTGGCCGAGCAGGCCCGCCTTCTTGAAGTGGAACTTCGCCTTGTCCGGATCGAAAGCCTTCGGCTTGAGGTCCGCATTGTGGAAGATGTTCGCCGGCGAGACGGGCTGGTCGTTGCCGATTTCGCCGAGGCCGCGCAATGCCGATTTCACGATCTGCTCGCGGTTGACGAGGTATTTCATGCCGGTCACGAAATCGGCCTTGCTGCCCGGATCCATGTCGAGCCGGATGTTGAGGTCCGTATAGTTCCCCGAGGTCGTCTTCGACAGTTCGAAACCCTGCTGGCTCTGCAGCAGCTTCATTGCGCGCGGATTGATCGCGGCAGCAAAATTGATATCGCCGGAAAGCAGGGCGTTGACCCGGGCGCTGTCGTCGCTGATGGCGATGAATTCGAAGGAGTCGAGATAGGGCTTGCCCGACTTCCAGTAGTTCTTGTTCTTGGTGACGACCGAACGGACGCCCGGTTCGAACGTCTGCAGCACGAAGGCGCCTGTGCCGTTGCCCTTGGAGAAGTCGGTGGTGCCGTCGGCCACGATCATGAAGTGGTGCAGCGCCAGGATGGTCGGAAGGTCGGCATTCGGATCGGCCAGGGTGATTTCGACCGTCGATTTGTCGACCGCCTTGAAGCCGGTCATCTGTGCGGCGATCTTGGCGACCTTGGAGCCGACCGCCTTGTCGAGATGGCGCTTGAGCGAGAAGACGACGTCGTCAGCCGTCAGGTCCTTGCCGTCGTGGAAGGTGACGCCCTTGCGCAGCTTCACCGTCCAGGTCTTTGCGTCTTTGCTGTCGATGCTTTCGGCCAGTTCCATCTGCGTCTTGCCATCCTTGTCGAGGAAGGTCAGACGGTTATAGAGCGAGCAGCAGCGGACATAGTCCGTGGAGAGCGATGCCTTTGCCGGATCGAGCGTGTCGGCCGTCGATGACGACCAGCCGGCCGCCTTGAAATTTCCGCCGGAGACCGGCGTGGCGGCGACGGCCTGCGTGGCACGGCCAAGCACAACGCCGCCCGCGGCAACCGCGGCGCCGCCCGCCAGCAGCATTTTGAGGAG
The DNA here is from genome assembly GCF_001672435.1 of Mesorhizobium sp. AA23. Taxonomy (NCBI): domain Bacteria; kingdom Pseudomonadati; phylum Pseudomonadota; class Alphaproteobacteria; order Hyphomicrobiales; family Phyllobacteriaceae; genus Mesorhizobium; species Mesorhizobium sp. AA23. Next base: position 115,819 of record NZ_LYTP01000028.1, read on the forward strand.
TTCGCGGCGGCTCGCGCCTCGCCGGATGGCGTTTTCGACCATCGCATCGTCTGCTCCGGTCCAGTTGGTGATCTTGTCGGTCATGTCATTCCCCTTTCGTTGGTTGGTCAGGACGCGCGTCTTGCTGCGGCTTTTCCGGGCTTGGGTTCAGGTTCGTTCTTTCATGCTCTCCCGCACGGCCGCCGCAAACGCGGCCATCGAGGTGAAGTGGTAGTCCGGCACGGTGAAGCGCTCGGGCTCGATCGTGCCGCCATAGCCCTTCTGGGCATGACGGCGCTCGATCCAGCAGTTGGTCATGCCGAGCGCCCGGGATATGCCGATGTCGTGATGCTGGCTTTGTGCGACGTGCAGGATGTCGTCCTTGCTGTCGCCGCGCGACGCCACGAAATCGAAGACCTTCTGGAAAAAGGCGGGATCCGGTTTTTCCGTGCCGGTATCGTCGGCGGTGAAGGTGGCAAAAAAGGGCGATCCGAGCTGCTTCTCGAAATGGAGCGCCGGGCATTGGTCATGGCAATCAGCTTATGGGACGTCGCAAGGTCGGCCAGCGCCGCCTTGCTGTCGGAGAAGCCTCGCCAGACGCTGGCCGAATCCCGCAGGCGGGCGCCGTATTTCTCCTCGGCCGGCAGGCCGAGCCGCGGTGCGATGACTGTGTAGACACGCGCGAGATCGTCGGGGAACAGGTTCGCATCGGGCATGTAGCGGGCCTGCCGGTAAAGGGCCAGCGCTTCTTCGCCGTCGATTGAGACACCGGCCTCCGCAGCGATCCCGGCCAGGCAGGTTGTTATGCCGCCTTCGAAGTCGATCAGCGTGCCGACCACATCGAAGGTCATGTATTTGAATTCGCTAAAGCCCCTGGCCAAGACTGGCTCTCCTCTGCGCGCGGCCGAATTACTGATGCTGAACAGAACAAAATTCCGTGCTGTCCGGGGCGTCGGCCTTTTCAAAAGCCCGGAAATCCGGGCTTTCTGGCCTTGTCTTAAAAAGCAGTCTGGCACTTCCCCCGCGCTGGATTCGCCGAAAAGGCGCGAGGTAGCGGCACAAAATTGCGAAATCGTCTGCCGCGGCGATATTTCGAGATGCGAAAAATGCGTCGCCCTTCATGCAAGCGCCCGGCGGACATCGGCGTCGTCCAGCGTCTGGTCCAGCGTCCGGCGCGTGCGCTCGATGATCGCATCGATGTCGCCGTCGGTGCAGCAGAGCGGCGGGGCGTAGCCGATAACCCCATGCGCGAAGGCGCGGATGATCAGGCCATTGTCCCACGCCCTGTCGAAGACGCGCCGCGCCGGCATGGCCGAGGCTGGAAGCGGCGTTTTCTTCTTTTTGTCGACCACCAGTTCGATCGCGGCGAGCATGCCGCGACCCCGCACATCGCCGACCAGTGGGTGATCGCTCAAGGCAGACAGGCCCGCCATCAAGCGCGCGCCGGCCCTGGCGCCGTTCTCCAGAAGGCCTTCCTCATAGAGCTTCAGCACCTCGAGCGCGACGGCGGCGCTGACCGGATGGGCGGAATAGGTGTAGCCGTGGCCGACCGCCGAGGCGCCTGCGCCATCGGCGATGACGTTATAGACATGATCGGCCATGAAGACAGCGCCCATTGGCACATAGCCCGAGGTCAGGCCCTTCGCGGTGGTCATGAAGTCGGGAACGATATCCTCCTCCGTGCAGGCAAACAGGGGGCCGGTGCGGCCGAAACCGGTGATCACCTCGTCGGCGATGAACAGGATGCCGTATTCACGGCAGAGTTCTCGCATCGCCTTGATCCAGCCTTTCGGCGGGACGATAACGCCACCCGAGCCCTGGATCGGCTCGGCGTAGAAGGCGGCGACCCGCTCCGGCCCGATCTCCTCGATCTTCGCCTTCAGCGCGGCGAGCGATGCGGCGATGATCGCGTTCGGGTCATCGCCAACCGGATTGCGATAGGGATAGGGCGAGGGGATCTTGTGCTGCCATTCGAACGGAATGCCGAAACCGGCATGAAAGGCGGGCAGGGCGGTCAGGCCCGCGCCGACCACCGACGATCCGTGATAACCCTGCTCAATGGAAATAAACTGGTCGCGTTCAGGCTCGCCTCTGGCGTTCCAGTAGTAGCGGACGAACCGGATCGTGCTGTCGACCGCGTCCGATCCCCCGAGAGTGAAATAGACGTGATTGAGATCCCCGGGCGCCCGGTCGGCCAGCTCCGAGGCGAGCCGGATGGCGGGCTCCGAGCCGAGATCGAAATAGGCGGTGGCGTAGGGCAACTCGCGCATCTGCCGGGCCGCTGCTTCGACGATGCTGTCGTGACCATAGCCGGCATTGACGCACCACAGTCCGGCGAAGCCGTCGAGAAGTTGCCGGCCGGACGCATCGGTCACGGTAGCGCCCTTCGCCGATTTCAGCACCCGCACGCCGAGCGCCTCATGGCCGCGATATGAGGCGACCGGATGGATGAGATGGGCGCGGTCGAGTTCGATCAGGGAATTGGCGAGCATTGTTGTCCTCCGGGCTATCCGAGCGCCTGGTTGGCGAGGGCGTAAACTTTTGGCCTGGCCTGTTCGGCCCCATTCTTGGCCGGACGGTCCATAGCGACGCCGCCGCCGACATGAGCGAGGCCGATTTCTCCGAGCCAGCCGGCGATGCCGGTCCTGCTTTCGGTATCCACGCGCAGGAAAGCGCCAGGGCGAGACGCGGCGAAAAAGCTGATCAGGGCCTTGGCGTCGTCTGCATTTCCGGCGATGACGGGGCCGATCACCTCGCCGCGTCCGAACGGGCGGATTGCGGCATAGGCCGCGATGACGCCACTGCGGCGGATGACGGCGAATTCACCCCGCTCGGCCAGCGCATCGATCAAAGCTTCACGGTCGGCGCCGTAGGCGTCACGGTCCAGGGCCTTGATTTCCGGCAGATGGTGCGCGCCCGCGGCTTCCACACCGTCGGAAGCCTCAAGCGCTGCCACCTGGCCCTGATGCTGAAGAATCGTGCCCGAGGGCACGAAGCCAAGCTTCTCATAAAGAGGCATGCCGTCGGTCGTGGCGACGAGCCGCAGCGGACGGTCGCCGGCAAGGGCGAAGGCCTGTTCCATGAGCCGGCGCCCGAGCCCTTTGCCTCGCGCGTTCCTGTCGACGATCACCATGTTGATCATGGCGCAATCGGCGCCGTAAGCCGTTACCAGGATTGTCCCGGCGACCCGGCCCTGGTCGTCGAGCGCAACCGCGCCGCTCGAAAGCTGCAGCGCCATCTGCCAATCCTGCGGGCGATGCGGCCAATTCTCCTGCCGAGATAGCGCGACTGCACCCTCGATATGATCCGGCCCGAAGTCCTGGAGTTCGATCTCGCCTTGCTGCATGACGCACCTTTCAGTCTGACCCCAAGTCTCGATCATCAGTGCGCCGCAGATCGTCTAAAGGTCTCGACTTCGGCGGTATCATTCGCCGTTGCTGAGGGCGTGCGCCGCATCTTGTGCTGGCCCCTATGGAACTGGATGCGTTTAGCGCCTCGACCGGCGGCATCCTTCGACGCTCAAGATGCTACAGCGTGCCAAACGGAACCGCGGATACGGAACTTTCTGCTTTCGGCAGGCGCTTTTCGGTCAGGTAGGTCGCTTCCTGCCGGCCTATGATGAAAGACGTCCCAACGCGGATGTGCTTCCACCGGAGATCGACGGATATGGCTTCTTTCAGGCCCAAATACATCACCTTCGACTGCTACGGCACGTTGACCAATTTCCAGATGGCGGAGGCGGCGCGTGACCTCTATGGCAGCCGACTCGACGAGCCGCGCATGCAGGCGTTCATCAAGAACTTCGCGGCTTACCGGCTCGACGAGATCCTGGGCGACTGGAAGCCCTATGCCGACGTCGTCCACAACGCGCTCGAGCGCGCCTGCAAGCGCAACGGCGTTGCCTTCAGCCCGGACGACGCCACGATGGTCTATGAGCGTGTCCCGACCTGGGGACCCCACGCGGACGTTCCAGCTGGCCTGGCGAAGGTTGCCAAGGAAATTCCGCTGGTCATCCTCTCCAACGCCATGAACGCGCAGATCATGTCCAATGTCGAGAAGCTCGGCGCGCCATTCCATGCCGTCTACACGGCCGAACAGGCGCAGGCCTACAAGCCACGCTTCAAGGCTTTCGAATATATGTTCGATAGGCTGGGCTGTGGCCCGGAGGATGTTCTTCACTGCTCGTCCTCGTTCCGCTACGACCTGATGTCGGCGCATGATCTCGGGATCAAGAACAAGGTCTGGGTCAATCGCGGCCACGAGCCGGCCAACCCCTATTACGGCTATGTCGAGATCGCCGACATTTCCGGTCTTCCGGGCGTGGTCGGGCTTTGAAACTGACGGATTGCAAATGAAGCTGGTCTCCTACTGGCACGACACCGCTCCAGTTTTTTCCGGCGGGGCGCAAGGCCCGGTCGAGGGACACTACGACGCCGCCATCATCGGCGGCGGCTTCACCGGCCTCGCCGCCGCCCGCCAACTGGCGAAGGCCGGCGCCAAGGTGGCGGTGCTGGAGGCGGAGCGGGTCGGCTGGGGTGCGTCGGGACGCAATGGCGGGCACCTGAACAACGGCCTCGCCCACAGCTATCTTTCGGCCAAGGCGGAACTCGGCAAGGAGCGCGCGATCGCGCTCTACCGGGCGCTGGACGATTCCGTCGACACGATCGAGGCGCTGGTCGCCGAGGAGGGTATCGACTGCAACTTCCGCCGCTCCGGCAAGCTGAAGCTCGCCTCCAAGCCGCAGCATTTCGAAGCGATCGCCCGTAACTTCGAGGCCGTCCATGCCGAGGTGGATCCGGATACGGCGCTGCTGTCGCCGAACGATCTCAAATCCGAGATCGGCTCGCCCTTCCATGGCGCGATGCTGTCGAAGAAGAGCGCCATGATGCATATGGGCCGCTACGTGGCCGGGCTGGCGACGGCCGCGGTTCGCCATGGCGCCGTCATCCACGAGAATGCGGCGGTGACGGATCATAGGCAGTCGGGCACGCGGCATCAGCTGACCACCTCCCGCGGCCGCATCAGCGCCGACAATGTGCTGGTGGCGACCGGCGCCTACACCACGCCGAATTTCGGCTATTTTCGCCGCAGGATCATTTCCGTCGGCAGCTTCATCATCGCCACGCGACCGCTGAGCGACGCCGAGATCGCCGCGACGATGCCCGGCAACCGGACATGCGTGACCTCGATGAACATCGGCAACTACTTCCGGCTTGCGCCCGACAAGCGCCTGATCTTCGGCGGCCGCGCACGCTTTTCGGCGACATCGGACCAGCGCTCCGATGCCAAGAGCGGCCAGATATTGCGGGCGAGCCTCGCGGCGATCTTCCCGCAGCTCGCCAGGGTCGAGATCGATTACTGTTGGGGCGGGCTGGTCGACATGACCAAGGACCGCTTCCCGCGGGCCGGCTACCATGACGGGGTCTGGTACGCGATGGGCTATTCCGGCCACGGCGCGCAGCTTTCCACCCATCTCGGCATGATCATGGCCGATGCCATGCTTGGTCGCGCGGACCGCAATCCGATGAAGGGGCTCGAGTGGCCTGCCATTCCCGGCTATTCCGGCAAGCCCTGGTTCCTGCCGATGGTCGGTCTCTACTACAAGGCGCTCGACCGGATCCAGTGATCGGGGCTGGGGTTTAACCCAGCCCGCCCATGTGGAAGCTCTTCAGTTCCAGATATTCCTCGATGCCGGCCTGCGCGCCCTCGCGCCCGAGGCCGGACTGCTTGACGCCGCCGAAGGGGGCTATCTCCATCGAAACCGAGCCGGTGTTCAGACCCACCATGCCGAACTCCAGCGCCTCGCCGACGCGCCAGGCGCGCTTCAGGTTCTCGGTGTAAAAGTAGGAGGCAAGCCCGTAAGGTGTGCCGTTGGCAAGCGCGACCGCTTCCTCTTCCGTCTCGAAACGGAAAAGCGGTGCGACGGGACCGAAAGTCTCCTCGCTGGCGAGTTCCATTTCGTTTGTCGCACCGGCCAGCACCAGCGGCGCGACATATTGAGGACCCTCCGGCAGCACCGGCTTCTCGGTGACGATCGTCGCGCCTTTGGCAAGCGCGTCCTCGACGTGCCGATTGATTTTCTCGACCGCCGCCATGTTGATCATTGGGCCGATGGCGACACCGGGCTGCGTGCCCGGTCCCACCGTCAACGCATTGACGCGGGCGCTGAGCTTGGCGGAGAAGGCGTCATAGACTCCGGCCTGGACGAGAATGCGGTTGGCGCACACGCAGGTCTGGCCGCCATTGCGGAACTTCGACGCCAGCGCCCCCTCGACGGCGAGGTCGAGGTCGGCGTCGTCGAAGACGATGAAGGGCGCGTTGCCGCCGAGCTCGAGGCTGAGCCTTTTCACGCTGTCGGCCGCTCCGCGCATCAGCAGCGAGCCGACCCTGGTCGAACCGGTGAAGGAGATCTTGCGCACGGTCTCATTCGCCATGATCTCGTTGCCGATCTCGGCCGGCATGCCGGTGACGATGTTGATGACGCCGGCGGGAATACCCGCGCGTTCGGCGAGCACGCCGAGCGCCAACGCCGAATAGGGCGTGAACTCGGACGGCTTGATCACCACCGTGCAGCCGGCGGCCAGCGCCGGCGCAACCTTGCGGGTGATCATCGCATTGGGAAAGTTCCAAGGCGTGATGATGCCGCACACGCCGACGGGTTCCTTCAGGACGATGATGCGGCGGTCTGATGTAGGCGAGGGGATGGTGTGGCCATTGATCCGGCGCGCCTCCTCGGCGAACCATTTGACGAAGGACGCTCCGTAGCGGATCTCGCCTTTGGCCTCGTCCAGCGGCTTGCCCTGTTCCGTGGTCAGGATCAGCGCGAGATCGTCCAGATGCTTAAGCATCAGACCATGCCAGGCCTCCAGCAGGGCGGCGCGTTCGGCGTGGGTCTTCTTTTTCCAATCCCGATAGGCGGAAGCCGCGGCCTCTATGGCCGCGCCGGCCTCCGGGCCGGCCATGTCGGGCACTGTGCCGATTGATAACTGTGTTGCCGGATCGATCACATCGACCGTTCTGCCGGAACCTGCCGCGACCCATCTGCCGCCGATCAGACCGGCCTCGCGGAAGAGAGTTTTGTCTTTCAGGCTTTTCATCGAAAACGACCTCGCAAATCAGGTGAGCGCCGCGACAACGGCGGATGTGATGGCGTCCGTACGATCTTTGCCGGCCGTGGTTCCCACCCCTCGCGCCGTTGTCGCTTCGATCGCGTTCATGACGCGGCCGGCTGCGTCCTTTTGGCCCAGATGTTCAAGCATCATTGCGCCCGACCATATGGCGGCGATCGGGTTGGCGATGCCGAGGTGGGCGATGTCGGGCGCGGAGCCGTGCACCGGCTCGAACATGGACGGCGCCGAGCGGTCGGGGTTGATGTTGGCGGAAGCTGCGTAGCCGAGCCCGCCCTGGATCGCCGCGCCGATATCCGTCAGTATGTCGCCGAAGAGATTGGAAGCGACGACCACGTCGAGGCTCTGCGGATCCATGATCATGCGCGCAGCGAGTGCGTCGACATGATAGCTGGTCACGTCGACGTCCGGATAGTCGGCGGCCAGCTTGCGCGTGATCTCGTCCCAGAACACCATCGAATATTTCTGCGCGTTGGACTTGGTGACGGAAGCCAGCCTGCCGCGCCGCGCCCGTGCCTGCTCGAAGCCGAAGCGCAGGATGCGCTCGACCCCGGCCCGGGTGAAGATCGAGGTTTCCACCGCGACCTCGTCCAGCGTGCCTTGATGCACACGCCCGCCGGCGCCGGAATATTCGCCTTCGGTGTTTTCGCGGATGCACAGAATATCGAAGCTCTCGGCTCGCAGCGGCCCCCTCACACCCGGCAGCAGCCGGTGCGGCCGGATATTGGCGTATTGCACGAATGCCTTGCGGATCGGCAGCAGCAGCCCGTGGAGAGAAACGGAATCCGGCACCTCCGTCGGCCAGCCGACGGCCCCGAGCAGGATGGCGTCGAAGCGGCGCAAGGTCTCGATGCCGTTCTCGGGCATCATGCGACCGGTTTCCTTGAAGAAACGACAGGACCATGGAAACTCGGTCCCAGTCAGGGCAAAGCCGGAGTGCTTCGCCACGGTTTCCAGCACCGTCCAGGCGGCGGCGGTCACATCGCGACCGATGCCATCACCGGGGATCAGGGCGATCGAGTAGGTCTTCATCGGCATCTCTTCACAGGCTGATCAGGACGCTCTTGGTCCTGCGGTTGGCGAGATAGGCCTCGCGGCCAAGGTCCTTGCCGATGCCGGAGCGCTTGTAGCCGCCGGTCGGCAGGATGTGGTCGCGCGAGCGGCTGTAGCGGTTGACCCACACGGTGCCCGCTTCGAGCTTGCGCGCGAGACGGATCGTGCGAGACAGATCGGCGGTGAACAGGCCGGAAGCCAGTCCGTAGGTCGGATGGCTGGACAGCGCCAGCGCCTCGTCTTCGGTCTCGAAGGTCTGGACCGTCAGGACCGGGCCGAAGATTTCCTCGACGATCGCCGGATTGGCCTGGTCGACATTGGCGATCAGCGTCGGCTCGTAGAAATAGCCGGGGCTGTCCATAAAGGTGCCGCCCGTCAGGCATTCGCCGCCAGCCTCGACCGCGGCCCGCACGATGGCGTCGACACGTCCCCGCTGCCGTTCCGAGATGATCGGCGAATACTGCGTGGTCTCGTCCCAGGTCGGGCCGGACCTCACCGCCTTCATCTTTTCCAGAATCGAGGCCGTCAGCCTGCCGGCCACACTCTTCTCGACGATCAGGCGCGTGCCGGCCACGCAGGCCTGGCCGGCATTGAAGGTGACGCTGCCGGCGATTGCTGCTGCCGCCTTATCGAGATCGGCATCGGCAAAGACGAGCTGCGGGCTCTTGCCGCCGAGCTCCAGCGTCATAGGCTTGACGCCGGTGCGGGCGACGTTCTCCATGATCGCCGAGCCGGCGCGGGTCGAACCGGTGAAGCTGACCTTGGCGATCTCGGGATGGCCAGTCAACGCCGTGCCGGTCGTGGGACCGTCGCCGAGCACCACGTTGACAAGTCCTGCCGGCAGGCCGGCTCTGACGGCGAGCTGCGCCAAATAGACGGTCGAGAACGGCGTCATTTCCGAAGGCTTCAGCACGACTGCATTGCCCGCAGCCAGCGCCGGGCCGAGTTTCCAGCCGGCCATCGAGATCGGAAAATTCCAGGGCGTGATCGCGGCCACGACGCCATAGGGTTCGCTCATGATCATGCCGAAACTGGCGTCGTCGGTCGGCGCGAGTTCGCTGCCTTCCTTATCGGCGAACTCGGCAAAGAAGCGGATCTGCTCGGCGGTCACGGCGATGTCGCCGGCGGCGAGCTGGCCCACGGGCCGGGTCGAGGACAGCGCCTCGATCCTGGCGAGCGTTTCGGCTTCCGCTTCCATCAGATCGGCCCAGGCGTGGAGCGCCCCGGTGCGCTCGCGCGGCCGGACGCCGCCCCAGTTGCTGGCTTTCAGCGCCGCTTTGGCACTTTCCACCGCCCGGTTCACCAAGTCCGCACCGGCCACGGGGCAGGCGGCATAGGACTTGCCGTCGGACGGACGGCGCATCTCGATCGCACCCTCGGCCGAAATCAGCTCCCCATCGATGAAGTGGCCGACGGGAAGCGAGATTGTATCGGGATCGAAGCTCAGGCTCATGGGCAACCACTCGGCAGCATCGGCCTCAGCCTAGCCTGTGCCGACACGCAGCATGCGCTGTTCGGCGATCCGCCGCCGACGAATGTTGCGTGCTGGGGACAAGAGACGGCAAAATCTTCCGCGGCGGTCAGGGCCTGCGCGGGCGCTCGCTAGCCCACTGTGACGTAGATCTTGCGCACGGTCTCGATGGTCTTCCAAACACCCGTGAAGCCCGGCTTCATGACGAAGCTGTCGCCGGCCCGGTAGGTCACCGTTTCGCCGGCGTCGGGCGTGATTTCGACCACGCCGGCGAGGATATGGCAGAACTCGAAGGTTTCCCCCTTGATCGAGCGCGTTTCGCCGGGCGTGGCCTCCCAGACGCCGGTATGGACAAGGTCGTCCTTGGCCACGTCCTGCGCCCAGGTTTTGAAGGCGGGATTGCCGGCAATGAGCCGCTCCGGCAGCGCGGTCGATTCGCGGGGCGAAAAGCTCGGGTTGATATCGATGGACTTGAGCAGGGACAAAGGATGGCCTTTCCAGTTGAGTTTCAATAACCGCGCGACCGGTCGACGAGCCCGATGGGATCGAGCCCGGCGCGGTGGCGCTTGATGTTGTCGATGACGGCCTGGGCGGCGGTCGCGGGTTGGGTCACGCTGGCTATGTGCGGAGTGAGGATGATCTTCGGATGCGACCAGAACGGATGTCCCGCGGGCAGCGGTTCGGGATCGGTCACGTCGATCATCGCCGACGACAAATGGCCGCTATCGAGCGCGGCGACAAGCGCTTCGTGATCGAGCTGCGGGCCTCGACCCGTATGAACGAGAGCCGCCCCGTCAGGCAGTTTCGCGAACAGGCCGGCGTTCAGAAATCCGCGCGTCTCCTCGGTCAGTGGCAGCAGGCAGATCAGTATGTCACTGGCCGCCAGCATCTGCTCCAGCCCAAGCTCGCCATGATAACAGGTCACCCCTTCGAGCCGCCGCGGGGAGCGGCTCCATCCGGAGAGCTGGAAGCCGAAAGGTTTCAGCCGGTCGAGGACGGCTTGGCCAAGCTGTCCGAGGCCGAGCACGCCGATCCGGCGCGACGCGGCTTGAGGCTGAGGGATGTCGCGCCATTCTCCGGCGTGCTGCTGCGCCAGATAGGCCGGCAAGTTGCGGTGGAGCGCAAGCACGGCGAGCGTCACATACTCCTGCATCATGCGCACGATGCCCTCCTCGACCATGCGCACGATCTTCACCGGCGCGGGCACCGCGTCGAAGCGGAACTGATCGACGCCGGCGCCGATGGAGAACAGGATTTCGAGGTTGGTGTAGCGGTCGAGGTTCTCCGGCACCGTCCAGGTGATCAGGTAGCGCACTGCGTCGGGATCGACCGTAGCGGCATCGATCGTGAAGGGGAGGTCCGGCAACTCCTTAGCGAAGGCCTCGGCGAAGATCGCGCCACGCCGCGCGTCGGAATTGAAGAGGAATGTCATTCCGGCTGCTCCTTCAGGCCGCGCATCGCGCGCCCAGCGCCTCGATCATCTGCTGGCAGGCGGCGAGCTCGCTGGCGAGAATATATTCGTCCGGCTTGTGGGCGCGCCCGATATCGCCGGGGCCGCAGATGATCGCATCGAGCCCGGAGCCTTGGTAAAGTCCGGCCTCCGTCCCGTAGCTGACGGCGGCTAAAGGCGCTTCGCCGGTCAATTCGCGCAGCAGTCCCGCCAGAGCCGAGTCTTGCGGCAGCGACAGCGCCGGATAGGCGCTAATCGGCTTCCATTCAACAACATAGCCTTGAGCGGCAAGAGCTTCAGCCCGCGCCTTGACCGGGGTGAGCAAGCCAGCCGGTTCGATGCCCGGTATTGCGCGCGCCTCCAGGTCGAGCGTGCAGCTGTCGGGGATGATGTTGACCGACTGGCCGCCTGCGATCACACCGGCCTGCAGCGAGGAATAGGCCGGCTCAAAGGTTGGGTCGGACGGGCCATGCATCAGCCGCTCCGCTTCACTCACGGCGGCGCTCAGCACATCGGACATCGCATGGATGGCGTTAAGCCCAAGATCCGGTCGCGAGGAGTGGCCGGAGCGGCCGCTGATGATTACGCGGGCGGCCGCCTTGCCCTTGTGGCCGCGCACGGCGCGCATGCCGCTCGGCTCGCCGACGATGACGCCGAGCGGCTTGGCGCAAAGCTCGGGCAGCCCGGCGATCAAATGCGGCACGCCCCGGCACCCGATCTCCTCGTCATAGGAGAAGGCGAGGTGGATCGGTCTGGCGAGGCGCAGCCGCACAAGCGCAGGCACGGCGGCGAGCGCGGCGGCGAGAAACCCCTTCATGTCGGTGGTGCCGCGTCCGTAGAGCCGTTCGCTCTCCCGGCGCAGCGAAAAAGGGGCCGAACTCCATTGCGGCTCGCCGGCGGGGACGACGTCCATATGGCCGGATAGGATGTAGCCCGGAACCTCGGCCGGGCCGATGGTGGCGAAAAGATTGAAACGGTCGCCCTCTGGCCCTGGGAGCAGGCTGACCTTCGCGCCTTGTTCGGTGAGATGAGCCTCGATCCAGCCGGCAATGTCGCCGTTCGGCTTGCCGGCGACCGACGGAAAGGCGACGAGACGGTCGAGGATGTCGAAGACGTCCATTCCAGCCCTCAAGGCATTCAGGGTTTTGCCGGCATCGAGCCGCATGCTGGTGAATTTCCGCAGAGGATGGGTGCGTTGCCACGCGATTGCATGCCGAAAGCGGAAGTGTTTCAGTTGAATCTTGCGTTGGTGCACGGCTTTCGAGCAAATCCTGTGGGGTTTGCTTGTCTAGCGTTGGCGGGCACGGGGCAGCGGTCTGCTCGCCCGTTGATTTTTGAGGGTTCTTTATTTTTGAGGGTTCTTTCAGGGCCATGGAAGTGAAGCCGTCCGAGAGCTTGAAAATCGATGCCTTCTCCATGCGTATCGGCGACGTCCAAGATGTCGACCTGGAGAGGTTGCACGCGCTCTCCCTGTCGGTGGGATGGCCGCATCGCGCCGAGGATTGGCAATTCCTGCGTGAATCGGGCCAAGGCTTCGTGGCGCTCGATGAGATCGGCCGGGCTCTCGGTTCGGCCATGTGGTTCCCGCACGGCGCCAATTTCGCCACCTTGGGGATGGTCATCACCTCGCCGCGGCTTCAGACGCAGGGGGCGGCGCAATGGCTGATGAAGCGGATCTTCGACAGGATCCCCGGGCGCGATCTGCGCCTCAATGCAACCCGTGCTGCGCGGCGGCTTTATCTCTCCCTCGATTTCCAGCCGGAGAAGACCGTCTATCAATGCCAGGGCATCGCCCGCGTGCCGACAGCGGGCCGGCCGACGGAGGCGCACGGTAGCGTCCGGACGTTGGACGCGGGCGATGTTGCGGCAGCGATCGCGCTGGACGCGGCGGGATTTGGCGTGAGGCGCACAGCGCTCGTTGAAAAGCTCTTCGGGCAATCGGCCGGCTATGGGCTTTTCGACGGGAACAAGCTGACCGCTTTTGCCCTCTGCCGACCGTTCGGACGGGGCCATGTCATAGGGCCGGTGGTGGCGGGAAGCGACCCCGACGCCCTGGCGGTCGTCAGGCCGCACGTGGCCGACCATTCGGGATATTTCCTCAGGATCGACACGCACATGGACAATGGCGAGTTCGCCGCCTTCCTGTCGCACAGCGGAATGCCGGTCTTCGACACGGTGCTGACCATGTCGAAGGGCAAATGCCTCGCCGATTTTTCCGACGGCGGCTCGGCTAGGCCGAAGACCTATGCCTTAGCAAGTCAGACCCTCGGGTAGTTGTCTTCGGATTGCTTCCTTCCCCCGGACGGATGGTTGCCGAGCCGTCAGCCTAAACGGCTTCTACATGGGCGTTGGCTCGTTCCATGATCCACCCTCTGACGGTCCTCACCACGCTGCCTTTCGAGAGCTGGCTCTCCGAAAGATAATAGGTCCATGGACTGGCGGCTCGCACGGGGAAAGGCTCCACCAGAAGCCCGCGGCTGATATAGGTTCTCGCCAGCGAATATTGCGTGGCGACGCAGCCCGCGCCCATTGCCGCCAGTTCCAGCGCAATGTTCGAGGCGTTCGTGGTGATGCCTTTCTCATAATTCGAAATGTCGATCTGCAGCGCGTCGCCCATGCATTGCCAATATTCTTGGCGGCCATGCACGAAGATCCAGTCGACGTTGAGGATATCGCGCGGCGAGCGCAGCCCTTTCGGGCCGGACAGCAGGCCGGGTGCGCAGAGGATGGCGAGCTGGTCGTTCCACAGCGGAACGCCACTCGGCGGGCGGTCGTCGAAGCGGCGGGTCGAGATGGTGATGTCGGCGATCTGCTCGCTGAGGTCTTCCCAGATCGTGCCGTGCAGAACGACCTCGATCTCCGGATGGATTTGCCGGAACGCCGCCATGCAGCCGGCCAGCCAGTTTTCGGCCAGGCTCATTGGGCAGGAGATGACGACCGTCCTGTTGCGCGAGGAGGCGACGATCGCCTCCGTGGCGTGATCGATCTGGTCGAGCGCCTGCCGCAGCGTCGGCAGGAAGGCCTCGCCCATTTCGGTCAGCTTCAGGCTGCGCGGATAGCGCACGAAGAGCTGCCGGCCAAGATAATGTTCCAGCCCCCGCACATGATTGCTGACCGCCGCCTGGGTGTAGCCGAGCTCGCTGGCAGCGAGGGTGAAGCTGAGATGCCGCGCCGAACACTCGAACGAGCGGATATAGTTCAGTGGGGGTGGCGGCTTCATGCGATCGCTCCTTGGCGAAGCGAAAACTAGACCGGCTTCGTTGGCCTCCGCAATCGCCTTGACCCCGATTTTTTTGTGCGATGGCGCCAAACTAATTACGTGCCTGGCCCATGAGACCAAATTATTCGTAGTTATCTTGGAGCGATCGGGACGCGAAAGGTGGCGCCATGGACCAGCGGACGGCGGAAGGTGAGTCTGCTTCCACCGTATTTGCCCGTGTTGCCGACTTCGTGCTGCGCAGGTCGGCCGGCGCGTTCCCGCGCGACGTTCTGAAATCGGCAGCCCTCCAGTTCCTCGACACGATGGGCATTGCCATCGCCGCCGGCCCGATGCACGCCGGACAAATCGCGCGCGATGCCGCGGTTATGCTCTACGGTTCCGGCGCCGACCGGCACGCGGCGAGGATGATCTTCGACGGCAGGCGCGCCAGCATGGCCGGCGCCGCCTTCGCGGCGGCGACCCAGACCGACAATCTCGACGGCCATGACGGTTACCCGCCGACCAAGGGGCACATCGGCGTGGCGGTTATCCCGGCGCTGCTTGCGCTCGCAGAAGAAAAGCCTGAGTTGACCGGCCCCGAGGCGCTGGCCGCGATCGTCGTCGGCTATGAGATCGCGGGGCGGGCCGGCATTGCGCTGCACGCAACCGTCTCCGATTATCACACCTCCGGCGCGTGGAATTCTCTTGGCGTGGCGGCGGTCGCGGCCCGCCTGCTTTCGCTTGACGACGATCAACTGCGCCATGCTTTCGGCATCGCCGAGTATCACGGACCGCGCAGCCAGATGATGCGCGAGATCGCAACGCCGACCATGCTGCATGACGGCTCAGGCATGGGGGCGCTGGTCGGCCTGTCGGCCGCCGTGCTTGCCGAAGCCGGTTTCGCCGGCGCGCCGGCGATCACGGTCGAGGCGCCGGAGGTCGCGGCACATTGGGATGACCTCGGCCTGTTCTGGCAGATGACCCGGCAATACATAAAACCCTATCCGGTCTGCCGCTGGGCCCATGCCGCGATCGACGCGACGCGCGCGCTTTGCCTGCAGCATGGGCTTCGGCCGGAAGACATACGCAAAGTCCATGTCAACAGCTTCCACTATGCGGCGACGCTGTTTGCCGGCATGCCGGACACGACATCAAAGGCGCAGTACAGCCTGCCCTTCGCCGTGGCCACGATGATCCACTATGGTCGGATCGGCGTGGAGCACATTTCGGGCTCGGGTCTGCGCGATGCCGCCGTCGCGGATATGCTGAAGCGCGTCGAGGTGAACGAGGCGGCGAAGCACAGCGACCGTTTCCCCGCCGGGCGCTGGGCCGACGTGCAGATCGAGACGGTTGACGGCCGGCGGCTGGAGTCCGGAGATGTCCACGCACGCGGCGGCCCCGAAGCCCCGTTCAGCGAAGCCGATATCGTCGCCAAGTACATGGAGTTTGCGTCGCCCGTTCTCGGCTCGACCAGGGCCGCCGCGATCCGGGACGGTATTCTCGGCCTGACCGACGCCGACCGCCGGCTTTCCGAGCTGACCGCTCTGGTCTACGATCCTCCTGGCGGCCAGGGCAGCCATGCCGCTTAGGCTTCTCAAATACGGGCTTAGCCGCGACTATCCGGTGACGGGCGACATTCCTGCGACACCGGAGCTGAAGCCGTCCTATGACGTGGTGATCGTCGGTGGCGGCGGGCATGGCTTGGCCTGCGCGCATTATCTGTCGAAATACCATGGTATCGCCAGCATCGCGGTGCTCGAAAAAGGCTATCTGGCCGGCGGCAATACCGCCCGCAACACCACGACGATCCGCTCCAATTACATCACCCAGGAAGGCGTCGCCTTCTACAAGGAAGGCGTTTCGCTCTTCGAAGCGCTGTCGCAGGAGCTCGACTTCAACGTCATGTTCTCGCAGCGCGGCCAGCTGACGCTCGCACACACGGAAGCGACGCTGCGCGCCTTCCATCTGCGCGCCGAGATGGGCAAGCATATGGGCACGCGCACCGAGGTGATCGACGCAAAAGAGGTCGAGAAGCTGGTGCCCGAACTCAACATGGATCGCGGCGGCGCGCTCGAGATCCTCGGCGGCCTCTGGCATGCCGATGGCGGCACGGCCCGCCACGATGCGGTTGCCTGGGGCTTCGCCGCGCAGGCCTCGCGCCGCGGCGCCGAAATCCACCAGCGCACCGAAGTTCAAGGCTTTGAGGTCGAGACCGGTCAGGTGCGCGCTGTGGTGACGAACCGCGGACGGATCGCCTGCGGCTCCGTGCTCATCGCCGCCGGCGGCATGAACTACGATGTCGCCATGATGGCCGGCGTGGAACTGCCGATCCGCTGCTACCCCCTGCAGGCAATGGTGACGCAGCCGCTGAAGCCCTGGCTGCACACGCTGGTCTCGTCCGTGTCGCTGCACACCTATCTGGTGCAATCCTCGCGCGGCGAGATCGTCATCGGTGGCGGCTCGGATCCGTACCAGCTCTATTCGACCCGCTCGACGCTGGACATGAAGGAGCATCTGGCGGAAGGCGCCGTGCATCTCTTTCCCTTCCTGCAAAGTGTGCGGCTGCTGCGGCAATGGGCCGGCATCACCGACATGACGCCGGACTACAGCCCGATCATGGGCGCCAGCCCTCTCGCCAATCTGTGGCTCGATTGCGGCTGGGGCACCTGGGGCTTCAAGGCGACTGCGGTCGCCGGCAAGCGCATGGCGGAAACCATCGCCAGGGGCCGGGTTCCCGACCTGCTGAAGCCGTTTGCGCTGGAGCGCTTCGAGAAGTTCCGACTGCTCAACGAAATGGGCGCCACGGCGGCGAGCCACTGACCATGAAGCTGCTTGACTGCCCCATGAACGGCCCGCGCAACATCGACGAATTCCAGTCCTTCGGTCCGCTGCGGCAGGCGCCCGATGCGGATGCTGCCGCCGACGCTGAGTGGGCAAGGCATCTCTTTCGCGCGGACAATCGAAAAGGTGTAGTGGTCGAGTGGTGGCGGCACGTGCCGAGCAACTTCTTCTTCCTCGCCGAGCGCGACGTCGTCACCAACGAAATCATCCGCACCTATGCGCCTGGGAGCCGGCCATGACGCGGCTTGGCACGCCATACGGCTCGCGCCTCGACCGGACGCGGCCTGTCCGCTTCACCTTCGAAGGCAAGGCTTATCATGGCTTTGCCGGCGACTGCATCGCCAGCGCGCTGGCGGCCTCGGACCAGTGGGTCCTGTCGCGCTCGTTCAAATACCACCGGCCGCGCGGCATCATGACCATGGCCGGCGCGGAAGCGAACACGCTGGTGCAATTGCCGTCGGAGCCGAATGTTCCCGCCGACCTGACGCCGCTCCAGGACGGCATGATGGTGACGGCGCAGAACGTCAACGGCTCGCTGGAAAACGACCGCGATGCGGTGATCGACCGCTTTGGACGTTTCCTGCCGGTCGGCTTCTACTACCGCACCTTCATGGGTCCGAGACAGGACAGCTGGCTCCGCTTCTGGGAGCCGATGATCCGTCGCAAGGCGGGGCTCGGGATCGTCGACGTCAAGGCGCCGCATCTGAGTTTCGACAAGGCGCATCTTCACTGCGACCTGCTGGTCGTCGGCGCGGGGCCGGCGGGTCTATCGGCTGCGATCTCGGCCGCACAAGCCGGCGCCGACGTGCTGTTGTGCGACGACAATCCCGAAATTGGCGGTTCGCTGACCTATCGCCGCTGCGATCCGGGCATATTGTTCAGTCTGGCAGCCAAGGCAGCCAAGCTCCCCAATCTGCGCATCATGACCGGCACCATCTGCAACGGCTGGTATGAGGACAATTGGCTGCCGCTGATCCAGGGCAACCGGCTCTACCGAACCCGCGCCCGCGAGGTTGTCCTGGCGACAGGCGCCATCGAGCAGCCGGCGGTGTTCCGCAACAACGATCTGCCTGGCATCATGACCGGCGGCGCCGTGCAACGATTGCTCCGCCATTACGCGGTGCAACCTGGCCGGCGGGCCGTCGTGCTGGCCGCCAATGACGATGGCTACGACTCCGCGCTGGATCTGGTCGAGGCTGGCGTCGAACTGGCCGCGATCGTCGATCCTCGGCCAAATGCCGGCGACCGCGCCGGTGAGCTTCGGGCCAGGGGGATAGGGATCCTCGCAGGCGCCCCGATCGAGGAAGCGTCCGGGACGCGCGGCAACAAGCATGTGACGCGGGTCCGCATTGGCAGCCGCTGGATCGACTGCGATCTCGTGGCGGTCTCCGTCGGCTCGGTGCCTGCCTGGCAGTTGCCCTGCCATGCGGGAGCGATAGTTGGCTACGACGATGCGACGGCGCGAATGACGCTCAGTCTGCCGGTGGGCGCGGCCGTCCGGCTGGCAGGCGCCGTTGCCGGCAAATCGCGGTTGCAGTCTGCGATGGCCGACGGCCGCCGCGCCGCGCGCGAGGCTCTGGAGCGGCTCGGCCACGGCGATCCTCCTGACGTGCAGAACGAATACGAGCCCGAGCCAGCTGCCTGGGCACAACCGCTCGCCGGCAACGCAAAAGGTCGCGACTTCGTCGATTTCGATGAGGATCTGCAGGTCAAGGACCTCAGGAATGCGGTCAAGGAAGGCTATCGCGAACTCGAACTGGTGAAGCGCTTTTCCACCGTCGGCATGGGGCCGAGCCAAGGCAGGCATTCGGCGCTCGCCACGGCGCGGATTGTCGCCGAAGCGACGGGGCGCGGGGTTGGCGAGGTGGGCATCACCACGGCGCGGCCGCCGACCGGACCGGAGAAGCTCGGCGTGCTCGCCGGCCATCACGAGCCGTTGGAGCGGCGCACCGCGCTGCATGCGCGCCATCTCGCACTCAACGCTCGCATGAAGCCGATCGGTGCCTGGTGGCGGCCGTATTTTTACGGGCCGGAAGACCGGATAGACCGCCTGGTCCGCGAAGAGATCGCCGCGGTCCGCAACGGCGTCGGCATGCTCGACGTGTCGACTTTGGGCAAGCTGGAGATCCGCGGTCCTGACGCCGGCGCCTTCCTCGATCGGATGTACACGATGGCGCATGCCAACCAGCGCGTCGGCCGGGTCCGCTACTGCCTGATGCTCAACGAGATGGGGACGGTTATCGATGACGGCGTCGCCTATCGTCTCGCCGATGACCTGTTCTACGTCACCGCGACGACCGGCGCCGTCGCCCGCGTGCAGGCCGACATGCTGTTCTGGAATGCGCAGTGGCGGCTGAAGGTCGACGTGCTCAACGTCACGGCAGCATTTTCCGGCATGAACGTCACCGGCCCGAAGGCGCGTGAGGTCTTGCAGGCGCTAGATGGCGACATCGATTTCTCGCGCGACGCTTTCCCCTATCTCCAGGGGCGCGAAGGCATGCTGGCCGGCCTGCCGGTGCGTGTGATGCGGATCGGCTTCACGGGCGAGGTGAGCTACGAGCTGCACTGTCCTTCGAGCTATGCGGTCGCGCTGTGGGACGCTTTGTCCGAGGCCGGCAAGCCGCATGGCTTGCGTCCCTATGGACTCGAGGCCTCGCGCATGCTGCGGCTTGAAAAGGGGCATATCCTGATCGGCCAGGATACCGACGCGCTGACCACGCCCAACGAGCTCGGTTTCGGCTGGGCGGTTTCGAAGAAGAAGCCCTTCTTCGTCGGCAAGCGGTCAATCGAGATGCGGACGAGGCTTGGCGAAACGCGCCGGCTCGTCGGCCTCTCTTTCGAGGGTGCAAGCAACATCCCCGGCGAGTCCTGCCTGGTGCTGCGCGGCGGCAACCCGGTTGGGCAGATCACTTCGATTGGCTTCTCGCCAACGCTTCGCCACACAATCGCGCTGGCCTATGTCCATATCGACGACGCTGCCCCTGGCAGCAAGGTCACGGTGAAGTGTCGCAGCGGCGAATTGGTGCAGGTGCCGGTGGTCGGTCACGCCTTCTTCGATCCGCAGAACGTCCGGCAGGAGATGTAAAGATGGCCGGTCTTGCCATGCGAACATTTCCCCTGTCGCCGGACGGCTCGGCCGCTGAAGCAGTTCTGCCAAACGGGCAGCTGATAGTGACCGATCTGACGGCCCGATCGCGCTTCGGCATCAAAGGGCCCGGCAGTTCAGCCTGGCTCGAAGCGCAAGGTCTCGCCTTGCCGCCCGTCAATCGCATCGCTAGGCAGGGCGGCGTCAGGCTGCTGCGTCTAGGCAGCGAAGATTTCCTCGCGATTGACGATATCGCCGGTGGCGCCGTCGCAAAGCTCGTCGCTGCCTGGCAGGCCGAGAAAGGTTCGCGCGGCTATTGGTCCTGGCGCGAGGAAGGCTGGAGCTGGATGCGGCTTTCCGGCCAGTCGGCAGAAGCGGTGATGGCGAGGCTTTGCGCACTGGACCTCAGGCCTGGCCGTTTTGCCGATGACGAGATCGCGCAGACGCGCGTCGCGAATCTCGAAGCCGTGCTGGTGCGCAGCGAGGCAGGCTTCCACGTCTTCTTCGACATCGCCTCAACAGCATTCTTTATCAGAACAGTCGACGCGGCAGCGAAGCTCGCCGACGGCGACACGACGACCCGGGAGAACCATCGATGAACAGCGTGCAAGGCGTCATTGGCCCCATCCTGACGCCCTTCGACAAAGACGGCAGCGTCGCCCGCGATCTGTGGGTCAACCATGCGAAATGGGTGCTTGCTCAGGGCGCGCATTACCTTTCGCCGTTTGGGACGACCGGCGAGGCGCTGTCGCTGTCGCCGCGCGAACGCATGCAAGCCCTGGAGTGGCTGGCCGAGGCCGGCATCCCGGCGGATAAGATGATGCCCGGCACAGGCGTTACCGCGCTGCCCGAGACGCTCGAACTCAGCCGGCATGCCCTGGAACTCGGCTGCGCTGGCGTCATGGTGCTGCCCTCGTTCTTCTACACTGCGGCGGGCGATGACGGGCAGGCGCGCTACTATTCGGAACTGGTCGAGAAAGTCGCCAGCCCGAAGCTCAAGCTGATCCTCTATCACATCCCGCAGAATTCCGGGGTGCCGGTATCGCCGGCGCTGACGGCGCGGCTCAACGCGGCATTTCCCGAAACCGTTGTCGCCTACAAGGACAGTGCCGGGAACTGGGACAACACCGCCGCCGTGATCGCGGCGGCGCCCAACGTCTCGGTCTTCCCGAGTTCCGAGGGCCAGCTTACCCAAGGCCTGGTCGCCGGCGCGGCGGGCTGCATTTCCGCTTCCGTCAACCTCAACGCCAGGGCTATCCGCGCCGTCTATGACGGCGCGCGCGCCGGCCGCGACGTCTCGGCCGCCGATGCCGCCATAAAGGAATTTCGAAAGGCGGTTCAGACCGCCGGTCTGATCGGCGGGATGAAGGCGGCACTTGCCGTGCGCTCCGGCGACCAGCGCTGGCTCAATCTGCGCGCGCCGCATGAGAACACCAGCCCGCAGGCAGGCAAGGCTTTGCTCGAGACGCTGGGTCCTCTTGCCGATCACATTCCTGGTCCGAGGCGGGGCTGAAATGTCCGCGCGGCCAACAATCATCGTCAGCAGCGACGCGCCGGACGGGCCGATTGCGGCGCTGGCGGAAACCCATCCCGATCTCAGGGTGCTCGGCTGCGACAGCTACGAGGCGCTTCCCGACCTGATTGCGGACACCGGCGCCGAGGTGGTGTTCACCATCAAATTCGACCGGGGATCGCGCTATCCGCGCGCGGCGCTGGTCGAGAGCCCGACCGTGCGCTGGGTTTCGGTCGGCGGCTCCGGCACGGATCACCTGCGCCCCTGGGATCCGACAAGGGTGACGATAACCAATTCGGCCGGCGTCGCTGCCGACATGATGGCCGAATATGTCTTCGGCGCGATGCTTTCCTTCTCGCTCGGCCTGCGCGGCTTCGCACGCGAGCAGGCTGCCAGGAGGTGGACGGCCGGCAAGGTCGAGCCGATCCAGGGCAAGACGCTTCTGATCCTTGGGCTCGGCAAGACGGGGCAGGCGGTCGCCGTCCGGGCCAGGGCCTTCGGCATGACGACCCTGGGCGTGCGCGCCAGCCCGAAACCGACCTACCACATCGATGAGGTGCACGGCATGGCCGACCTGCCCAGCCTGTGGGGCCGTGCCGATTTCATCTTGTGCGCCGTGCCGCTGCTCGAAAGCACACGTGGCATTGTGGGCAGCGAGGCCTTCGCGGCGATGAAGCCTTCGGCGGTGCTGATCGACGTTTCCCGCGGCGGCGTCGTCGACGAGGCGGCGCTCCTTGCGGCGCTCGACGGCGGCCGGATCAAGGGCGCGGCGCTTGACGTCTTCGCCGTCGAGCCGCTGCCGCCGGCGCATCCGCTGTGGGGCTACGAGAACGTGATCGTCACGCCGCATTGCTCGTCCGTCTACGACGGCTGGGACGTGAAGTCGGCACGCATGTTTGCCGAGAATCTCGCCCGCTACCGGCGCGGCGAGCCTTTGGCGAATGTGGTGGATCCGGGACGCGGCTATTAAGGAGGACAGGCCGATGACAGCGCATGACAGGCGAAGCGGCGGACGGCGCACCAGAGCGGCCGGGCGCAGTGGCGGCGGCATTGCGCAACTGCCCTGGCAGCGCGTCACAAACCCCTACGCGCCGATGCAGATCCTCGACGAGGAGCAGATGGACAAGCTCCACCGCACCTCGATGCGCATCCTGTCCGAACTCGGCATCCGCGTCATGGGCGAGAAGGTGCTGGGTATCTTCGAGGCCGCGGGCGCCATCGTTGATCGGGCCGAGAACACGGTGCGGATCGACGAGAGTATCGTCAGAGAAGCGCTTAGGAACGCGCCATCGTCCTTCTCGCTAAGCTCGCGCAATCCGGACAAGCAGATCCGCATCGGCGGCAATTCGCTGGTGTTCGGGCTGGTCGCCGGGCCGCCCAATGTGCATGACCGCATCAACGGCCGCCGGCAGGGCAATCTGGCTGACTATGAGAACTTCATCCGCCTCGCGCATCATTTCAACGCCATCCATATCATCGGCAACCAGGTGGTGGCGCCTATGGAGCTGCCGGCGAATTCGCGCCATCTCGACACCTATCGCGCCAATCTCACGCTGTCGGATCTGAGCTTCCATTGCTCGGCGATCGGCCGCGGCCGCGCCATGGATAGCATCGCCATGACGGCGATCGCACGCGGCACGACCATCGAGGCACTGCGCAATTCGCCGGGGGTCACGACGATTATTTCCGTCAACTCGCCGCGCCTGTTCGACGAGGCGATGGCCGAAGGCCTGATCGCCATGGCCGAGCACGGCCAGCCGGTGACGATCACGCCCTTCACCCTGATGGGCGCCATGACCCCGGTGACGCTGGCCGCGGCTCTTGCGCAGCAGAATGCCGAGGCCCTGTTCGGCGTGACGCTGACGCAGCTGGTCAATCCCGGCACGCCGGTGATGTATGGCGCCTTCACGTCCAATGTCGACATGCGTTCCGGCGCGCCTGCCTTCGGCACGCCGGAGAACGCCAAGGCCAACATCGTCGCCGGACAGCTGGCGCGGCGCTATAACCTTCCCTACCGCACCTCCAATGCCAATGCCTCCAATGTCGTCGACCTGCAGGCGGCCTATGAGACCGAGATGGCGACCTGGGGCGCGGTGCTCGGCGGCGCGAACCTGATCTATCACGCCGCCGGATGGCTGGAGGGCGGGCTGACAGCCTCCTACGAGAAGCTCGTCCTCGACGTCGAGATCCTGCAGAACATGATGGAGTTCCTGCGGCCGATGCCGTTCGAGGAGGACGACCTCGGCTTCGAGGCGATCAAGGCCGTGCCGACCGGCGGACATTTCTTCGGGTCGGAGCACACCATGGCGCGCTACGAGACCGCCTTCTACCGGCCGATGCTGTCCAATTGGCAAAATTACGGCAGCTGGCAGGAAGCGGGCGGCCACGATGCGCTGGAGCGGGCGACGCAGCTCTGGCAGCAGGCACTCAGCGACTACGAGGAACCGGTTATGGATCCAGCCATCCGCGAGGAGCTGGACGCCTATGTGGCGCGCCGCAAGGAGGAGATCGGCGCCGGCGAGCCCTAAGCGCCTGGAGTTCAACGAAAGAAAGGGGAAGCGCATGACAAGACAGCATTTGCTGGGCACAGTGTTAGCCCTCGCTCTTACCGCATCGGCACACGCCGCGAACGTCAAGGTGATCAATGACGACGCTTGGTTCGCCGAGGGCCCGATCTGGTACCAGGACAAGCTCTTCTACGTCGAATACGGCCGCGGCACTGTGGACGTTTGGGACGGCAAGAAGAACGCGATTTTCTGGAAGATGGATGGCTGCGGCCCTTCGGCCGTGCTGCCGACCGCGACGGGCGAATTCGTCGTCACCTGCTACGACAACAACACGATCGGCCGCATCTCGGCCGACGGCAAGACGCTGCCGGCCTACGACAAGGACACCGACGGCAAGCCGTTCAGCGGCCCCAATGATTTCGCGCCGGACAAGGAGGGCGGCATCTACTTCACCGGCTCCGGCAAGGGCGGTCCGCTGATCGACGCGTCGGCCTACTACATCGGCAAGAACGGCAGCGTGAAGAAGGTGGCTGGCGACCTGCACAATGCCAATGGGCTGGTCATGTCGAACGACGGCAAGATGCTCTACCTGGTCGAAACAGAGGACAACCGCATCATCGAGTTCGATGTCGGGGCCGATCACAGCTTGAGCAACCGTCGCGTCTTCCTTCGGCTCGACGATCTGTTCCCGAACCAGCCGCATATCTGGCCGGACGGCATCAAGATGGACAAGGCTGGCGAGATGTATATCGGCCAGAGCCCGCGCTCCCTCGACGCGCCGGGCAAGATCATAGTGGTGGACAAGGACGCCAAGCTCTTGCGCACGCTTTCGGTGCCGTCGCCGTCCATGCCGAACTTCGCCTTCGGGCCCGATGAAAAGGAACTTTACGTGATGGCCCTCGACCAGATCGATGCAGCACCTTGGCACGGCAAGGTCTACGAAGTGCCGAATAAGTAGCTGCGATCGTCGTGATCGTCGGATAGGAAGGAGGCTGGCCGCTTTGCAGCCGGCCTTTGCTTTCGCGCGATGACCGCTCAGCCGGCCATCCAGCCGCCGTCCACCATCAGGTTGATCCCGGTGACGTATGTCGCAAGGTCGCTGGCCAGGAAAAGCGCCGCGCCGGCGACATCGTTCGGCTCGCCAAGCCGCGGCCATGGCGTGCGGCGGCGCGAATAGTCGAGCGCATCAGGGTCGTTGGCGATGCCCGGCTTGCCGGTGATGATCTTGCCGGGAGCTATCGCATTGCAGACGATCAGGTCCTCGGCGTGATCGACCGCGATCTGGCGCGTCATCTGCACGATCGCGCCCTTGCTGACCGAATAGGGGAAATCGCCCGGGCAGGCGACCATACCGTGCTGCGAGGCGATATTGATGATGCGCCCGCGTACGCCGTTGACCGGCTCCTGCCTGAGCATCTGCAGCACCGCCTGTTGCGAGCAGTAGAAGAAGCCGGTGACGTTGACGTCGATCACCTTCGCCCATTGCTCCGGCGTGGTCTGGAGCAGATTGGTCGAGGTATAGACCGCGGCGTTGTTGACTAGGATATCGAGCCGCCCGAACCGGTCCACCGCCTGCCGCATCATGGTTATGACGGCCTGCTGATCGGCGATGTCCGTGGAGATGAAGATCGCCTCACCGCCAGCCGCTTCGATCAGCCGGACCGTTGTTTCGCCGCCTTCGATAGCTTCCTCGCGCGTATCGGCGACCACCACCTTCGCGCCGTCCTGCGCGTAGCGTTGCGCGATGGCGCGGCCGATGCCGGAGCTCGCGCCGGTGACAATGGCAACCTTGCCGTCCAGAAGACCCATCTTGCCTGCCTCAGCTTTCCCACCGCACCACTTGGCCTTGTCCCGGGTTGACCAGCGCGCCGTCACGCGTGATTTCCTCGCCGCGCAGGAACACCTGCCGCAAGGTGGCTGAAACGCTCCAGCCGTCAAACGGCGTGTAGCCGGCCTTTGACTTCTGGTCGGCATCGCGGATGGCAAAGGTTCGCGTCGGGTCGATGATGAGGATGTCGGCATCGTGGCCGACGGCCAGCCTGCCCTTGCGCCGGCCAAGCCCGAACCGGTCGGCCGGATTGGCCGCGCACAGGCGCGCGATGTCGCGCAGCCCAATCAGGCCTTCGTCGACGAGCTTGAGCATGACGGACAGCAGCGTCTGCAGTCCGGGCATGCCGCCCGGGATGTCCGCGAAAGCCGGATACTCGGCGGCCTTCTCAGCAGGGCTGTGTGGCGCGTGATCGGTGGCGATGATGTCGATCAGCCCGGCCGCTACAGCCTCGCGGAGGCGCTGCACATCTTGCCTCGGCCGGAACGGCGGTGATCCCTTCAGCCGCGCGCCTTGCTTTTCGTAGTCGTCCGCACAGAAGAACAGGTTCTGGGGTGTCGTCTCGACGCTGGCATCGGCAAGATCGCGCAGGCGCCGCCAGGTCTCGACGCCGAGCGAAGAGTTGATCTGGCGGACATGAACGCGCGCGTCGGTCTCGGCCGCCGCCAGCAGCGCCCGCGCGATGCCGTTGGCCTCGGCCAGTGGGGGCCGGCTTTCGCGGAACGCTGCGATGTCGCCAGAATGAACGCGCGCGGCGCTGCCCACCAGCAGCGATTGATCGCCGGGCGAGATGCCGACGATCGTCTTGAGCGCGCTCATCCGCTTCAGCGCGTGAAGAACGGTGTCCACCGTCGGAAAAAGAAACGGCTCTGGGACATCCGCCGTGAAAAGCTCGAACGACACCGGGGCAAGCGCCGCGAGCCTTTCGAGACCGTCCAGCCTCTCGCTGACAACAGCCTGGAAGCCGACATCGACGTTGAGCTTGCCTTCGGCCATCGACATCTTCTCGGCAAGCTGGTCTGCCGTCGCCGTCCAGGGCTCGTCGGTCGGCATGTCGAGCACCGTCGTCACGCCGCCGAGCGCAGCCGCATGCGTGCCCGACGAGAAGTCTTCCTTGTGGGTCAGTCCCGGTTCGCGCAGATGCGCGTGCGCATCGACGAGACCGGGCAGCAGCATACAGCCGCTTGCGTCGATCACCTTCCGCGCTTCGGCCGCGTCTCCTGGCTGGATCAGGGCCGCGATCCTGCCGGCGTTGATGGCAATGTCGCGGCGGGCTTCGCCATCTGCGTTGACGATCGTCGCGCCGCTGATGAGGGTTTTGAACATTCCGCTGTTCAGCCGGCACGCTTGCTGGCAAACGTCCGGTGATTGTCGAGCCAGTACCGCGCGATGCCTGCGCGCCGCATGAAGATCGCTCCCGGCGTCTTTTGCACGTGCTCGATCACCTCGCGCAGGCCGGACGCCCGGTTCGGCTGGCCCATCCAGCGCGCGTGCACGCAGATATTGAGCATCCGTCCGCCCGTCTCTTCTGCCTCCCACAGCATGTAATCGATGGCCGAGCGGCAATCCTCGGCAAAGTCGCGTGGATTGCTGTAACCCGGCGCGATGAGGAAGCGGCTGTCGTTGAGCGTCTTGGAATAGGGCACGACCAGGATTTTCTCCTCGCCATGGTCGACGAAATAGGGCAGCTCGTCGTTGCAGGGATCGGAGTGGTAGAGAAAGCCGCCCTCGCGCACCAGCAGATCGCGGGTGTTGACGCTTGGAAACGAGCGGCAGTTCCAGCCGAGCGGCCGCCGGCCAAGCATCCTCTCGTAAAGTGCGATCGCTTCGTGCAACTGCCGCTCCTCTTCCTCGCGCGGCATGCCGGGATAATCGGTCCAGCGCAGCCCGTGACCGAGCAGGTCGTGACCGCGCGCATTCATCCACTCGGCGACGGCGGGATTCTTCTCCAGCGCCACTGCGCAAGCCGACACCGTGATCGGCACATCGTAGCGGTCGAACAGCCGAGCCACCCGCCAGACCCCGGCCCGGCTGCCATATTCGAAATGCGTTTCGGTGCCGAGGTCGCGATGCGGTGAAAGGCCGGGGTTGTTGTACTCGCCCCAATTGTCGTTGCGGCCGTCATCCAGCCAGTTGTACTCCGACCCTTCCTCGTAGTTCAGCACCAGATTGATCGCGACTTTCGCGCCGTCCGGCCAGGTGACATAGGGCGGGTTCGGTCCATAGCCGACGAAGTCGCGCGGCTGGACCGGTTGTGAGGCAGCGCTTGTCATGGCAATCCCTCTCACTTCATCTCGTTGGCCGAAATCCAGTCCATATAGGCGTGGAACGCCTCCTTGCCCGGGCGCGGCCGCCATGCCGTATCACGCATGATCCGCGCGATGTCGTAGGCGCCCCACATGCCGCCTTTCAGCGACACGTCCTGTACGATATTGGCGTCTTCTCCAGGCGTCACCTCAACCTTCAGCGCCGGAACACGCTCCTTTGCCCAGGCGATGATCTCGCCGATGGTCTGGCTGGAGCCGGAGCCGATATTGTAATGGCGGTAATTGAGGCGCGGCGCATCGAGCAGCGCGAGGATCGCGGCAGCGACATCGGTCGAGGAAAGATAGTCGCCCACCGGCTCCAGACTGTTCGGCCGGATCGTTTCGCCGGCCAGGGCCATGTGCGCAACACGGTTGGGGACATGGCGAAAGTTGCGGCTCTCGGTCGCGCGATCCATCGGGCCGTAGACGGAAGCAAGCCGGACCGAAACCGCCGACAGGCCGAACAGGTCGGCATAGCGGTTGGTCACCATCTCGGAGGCGAATTTGGAGATGCCGTAAAGCGTCAAGGGCGCGACGTAGCCGTCCTCCGGCAGCGGCTCGCCGCTCCAGTCTGGGCCATTGTGCCGATAGATGGCTCCCGAACTGACATAGACGAAGCGCTTGACGTTGGCTCGCACGCGTGCCCATTCAAGCATGCGCACGGTGCCCATGAGATTGACATCGACGATGCGGGCCGGGTCCTCGGCCTCCGGCTGGCGCTTGGCCTCCGTGGCGCTGCCGCGCGAAATCGGTGTGATGGTCGCGCCATGTACGATCGCGGTGATGTGCTCGTTGTCGAGTGCGGCGGACCACGCCGTCGGGTCGAGGATATCCGCGCTGATCACCGTAAGCCGATCGCGCACCGGAGCGAAATGCCTTTCGGCCGCGGCGTCGAGGACGGCGCGATCCAGGATGACAGCGCGCGCGCCAGAGTCGCGGTCCAGCCAGGCACGCGCCACCACGCTCATGACGAAGCCGGTGCCACCTGTGACGAGAAGGGTCATGTCTTGGAGCCTCCTATGCTGGAAATTGGTTCAACGCACCGCATAGCCGCCATCCACCAGGAGGTCCGTGCCGGTGACGAAGGAAGCGTCGGACGAAAGCAGAAAGGCGCAGGCGGCCGCGATCTCTTCGGGCTCGGCAATTCGTCCGAGCAGATGCGCAGGTCCTAGACCCTTGTCGGCCGCCTCCAGACTGGACCAGCGCTGCAGCAGGCGGGCGGTCGCGACCGCTCCCGGCGACAGGCTGTTCACCCGGATGTTCTGATCCGCATGGTCGATCGCCATCGCCTTCGCCAAATGCACAAGCCCCGCCTTCGCCGCGCAATAGGCCACCGCCTTGCCGACGGCGACGCGCGCGAATTGCGAGCCGATGAAGACGATCGACCCGCCGCCGCTCGATGCCATCAGCGGCACCGCGAATTTGGAGATCAGGAACGCGCCGGTCAGGCTGACGTCGAGTTCCAGCCGCCACTTGTCGACTGCAAGGTCGGCGACGGTGCCGTCGGTCGAGGGAGCCGCGGCGTTGTGGACCAGACCGTCCAGCCGGCCGAATGCTTGAGCTGTCGCGTCGACAGCATCTTGGACCGAGTCCGGATCGGTGACATCACAGTCGACAGCCAGAGCATTCGGCCCAAGGCTGGCGGCAAGCGCCTTCGTCGATGCTGTGTCCCGATCCGAGCAGGCGACACGGGCTCCCTCTTCGGCGCAGCGGCGCGCGATCGCCGCGCCGATGCCGCTCGCGGCGCCCGTGATCAGAACGAACTTGCCATCCAGACGGTGGGCAAGGGCGCTGTTCACGGCTCGCCTCCGCACGGCTGCGCAACCGCGACGCCGACCGGGCGCCGCCGCAGATTGATGCAAGCCGCAACCGCCACCAGAATGCCGCCGGTGCCGAGCACAAACAGCATGGCCTGCGGCGCGGTACGCTCCATCAGTCCCGCGGCGAGACCCGGCGTCAGGATGTTGCCGATCGAATAGAGCAGAAGCAGCGTGCCCGAAGCCGCCACCATGTGCCGGCTGTGCATGCGCGAATTGGCGAAGGCGATGGCCACAGGATAGACCGTGAGCGCGGTTGCTCCATAGAGGAAGAACAGCAGGAAGAGCAGCGGTAGCGGTCCGCTGCCCAGCCAGGCGATAGAGGCGCATAGCGACACGGAAAGCAGTCCCTGGACAAGCAGCATGATGCGCCTGTCGAACCGGTCGGACAGCCATCCGATAGGCGTCTGCGCCAGCATGCCGGCAATGCTGACGGTCGTCACCAGGCCGACAGTGGCGGCGGCGGACAGTCCGATCTTGGCGCCGTAGATTGGCGTCAGCACGAAGATGTTCATGTTGGTGATGCCTGCCTGGAAGATGCTGACCACCGTTACCGGAGCGAGACGCAGCAACTGGATGACGCCGTAGCGTTCGTCATGCGCCGGGATATCGGCCAGGGACGGCTCGGTTTGCTCGGCGGGCAGGGCAGGCCAAGGCCTGGAGACAAACCGTGCAAGCGCCGACAAGAGCACCGTCGCCGCGCTGACGGCGAACAAATGCGGCGAATGCGCGCCGACGATCTCCAGCAGCAGCTGTCCGAACAGCACCGCGACCGCCGTCGTCAGCATGTAGATGGAAAACAGCCTGCCGCGATTGTGCTGGTCGGCATAGAGGTTGATCCAGCTTTCGCAGACAACGAACATCGCCGCCATGGCAAGGCCGCCGAGCAGTCGGAAGCAGAGCCATGCCGGCATGGAATCGGTGAGCGCGAACCCCGCGGCGGCGAGGCTTGCAAGCACGGTTATGGCGAAGAAGGCGCGCTCATGGCCGACGCGCGACACCAGCGGACGCGCGACGAGGCAGCCGATGAGAAATCCGACCGGGTAAGCGGTCAGCACCAATTGCACTTCGGAGGGGTCGATTCCCGGCGCGCTCAATGCAAGCGAGACCGCGGTGGTCAGCATGGCGCTGCCGGTGCCGGCCAGGCAGATGCGCGCCATGATCGACAGGATGGCGCGCGACCGTTCGGCCTGACGCCAGAGGCGGCCCAGTGAAGCTGGCCTGGTCATGAACGGTCGCTCGCCTCGTCCGGATGCCTGGGACTCTCCAGCGCTTCCGCCGGAATGTGGCAGGCGATCTCGTGCGTGGCGGACATCCTGCGGATCGGTGGCGGTTCCCTGTCGCAGATCGAACCCAGCTTGCGATGGCAGCGGCTGGCAAAGCGGCAGCCGCGCGGCACATCGACGGGGCTCGGCGTGTCGCCGGTCAGCGTGATGCGGTTGCGCTCTGCCCCTTCCGGTTTGGTGCTGCGGATCGCCGAGATCAGCGCCTCGGTGTACGGATGGGTCGCACCGCCGAAGATCTCCTCGACGGTGCCTTTTTCCATCACCTTGCCGAGATACATCACCACGACCTTGTCGGCGACGTGGCGCACCAGCGCCAGGTCATGGCTGATGAACAGCATCGTCGCATGCCGGGTCTTCTGGATGTCGAGCAGCAGCGTCACCACGGCCGCCTGCACGGAGACATCCAGCGCCGACACAGGCTCGTCGGCGACGATCAGCGACGGATCGGAGGCGAAGGCGCGGGCGATGGCGATGCGCTGCTTCTGCCCGCCGGACAACTGGCTCGGCCGGCGGGCGGCGAAGTCCGGCGAAAGCCGGACCATCTCCAGCAGCTCGCGCATGCGCTGGTCGATGGCCGCCTTGCCCTTGCGGATGCCGAACTTCTTCAGCGAGCGACGGATCGAGAAGCCGGCGCTGTGCGACGGATTGAGCGTCGAGTCCGGGTTCTGGAACACCATCTGGATCGATTGCAGCAGGGGCTTCGGCCGCGCGCTCGCTTCGATCGCGGCGATGTTTTCGCCAGCCATGCGGATTTCGCCCGAAGTGGCGCGGTCGAGGCCGGTGACGATACGCGCCAGGGTCGACTTGCCGCAGCCGGATTCGCCGACCAGCGCGACGATCTCGGCCTTGCCGGCCTCGAAGGATACGGCCTCATTGGCCTTCAGCGTCTTGTGGTAACCGAGGTGATAGAACTTGGTGATGTCGGAGAAAGTGATCTCGGCTGCCGGTGCCGCACTCTCGCCGGATAGTGGCGGAAGCTCCCGATGAGCCACCTTGAGTTCGGGCCAGCGCACGCAGCGCACAACATGCCGCTCGCCGACCGGTTCCAGCGTCATGCCGGGCCGGTCGCACAGGCCGACCCGGAAACCGGCGCAGCGCGGACCAAACAGGCAGCCGCGCGGCCGCTCCGACGGAAGCGGGATATGGCCCGGAATGGCGGCAAGCGTGCGGCTGTGCTTGCCCTGGCCGATATCGGGAATGCAGTCGATCAGCCCTTGCGTGTAGGGATGGCGTGGCCGGCCGAACAGCTCGCGCGTCGGCGCCTCCTCGACCAGCTCGCCGGAATACATGATGCCGACCCGGTCGCAGCTTTCGGCGATCAGACCGAGATTGTGCGAGATGAACAGCAGGCTGGTTCCGTAGCGACGGCGCAGCTCGCCGATCAGATCGATCACCGCCGACTCCACCGTCACGTCGAGACCGGTGGTCGGCTCGTCGAGCAGGAGCAGCGACGGCCGCCCGAGCAGCGCCATGGCGATGACGACGCGCTGCTGCTGGCCGCCCGAAAGCTGGTGTGGATAGCGCTTCAGCATGTCGCCGGCATCGGGCAGGCGCACGTCTTTCAGCATGGCGGCTGCCATGTCGAGCGCCTCGACGCGACTTGCGCCGAGATGAAGCATCGGCACCTCGGCAAGCTGCGCGCCGATCGTCTTGACCGGATTGAGCGCGCTCATCGGGTCCTGGTAGACCATGGCGATGCGCCGTCCGCGTATGGCGCGCAACTTATGCGCCGGTGCGTTGACCAGTTCCTCGCCTTCGAAGCGGATGCTGCCGCCGGCGACGACGCCTGTCGCACCGAGATAGCCCATGATCGCCATCGCCGTGGTGCTCTTGCCGCAGCCGGATTCGCCGACCAGCCCGAAGCTTTCGCCGGGCTTCACCTCGAAAGACAGCTTCGGCACCGCAACGATTGTCTCGGCCTTCCCGCGAAACTCGATGCGCAGATCTCGGACAGCGAGGAGCGGCGTCTCGGACGCACGCTCGCCTTGCGTCGAAATTGGCTCGGCGACCATCGTCATGGCTTCCAGGCCTCCCGCAGGCCGTCGGCCAAAAGATTGAAACCCAGAACCAGGCTGACGATGGCGATTGAGGGCAGCACCGACATCAAAGGCCAGACGTTGAGCACCGTCGTGCTTTCCTTGACCATGCCGCCCCAGTCGGGATTGGGCGGCGGCAGGCCAAGGCCAAGGAAGCCGAGGATGCCGATGGTGATGATGGTGTAGCCGATGCGCAGACAGGCATCGACGATCAGCATGCCGCGGCAGTTGGGCAACAGCTCGACAAGCATGATGTATAAAGTACTTTCGGCGCGCAGCCTTGCGGCGGCGATGTATTCCTGCTCCTTCAGGCCGAGTACCAGCCCGCGCGTTATTCGCCCGATTCCTGGCGCCGAGGCGATCGTCGTGGCGATGACGATGTTGATTATCGATGGCCCGATATTGGCGATCAGGATGACGTAGAGGACCAGCACCGGGAAGGCGAGGATGATGTCGGAAAGGCGGCTGATCACGGCATCGATCCAGCCGCCGTAATAGCCGGCGATCATGCCGAGCGTGATGCCGACGATCATGGCGACCGCAACCGAAAGCGGCGCGACGACCAGCACGGTGCGGGCGCCGAAGATCAGGCGAGACAGCTCATCGCGGCCGAGAATGTCGACGCCGAGCCAATGCGCCGCCGATGGCGTCGGGTCGGCTAGCGCCATCACATCCTGCTCGGTCGGAGAATAGAGCGGCAGCACCGGTGCGAGGATCGCCGCAAGCACCCAGAAGCCGACCAGGAACAGCCCGACCAGTGCGGTAGGCGAGCGCAGGATGCGCGCCCATTTCAGGCGTGCCCTGCCCGTTGCCTTGACGGCTGTCGCCTCCATAGCTCTTTGCTCGACCAGTGCGCTCATCGCAATCTTATGCGTGGATCGAGCAGCATGTAACCGAGATCGCCGACGAATTGCGTCGTAACCGCGATGGCGACGGTGATCAGCGTGGCCGCCTCGATGGTCGCGATGTCGCCGAACAGGCTGGCATCGAGCAGCAGCCGACCGAAGCCGGGATAGGCGAAGACGAGTTCGGTCACCACCACGCCGCTGATCAGGAAGTTGATCTGCAGGAGCAGCACCGTGAACGGGGCGATCATCGCGTTTCGCAGGGCATGGCCGATGACGACCTGGCGCGTGCTCATTCCCTTCAGCACCGCGGTGCGGATAAAGGGCTTTTCCATCACCCCGATCATGGACACGCGGATCATGCGCGCGACATAGCCGAAATCATAGATGACGAGCACCGCCACCGGCAGCACGAGCTGCGAGGGAACGGACCAGCCGCCCTCTGTATCGAGCGGGCTGGTGCCCGGCAGCACGGGCCAGAGAATGACGAATAGGGTGACCAGAAACACGCCCGACGCGAATTCCGGGATCGAGGTGAAGGTTATGCAGATCACCGACAAGAGCCGGTCGAGCACGCCGCCTTCCTTCAGGCCGGACAGGATGCCGAAGACGATCGACAGCGGCACGATCAGCAGAAAGGCCAGCCCGGCCAGGATCGCCGTATTGCCGAGCCGGTTCCAGATGACGTCGTTGACGGGCAGCTTGTTCAGCGTCGAATAGCCGAAATTGCCGAAATACTGCGCGCCGCGCGGATCCTTGAAATTGAGCCCGGTGCTCGGGTCCTGGAGCGGATCCGGAATGATGCCGAGCAGCACGCCCGCCCAGCGCCCGTAGCGCACCAGCAGCGGATCGTCGGCCCTCAGCTTCTTGGTCAGGAAATCGACCTGCTCTTGCGTCGCGAACGGCCCGAGCGATTTGCGCGCGACGCTGCCCGGGGTGAACTCGCAGACGGCGAATACCAGAAACGACGCCGCGACCATGGTGAGCAGCATCATCGCCAGCCGTTTCGCCACGAATATTGCCATCAGCCGGACGTTTCCGTTCTGGGTGCGAGTGGAAAGGAACGCCCGGCCGTTCTGTCGCCGGCCGGGCGCAGCGTGGTCTAGGCGGAGGCGACCGCATAATCCTTGGCGAAGATGTACTGTGATGGATGCAGTTCGAAGCCCTGCACCTTCTTGTCCATGACGGTCGAGAAGATGCGCCAGAACGGCTGCACGATCGGGCCCTCGTCCTGCATGATCAGCTCGATCTTCTCCATCACCTTGCTGCGCTCCTTCGGGTCGAGAATGCCCTCGGCCTGGGTGAGCAGCTTGTCGAATTCGGCGTTCGAGAAATGCGATTCATTCCAGGCGGCATTGGAGCGGTAGGCGAGGCCGAGCGTCATGATGGCGAGCGGGCGGTGGCCCCAGGCGGTCAGGCTGAAGGGCGCGCTGGTCCACACTTCCCAGTACTGCGCGCTCGGCAGCGACTTGATGTTGGCCTTGATGCCGATGTCCTTCAGCTGTTCGGCCATCGCCTGTGTCGTGTTGAGCTCCCAGATCGGGTCGGGCCGCGTCACCAAATCCAATTCGAAACCGTCGGCATGGCCGGCGTCGGCCATCAGCTTCTTCGCCTTCTCGACGTCGCGCGGCCATTTGGGCAGCGCGGCATATTCGGGGTGCGACGGCGCCACATGGTGGTCCTCGGCCGGCGTGCCGGCGCCGAGCAGGACGGTCTGGATGATCTTGTCGCGGTCGAGCGCATGGCGCATGGCCTGGCGCACGCGCTTGTCCTTGAACTGCTCGACATCGGGATGCATGCGCATGACGATGGTCTGCGTCGTCTCGACCTTGTGGACCGAGACATGCGGGAAGGCCTTCATCGAATTGATCTGCACCGCGTCGGCTTCCGACAGGCCATCGACCTGCTTGGACGCCATCGCGGCGATGCCGGCGCCGGGATTGTCGCCGAGATCGACGAATTCGAACGTGTCGAGATGCGCGGCACCGCCCCAATAATCGGCCCGCGCCTTGTACTTCGCGCCCTTGCCGACCGTGTATTCGACCATCTCGAAGGGACCGGTGCCGTTGGCGCTCGGGCCGAAGGCGCCATTGTCCTTCGGATCGAGGATGAACATCGGATAATGGAAGAGATGTTCGGCGACCGCGATCTGCGGCGAGAACAGGTTCAGCCGCACCGTGCTGTCGTCGACCTTCTCGATCGCCTTGTCGGACCAGAGCCGGCTCGACTTCTTCGGATTGCCCTTGTCGTCCTTCTCGCCGGTATCGTACTCCTCGACGAGATAGCCGGTGAACAGGCCGAGCACCGAGGAGCCGACTTTGGGATCGCTGACACGCTTCAGGTTCCAGACCACGTCGTCGGCATTAAGCGCCCTGCCGTCACGCCATTTCACATCCTTGCGGATGTGCAGCGTCCAGGTCTTCAGGTCATCGCTGACGTCCCACTTCTCCAAGAGATAGGGGTGAGTGATGTTGTTGCGGTCGGTAAAGGTCAAATATTCGCAGACCTGGCGGATGACGTTGGATTTTTCGGCGAAGTCGGCCAGATGCGGATCCTTGATCTCCATGCAGCGCATGCCGATGCGCAAATTGCCGCCTTTCGGCAGGTCGCCGGCACGCGCTTGCGTCGCCGGGTCGATGATGCCGGCGGTGGCATAGGCCGCGCCGGCCGAAAGCCCGAGCAGCGTCGACTTGCGCAAGAAGTCCCTGCGGCTGATCTCGCCCTCGTTAAGCTGATCGAGCAGTGTCGGAATATAGGGATGCGATGTCTTGTCCAAGGTCTTAACCTCCGAGTTGTCGCGATGCGCGTGCCGGACAGGGCGCTTCGGCGCTGTCTTTTCGACTGGTGCGGAACCGGTTTTGAAGGCCGCGGCGCGACCGCGCCGCCGGACCGTCAAGACGCATGGACGACGAGAGGCATGCCGGTCTGACCGGTCTGTCTCCGCGCTCGGAATGCAGGTCCATGGCGGGTGGCTCCCATTGGTGGCGCCGCTAGTCGCGGCTGCTCAATTCCCCGCCAAAAGCTACACCCGGCCTCTATGCCTACAAACGAAGATTGATGTGGCTATGACCTCGTTTTTTTTGCTCTTAACTGCCCCGAAAAGCAGCAGCCAGCCCCAATAGCAGGCTTTACAGTCGTTTCCCGAGCTTTCTACATTGCCGGCGTTCGAAAAAGTGGGGTCATGTTGTCGGCACAAGAGCCAGCACGAACCCCTGTTGTTATCCGGCCCGTCGCCCGGCCGTCCGGCTCCGGCACACAGCCACAAGGAACACGTAAATGCGGACTCATGCCCAGGCTGTTGTGATCGGCGGCGGCCTGATCGGATGCTCGATCCTCTATCATCTGACCAAGCACGGCTGGAGCGATGTCGTGCTGTTCGAGCGCGACGAGCTCACCTCAGGCTCGACCTGGCATGCCGCGGCCAACATTCACGGCTTGCACGACTCGACCAATATCAGCCGCCTGCAGCATTACACCATGGCGCTCTACAAGGAGCTCGAGAAGGAGACCGGTCAGGGCTGCGGCATTTTCCAGCCGGGATCGCTTTATCTCGCCCAGACCGAGGCGCGTGAACATCAGCTCCGGCTGCAGGAAGCCAAGGCGCGCCGCTACAAGATGAACTTCTACGAGGTCGACCGGGCGGAGGCCGAGCGGCTGCACCCGCTCGTCGACTTCGACGGCATACGCTGCATCATGTACGAACCCGAAGGCGGCAATGTCGATCCTTCGGGCGTGACGGCCGCCTACGCGGTCGGCGCGCGCCAGCGTGGCGCCGAAATCCACCGCTTCACCGCGGTGACCGGAACGGAGCAGCAGCCGGACGGTAGCTGGATCGTGCGCACCACCAAGGGCGACGTCCGCACGCAATGGGTGGTGAACGCCGCCGGACTGTGGGCGCGTGAGGTCGGCGCGATGGCCGGGTTGGCGCTGCCCCTCATACCGACCGAGCACCAGTATTTCGTCACCGAGACCATCCCAGAGATCGCCTCGATGGGCCGGCGTCTGCCTTCGGTCGCCGACCGCGATGGCGAATATTACCTGCGCCAGGAGGGCCTCGGCCTGTTGATCGGCGCCTATGAGCGGGCGATGAAATTCTGGGCCGAGGACGGCACGCCCCAGGATTTCGGCCACGAGCTGTTCCCGGACGATCTGGAACGCATCGAGGAGAACATGATGCGCGCCATCGCCCGCGTGCCGGCGGTCGGCGCTGCCGGCGTCAAGAGGGTGATCAACGGACCGATGATCTGGTCGCCGGACAGCGCCGCGCTGTTCGGCCCGGTTCCGGAGCTGCGCAACTATTTCTGCTGCGCCGGCATCATTCCGGGCTTTTCGCAATCCGGCGGCCTCGGGCGCCTAGCGGCCGAGTGGATGATCGAGGGCGAGCCGACGCTCGACATGTTCGGCTGGGATCTCGCCCGCTTCGGCCACTGGGCGGGCAAGGCATTCGTCAAGGCGCGCGTGCAGGACCAGTACAGCCATCGCTTCAAGATCCATTTCCCGAACGAGGAGCGCGCTGCGGGCCGGCCTGTGCGCATACGGCCGGCCTATTCCATGCAGAAAGAAAACGGCGCGGTGTTCGGCCTGAACTTCGGTTGGGAGCATCCGCTGTGGTTCTCGATCGACGGCGAGCCGCGCGAGGAGACGATCGGCTTCACCAGGCAGAACTGGTGGCACCCTGTCGGCCGCGAGGCGCGCATGCTGCGCGACCATGTCGGCATCATCGACATCTCCAACTTCGCCAAATACGAGGTGAAGGGGCCGGGCGCCGAGGCCTGGCTGAACGCGCTTTTCGCCAACAAGATTCCCTCGCGGGTCGCACGATCCTGCCTGACGCCGCTGATCGGCATGCGCGGCGGCATCGCCGGCGACTTTACCGTCACCAAGCTGGCGGAGGACGAGTATCGCGTCTTCGGCTCCGGCATGGCCGAGCGCTATCATCAGCGTTTCTTCAAGATGCTGCCCTTGCCGGAGGGCACGACGTTCCGCTCGCTCACCGAGGACATGTGCGGCTTCAACGTCGCCGGGCCGAAGTCGCGCGCGGTGCTGCAGCGCTTGACCAATGACGATTTGACGACGGCGTCGTTCCCCTTCATGGCCTCGCGCCGCATCACCGTTGCCGGCCTCGATGTCATTGCGCTGCGCGTCTCCTTCACCGGCGATCTCGGCTGGGAGCTCTATTGCGAGGAGAAGGACCAGACCGCTCTTTACAACGCCCTGCTCGACGCGGCGCGTCAGGAAGGCGGCGGGCCGGTCGGCTCGCGCGCGCTGATGTCGCTAAGGGTGGAGAAGGGCTATGGCAGCTGGGGCCGCGAATACTCGCCCGAATACTGGCCGCAGGAGGTCAAGTTCGACCGCCTGATCAAGATGGATAAGGGCGACTTCCTCAACCGCGACGCCTACGCCGCGCTGGCATCGAAGCCGGCCCGCGACGAGCTGATCATGATCTCGATCGAGGCGAAGGATGCCGACGCCACGGGCGGCGAGCCGATCTTCCTTCCCGATGGCACGCCGGTCGGCCAGGTCACGTCTGGCGCCTACGGCTATCATGTCGGCATGTCGCTGGCGCTCGGCTATGTGAAGGCGGGCTCGGTGAAATCCGGCGATGCCGTCACCGTCGCGATCCTCGGCCGGCCGCACAATGCCGTGTTGCTCGAGAGGCCGCCCTTCGATCCCGATGGCAAGCGGCTGAGGGCCTGACCGGTGCTTGCCTGCCCGGTGACCCGCAACAGCACAGCGGCGTGAGCGGCACGAATGGCGCGGCGCTCGCATCAGCTGGTCGTAAAAGGCGGTAGGGTCGCTTTGGATGACGGTTGGCGGGATTGCGACGTCGGCATCGATGACGGCCGCATTGCGGCGATCGATTCAGGCCTGCAAGGTGGGCAAACCATTGACGCCGCGGGCCTGTGGGTGATGCCTGGCGGCATCGATGCCCACTGCCATCTCGACCAGCCTGTTTGGGGCGGGGCCGGTAACGCCGACGATTTTGAATCGGGCTCCATCTCGGCCGCATTCGGCGGCACGACCTGCATCGTGCCCTTCGGCATGCCGGGTCCAAATATGACCACGGTGGATGCGCTCGAACGGGCGATGGGCTGCGCGGCCGGCCGTTCCATCATCGACTACGGCCTCCATGCGGTGGTGACGATGGGGACCGGCGCCAACGTCGAGGCACAACTTAGCCAATTGGCCGGGCAAGGCATTGCTTCGGTCAAGCTTTTCATGACCTACCAGGGCTTCGCGGTCGACGACGACCTGTTCTTCACCGTGCTCGATACGGCGAGGAAGCTCGGCTGGATCGTCATGGTTCATGCCGAGAACGATGCCGCCATACGGCGCACGCGGCAGCGGCTGATCGAGCTTGGCCGCACCGAGATGCGCTATCACGCCGTGGCGCACAGCGAGATCATGGAGCGCGAGGCGACCCATCGGGCTCTGGCGCTGGCGGAGATGACCGGCACCCGCATGACCATCGTCCATGTGTCGTCGCGGCAGTCCGCCGAGGAAGTCGCGCGGGCGCGTCAGCGCGGCGTCGACGTCGCGGCCGAAACCTGCCCGCAATACATCTTCCTCGGTGCCGCGGACCTCGCCCGCCCAGGCAGGGACGCCGCCCGCTTCGTCTTTTCGCCGCCGCCGCGCACGCCGCATACCCGCGAGCATCTCTGGCGGCTGCTGGCGGACGGCGGCATCGACCTCTGGTCGTCCGATCATTCGCCCTATTATTTCGCCGACAAGATCGGCAAGGCGCCGCAGCCAGGTTTCACCACGACATTGAGCGGTATTCCGGGCCTGGAAACCAGGCTGCCGCTGCTGTTTTCCGAAGGGCTGCTGACGGGGCGCCTTTCGCTGCAGCGATATCTGGATCTGACCTCGCGCAATGCCGCCGCGATCTACGGTCTCGACCACCGCAAGGGTCGCATCGCCCCCGGCCTGGACGCTGATCTCGCGCTCTGGGACCCGGCACGCAAGTGGACCATCGGCCACGAAATGCTGCACTCGCGCGTCGACTTTTCGCCTTACGAAGGCAAGGCGGTGACGGGCAAGCCGATCACCGTGCTGCTGCGTGGTGAGCCGCTGATCGCGGGCGAAAAGCTGCAGGCGCAAGCTGGTTTCGGCGGCTTCGTCGCGCGCCGTCCGTCCGATCCGGCAAAGGCCGGCACGGCTGTGGAGGACACCACGCCATGGCTCGACCCCTGATTGGGCGACTTGGAATATCGGCCTGGCAGAACGTCGGACTTACAGCTTGGGTCGCAAGGTCCGAAATGTGACCGAGTAGCGGTGTTCTGCGAGCGGCGGAATGCTGTGCTCCCATTCGTTGCGCGCCGGACCGGCCATGAGATAGGCGGATCTCGGCTCGACCTCGATCGTCTGCCGGTCCCATGTCGCGCCGTTCCTGCGGCGCAGCCGGAAACTGCAGGATGCCAGCAGGGAGACGCCTGCGACGAGCTCGAAATGGGGCTTGTCGCGATGCCAGCCGATGCCCGCGCCAGGCCGGTATTCGTTGATCAGCACCTGCGAGAACTCCGACGCGGGCCGACCGGCGAAGTCGGCGACCTTGTCGCGAAGCGGCAGCAGGAAGTCGGGTATGGCCGGTGCTTCCACGACCTCGCGGCGGTCGTAGTCGTAACGCAGCCCGAAGCCGACAACCTGCCTGTTGGCTAGATGGCCGTGGAAGTCGAAGGGCTTGAACGGCAGGCCTTCGATGCAGCGCACCAACGCGCTTTCTTCGTTGCGCGTGATCAGCTCCGGCCGGTAGCGGAATCCTTCCGGCAGGCTGTTCGGGACACCGAAAAGATCTCCTTGGCGGACTTGCGCCGTGGCGCTCGATTTCGTTGACGGCATAAACCTC
Organism: Mesorhizobium sp. AA23; assembly: GCF_001672435.1. Lineage (NCBI taxonomy): Bacteria > Pseudomonadati > Pseudomonadota > Alphaproteobacteria > Hyphomicrobiales > Phyllobacteriaceae > Mesorhizobium > Mesorhizobium sp. AA23. Next base: position 158,008 of record NZ_LYTP01000028.1, read on the forward strand.
AGATAGGCAATTCGGCAGGTCTCGCAAGGCCCTGATCCGTCGGCAGCCGGTGCGACGGAACCCATTGACAGCTCCGGGAATTACGCATTGGCCAACGGGGCGCTCGTCATGCCTTCCACCGCCATCCGGAACATCTATTACGACCCGGCGACGAAGATCCTTTCGGTATGGTTTGTCCCGAGCGGCGACCGCTATGACTATGAGCAGGTTGAGCCAGAGACCCACGCGGCATTCAAGGCTGCTCGGTCCAAGGGCCGGTTCTTCAACGAGTTCGTGCGCGACCGATACAGCTTCCATCTGGTGGCGCAAGGACCGCAGCATTGAACCAGAGCCCCGCTCCCATGCCCTGCTCGAAACCACCCCTCCTGTCGTTGGGCAGGGCCTGTTAGCCTTATTGCTCAGCTACGGTTCGACAACTGGAGAATTGGTATCTACCGGTGTGACTTTCGATCGGTTGTGCGAGCTTGCGCAGCGCCGGTGCGCACCGCCGCGTGGCAGTCAACCCCCCTTGCGCGGAACGTTCCTCTGCTGTCCCGGCGTGCTCTGCCTCCGACTTCCGTCGATGCTGTCACAGTCGCGTGAGCTTCCGGGCCTTCGCCTGCAAAATTCGGAACAATGCCCCCGTTGAGAGGTTAGCGCCCCATAGCCAGCCCCGATGACAGCCAGCCTGGGAGCGAGCCATGTCCCGAATTTTTGCGCCAAGCGCGACCGGCCTCAGCCGGCGAAGCTTCATGACAGCTACTGTCTCAGCCGCCGCGGCGGCGCCCTTGCTCAGCTCCCCAACGAGAGCGGAAAAACCGGCCGCGACCCGTTCCGGCTTGAGGGAAAAGGTCGCGGTGTCCTTGCGCATCAACAAGCAGCCTTACGAGCTTTCGCTGGATGCCAGGACCAGCCTGCTTGACGCCCTGCGGGACCATGTCGGCCTTACCGGCACGAAAAAAGGTTGCGACCATGGGCAGTGCGGCGCCTGCACCGTTCTGGTGGACGGAAAGCGCGTGCTCTCCTGCTTGAGCTTCGCCGTGATGAACGACGGCAAGGAGGTGACGACCGTCGAAGGGCTTGCCTCGAGCGACGGCAAGCTGCATCCGATGCAGCAGGCCTTCATCGACCACGACGCGTTCCAGTGCGGCTACTGCACGCCGGGTCAGATCATGTCGGCCATCGGCTGCGTCAACGAAGGCCACGCCAACTCCGAGGACGACATCCGCGAATATATGAGCGGCAATATCTGCCGCTGTGCGGCCTACCCGAACATCGTCGCCGCGGTCGTCCAGGCGCGCGATCAGGCGAGAGGAACCTGACGATGCGCCCCTTCATCTATGAACGGCCGACAGATGTCTCCGCCGCGGTCGCCATCGCATCCCGCTTTACCACCGAGGACGACCAGCCGACACGGGCGAACGCGCAGTTCATCGCAGGCGGCACCAATCTTGCAGACTATATGAAACTTGGGGTGGCGGCGCCCAACCGGCTGCTGGACCTCAACCGGCTCGAAGAGCCAGGGCTGAGGCAGATCAGGGTTACCGACGACGGCGTGCGCTTCGGCGCCCTGGTGCGGATGGGCGAGGCTGCCGACCATGGCGAAGTCAAACGCCGCTATCCCGTCATTGCCGATAGTTTGCGGCTGGCGGCAAGCGGCCAGATCCGCAACATGGCGAGCCTGGCCGGCAACGTGCTGCAGCGAACGCGCTGCGAATATTTCCGCGAGCCCTCCTGGGCCTGCAACAAGCGGGTGCCGGGTTCGGGCTGCGCGGCGATGGAAGGCTTCAACCGCCAGCACGCGGTGCTGGGCGCCAGCGATGCCTGCATTGCCACCTATCACGGCGACTTTGCCCAGGCTCTGATTGCGCTCGATGCCGTTATTCGAGCCGAGGGGTCTCGCGGAGCGCGCGAAATTCCCTTTGCTAGGCTGCATCGGCTGCCCCGCGACACGCCGCATATCGAGACGGATCTGGCGGCGGACGAGATCATCACCGCCATCGAGGTGCCTGCCTTACCGTGGGCCCGGCGCTCGCGCTACCTGAAGATCCGCGACCGCGAGTCTTATGCCTTTGCGCTGGCCTCGGCGGCCGTTGCGCTCGACCTCGACGGCGACAGCGTCCGCGAGGCAAGGATTGCGCTCGGCGGGCTGGCGACGGTGCCGTGGCGCGCCGGCGAGGCCGAAGCGGCCCTGCAGGGCAAGAAGCTCGACGAGGCATCGGCAGGTGCGGCGGCGGACGCTGCCTTTGCCGGTGCCGAACCGCGCCAGCACAATGCGTTCAAGATCGAGCTCGGCAAGCGGACGCTGGTGCGCGCGCTGCTCGAAACGCGAGACATGAAGGTGTGACCATGGACCCAGCCGCTCCGAAGCCCAAGGAGAACATGGGCGAACCGCTGCCGCGCGTCGATGCGCGGCTGAAAGTCACCGGGCAAGCCCACTATCCGGCAGACCTGCCGACGGCAAACCTAGCCTATGGCGCGCTGGCCACCAGCAGCATCGCCAAGGGCAGGGTGACGAAGCTTCACCTGGACGATGCCCGTGCCGTGCCCGGCCTTCTCGACATCGTCACTTATGGCGACATGGACAAGGTCGAGAAGCCGAAATTCGGCAACGCCGGCGCGACCTCGATCGGACCGCTGCATGACAGGACGATTTTCCACGACGGCCAGATCATCGCCTTGGCCGTTGCCGAGACATTCGAGGCGGCGGAGGAGGCGGCCCAGTTGATCCGCGCCGATTACGAGGAAGAGAAGCCGTCCGCGAGTTTCGATAGTCCCGGCACCAAAACCATTCCCGCCGCCGGCAAGAGTCCGCTGTTCAAGGAGGATGTGAAAGCAGGCGATTTCGACGCCGCCTATGCAGCCGCCGCGGTCAGGATCGACGCTCGGTATTCAACGCCCACCCAGCACCACAACCCGATCGAGCTGTTCTCCACGACGGCATTTTGGCAGGGCGATCAGCTCATCGTCCACGAGCCGTCCCAGAACGTCACCGGCTGGAAGGCCGAACTTGCGAGAGAATTGAAAATCGATCCGGCCAATGTGCGCATCGTCAGTCCCTTCATCGGCGGCGCCTTCGGCTCAAAAGGACCGATGACGCCGCGCACCGCCATCGTCGCAGTAGCCGCAAAACGTCTCGGGCGTCCCGTGCGCTGCGTAACGAGCCGCATGCAGGCTTTCGGCACACAGACTTACCGGGCCGAAACCCGCCACCGCATCCGGATCGGCGCCGGCGAGGACGGCCGCATCACCGCTTTCGCGCACGAAGGATGGGAGGTGACATCGCGCCCTGATCCCTATGTTGTCGGCGGCACCTCGGCGACCGGCCGCATGTACGACTACGGCTCGGTGTTGACGCATGTGTCGCTGGTCCAGGCAGATCGCAACACGCCGGGCTACATGCGTTCGCCGCCCGAGACGCCTTACGTCTACGCGCTGGAAAACGCGATGGACGAGATGGCGGTGGCGCTTGGCATGGACCCGGTCGAGTTCCGCCGCATCAATGAGCCGAAGGCGGAACCGATCGGCAAGAAGCCCTTCTCCAGCCGCTCGCTGATCCAATGCTATGAACAGGCGGCCAATGCCTTCGGCTGGGCGAAGCGGGACCCCAAGGTCGGCGCGATGCGCGACGGCGACTGGCTGATCGGCATGGGCTGCGCCACCGCCATCTACCCCACCGCGGTGGCACCATGCGCGGCGCGCGTGCGCCTGACGTCGGATGGCGATGTGCGGGTGCAATGCGGCTCGCATGAGATCGGCACCGGCGTCCGGACAGTGGCCGCCCAGATGGCCTCGGAACGTCTTGGCGTTTCGATCGACAAGGTGACCGTCGAAATGGGCGACAGCAGCCTGCCTCCGGCCCCGGTCTCAGGTGGTTCGATTTCCACCGCAAGCGTCTGCTCGGCGGTTCTGAAGGCTTGCGATGCCATCCGGGCGAAGCTCTCCGCCGGAGCCACGGCCGAAGGCGGCCCGCTTGCCGGCTCACATAACGAGGAACTGGACCTTGACGGCGGCAAGCTTGCGGCCAGGGGCGGAGCGTCCGCGAAGATCGGGGACGTCTTCAAGGCGATGCAAATTGGCGCGATCGAGGAATATGCCGAGTTTGCCCCGAAAGGCGCGACGCCTGAGGCAGTGAAGAAACTCTATGCCGGTCAGTCGGAATTCCATGGCGGCGATCAGGACGAGGACTCGGTGAAATACGCCTTCGGCGCGGAGTTCGTCGAAGTTCGCATCAACAGCTATACTCGGGAAATCCGTGTGCCGCGCATCGTCGGCGCTTTCGCGGCCGGCCGCATCATGAACACGCGCACCGCGCGCAGCCAGCTGATGGGCGGCATGATCTGGGGCATCGGCCAGGCGCTGCATGAAGCGACCGAGGTCGACAGGCGCTATGCCCGCTACGTCAACCGCGACCTGCAGGATTACCTCGTGCCGGTCAACGCCGACATCAGGGACCTGCAGGTGATCCTGGTCCCGGAGGTAGACCACGCCGTCAATCCGGCCGGCGTCAAAGGCTTGGGCGAACTCGGCAATGTCGGCACCGCCGCCGCCGTTGCCAGCGCGGTCTACCACGCGACGGGCAAGCGCATCCGCGATCTGCCGATCAGGATCGACCAGCTTATCGCTTGACGATGCGGCGAGCGGCAGCGCACCGCGATCTGCTCATCAATCCGCTGATTGCCGAGCCGCCGGTGCAATGCGAGCACCCCCACCCGCATTGCACCGGCGGACAGCTTCCGTTCACAACCCGTCGAATTTTCCCTGCCCGCTTGCCAGCGAGCGCCCCGCTTCGGTTTCGGCGAAGCAAAGGACAGAAAAGACTTCTTTTTGCGATCCGGCCCGGATGTTCTCTTGCCGACCCTAGAACACGCGAACGCTCGCCTGGGAGGCGACGCATAACGAGAGCGGCTCGAAATGTCCGCCCTTCCGCCGTTCGATCGCGCATCTGCGCCGTTTTGGCGAGGTGCAAGGTTGCGGGCGCCGGGTCCGGCAGCTATGTCGGGCCGGACATTCCCGGCGAGAAGGCAGAACCGATGAACGTCCTTTCCACGTCCAAATCGCACGGCGGCATCCAGGGCGTCTATTCGCACGCGTCGGAAGTCTGCGCTTGCGACATGACCTTTGCCGTCTTCGTGCCACCCCAGGCGAAGGACGGGCCTTTGCCGGTTTTGTGGTATCTCTCGGGGCTCACCTGCACCCATGCCAATGTCATGGACAAGGGCGAATACCGGCGCCTGGCGGCCGAGCTTGGACTCGTCGTCGTCTGCCCCGACACCAGCCCGCGCGGTCCGGACGTTCCCGATGAGAAGGACAATTGGCAGTTCGGTTGCGGCGCCGGCTTCTATGTCGATGCCACGCAAGCGCCCTACGCGAAGAACTATCGCATGTACTCCTACGTCACTGAGGAATTGCCGGCGCTCGTCGCCGCCAATTTCCCGGTCGACGTGTCGCGCCAGTCGATCTTCGGCCATTCGATGGGCGGGCACGGCGCGCTGACCATCGCGCTAAAGAACCCTGAGCGCTTCCGGAGCTGCTCGGCCTTCGCGCCGATCGTGCAGCCGACGACGGCGGGCTGGTCGCGGCCGGCGCTGGAAAAATATCTGGGATCAGACGAAAAGAGCTGGCGCGCCTGTGACGCCACGCTGCTCATCGAGGACGGCCATCGTTACGGCGAACTGCTCGTCGACCAGGGCAGCGCCGACGGCTTCCTCCAGGATGGTCTTCGTCCCTGGCTGCTCGAAGAGGCGTGCAAAAAGGCAGGCATCGCGCTGACGCTGCGCATGCAGGAGGGCTACGATCATTCCTACAATTTCATCTCGACCTTCATGGACGATCATTTGAAGTGGCACGCCGCGCGGCTGGCATAGGCAGCGCAAACGCCCGGCAGCCCTGAACGGGAAGTTGGATGGCCGCGACGCAATCCGGCGATCCAACGCGTCTTGTCATTGCGGTGAATAGGTCTCTGGAGTAATTTAGTACTTGGTTGGATGAGACGCATGCCCGCTGTCGTTATGCATGCGGTCTGCTCTGGTCCCGGCAGATTGTGAACTCTTTAACAGACCTCGGCGCCGCAAGCTGCGTTCCTGTGGCCGACAGGTCATAGCAGTTAAGGATTTGCCATGCTGCGATGCTGCGCGTTCCTTGCAGCCCTGGTTCTCGTGAGCTTCACGGCCTTCGAAGCTCATGCGGAGCGCAGGGTCGCCTTTGTGATCGGCAATTCCGAATACCGCGACATCCCGGCTCTCAAGAACCCGGACAAGGATGCCGAGGATGTGTCGAACACATTCCGCCTGGCCGGCTTCGACGTGTTCGTCGCCAAGGATCTCACCAAGCTTCGGTTCGAGGAGCAGTTCCGCAACTATCTCGCCGCGGCGGACGGTGCCGATCTCGCCGTCGTCTACTTTTCGGGCCACGGTTTTCAGATCGGCGGCGAGAATTTCCTCATCCCGGTCGATGCCTCGCTCAAGGCCGCGGCCGACATCGAGGTCCAGGCGATCAAGCTCGACGACGTGCTGGAGCAGCTGCGGGCGAAATCGAAAATCCAGGTGATCATCCTCGATGCCTGCCGCAACAATCCGTTCCCGCGCAAGGACTATTGGTTGCGCGACCAGCTGATTGCCGCGGGCGGCACCGGACTTGCGCAGGTGAAGAGCTCGCTGAACACGCTGATTGCCTTCGCCACCGAGCCGGGAGCCGTCGCCTATGACGGAGCGGATGATCTCAGCCCGTTCTCGTCCGCCTTCTCGCGCCGGGCGCTGGCGCCCAACCAGGAGATCCGCACGGTGATGGCGGCGGTTCGCCGCGACGTGGTCAAAGCCACCGATGGCAAGCAGGTTCCTTGGGAGAATTCGTCGCTGATCGACGAGGTGGTGCTGATGCGCCGCGCCAGTCGACCGGCGCTGCCGCCGGTCCTGGAAAAGGTCGTGCCGTCGGGCGTCGGACCGGTGGCGCTTGACCTTCCGGAGCCGGTCGATGTCGACGGCGGCGCGGTCACCGTCAGCATCGAAAGGCCGCCGGCGCTTGGACGCCTGACGCTGGACGGCAAGCCTGTCGCTATCGGACAGCCGATTGCGGGCAAGGATCTGCCGCGCCTTAAGCTGGACGTGCCGAAAGGATCCGGCGCGCAGGAAGAGGTCGACATGCTGGCCTATGCCACGCATGACAATTGGGGCGGTCAATCCCAAGGTATCCTGGTGTTTCGGGTCAAGAACGGGAACGCCGCCGAAGGGCAGCAGCTCATGGCTTCGCTCGAGGCCGAGCAGGAGCAGCAGGTGCTGGAGCGCGGCATTCACATCACCGGCGCCGCCGAGGCGATCGAGAACCGTGACGTAAGCGTCCCGGTCGGTGTCGGCCCGGTGCCGCTGAAGCTCGTTTTCCCGACCAAGGATCCCGCCGTCAGCGTGAAGCTTGCAAGCTATCCGGCAACGGGAACGCTGTCGCTGCCGGACCGGACCTTGTCTCCGGATTCAAGCCTGATGGCCGATGAAGTCGACCACTTGCGCTACGAACCCCAGATCGGCGCCGTCAAGCCGCTGAGCGTCGGCTTCGAAATAAGGGCCGACAACACGCCGTCAAAGCCGGCGACGATGAAACTGTCGCCAAGCGTCGACGCCTGTGACAGGGAGGCCGGCGAGCCTCTCGACCTGCAGGGCGTCGTCCCCGGCCTGCTGCCGAACGAAATCAGCAGCAACGCCGTGGATGTCTGCCGGGCAGCGGTGAAAGCCTATCCCGACGTCGCCCGCTTCCGCTACCAGCTCGGGCGTGCGCTGCTCGTTGCCGGCAAGGTCGACGAGGCCAAGAAGGCGATCCAGGAGGCTGCCGACATGGGGCATGTCCGGGCGGTGTTCGAGCTTGGCTATCTCAACGCCACGGGAACGGGAATGCCCGTCAATCGCAAGCAGGCCAATACCTTCTATGCCGCAGCGTCCGACAAGGGCGATCCGTATGGAATGACCTCGTGGGGTCGCGCTTTGTTCAACGGCTATGGCGTCGATCGTGATGCCACCAAGGGCCTGGACCTGCTGCTCAAAGCGGCGGCGATGGGGCACACCTATGCCATGAACGACCTCGCCGCGATTTTTACGGAAGGTCGTAACGGCGTACCTGCCGATCCGGCTCGCGCCGTGGCCTTCCTCAAAGCGGGCGTCGAACGGCAGGACATGTATTCGATGAACCTGCTCGGCCGAAATTATCTCGCCGGCACTGGGGTTGAGAAGGATCCCAAGAGCGCGCTCGAACTCTTCCAGAAATCCATGGATCTCGGCCAACCCTACGCTCCCGGCAGCTTGGCGCGTATGTACAGGGACGGTGTCGGTGTGCAGCAGGACCTTGCTGAGGCGCAACGCCTTTTCGAGGTAGCGACCGACCGCGGTGATCAGTCGGCCGCATATGATCGCGCGGCTCTGGAACTGCAGCGGGGCAACAAGGCGGACCAGCCTCTCGCCGTACGTTACCTTGCTTTCGCGGCGGCGCTCGATGTTCGCAACGAAATTCCAGATGCCAAGGCCACGCTGGCGAAGTTCGGAGCTAAAGCGAAAACGGCGGCCCTGAAACAGCTGCGTGGGGAACTCAAATCAAAGATTTCGGCGGAAGGCTCGTTGGACGTTCAACTGGTCAAGACGGCCAGAGCGGTCTGGGAGCAAGCCAATCCGCGTCGGGACTTGTTCTGATCAACAAGGAGGCAATGGTGGGCAGGGCATCGAAACTGGCAATCATAGCAACATTCCTAACTGGAGTTCTGGCTGTCGCGGGGTGCACCGCCGTGACGCCCCAGGTCGAACCGGAGCCGACGACGAAGCAAAAAGTCGTTCGGACAACGACCACGCCAAAGGTGATCCAGCAGAAGAAGGTCACCGCGAAGAAGCCGATCGAACCGGCGGAGGTAACAACTGAAGCTCCGCCTCCAGTTATTCCAGCGATGGGCGGAGGCGGTAGCGGCGGCAATAGTGGTGGTGGCGGCGGCTGGGGAGGTTGACCCCAAGGGGCGCAAGGCGGCTATACGTGATCGCCGACATTCGAGCAGGCTTGGCTAGTTTGAGCAGGCTTGGCTAGTAAGCATCGGCCGGTTGCTGCTGCGCCTCCATCTCCGCCATCTCGATGCCCATTTCGACGAAGGCTGAAAGCACGGCAAACCGGTCCGCGAGCGATACCCGCGCAAGGCCTGCCAGTATCCCCGCGCTGACGGCATGGGCGGTTGGAAATTCGGCTGTCGCCTGATCGATGCCCGAGTCGCCGTCGCGGCAGCCTGCTGCCAAAGCGATCCAGGAAACCGGCGTCGCGGGCGGCACCTCCACGGCCTGGGCCACCGCCTCACGATGGTCGGGATTGCCGGGTTGGCCGACCCAGTCGCCGACGAGCGCCAGCAATTCGAGGTCCCTGTCGCCGAGGAGCTCGGCAAGGTTGCTCAGGCACTCATGCGCCCACCAGATCGCGGCCCGCTCGGGCAGCAGATAGGCGCAGAAGGTGATTGCTTCCTCCGGCACGCGCCCGGCGAGCAGCGCCCGGCAAAACTCGATCGAGGGCTGGTCTGTCGGGACCGCTTTCATGTCCCGGGCGATGGCGGGGCAAGCGCTGAAGAGATCCCGCGCCGTCCTGAACTGGAGCCCCCTCGCCATGGCTGCCACGCCCTTATTAGGAGAATAGGGATACTGAAGCCCCGGCGGAGGCGCTGGTCAAGCGTTAGCTTTAGCAAATGACGGGCGCACGCAGCGTGTGTTTGTTCACAGACAATCGGCGCGAGATTTGCTATCATCCGCCGCAGCGAAATCCGCTCAAACAGGGAGTAACGGTCATGCGGTGGGCCAGTTCAGCCGTTGCATTGGCGGCCGTGCTTTTTTCGACGCACGTTTCCGCTGATCCGCTTCAGAAATCCGAAGACATCGTGAAGTTCTTCACCGGCGCGGGCAATCTCGGCGCGACGCGCGGCATTTGCGTCGGCACTGAAGAAGAGTGCAAGAGCAAGAACGACCAGACCGCGGCCCCCACCAAAACCGGGCTCGACATGATGATCAATTTCGCGCTGGATTCGGCCCAGCTCGACCAGACCGCGCGCACCGAGCTCGACGAGTTCGCCAAGGCGCTGAAAGACAACCGGCTGAGTTCGTTCAGCTTCGTTGTCGAAGGCCACACCGATGCTTCGGGTTCGGATCGCTACAATCAGGACCTGTCGCAGCGCAGGGCGAAATCGGTTGCCGCATTCCTGACCGCGAACGGCGTACAGGCCACCCGGCTCGAAGCTATTGGTCTCGGCAAGTCGCACCCGCGCGTCGCCGATCCCTACGATCCGGTCAACCGCCGGGTCGAGATGCGGATCAGGACGGAATAAGCCGCACGAATCACTCACGCTGCGAACAGCGACCGACGGTAGCGCGACAGGGCCTCAAAGGGTGGCCTGGATCGAGCTTATCAGGGCCGTGACGGCTTGCTTGTATTTCTCGAACTCCGGCGATGTCTGTCGGACCTGGGTCGTGGTCGTCTGCTGGTTCTGATCGGACGACGCCAAGCGGGTCACCTTCTGACCCATTTTCCGCTCGGCCCAGTCGACGACGTAGCTGGTGGTCTTTCCGGTAAGGAAAGGGTTGGCCTGGATCACGGCGGAGCCGAGCACTGCGCTCAATTGCGCCGAGCCGGGCGCCGCCAGAACCTGGGCAGCACCTTCCATGCCCAGGAAATGGCAGAGATAGAGCCGCCCGGCGGTGATCTGGTGGCCGCGGGCGCGAAGATAGGCTTCGCCCTCGCGCGCCAGATTGCGCACCATCTCGCGCGACAGCGTGGCGTCGTAGCGGAGCGCGAGCAGGTCGGCGGTCGACAGCGAGCGGGCGAGATCGGGCCGATAGGTGTTCATCATCCGGATCCAGGTCTTGGTGATGAACTGACCGGCACCGGTCGCCGAGGAGAGCGGGTTCTTGGCTCGCGCTTTGCCGCCGCTTTCGACATGGACGATGCGGTCGGTCAGCGTCTCGACGGCAGCATCGCCGTAGCCGCCGCCGGCGCCGCCGGACGCATAGGTGGCGACCGTGGTGACCGTACCCAGCGGATCGATCGCCTGGCCGCTCTGGTAGAGCTCGAAATGCAGGTGCGGGCCGGTCGAAAGTCCGGTGGTGCCGATATAGCCGATGACGTCGCCGGCCTTCACTTTGGTGCCGACGCCGCTCGCGATGGCGAATTTCTGCATATGCGCGTAGCGCGTCTCGCGCCCGTTGGCATGTGCAATCTTCACCAGATTGCCATAGCTGCCGCCATCGCCCTGGAAGGTGATTTCGCCGTCGAAGGCGGCTATGATCGGCGTGCCGACCGGAGCGGCCCAGTCGACGCCTTTATGAATGCGAACGGTGCCCAGGATCGGGTGTTTGCGCGGGCCGAACGTCGAGGTCATCACCCCGCTCACCGGCGTCACCATGCCGTTGGTGACGTTGAGCGAGCGAACCTCGTCATTGCCCGTCACGCACGCATACTGGCCATCGCTCTGCTGGAAGACGAAACAGTCGAGCGTCTTCTCCGTGCCCTGAACGCCGACATAGAGGACCCGTCCTGAGATTTCGCCCTGGCCGCGCGGCGTCTGCGAGTAGATCAGCACCAGCCGCTGGTCCTCGCTGGCGAAGGCGTCGAGATCCTGTCCTCGCGACAGATACATGATGGCCTCTCCGATCACGCTGGTCGGAACCTTGTTGCGGGCGGCCGTCGAATATATCGCATCGAGCAGGCGATATTGGCGCTTGGGCCCGCCTTCGTCGGATGCGCCTGAATAGTTGAAAAGGTCCTCCCGCACCCATGGGTCGACGCCCGACACGAACGCGCCCGCAGCATTGCTCGTCAGCGTGCCGACATAGACATTCCTGGCGTAGATCGAGACCTGCATAAGCGACATGGTGGTGGTCTCGCGGTTCGGCCTGAATCCGCGCATCGCCACGACAAAGCCCGCCCCCAGCCCGTCACGGTTGAACAGCGTCTTCAGCGCTTCGCCCGCCAGCTTCGCGTCGTCGCCGGAGAAATGCGCATCGGCGACGACGCTGTCCAGGCTGCGGTCGTTGAGGATTTTTACGAATGTGTCCTCGGTCGCCTCGAAGCGCTGGTATTCGCTGCTGACGGTCGCAACGGTCGTGTTGTTCTCGATCTGGGTCTTCTTGAAAGCGGGAAGGGCGGCCTCGCCCTGGTCGACGGTCTCGCCCCAGCCCGCTTCCGGATCATCGGCATCCGCCTTGGGCGCTGAACTGGCAGGAGCTTCGCTCTCGTCGGGTGCGGCCTGAAGGTCGTTCTCAAGATCGCCTTGCTGGTCGTCGGCTGCGCCCGGAGCGAGGGGGGCGGCTTGCCGATCCTGCGGCGCCGTTGCAGGAGATTTCGGCACGGTCTGCCGCTGCGCCTGGAAGAAGGCGAAATCCTCCTGCGTCGAGGGGATCGTCGTCATGAATTTTTCGCTGGCGCTCAACATTACATCGGACAGGATTTCGATCTGCGGCGAGGCGCCGGAACTGTCGAGCTCGGCCGGGCGCGCGACGGTCTTGCCCTTGGCCGTGTCGGCATCGGGCGCCAGCGTGATCCACATCGGATCGCCGGCGAGGTCGATGATGGCCGGCACATAGACCGAAGCGTCGGGCGGCACGTCTTTCATCCCCTCGACCGGATGCAGTTCCTCGTCCTCGTCGCCGAAGGACCAGTAATCGCGTGTGAGGTAGAAACCCGTGGCTGCCGAGACGAGGACGAGTGCCGCAACGCCGGAAAGAATCCAGCGCCACAGCTTGCGGCGGCGCTCGGCCAAGCGCGCCTGCTTCTTCAGTTTGAAGCTCGTGTCGATGCTGTGCGTCACGGACCGTTCCCGCTCAGGAAATAGGTCCAGCGCACCTGCTCCTGCGTGTCGACCTCGACGAACCGCGCCGCGATATGGCCGCGCTGCCAGCATTCGTCGATGCCGCGGATCGAGAAGCGGCGCCGGTCGATGCACATCTCGATCGATCCGGTGAGGATCGCATGGCCGAAGACGTCCGTGGCGTAGATGTAGATGTAGCGGTTGGTCAGCTCCTCGCGGATGACGTTGACGCACTGGTTGGCGCCGATCGTCCACCAACCGTCGGTCTGGTCGGCATCGTCGACCTTCTGTCCGACGGCGAGGTTGACGACGTCGAGCGTCTGGTTGCAGACGGTGAATTCGGCATGTGCCTTGTTGACGGATAGCACGGAGAGCAACGCCGTGCCGGCAAGCGCAGCAAGCTTCATGCGGCCGATGCGATCAGCAACAGGCCGGATCGGTCCGCGCTCCTTGCGTGACTGGGACAGGGTGGAAGAGAGCAGGCGGCAGAGAACCATCGGCGTCCGCGCTATCCGCCAAGCCGGAAATACTTGGCGGTGGCCGAAAATCCGGAATCGTCCGCCTGGATCTCCTTAAGGATCCGGGGCAGCACTTCCGAGGCGGGGGTCGGGCCCGCGAACATCGCGGCCTGGACGTCCCGTGGCCCGGTGATCACCAGGATGACCTGAGGCAAAGTCTTGCCGGCCGCCTTGTCGTCAGCGGCGAGATCGATGGCGATCTTGAAGGTCGCCCTGTCCGGCTGCGCGACCATGCGGCTGTCGAGGTTGAAGGCGGTGCCATTGTGGTTGATCAGCAACACGCTGGAGATGAGCCCCCCGCGCGTCACCAGCGTGCCGCTGATCGGTGATCCGTCGGGCACCGATGTCCGGTCGAGCACGAGCTGCGGTCGTTCAGCTTCGCTTCGGTCGAGAAGGTGCAGGAAGGTGGGTACGCCGCATTGTGATGGGGTAATCAGGCGCACGCTGATGTCCGGCTCGACGTTGAACCTGGACTGGAACGCGCCGAGCAGTTGCTCGAAAGGCTGCACGGCCGTTCCGAATCCCTCGATCGCCGCGGATGTGCCCGTTGCCGATGTCAGGGTCGCGTAGAAGCAATTGCCGCCGCTGAAGTCGCGCACCCAAGAGGCGCGCTGAGCCAACGCGTCGGGTTTGTTTGCCGGCGGCGGAACCTGGGGCTTTGGCAGATTGATTGCGACGTCGGTATTTTGAGATGGCTTGTTGGCCGGCGGTGGCTGCGGCAGTGGTGCCGGTTGTGTGGTCGAGACTTTCGGCCTTGCCGGCTGAGTAGCCGCTTCGGGCGCTGCCGGCTGGCGCGCAGTCGAAGCCGGCGCCTGATTTTGGTTTTCCGTAACTTGCGGCGCCGGCGTCTTCGACTTCGACAATTTGGACAGAGCGTCGACGAGGTCGGATGCGCTCGGTTTCGTCGCCGGCGGTTTTGCTTCCGGCGCCGCAGCAGCTTCCGCCGTCGGGCTCGACGGCTTTTGGTTTTCCGCTGCTTTCGGCAGGGGTGCCGGCAAGTTCTCGACCGACGGCTGAGCCGGTTCGGCCTCCGCCGGCTGCGAGGCTTTCGCCTGGTTGTTTTTGGCCAAGCTCTCTGAAGGGGCAGGCGGTGTCGGCTCGGATTTCTGTCCGGTCTCTACTTGCGCCTGTTTCTGGGCGGTCTTGTCCTGCGGTTGCGGCGCAGCCGATAGGGCAGGCTGTGTCGGCTTCTGCTCAGTCTCGGCCTGCTTCTGGACGGGTTGTGTCGTGTCTTGCGGTTGCGGCAGAGCCGGAGCGGCAGGCTTTGCCGGCTCAACGGTGGCTGAGCTGTCCGCCTTCGGTTCTTCCGGCTGCGGTTCGGCCGGCGCTTGCGGCCGAGGTTGCGGTGCTTCTGGCTGAGGCGTCGGTGCCTCCGCTACCGGCTGGGGCGCTTCCGCGACGGGTTTTGCCGCCGGCTTCGGCGTAAGAGGCCCAGGCTTTTCAACGGCGGGCGGAGTGACCAACGCGCCGCTGAAATAGACGCCGGCCGCCGCCAGGACTGCCAGAACCGCGACGCCGCCCGTTATGGCCGGGATCCGCGAGGGCTTTCGCTCCGCAGGTCGGCTTGACGCACTGGCCGGAGCCGCCGCCGGCGCCGGCCTCGGTTGCGACAGGTGCGCAGGCCGCACATGCGGAACGAAACGCGGTTCGTCGGGAACAGCAGAAGCCGGGGGACTGGTGTTTGGCAAGGCCGTCCAGCCGGCGCGCGGCAAGCCGGATCGTTCCCGCGGAGCAAACGATCCGGGCGGCGGCAAGGTCGCGTCGAGATCGTCGTCACGCGTTGCCCTGGCGATCTCGGCCATGCTGGCGGGCCGGTCTTGAGGATCCGGCTGCAACATCGCTTCGATGAGTTCGCGGAAATCGGGATCGATGTCCGACAAGTCCGGCACGGTGCGGCGCTTCTCGATGACCTCATATTGCGAGCCGCTCATGTCGAGCGGCTTCCCGCGCAGCGCGGCGGCCAGCACCAGGCCGAGGCTGTAGATATCGGATTGCTCGCTGACCTCGCCGCCATAAAGGCCGAGCTGTTCGGGCGAGACGTAATTGTATTTGCCGGCGAATTTGCCGCCGATCAGCGTCTCGCCGCCGACATTCGCCGAGCGCGCGATGCCGAAGTCGATGATCTTGGCGCGCTCGACCCGGCCGCCCGGCAGGATAATGTTGTCGGGCGAAAGGTCGCGGTGGACCGCGCCGGCCTGATGGACGGCGCTCAGGCCCGAGGCGAGGCGATGGCAAAGCCGACGCACGTCCGGCGGCGCCATCGGGCCGCGCCGCATGACATCGAACAGCGACTGGCCGTCGACGAACTCCATCGCCAGGTAGGGGCGGCCGATGCCCGGATCGATGGTGAAGACGTGGTATCGCACCACCGCGTCATGCGACAAATGGTTGAGGATCGAGGCTTCCTTGCGGAACAGCGACAGGATGGTTTGGTCGCGCGCGAACTCGGGCAGCACGATCTTGATCGCGACATGGTCGCCGGTCTGGATATTGTGGCCGCGATAGACTTCGCCCATGCCGCCGGATGCGATGCGCTCGTCAAGCTCGTAAATGCCGCTGAGCTGCGTGCCGACGCCGGTATTTGCGAGGTTCGGCGAAATCCGCGTCCTGTCGTCGTCGCTCATGTGTCTCAGCCCCTGGACCGATCCGCATCGAGCGGTCCGTTGCGTCCGTCGCCGATCCTGACCAGCACGATGGTGACATTGTCCGTTCCGCCGCGCGCCAGCACCGTCTCCAGCAGCTTCTCGCACGCGGCTTGCGGCGGCGCGGACTTCACCGCCGCTTCGATCTCCGCGTCGCTGACATGCGCGGTGAGCCCGTCGGTGCTCAATACGAAGATATCCCCCGGCATCAACTCGCCTTGCTGAAAATCGATCTCGAGTTCGTCGCTGACCCCGACGGCGTGGGTGATCACATTGCGGCGCGGCCAGGTGAGCGCTTCCTCCGCGCTGATCATGCCCCGGTCTAGCAGCTCCTGGACTTCGGTATGATCCCTGGAAATCTGCGAGATAGCGCCGCCGCGTACCAGATAGATGCGGCTGTCGCCGGCCCACAGGCCCGCGAACCGCCCCTCCATGGCGAGCAGGGCGGCGAAGGTGGAGCCGATGGTGATGCCGCGCGAACGCGATATGTTGCGGATCTCGGCATTGGCGCGGCTCAGCCGGTCCTCGAAACGGGCGCGAAGGTCCGGCGCCGAGCTCGCAATGCCGATCGTCGCCAGGTGGTCGACGATGCTGGCCGAAGCGACCTCGCCGGCCTCATGGCCGCCCATTCCGTCGGCCACCACCCAAAGGCCGGCTTGTTGCTCGACCAGATAGTTGTCTTCGTTGTGGTCGCGCACACAGCCTTTGTGGCTGACGCCGAAACTCTCAATGGAAAGGGCGACAGTGCTCAATTTGCCACCAAGCGCTTCGCGAGCGTCCTCTGTGACGAACGATGGGCCGCGTGCCCAGGCCAGTTTGCCACAAGCGCATACTTTAGAGTATCAAAATGAAGGCGAGAGACGGTGCTGCTCGGGAACGATCCGATCGACCATGACGGCGCCATCTCAGAATGCCTTCGGACAGCTGAACCCGGACAGCGCCGGGAGCAGGAAGGGATTGGCGCCAGAGCCGCTCTCCATCTTGTAGGCGACGTCGCGTCCGCCGATCACGAAGCGCGCCTCGGCACCGGCGCCGTTGGTGGTGACGCTCCCCTTGTCCAGCAGGCGCTTCAGAGCCCATGGCCCTTCGAATTTGAGGGCGGACTCGCGGCCGGGCATCTCCGGCGTCAGGCTGAGGCTCGCGGATCCGGAAGCGCCGCCGCCCGGCCATGTCACCGTGCTCGGCGCATTGCCGGCCTGCGTGCTTTGCACCGTCTGCCCATCTATGTTGAGCACCGCGCTATCTACCTCGCTGTTCAGCGAGGAGGGCGTGAAGGTGATCGAGACCGACGGCGCCGAACCGCCGGAGGGGAAGAAGGCGCTGCGGATTTCCGCCGCCGACTGGAACGCCTTCAAGGTCGATTTGGCGAGGTCGCGGCTGGAGCGGGCCTCCTGCTTCCAGGTCCAGTCCTGGCCTGTCATGTCGATCAGCGGCGCCAGGTTCTGCGCAAAGAACCGGTCCATCAGGCCGCCCGGTGCGAACAGCTTGGCGAAATCGGCAAGAGAGATTTCCTCGCTGCCGTCGCCGGCAAAGGGATAGTGGCCGTTGACGGCTTCCTCGCAGGGGCGCGTGACCGTCTCGTCGAGCATCTGGTTGAGGTTGGCTACCGAAGTCTCGGCGACATTGCCTTCGAACTCGTCCGCCGCCGCGTCGACCATGCGCGCGAGCTGCTTGGGCAGGCGCGAGGCATTGGCGCGCATCGTCGAAATCTGCAGCTTCAGGTTCGCGTTGACGCGCTCCGTCTGCGCGGGGACATCCGCTGCCAGCTTCACGCTCTGGTAGATGTCGTGGAAGTTTTGCGTCAGCGCATCGAGCGGGCGGCGACCGCTGGAGCCGCTCACCAGCGCTTGGAACGGCCTGAACTGCGCCTCGACGGTGGCGCCGGCATTCTGCGTGGCGGACGAGCTTGCCCCGGCGCGGCTCTGCGACTTGCCGCCGGCGATCTGCAGACCGATGCGGGCGAGACCCTTGGCCATAACGACCGGGTCCTGCTGCGCCGTTCCGGTGTCGCCTGCGAAGGCGGCGCCGTCTTTTGTCAGGGCGGTTTCATCGGCAATGGCCGTGAACAGCCGGTCCAGCGGCGAGTCCGGCGAGGCGGCGGCGGAGAGCGTGATATATTGCGGCTTGTCCTTCAGCATCGCCTTGAATTTCAATTGATCGAGCGCGCCGTTCCAGGCGGAGGCGAACTCCTTGCCGTAGCGATCGATGAGTTCGGGGCCGAGCCTGGGCAGGTCCTGATCGATGCCGCCCTGCTCGCCGCCGCCGCCGAGAACCCACTGGTCATCGACCAGCATTTGCGCGATGCGCGAGAGCTGCGGCAGGTAGAAACCGTTGAACCCCGCCTTGGTGTAGAGGCCGGGAACGCCAAGGTCGGCGAGCTCTGCGCCGTCCATGCGTTCGAACAGCAGCTGCGCCTCCGGACCGGCTTTGGCGGCAACGGAAAAATCCTGGAGCCTTGCCGCATAGACCGCCGATCTGATCAGCGCCGACGCGCGGTCGGCAAGGCTCATGCGTCCGAGCGAGCGTTGCGCGGCCTCGACCAGCGGCTGGTTGAGCTCGAACACCGGGTCGTAGGCATCGTCGAGCGCCAGCATGGCGCGCAGATGCTTTTCGAGCTGCGCGCGGCCTTCGCGGTTGTTCTCGCCGGGGTAGCGGTTTTCCTCCCAATCCTGCTTCATCCAGGAGACGATCAGCTCGTCGTCGACCTTGGGCGCCTTGCCGCCCAGCATCAGATAGATCTTCAACGGTTCGTAGAGCGCGATCGGGTCGGCCATCTTGGCCTGGATCGTGCGCTCCGCCTGAACCAGCAGACGCGAGCGGAAGCTACGCTCCAGCGCCTGCCGATAGGCGGATTTGGACGCCGACAGAAGCCTCTCCCGCTGGTTGAGCCCGAAACTCTCCTCGATCGGCTTCGTTTGGCCGGCGGTCTCATATCCCGCCGGCAGATTGCGCAGTTGATCGAGCGGGCCGATGACGTTTTCGAGGTCGACATCGGTAACTGTCGTGCTCCTGAGCAGCGAATCCGCGCCGTCCCGATACTGCGCCATGGCCTGTCTAGTGGAGCCGATCAGCGACTCGTTGGCAAAGTAGCTGAGGCCCAGCACGCCGAGCGCTGCAAAAGCCGCCAATGCGATCGCGGCGAGGCTGCCAAATCTGGCGAGCCTGGCGCGCCGCTCCGCTGTCCTGTCGAACGAGACCCAGCCGGCCTCGGGGAAGATCACCTTCGCCAGAAGATCATGCAGGAAGAAGCTCTTGCCGGTACCGGAAAGATGCGCCTGCGAAGCGCTGCCGAAATTGCGGCCGATCGCGCCCAGCACTTGGTCGATCGGTGTTCCTTCCTGCGTGCCCGACGAGAAATAGAGGCCGCGCAGGCTGACATTCACCTGGGCCCGCGAGGCATCGAAAAGGCTGGTGACGAACCACACGACGCGGGTTCGCAGCGCGGCGAACTGGGCCGGGAAGCCGAAGATCGCGATGCGCGCCACCGGATCGGCCTCGTCCTGCAGGCGGTCGGCGATCTCGTCCGCAAGCTGCCTGGCCAGCGCGTCGAACTCGGCCGAGGTTTCGCTGACCATGTTCCTGTTGCGGTCGGTGGTCTGGAACGTCGCACCCCAGACCTTGCGCCGGCGGACTTCATCGAAATCGCCGAAATAGTCCATGAAGCCGGCAACGAGGTCCGCCTTGGTGAAGAGCAGGTAGACCGGGAACTGGATCTTCAGCGTCTCGTGCAACTCCCGCAGCCGGCTTCGTATCTCGGTGACATGCGCATCGAGCTGCTGGTCGTCGAAGCCGATCAGATCGGCGACGCTGATGGCGAGGATCACGCCGTTGATCGGCTGCCGGGTGCGGTACTTCTTGAGCAGTCCAAGGAAGCCGAGCCAGCTCGCCTTGTCGCGCTCGGCATCCGAATCCTGCGTCGTGTAGCGGCCGGCCGTATCGATCAGCACGGCATCCTCGGTGAACCACCAGTCGCAGGACCGCGTGCCGCCGACCCCGGCCAGCGGCTGGGCATTGCCGGAGCGGGCAAGCGGAAATTTCAGCCCCGAATTGACCAGCGCCGTCGTCTTGCCGGCGCCCGGCGGGCCGATGATGATGTACCAGGGGATCTCATAGAGGAAGTTGCGCCTGCCGCTCGACTGCTTCAGGGTCGCGATGGCCTCGCTCATACGCGCTTCGAGCACCCCTGAATCGTCGTTGCGGTCGCCGCTGCGAACGATGCCCGTCTCAATCGCCTTCTGCGCCTTGCGCGCTTGCCAGAAGCGGATGCCGTAGAAGATTGCGAGCAGCGCGACGGCCACGCCGATGATCGTTGTCCGGAGCCAGACCGGTCCGAGCGGACGTGTATCGGCATACCGGATCAGCGGCCCGGCATACCAGACCGCAGCCGAGAAGCCGGCAAGCGCGAGCAGGCTGAACAGCCGCAGCACCCAGCGCATCAGTGCCGCTCCCCGCCGCGCGCGCTCACAACGTCTCCTCCTTCGGGATCATCACGTCGACGCGGCGGTTTTTGGCGCGGCCGTCCGCCGTCGCATTGTCGGCGATCGGTTCGTCCTCGCCCTTGCCGTCGACCGCGACCCGCGATGGGTCTTTGAGCTCGTTTGCCACCATTGACTGGACGGCTTTGGCGCGCGCGACGGAAAGATCGAAGTTCGATTTGAACTGGCTCGACTTCTTCGGCTTCACATTGTCGGTGTGGCCGACGATCCATATTGGTCCGGGCTCGGCATCGAGAGCCGTGGCGATGTCCGCGGCGATGGGCTGGAACTCCGGCTTCAGCTCGGCTTGCCCGGGCGTGAACAAGAGCTGGTTGCTGATTTCGACCACGATGAAGTTGCCCTTGGTGCCGACCGTCAGCCCGCCGCCGGCGATTTCGCTGGCGAGCGCGGCGCGTATGCGGTCGATCTGGGTTACGGTGGGAACGGCAGGCGGCGGCGGGGTGGCTTCCGGCGGAGCGGCTACAGCCGGCTCGGCAACCGGAGCGACGCTCGCGCGCTCGATGGTGACCGGCGTCGAGGGATTGAGCGCCAGCAATTCGACGGCTGTTGCGTCGCCCTCGTCGGTGATCAGGATCCGTAGCCCGAAGAAGGCCGCCGTCACCAGCGTCGCCGCGGCGGCCGCGACCGCCCATAGCGGCAACCGCGCCCGGGGCTTTGACAGCGCCGCCGCCATGCCTTGCCAATGGGGCGAGATGTCGTCCCCGGCGCGCGGTTGAAAATAGCGGATCGTGTCGTAGACGTCGCGCCGGACGCGTTCGAGCGCGTCCCGTTCGCCGACCCTCCCACGATACTGGCCCTCGAACCCGAGCGACAGGCAGGCATGCATCAGTTCGAGGAGGTCGTGATGACCCTCCGGCCGGGCCAGGATATTGTTCAGCGCTTCGTAGAAACCGGCTCCCCCGGTGGGCTTCGTGTGGAAGAACCGCGCCACCAGGCTGTGCCCGATCCAGCCCTCGTCCTTCGGCCAGGGCAGGTTGCCGACCAGATCGTCGGCGGTCTCGCATAGAGCAAATTTAGCAATCCGCGCGTCTTCCTCGGCGATGCCGGCTTTCGCCATCTCCCTCTCGAATGTCTCGATCGCTTCGGTGATGTGCTCTGCCAAAGGGGCCGCCTGCCGCTCGACCGGCATCAGCCGCAACTGGCTGAACAGCATCAGCAAGGGCGCCGCGGCCGCGAGGATTGGATTTGCCGCGGCGTATTTCACGCCATCCGCGGCGTTGAGCAGGATTTCCTGTTGCAACGCGGGCGCCGCCGCTGCAGCGGCAGCCCCGGGAACCGGGTTTTGAACGACCACGGTTCCGGAGGACCAGCCTGTCGGCATCCGCCGGCCGACGCCGGGGTCGAAAACCGTCGATTCCCTGGCGGGTGTCGCAGCGGGCTCAGCGCCAGCCGACGAGGAACTCGCGGGAGCCGCGGGCGAGCGTTGTCTAGGCCGTGGCGCTCGGATGACGGTCTTGTCCGCCGGCCGGGAGGGATCGTCCTTCGAACTCATCGTCGATCCACCGTCGTGGCGCGGCGAACATTTCCTTGACGGGGAATGAGGTCGGCTGCCGGCTTTTCATGCCGAGCTTTGGGGGCGGGCCGGATGGAAAGGCTCATCTCGCCGAAACATGACATTGCTGCACACGCCCCAAGCCACGCCGCTTTGCCCGCCAGGCAAGCTTCCGTACGTTATCCTAACCGTACAGGCAGCTGATTGAAATCGGAAAGCAGGATGCTCGAAGCAGCGCTTTCTTCTGTGAGACCCGTCACATAGCCCCGGTCTACTACTTCTGCTTGCTGGCCTTGGCGTAGGCTTCGCTGAAATAGGCCAGGAAGACGTCGAGCATGCCGTTTTCATGCTTCTCCTCCATCGTCCGCCAGGTGGCGACGAGGGCATCCCACGCCTGGCTCTTCTTGGATGAGAAGGAGGCCGGCGGCAGCTTCCTGGCGATGGCCTCCGGCGACAGGTCGTCG
This sequence comes from Mesorhizobium sp. AA23, assembly GCF_001672435.1. Taxonomy (NCBI): domain Bacteria; kingdom Pseudomonadati; phylum Pseudomonadota; class Alphaproteobacteria; order Hyphomicrobiales; family Phyllobacteriaceae; genus Mesorhizobium; species Mesorhizobium sp. AA23. Next base: position 180,401 of record NZ_LYTP01000028.1, read on the forward strand.
AGCAGCCTGGAAAGCGCTGCCTGCATGGCGGCGTAAGTTGCCAATTCATGCGTCTTGAGGTCCCGGAAGGCGTCCTCGACGCTGTGCGCGGCGTCGAGATAGCCGGTCCGGCGTTTGGCGAACATGATCTCCAGTATGTCGTCGGTGCCGGGAACGAATTTCAGCGGGTTGTTGTTTTCGGCGCCGATCATCGTGCGGTTAGCGTTCTTGGCCAGCACCTTGGCCGCCGCGCGCGCCTTGAGCAGCAGCGACAGTTGCTCGATGGTGGTCCTCAGCACGGTACCGATCTCGGCGGCCACCTCATGCGGATCGCGCGCTTGAAGCAGGTCGGGCGAAATGCCGGCCGCCTTCGCGATATCCTGCAGCAGCATATCGGTTCCCGCCGGCTGGCTACCCGGCTTCGCCGGCGCTGGGGGCGGCCGCAGCGCCGAAGATGTCGACGCCGCTCCCGTCCCGGGCCGCTGTTCCGTCCGACTGAAGAAGGGCTCTTTGCCGAGCTCCAGCGGTCTGCCCGTCGATGGCGGCAGCTCGCGTTGCGTCGACGCGGGCCGGGTTCGCGGATGGGCGGCGGCGGCGCCTTCCTCGTCAATTGATACCGCGACGACATAGCGGCCGATCAGCATCCGATCGCCATGCGCCAGCCGGTGCGGACCGGCCATGCGCTGGCTGGAGCCGTTGACGAAAGTGCCGTTGCGCGAGATGTCGTAAAGCCAGAAGCCGCCCGCCTGGAAGCGGACTTCGCAATGCCGGCCCGAAATGATCTTGTCCGGATCGGAAAGCGTCCAGTCGCAATTCTCGCGCCCGATCTCGAAACTGCGGTCGCGGGCGGCGTAGCTCGCGGCGGCGCCGGATGGCAGCCTGTCGACATTGCTGATCTGGAGCGAGATGAACATCCGGAAGCGTCGCCGAACTTGGTCAACAAATGCTTATTCTTCACGCAACTCCGAACGGAAAATCGCTATGCGGTGTTCCGGGAATTGCTCTGGCAGTCTAGCAGCTTGCGAGCGCGGCGGGAGAGGAGCGTTTCACACCGGCGCTTGGCGGGTTTAGCCACAGCTGTTGTTTGGCCGCCACCAAACATGTGCTAGGCTGAAAACGGTCCGGTGCGGTGGGTGCGAAAAGTTCCCGAACGTGATGCGGTTAACATAGCGGGGGCTTCAATCCATCATACTGGCGGCCGCGTCCAGGAGGGGCACGACCCATGCCGAACGAACGCGCCACGGTTGTGCAGACGCCCGTTGGCGGCGATGTGCTGACCTTCACCCATCTCGTCGGGCGCGACGAGATCAGCCGTTGTTTCGCCTATACGATCGGCTTCGTCTCCAAGAGCCATGACGTCGATCCGCTGAAGATGCTGGGCGGCGTCGTTTCGGTTGAGGGCGAATCCGATCCGAAACGCTGGTTCAGCGGTCTTGTGTCGGAATTCAAGCTCATCCGCATCGAGGACAGGATCGCTTTTTATGAGGCGATGGTCAGGCCATGGCTCTGGTTCCTCGGCAACACCACCGATTGCCGCATCTTTCAGAATATGACGGCGGTCGAGATCGTCGAGAAAATCTTCTCGAAATACGGCATCGCGAAATTCGAGAAGCGGCTGCAAGGGTCTTATCCGCAGCGCGAATATTGCGTCCAGTATGACGAAAGCGATCTGGATTTCGTGCAGCGGCTGCTTGAGCACGAGGGCATCTTCTATTTCTTCGAACATGACGAGGGCAAGCATACCCTGGTGCTCTGCGACGCGATGAGCAAGCTGAAGCCGGCACCCGGCTACGAGAAGGTGCTCTACAATTTCGAGGGCCAGGGCTCGCGGCGCGACGTCGAATACATCACCGAATGGATTCCAGGCAGCGCGGTGCGGCCGGGGGCCTATGCCCACACCGACTTTGATTTCGAGAAGCCCGGCGCGGATTTGATGGCGAAGTCCGCCCAGCCGTTCAGCCACAAGGAGGCCGCGGGCGAAAACTATCGCCAGCCCGGCGCGCATCTCGATGTCGGGCGAGGCGACACGATTGCGGGAATTCGCCGCGAGGAGCTTCAGGCCGTGCACCAGCGCAGCACGGCGGTGGGCACCGTGCGCGGCCTCTTCTCTGGCTGCAAGTTCAAGCTGGAAAGCTTTCCGCGCGACGACCAGAACCAGGACTATCTGGTGATCAGCGCCGAGTACCGGCTGTTCGATCCGGGCTACCGGACCCAGAACGAGGCCCATAGCGAGAATTTCAAGGTGGTGCTCGGCGTGGCGCCCACCAAATTGCCCTACCGGCCGCCGCGCATCACGCCGCGGCCGATCATGCGCGGTCCGCAGACGGCGACGGTGGTCGGCCCTTCGGGCGAAGAAATCTTCACCGACAAATATGCGCGCGTGAAGGTGCAGTTCCACTGGGACCGCCTCGGCAAGAAGGACCAGAACTCTTCCTGCTTCGTGCGCGTGTCGCAAACCTGGGCCGGCAGCGGCTGGGGTTTTATCCAGATTCCGCGCATCGGCCAGGAGGTGATCGTCGACTTCATCGAAGGCGACCCGGACCTGCCGATCATCACTGGCCGGGTCTACAACGCGTCGCAGATGCCGCCGTACGGGCTGCCGGGCAATGCGACGCAGTCGGGCTGGAAGTCGAACTCCTCGAAAGGCGGCGGCGGTTACAACGAGCTGATGTTCGAGGACAAGGCGGGCTCCGAGCTGGTCAATTTCCAGGCGCAGAAAGACCACCATCTGCTGATCAAGCACGACCGCAACAAGCTGGTCCAGCACGACCAGTCCGACCGCATCGACCACGACGCCAAGCACTCCGTCGGCCACAACCTCGACGAGGACGTCGGCAACAACAAGACGGTCAAGATCGGCGTCGACCAGACGACGAATATCGGGTCGAACGATACCGAAACGGTGGGCGCGAACCGCTCGCTGACGGTCCATGCGAATGAGACCATCCACATTGTTGCGAATTCGACGGAGAATATCGACGCCAACCACTCGCAGACGGTGGGGCTGGTGCAGACGGTGACGGTGGGTGCGGCGCGTGTCGATACGGTTGGGGCGGCTGAGACACGGACTGTCGGCGCGGCACAGATCAACACGATCGGAGCGACGCGGGCTGTCACCGTAGGCATCAGCCAGACCCACAGCATCGGGGCAAGCGATACCTGGACCATAGGCGCGGGACAGAACATCAGCATCGGCGCCGGACAGACGGTTGCGATCGCCGCGTCACAGGCGACCGACGTAGGCGCCTCACGCGCTGCCAACATCAAGTCGAACGACAGCACCGACGTCGGCGGCGGTTACATCCTGAAGGTAGCGAAGGGCAGCCTTACCGACGTGAAGGAGAATACCGGCATCAAGGTCGGTAAGAGCCTTTCAGTGGAAGCAGCCGACGACATTACCCTTAAGTGCGGCAGCTCCAAGATCGTGATGAAGAAGGACGGTACCATCATCATCGACGGCAAGGACATCACGGTGACGGGTTCAGGGAAAATCAACGTCAAGGCGTCGAGCGATGTCATCATCAAAGGCTCGAAGATCAACGAGAATTGAGGGACGTGATGGGCAGGGTCAAGAGCACGATCGATGGCGTTGTGATCGGAGTTTTCATGGGGTTCGGCGAAGAAGGCGTACCCCTCGTGGTCTTTGCCGGCAATCCCGAGGAAACGGCGCAGCCTGCGCGCAGCCTCAGCGAATTGTCTTCCGATATGGTCGGCAAGGCGGTGGCATTGCTTTTCCAGGAGGGCGATCCGCGCAAGCCGCTGATCGTCGGTCGCATCGTCGAGCCGGCGCGCAGGCCCGGCGTCGAGGTTATCAGCGATGGCAAGCGTGTACGCATCGTCGCCAATGACCGGCTCGAACTGCGTTGCGGCAAGGCATCCATCGTGATGGATAGTGATGGGCAGATCGTCATCCGCGGTACATACTTGGTCAGCCACTCCAGCGGGCCGAATTATATCCGTGGCGGCTCGATCAATCTGAACTGATGTCGCCCGTCGACAGCTTCCATCGCCCCCGCATCGCGAGCCTTGTGGTCAGGCAGCACGCGGAACTGGTAGCCTTTCTTTGGGTGCAGCGCGAGAGCCTTCTTGCGCAGGAGCCGCCCGCGGCGGTGGCGGCTAAGGATATCGACGACCGTATCGAAGCCAACATGGACGGACTGCGCATCGCAGGGCAGGCCGCGTGGCCGAGCTTGCACCAGCAACTGCAAGACTATCCTGACAGTGGGGAACTGTTTGCCTTTGCCTGGACCGCGATCGAGTTCAACGATCCAGTCAGGCTTTCAGAAGCGGTGGGGCATGCCCGCGAGCTGACACCGAGCCCGGACGGGTTCATCGGCGCGCTGCGGTGGCATGCGGCCGACCGAATCGGACCGCATGTGAGGGACTGGATCACCGATGCCGACGCCTTCAAGCGCTTTCTCGGCGTTTCTGCATGTCTGGCTCATTCGGTCGATCCAAAGAACCTGCTGCCGCGGCTAGCCCGCGATCCGGATCCCCGCGTTCGTGCGGCGGGCTTACAGCTGGTGGGCGTTCTAAAACGAACCGATCTTGCCGGCGAGGCGAACGCTGCGCTCAACGATTCCGACGAAGGTGCGCGATTCTGGTCGGCATGGTCGCTGGTTGAACTGGGTCATGCCCGGGCGGCGCAAAACGTATTGAGGGCAGCGGTTGAAACGCCGGGGAAAGACAGGCTGATAGCGCTCCGCGCCGCGATCAAGGGCGGGCCTGAAACGGAAGTTCGGGCATGGCTCGGCGGATTGATGCAGTCGCCCCAGACCGCCTCAATCGCGGTTCGCAGCATCGGCATGTTGGGCGATCGCGGCCGGCTTGGCTGGCTTGTTGAGAGGATGCGCGAGCCGCCGGTATCGATCGCAGCGGGCGCATCATTTGCGGAATTGTTTCCAGAAGCTCCCTGGGATGAGCTGTCTACCGCGGACGTGGCAGAGGTTGGCCCGGACTTCATCGACTACTTCAGCGACAGCATCGTACGGGTGCCGCTCGCCGATAAGGTTGCTGAATGGGGCAGAGCGGCCGGCGCCCTACGCGACTGAAACGACGTTGCAACTCTCATTTCCAGTCGGATCAGGCGCCGATGGGATGGCCGAAAAAATACCTCTGCCCCGGGACAAATCTTCTGACGTCGTCGCTATCGAGGAATGTCTCCAGTATTGCCGTCGCCTGAAGCGAATTGAGTTTGACCGGGCTGTCAAAGAAGGCGGCACAGTTCACGCCGGTGGCGGCCTCGAAGATGAGACGGTGCCGGTGGACGCGGCCTATTTCCGGCGCTGCGCCGCCCACCCGTTCGAGCAGTTGCCTTGCGAGCTTGACCACGTCGAAAACCTTGCCACCGAGGATGGGGGTATTGGGACCCGGAAGCTGGCCCAGCATCAGCGACAACGCGTCCTCTACCTTGGGAAAGTACTTCTCCCGATTGATGATGTGAACGGTATCTCGATCCTCGGATTCGATGGACTCGTCGGCGCCCCTGCTTATGGGTCCGTTGGTGTCCTCGAGCAGATACGACAACTCTCTCTCGACCTGATAGCGGGTCTCTTCGTCCGATGCGTCATTGTGTAGGGTCAGCAGCATCCGGATCGCGTCAGGGTCTAGCGTCAGGCCCAACGCCGTTGCCATGAAGTACTCCGATCCGGAGCCGTCCTTCTCGAAGGGCTTGAAGATGTCCTTCACAAAGCCAAGGGTACCGGCCAAGCCAGCCAGATTGGTGACCGCTCGCCAGACGAGATAGGCATCGCTGCCCTTCATGATCGCGGGAATGCGGCGCAACGCGGAAAAGTCGCCCAACTCGCAAGCCAGAAAGAGGCCTGCTATCTGTTCCCAGATTTCATCGCTTCCAAGCAACCGGGATGGATCATAAGAACGCAAATCGACTCCAGGAACATAAAATCCTATCGAAAGGGTCTTGAGAGTGGATTCTGGAACTTGAATGTGTTTCGACATTGTCAAGCCTTATGGAATGCAGTCGTTTACGTTCTCAAGAATAGACTGCGCGTCCTCAATCTCCTGGCATTCACCCGTATCCATGATATCCTGTGGACACACGTTTGATGGCTCGTTGCATCCGCCGGCCATGTGAGGTGTTAAGTGATTCAAGGAATGGTAGGACTTCTTCCCGGCGACAGCATTCGGCCCTCTTCTAATGGGTGAGCCTTTCCCCGTTTCCCAGGCAAGAATGCAGCCATCCTTCACTCCGGTCGCTTCAAAGGCGATCTTGGCTTCCTGCGCCGGTGTATTGACCCCCCCAGAGGTTCTCGCGCCCTTCGGAATGTCGAAGTACATCGCGCAGCCCTGATTGTCATTGTTGTGGACATTGGGACAAGCCGGTTTGCCGGCTTTCCGCAGTCGGCGATGCTTTGCTTTAAGTTGCAACATCCTCTTTAGCGTGGTTTCGTAAAGAGCCTTATTAGCAATCTGCGCGGCGTTCCCAGTTCTCATTTTCTTAATCTTGTTGGTCCAGAACGTCTTTTCCTTGACCACGGGATAGGCCTTGCCGGAAGGATCCTTCTGCCATTCGTGCAGCGGGCCACCGCAGCACGGGCAGTTCCCCGCCTTCGCGGCCGCCTTGGCAGCCTTTGCATTCAGCGTCTCGAGCGCCGGCGCCGGCGGCGTCGCGCCAACATAGGACGCATGGTTGCTCGTTGTGATGTCAAAATGCCGGCAGACGTTCTTGCCCTCGAACTTCACCGACATGCACCAGGCCTGAAAGTAGGTTTTGCCGGTGATCTGGTGGGTCACGACCGAAGATCCGAACGTGCGGGTGGCGGCCTCGTTTCCGAGCATCGGCTCCTTGTAGTAGGATTTCTGGGCCAGCGCTGCGGGCTTGCCGCCGATCAGCACAGTCTCGGAACCTTCCTTCAGATTGTTGGAGAACGACGTGTCCGGGTAGGGAACTGGGATGGGCCCGGCCGGTGGCGATGGCGGCGACAGGCAGACATCCGGAAACCGCGCGATCGACTTGTTCATGCCGTTGTTTCCGGCAATCTCCCATTTTTCCGCGAAGACGTTCTTGGTCATCTCTCTCGACCCTATGCGGTAACGATCGCCGCTGCGCGGCTACCAAACGTCGAACTGCCGTAGAGCACCGCGGAAGGCCCGGGCGCATAGCCGCGCCGGAAGGCTTGCTCGGCCCATGCGAACTGGATGGAACCCGCAGCCGCTCCGCAGTCGCCGATGCAACTCGCCGCCAGCCAGACCAGTTGTTGCGACCTGACTGTGCGCATCACCCGCATTTGCGCTAGCACCAGTTCTTCGAAAGCGTAGGATTCGCCGGCGACGTCGGACATGCGGAAGGCAACATCGTGAATCTCCACCCTGGCTTCCGCCAGGGCCGTCCGCAGCGCAGAGGCCAGGCCGTCCGCGCGGAACGGCTCCTCGTTGAGCACTGTCGCGGTCTCGCGCGCCAAGCCGAGGCCGTGCACCGTCACATGTGATTCAAGTAGCGGACGAGCGCTGACGACGGAGATGCTCGCCGCCTCGCCAGGAATGAGGCCATCCGTGATGATGCTCGTTTTGAGACGGCCCGCCCTGTCGAGCCAGCCGAGGGTGCGCGAATCGATGAGCGTATCCACGGCCAGGATGATACAGGCGGGAACTTTGCGTTCGGCGAGCAGCTTGCGCGCGTGCCAGACGCCGACGAAGGTGGACACGGCCCCTTCCGTCACATGCACGGAATGCGGTCCGACAAGAGATGCGCCATTGGGCAGCGCCAACCCGCCCACAATGCCGTTGAGGCGCGCGCCTGGAACCTTCGGTTCACGCGTGCACAAGATGATCGGCATCTCGCCCCAGGGCAGCCGGTCCGCCTGTTTTGGGTCGACCTGATCGGCGGCCAGGCGCGTCAGGGCAGCAACGCGATCGCGGCCGCGCATCGTCGCCGGCAGGGCATCTACTGACGCGCCACGTATTGGCTCGCCGTCGGCGTCGCGATAGGAAAGTTCGGCGAACGCCGCTATGTTTGCCCGCATAGCGGCCGCCGTACTCCCCGCCGAATAGCCGACCGGCGACACGAGGCTAAGGCAGGAAATGACCGTCATTTTAGGCGCCTTATCTCCTTAAGAGCGGCAACTGCGACTCCCAGCCCCGCATAGTGCGGCTTCTCGCCGTCGCGGGGGATGAGGTCGTTGCCGACTTGAACCTCCTCAAGTTTCACGAACTTGCGCGGCAGCTTCGTGCCTACCCGGCCCACCAGCACGATTCTGCGCTCGTGCGGAACGATGATGAGCGTATCAGGCACCATCGTCTTTCGTTCCAAATGGTCGTCGAACACGAAGCGCACCGGCACTGACAGTCTCGGCAGTTTTACCCCGAACCGACCTCTCTCGTTCATGCCGATGCAGCCGAAGATCATTCCCTCGCCCAATCTGTCGAGCCATTGGTCCTGGGGCGCCGCCTGAAAGTAGCGGTCGTCGAAATCCTGCGGCAGGAAGGGCAGCACGTTCTCCATCCAGTTTTTGTCGTAGGTGCCGGCATAGCGTGCGCGCTCCTTTGCAAAGCGCGGCACCGGGCCGAAACCGATGGGGCGCGGCCGGTCGTTCCAGATGCGCATCCGTGATTGCGGGTGCTCGATGCAGGGCAGGGGCGTCCCGTCAATACTGCCCTGGCCGACAAGATAGCCACTGCCAATCGGGTTGATTGCGTCGCTGCGTTGTTTCGCTGGATCAGGATCGGATCGGTCTGTGCCGCCGAAGGTAAGGTGCCATGCCAACGGCATCGAGGTGAAAGGGGTCGGCCGCGAAGCCTGGATGCCCAGCCCGCCTTTGAACCAACGCCTTTGGCCGGTAACCACCGCGCGCTTGTCTAATCCGGGGCCGACCAGGCGCACTTCGACCGCTTCCGCTTGCCTGCCTTGCGGGGCGACCGCCATCGCATCGAGCAGGACCTCACATTTGGGTTTGACCGGGGCAAAGTCGGTCTCAACGCGAATGGACGTGAATTCCGGATCGCCATAGTGAGTATCGGCGTAGACGAAAGGTGACTGCGTCTTGCTGAGTGTGCAGTTGCCTTGCTCATCGACATCGTATGTCGCGCGAATGACCGCGACGCAGAACTTCACGCAATGCTTATCCTGATAGGGAAAAGTTTCGGCAAGAAAAGGGGTGGTGTTCTGGCTGACGAACATCAGCTCGTCTCCCAACTGGCCACGAAGATCCGCTCCAGCGCCGGCTGCGGCGTCTGCGGATCGACGTCGAAGATATCCGTGCGCGCGGTCCACATGACGAGGTCGTCGATGACATCGCCATCCTCATCGACCGCCGGGGCAGGCAGGGCGCCCAGCGCGGCATCCAGTTCGTCGGGCGTCAGTTCGCCCCGTTGCGCGGCGAAGGCCGCTTCCTCGATGCGGTCGAACCAGGCATCCGAATAGGCCAGCCTGAGCGGCGCCTCGGCAAGCCGTGCGACTACGCTGAGCGGGAACTGTCGGCCGACCTTGTCGGCGCTCTGCACGATGACCCCGGCCGAGGCGCCGAACGAGGCGGGGCCGGCGAGAAAGCGCAAGGCAGTGTCCGTCTGCCACGCATCGTGGCCAAACAGCGGGACGATCTGCTGCGCCAGCCAGCGGTCCCAGACGCGCACGAAATCGCCCGGCAGCCGCCGCGTCACGAAATCGCCGGTGGCGGGCATCTTGCCGTAGAAGCCGGTGCTCATATCTGCGGCGGACATGTGAACTTCTTGAACATCTCGAGTGTGTAGGGGTTCTCGACGCTGGCCGCCTTGAGCTCGAAATCGGCATACATGCCTTTCGTGCCGAGGCGCAGGCTATAGACGTCGGAAAGGTTGGTTCCGGCGAACTTGCCGCCGCGCAGCATCCTCAGCCACGCCCAGCTGCCGGTCTCGTTGAGCATCACCTCGGGCGAGCCGTCGACCGGTTGGAAGGCGAGCGAGATCACGCCGGTGCCGTCCTTGCCGGGCCACGTCATCGGCTGCGGCCGGGTCGCGTTGTTGTAGTAGACGAGGTTCTGGCCATCGAGGTTGAGCGTCACCCGCGCCACGTTGGGCGACAGGTCCTTTGGCTCCAGCGTGAAGTTCATCACCGGGCCGGTGCCGCCGGGAAACAGGTCGTCGCGGATGTGCCGTGCCTGCTCGAACGCCGCCAGCGCGGCCGCGTCGAGGCCGAAATCGGCGCGCCATTTCCACGGCTGGCTGGCGGTGTCGACATAGTTGATCAGATGGTCGTTGATGAAGGCGTCGATCAGGCCGGCGGGGCCGAAGAGGCGCTGGAAGTCGCGCACATTGACGTCGACCGCGCTCTCCGGGCTGAACGGATAGCGGTTGTTGAGCGCAGCCTGGCAGAAGGGCAGGATGTCGGCGCGCCAGATGGCGTTGAGCTCGTTGGTGACCGCCTTCTGCGACAGGCCGCTGGTGTCGCCGGCAATCCCGCCCAGCCAGTCGTTGATCGGCGAAGGCAGGATCTGCGCCTGTCTAGCGACCGCCCCCGTCAGCTCGGCCAGGCCGCCCTGCTTCTTGATGGCGTCTTGCGGGTCGGGGTTGGCCGACACGGTCTGCAGCACATTGGACAGCGCCGTCAGCGCCACCACGGCTGCGTCGAGCGCCGGCGGCTGGCCGTCCACCTCGGCGATCGTGCCCTTGAGCGGCTTGAAATGTTCGGCCACCAGGCTGCCGGTCATGTCGACCTGCTCGGCCGAGCCCGCGCGCGGCAGTAATTTCGCTCCCGTCTTCACGACCTTGCCGAGTTTGCCGAGCTTGGAGAGCAGCTTCGAGCCGCTCTTGGCGGCGGCGCCGTTCTTGTTGTCAGCCGGCACTTCGTCGGAACGGGTGAGATCGAGTTCCTGCACGACGGCGGTGAGGAGGCGTTTCAGCGCGGAATCGGCGCTCGAAAGGTCCTTGAGATTTTCGCTTGCGACATTGAGGTCGGTCAGCGGCGCCAGCCGCATGTCGCGCAGGAAGCTGTCCCACTGCGAAATGTAGTCGTCGTAGTAGAGCTTCAGAATGTCCTCGGACAGCGCCGAGACCGAGGTCTCGGCATTCTCCGAGCAGCCGCCGGCAAACACCGCGCGATCAAGCGCCGCCTGCGCCGCCACGTCCTCGACGCGATCGAGAACGGCGTCGTGGAAGCCGGCATAGGTGTAGGCGCCGGGAACGCCGACGCGCAGCGTCTTGGCGGAGCGGCGCGCGAACACTTTGGCGCCGTTCGGGCCGGCGAAATTGGCCGGCACCCATTCCTTTACCGCTGCCACTTCCGGATCCGCGAGCAACTGCTTGTAGGCGCGCTCCGGCAGCGAGATGGTGCACACCGTCTTCAGCGCCTCGGCCACCAGCTCCTTGTCCGGGGCGATGTAGCTGTCGTCAACCGCCATGCGGCGGATCGCGGCAAGCTGGTGCTGTTCGGCGTCGGCGGTCGGGAAGGGCGGCGCGGGCGCGAATTCCGGCAGACTGTTCACCCACCAGTTCTGCACGAAGTCGGTGTCCATCTGCGACAGGCCGGTCATCATGCGATAGGTCTTCAGCGCGCCGAGCATGAAATCCGGATCGCGGATCTGCCGCCACATCGTGGCTTCGAGCAGCGCCACCATATGCGGCTCGAGCACGTTGCGCAGCGCGTGGTCGTAAGTGTCGGTCTGGGCGCGCACGAGCTCGGCCGAAGCGGTCGGGCCGAGCAAATTGTGGACAGCATCCGGCGGTGCGGTGCGTGCCGTCGCCACCGTGTCCATCGCGGCCAGCGCCCCATCCATCGTCGGCTGCTCCACCGAAGCCGGCGTGGCGGAGACGTCGGTGAGCGGCGCCTGCAGCGCCTCGAACTGGCCGGCCTGCTCGGTGATCGCATTGCGGTTGTCGAGATAGGACCAGGTGAACAGCCCGCCCGCCAGAAGGGCGGCAAGCGCGCAAGCCGCAGCCGCGCCGCGCCAGATCCAGGCGCGGCGGCGCTGCGCTAACGGGTCGAAGGTGCCGAGACCCGCTTCCTTGAAGATGACCTCGGTCAGGAGATTGCGCAGGAAGAAGCTGCGCTTCTCGACGCGCGGCGCCAGCATCGCGCGACGCGGCGGCAGCCCGAAGGAGGAGGACAGCGCCGCCGTCAGCCGGTCGATCGGCGCGCCTTCCTGTGTCGCCGAGGTCAGATAGAGGCCGCGCAGCCAGGCGGCTTCCTCGTAGCGGCTTTCGCCGAACATTGCCTCGATCAGCACCTGGATCGGCTCGGAGAGGCTGGCGAGCTGGGCCGGGAAACGGAAGATTTCCGCGCGCGATCCGAGCTTGTCCTCGTCCTCCAGACGCGGCACCAGCCGCCGCTCCAGCTCCGTGGCAAGCGCGGCGAGCTCTCTTTCGACGGTCTTGGCATCGATCCGGGCATCGAGCGGAAAGGTCGTCCCCCATACCTGCTCGCGGGCGGCGGTCGAGAGACCGCCGAAGAAGGCCTCGAACCCCTTGATCAGGTCGGCCTTGGTCAGCATCAGGTAGACGGGAAGGCGGATTTCGAGGCGGTCGTTCAGCTCCGCCAGCCGGCGGCGGATCTTGCGGCCATGCGCCTTGATGGCTTCGTCCCCTTCCGAAAGCGCATCGATCGACAGCGCGACGATGACGCCGTTGAGCGCGCGGCGGCCACGATGCTTCTTGAGAAGATCGAGGAAACCCAGCCATTCCGTCGCGTCGACATCCGGCTGGCTCTCCTGTTGGACATAACGGCCGGCGGTGTCGATCAGCACCGCATTCTCCGAGAAGAACCAGTCGCAGTTGCGCGTGCCGCCGACGCCCTGCAGATCGTCGGTGAGATCGATCGGGAAGTTGAGGCCTGACTGTCGCAGCGCCGTGGTCTTGCCCGTGGCCGGCGGTCCGACGATGACATACCAAGGCATCTCGCGCAGGAATTTGCGGCCGCCGAGCTTGCGTCGCTTGAGCTCCGCCATCACCTCGCCGAATTTGGCGCCGACCGCGGCAACGCTTTCCTCGCCAGGAGTGAGCTGCTTTTCCGTCACGGGCGCGGCGATCTCGGCGACGAACATGCGGTTGGCGCGGATCGCGCGGCGCTGCGCGATGATCAGCCAGATCAGCCACAGGATGATCAGCCCGGCGATGATGGCGATGCGCACATTGTCGGAATCGAACGGCGCATACGGGCCGACCTGGACGATCGGGCCGAACACCCAGATCAGCAGGGAAAGCAGCGCGATGCCGATCAGCGTCCAAAGGAAGCGCGAAGTGAGAACCGCCCAGAGGAAGCGCAGGATGAACATCAGAGCCTCTTCTCGACCAGGACCTCGACGCGGCGGTTGAGCGCGCGGCCCTCGCGCGTCGAGTTGTCGGCCACCGGATCGGTCTCGGCGCGGCCTTCCGAATGAATGCGCTCCTGCGGGACGCCGGCCTGCACCAGAAGGTTGGCTATGGTCTCGGCGCGCGCTTCCGACAGCCGCTGGTTCGACGAAAGCGGGTTCGATTTCTGCAGGCGCACATTGTCGGTGTGGCCGACCACCGTGACGTTCCCGATCAGTTCCTGATTGGCGAGGATCACCTTGGCGATCGATTCGATTAGAGGCTCATAGCCCTGCGTGAGTGTTGGCCGCGCCGACTGGAACAGTTCGGGATTGGAAGACTGGATGACGAGCTTGGCCAGCGACACGCTCTCGGTCCCGCTCAGCGCCCGCTTGAGACCATCCGGTGCCTCGGCCTTGAATTCAGGCAGCAGCGCAAAATCGACCGGTTCCGGCTGCGGCGCCTCGGGTTCGGGCGCGTCGACCTTGGGCGCGGCGCGGGTGACGTCGCCCCGCGAGGGCGGCGGCAAAGCGCGGACCAGGGCGGAGAGCTCGACCGCCTGGCTGCTCAGCCCCATCGACAGGCCGACATAAGCAGCGGCGGCGATGACCACGGCCGCCAGCGCCATCACCCAGATCGGTACGATGAAGCGCTGCGGCTCGTCCGAGGCGATCACGCCCTTCCAGTTCGGCGACAGCGGCGCATCTTCGGCGTCGGCATTGCGCAGGAAGCGCGCCGCCGCCACGCGAACGGCATTGAGCGAGCGGTCGCCGGCGCGGCCAGGCACGCGATATTTGCCGCGGAAGCCGAGCGCCAGGCAATAATATTGCAACTCCAGCATTTCGCGGTCGCGGTTCGGATGCCTCTCCAGTTCGTCGAGCCGCGAGAAGAACTGCGTGCCGGCATCGACGTCGCCGCGCAGCATCACCACCAACGGCTGGCGTGGCCAGGCGCTGGCGCCCCCCCAGGGCGTGTTGAGCGCGAGGTCGTCGAGCAAGGCCGCCACCGCCCAGGCGGCCTGATCGGCCCGCTCCAGCGACGAGCCCGCGGCCATCGCGGCGTCGCGTGCGCGCACGAGCTCCTCGAGCAGGCGCGTGCGCAGCACTTCCGGGTTCTCTGGCGCCAGCGCGCTTTCCAGCTCCGGCGCGAATTCGAGCAGCGGCGCGAAGCTATTGATCAGCACATTGGGATGGGCGCGCGCGCGCTTCACCGGCGCGCCCGGCGCCAGCGGCGCCATCGGCCGGGGCGAAGCGCCCGTCAGCCTGATGCGCGTGCGTTCGCGATCCTCCGACAGTCCGAAAGGATCATCCCGGCTCATGGCCTCACCTGTTCACCGAATAGCAGTCGACCTGCGGCTCGCTTGGCAGCACGCCGGAAACGCCGATGACGAAACCGGGGGCGTCGAGCAGCGAGGCCCAATGCTCGCTCTTCTGGTCCAGCTCCAGGCACAGCCGGTCGCCGTCATAGGGGATCTCGCGCGGCTGCGAATGCAGCGGCTTCAGCGGAATGCCGGGCAGGCGCGACTTCCACAGCCCCTCGAACTGGTCGGCGGACCCGACGGTGGCCTGGTTGACGAAGATCTTGCGCAGCGCGTCTTCCGACAGTTCGGAGCCGACGCGGATGACGATGCGGCTGGCCACCAGAAGTTTCGGGTTGTCGATGCGCACCTTCCAGACATTGGTGGCATGCCGCATGACCGGCAGCGCGCGCGATTTCGGCTCGATATACCGCAGGCTGAGGATCAGCGAGCGCAAGGCGTCCGCCAGGGCCATATAGGCAGGGCCGGGCGCCATGTGGTCATAGGCCGGCAGCTCGCCGAGCCGGCGCGAGCTGGAGCCATAAGTCGCCATTTCGCCGGCGAGGCCGGCGAGCTCGAGATAGAGCTCGGCCGGATGGAAGACATCTTGCGCCAGCATGTGGGCGAGCCGCGGCTTGGCCGCATTGGCAAGATGAAGCATCAGCAGGTCCTCGACGCTGCGGCCGGGGCCTCCCATCACCATCTTGCCATGCGCTTCGGCGATCTGGTCGAGACCGGTGACGACCTCCTGCAGCAGTTGCCGATACCAGGCGACCGCGCCCGTGATCAGCGTCGGCGGCAGGAAGCTCTCGTCGAGCGAGACGCCGCCGTCGGCCCGCACGCCCTTGATGTCGGCGACCGGCAGCGCGGTATAGCCGCCGACCGATTTGCCGGGCGCAAGCAGCACCGCCTGCGGGCGGGCGATCTCGATCTCTTCCGGGTCGGCGCCGCCCTGCACGGAATCGCGCACCGACACGATCCTGCCGTGATAGCGCGCGCCGGTCGACGCGGCATGCGCCGGGTCGAAACCGACGCCGCCGGGCGGCTCGAGCGGCAGCGCGACCAGCACCGGCCCGGCGCCGGTATCCGCCGTGACCGGCAGCGGTTTCGGCGCGTCCATCATTTCCGGGATGGAGAAGGGCGTGCCGTCGGGGAAAATACCCCGGGCGGACACGATAGAAACCTGGCCTGCATCGAGCAGCGATTGATCGAGCGTTAGCTGCTGGAAGCCGAACGTATGGAGCTGGCCGGCCTGCAGCGCGCCCCGCACCATCGCCTCGAAGAACCGGTCCTGCTGCTGGAAATGCTGGGTTCTCAGGAAGAGCCCCTCGGACCATAGCACCCTGTTTGCGTCGCTCATGCCGCTGCTCTCTGCACTGCCAACTTCTGTCTCGCCGTCAGGCGGAAATACCGCCGCCGCCTAGCGTGACGTTGATGGTGAATTTCGATCCCGCCGACACCGACTTGGTCGTGCGCCAGTTGCGTCCGCCGGGTTCGCGGATCAGCGCGACGAAGCCGAGCGCCGTCGCGTTCGGTTCGACCGTGATGGTCTTGGCCGCCGTCTTGCCCGGTGCGACGGAGATCGAATCGGATCCGATAAGGTCGGCTCCAAGTGCGGACCCCGCATCGCCCTGCAGCGCAAAATAATCGGCCGAATTGAACTTGCCGGTGCTGGCAAGCCGCATCACCAGCACAGTCACCGGTCGATCGCCGCCGCCGGGTCCCGGATTCATGCCGGCGCCACCGGTCACGTTGACCGAGATAACCGATGGTTTCGGCGGGCCGCTCTGGCAAGCCGCAAGCAGCCCCGTCGCGCCGAGGGCAACGATGAATTCGCGTCGATCGATCATGTCCTACTCCTCTTCGTATGCATCCCTGAAGTCTGCGCCGATCTCGCCCAGGAAACTCGATTCCGCGCTTTGGGCGATGTCGCGATGGCGTTTCTGGTAAAGCTCCCACAGCTTGGCGTTGCGGCCGCCCGCAAGCAGGTTGCCGATCGCGGAATTGGATTTCAGCTCTTCCTCGATCGTCGCCGGATCGAACCGGTCGATCATGCGCCGCAGCGCTGCCTGAACGCCGCGCCAGGCGCGCACGTGATGCTGCGCGAGATCCTTCACCGCATCGCCGATCGCCGCCTCGCCGGAGAGGAAGCCGGGGCTGCGCTCCGAGATTATGGTGACGATGACATCCTCGACCGTCGGCAGGAATTTGAGCGGGTTGACCTCGGAGGCGCCGACCACCGTCTGGGCAACGCGCGCGCTGCCCTTTTCCTCGGCGCGCTTGCGCAGAAGCTGCATCAGGCCGTCCAGCATCAGCCGGTACTCGCGCCCGAATTTTTCCATCTCGGCGATCGCGTCGCGCCCGAGAAAATCGGCCTCCTCGACCCCCATGCCGCGCAGGAAGGCGGCGCGCAGCGCCATATCGCCGGGCACAGGCTGAACTGCACGGGACGGCCTGGGCGCGGGAGCCGGGCGCGGCGGAGGAGGCGGCTCGGGCGTGCGCGCCGGCAAGTCCCGCGGAGGAGCGACCTGCGGCTTTTCGGCTGGCTGCTCGCTGCGACGGGCCGTATGCGCGCCGTTGGCGGAGGCAGGCGTCGCGGCTGGGCCGAAGCCGAAGTCGTCGAAGCCGGTCGGTTTCGGCGCCGGCTGCGCCGTATCGCCGCGCGCGGGCATGTCGCCGAAGCCGAACGGATCGGACCGGCCAGTTGCCGAGTCGTCGTCCGAGGCCGGTGTCGCCACCGGGTCGAGGCTGAATGGGTCGTCGAAGGCGGGCGAACTGCGCTGGTTCGAGGCGCGGTCATACGCGCCGGGCACAGGCTGCTCGAACGGGTCCGGCAGATCGGCCGGCCGCGGCCGCCGCGGCTCCTCCTCGACCTTGGCCGAAAAGAAATCGTCGCCGCCGATGCTGGGCGAAGATCGCTGCTGAGGCGCCGACCAGGCGGCGGCGGAATGGTTGGCGGCCTCACCGACCGAAGTCTGGCTCGCGCTTGGCTGGACCTCGACATAGAGCACGTAGTCGCCCAGTCTCAAACGCATGCCGCTTTGCAGCCGTGCCGACCTGCCGGTGCCGAGCGGGCTGTCGGAATCGTCGATGAACAGCCCGCTGCTCGATGTATCGGTGACGAAGTAGCCGTCGCGGCCGCCGCTGATCTTGCAATGGGCGCGCGACACGAACATGTCCGGATCGTCGATCTGCCAGCCGGCATCGGCGCTGCGCCCGATCACCAGCTCGCCTTCGTCCAGCCGGGTCTGCCTGACCACCTGGGAGCGCGGGCCTTGTTCCAGCGTCAGCAGCAGGCTCATGCGGCCGCCTCCGCCATTTCCGGCCGCCAGCCGACGACAGTGCGGAGCTTGAGATCGTCGGCGTCTCCCTTCTCGGCGGGGCGAGCAAGCCAGGAGGTTCGGCCGAGCTGGACGGTGCCGATCTTCGGCGGCGGCACGGCGTCGCGCGCAAGCACGATGCGCAAATCGACATCCAGCGCTTCGCCGATCATGTCGCGCACCGCTTTCTTGAAGAGGGCGAGGCGCCGCTCTCCAGGCAGGAAGGACTTGAAGTCGTCGAGATCGAGCGGGCCGACGCGCAACTCGATCCGGCTCTGGCGGCTGAAGACGCGCGGGCCGATCGTCGCCCCGCGCCCGAGCGCCGCATAGGCCTTGCCGACGCGGCTCTGCAGTGCCGCCGGTATGGTGATCCAGGAAGCGACGAATTCCTTGATCTCGACCGGCACCTTGAAGGCCGTGGCAAGAAACAAGGTGAGCCGTTCCGGACCGTCGACCTGGCTGGCCAGCGATCCGGCCTGGCGCAGCCGCACAGCGTCGAGTTCGGCATCCTGGGTGCCGGGAAGGCCGATCCCCGACATTGCTTCCAGCATGGCGCGGACGCGTCCGCCGATCGAGCGCTCGACCTGCACCGCCGGATGTGCGTCGGCCCAGGCGCGGTAGTAAAGCGCGATCATCCGGTGCTGCAGGATGTTGACGAAGTCGACGAAGGTTGTGTCGCTGGTCTGCTCCGCTTGCGTGCCGGTGAACCAGCGCTGCGACAGCCGGTCGAGCACCCAGCGCGTCAGATGCAGCGGCATCGGCCCTTCGGGCCCGAGCAGTCCGAGATTGGCGACGGTCACCCGCGCCGGAGCCTTTTCGCCCGCCTCCTGGAATTTCATCACGTCCCTGGCCGAGAAGCTCAGGCGGACATGCTGGCCGAGCCGCGCCGGCTCGCGATTGGCCTGGCCGGAATAGCCGAACAGCCCGCCCCTCTGCTCCAGCCGGCGCAGAAGCTCGAAGAAGTCAAAGCTTTCCGACAACGCCCCGATTCCGTCTGAGACGGCTTCGCTCAGGGCGGGCCGCGCTAGATCAGGTAGCGATTGCCGGGCGTCATCGGCCATGGCACATCCTCCTGCTTCTGCAGCAGCCGCGTGCGTGTCCGCACGAAACCGTTTATCCCGGCATGGCGGGCAAACAGCCGCGCCAGCAGGGCCGAAAGCAAAAGCGTGCTTTGCCCCGCCAGCACCGACTGGTCGACATGCAGCGTCACTTCCGTGCCCCGCCCGAAGCACATCGGCCCGTCGATCTTGAGCCGCTCGATCACCGGGCGCGAGTCGATGCGGGTGATCGAATGCACGTTGCGGGCGAGGCTCGGGTCGCCGCGGTCGGCATAAAGATCGAGCAGCGCGTGCAGCGGATCGACGCCGCGGCCTTCCTTGGCGAGACTCAAGAAGTTGAGCGAGAGCTGCGCCACCAGCCGCCAGGCAAGATTGTCGGCGCGGGATTCGCCTTCGGCGCCCGCCGGCAGCGACGCCGGGATCGACGGCTGGGGCGGCCGCAGCGCGCCGAGCAGCCTGACGGCCTCCACCGGGTCCGCCGTCTCTAGCGTCAGTGTCGGTGTGTCGTCGAGGATCGGCAGGTCGCGATTGGTGCAAAGCGCCATGATGTCGAGGCGCTTGAGCGGCCGGTTGGCCGGGCTGCCGGCCGGGCGCGACACCGAGAGGAAAACGTCGTCTCCCGTGTAGGAGGTGCGGGTCAGGCCGTCGCGACGCTCATCTTCGGTGGCCCTGCGAGGGCGCCGCTCGGTCGAATACACCCAGCCGCTGCCGCGGTTCTGCCCCAGGCTGAAAAGCTCGGGAATCTCGGCCTCGCTGCCCTCCGCGTCGGCATCCTCCACTCGGGTGACGCGGAAGATCTCGAAATCGCGCGCTCTGGTTCGATCGGCATGCAGCACTTGCCTTGTCCTGCGCGGATCGATCTCGATGACGTTGCATTCGCGCTCGAAGAGATTGATCAGCGGCGTCACGAAGAGCTCGAAATCGGCCGGCGCAACGTCGGCGAGCTCGGGCACCGGGCGGCGGAACAGGAAGATGATCTCCATCCCCGCCTCGCATCTGCGCACCACCGGCTGCAGGCCGGCGACCCGCACATAGTGGAAGCGTTCGGGGACCATGAAATATTCGCGCAGCAGGCGGTAGCCCTCGAAGGTCGGGCGGGTGCGCGGCATCAGCGCCTCGTCGTCGCGGATGCCGACCATCTCGGGCTCGGGCAACGCCGATAGCGGATTGGTCTTTCCTTCCGCCCGCGCGCCGACGGCCGAGCAGGCCCCGAAGATCGCGTCGAACAGGAGCGGCGCCTTGGTGCGACCGGCGAAATAGAGATCGAGACGGTCGAGCGACAGCTCGCTGAGCTTGCCCTTTCCGGTGCGCGCAAGCGCGACGCGCAGCGCTGCCTCGCCGCGCGCGCCGGCGACTGGGCCGATGCCGGCGGCAGCCAGCGCGCTGCGATCCTGGAAATAGCTGACGGAGGTGATCGCGATCGGCCATAGCGTGATCTCTTGCGCGGTGCTGAAGGTTGACCGCGTCGACAGCCCCGGATGCAGGCTGGAGACCAGTCGTGTGCCGCGCGCGACTGTATGACCGGCGATCATCGACTGCACTTGCTGGCCGGGTTTCAGCACCGCCATCGCCGTTGCCGGCGCCGGGGTGACCAGGTCCGGGTAAAGCACGTCGAGCACGGCGCGCGAGAAGCGCGAGCGCTCGGCGTCGACCTTCAGCCGCGTGCGCGCGGCAAGGAAGGCCACGCCGTCGAGCAGCCGTTCGACATAGGGGTCCGGGCAGGGAACGGTGTCGAGGGAAAGATTGCGGGCGACTGCCGGATGCATATCGGCGAATTCGGCCGCGAGCGCCCGGATATGGGTCAGTTCTTCTTCGTAATATTCGACGAAGACCCGATCCATCTCAGGTCTCCCGGAATTCGGTTCGCGCCAGGCCGTTGTCGAGATTGATCGTGGTGCGCAGCCGCATGCGCTCCGGCGTCGGCGTCATGATCAGCACGGCGTCGATCTCGATCTTCAGGCCGACGCTCTTGTCGCCAAGGGTGACATTGACCGTCGTGGCGCTTTCCTTGAGCCGCGGCTCGAAGGTGGCGAGCACCGCGCGGATCTCGCGCGCCAGGGTATCGCGGTCGAAGTCCCGCGAGGAGCGGCCGGAGAAGGACGGCACGCCGTAGTTCACGACGCTGCGGCGCACCTCCGGAAAGTCGGCAAGCGACGGCAGCTCGTCCAGGGGCTGTTCGTGCTCGGCATCGGAAAGCATCGGAACGGACTCGAAGCGCTCGGTGTTGAACAAGGCTTCGATGTCGCGCCGGACGGCTTCCCTGAGCACCCGCGCCGACACCACCACGCCGCGGCTTTCGATCTCGGCGCGATGTTCGGCCTGGAACACCAGACGGTGCAGGCGCCGCTTTTGGTCGGGGGTGAGTTCCGCATCGGCATCGATGGTGCGTGCGCTGCCGGCAAGAAGAGCCTCGACGCGCTCGGCGCCGAGTTCTTCTTCCAGCAGGCGACGCAGCCCCTCGATCTCCGACGTCAGCCCGGGCAGGTCGTTGATGAGGCGGTCCCAGAGGGAGGGCTGGACCGCCTCGCGCTTTGCTCGCGAACTGCCGGCGAGCTGCGCCCTTGCGCCGGGCCTTTTGGCCTCACTTGCCGACATAGACATCCATTTCGATCTCGTCGTCCTTGTCGTAGACGAATTTGATCTTCTTGTAGGCGAAGCTCACTTCTTCCTCGATCAGGTCGGCCTCGTCATCGGCCTGCTTCATGTCGTATTCCATGATCGAAGCGTCGGTGAGCGTCACCACCAGATAATCGCTGGTCTCGCCGTCGATGGTGCGGCGCGCCGAAAACACCACTTCGTCGAGCGCCTTGTTGTCGAACAGCGCCTTCTTCAGGTAAGGCGACGCCTTGTCGTAATGCTTGGTGAACTTGATCATCCCCAAGGATACGCGCCCGCGGCGCGAGAGCGAATTGGGATCGTAAGGCGCGATCATCTTGTAGTCGACGCCATGGACTTCGATCTCATCTTCGTGGCCGTCGCGCACGCTCGGACCCTTGATGTCCGGAACTTTCAGAAAACCATCGATCTTCATTGAAGGCATTGTCTTTCTCCACCGCTCTCAAACCAAACAAGATGACTATGCTTGCGATTTCACCCCTTCACTGACGGCAGTTCGGACACCAGCCGGAGCGAGGCATTGATGCCTTCCAGCTGGTAGTGCGGACGCAGATAGAAACGGGCGTTGTAGTAACCGGGCCGGCCTTCGACACTGTCGACCTGGACCTCGGCCGCGGCGAGCGGGCGCTTGGCGCGCGCCTTGTCGTCGGCAAAGGCTGGATTGGCCAGCACGTACCGGTTGATCCATTCGGTCAACCAGATCTGCATGTCGGTGCGTTCCTTGAACGAGCCGATCTTGTCGCGCGCGATCGCCTTGAGGTAGTGGGCGAAGCGCGAGACCGGGAACAGGTAGGGCAGGTTGGCGCTGAGCCGCTCGTTGGCCTGCGCGTCGGGATCGACCAGACGCCCGGCTCGGGTCTCGTCGTCCTGCAGCGAATGGGCGCCGATGAAGGCCGCAAGGTCGGTGTTCTTCCGGTGCAGGATCGGCATCAGGCCGAGTTTGGCGAGCTCCGCTTCGCGCCGGTCGTCGATAGCGACTTCCGTCGGGCATTTCATCGCGATCGATCCGTCGTCGGTCGGAAACGCGTGCACCGGCAGGTTGAGCACCGTGCCGCCGTTTTCGACGCCGCGGATCTGTGTGCCCCAGCCAAAAAGCTTGTGGCTGCGGTTGATGTTGACGCCCATCGGGAAGGCGGCGTTCATCCAGACATATTTGTTGTGGTCGCCTCCCACCTCTTCCTCGAAGGTGAAACCCTTCACCGGAACGGTTTCCGAGCCGTAAGGCAGGCGCGCCAGCACCCGCGGCATGGTGAGGCCGATATAGCGGGCGTCCTCGCTCTCGCGCAGCGACTGCCACGAGGCATAGGCCGGGTTGTTGACGATCATCTGCAGGTCCTGCGGGTTGGGCAGTTCCTGCCAGCTGTCCATGCGGAACAGGCGCGGCGAGGCGGCGGCGATGAAGGGCGTGTGCGCCGAGGCGCAGACGCCGGAGATGTTGCGCAGCAGGCCGACGTCGCGCGGATGGTTCGAGAATTCGTAGGCGCCGAGAATGCAGCCGATCGGCTCGCCGCCCAGCATCGAATACTCGTCCGTATAGACCTTCTTGAAGATCGGGCTCTGGTCCCACATCTGGCCTTCATAGTCTTCCAGCGTGTCGGCCAACTGTTCCTTGGAGATGTTCATCACCCGGATCTTGAGCTTCGTATCCGTCTCGGTGTTGTTGACGAGATACCAGAGGCCGCGCCAGGTGCCTTCCATCTCGCGCACTTCCGGCGCGTGCAGGATCTCGTTGACCTGCGTCGTCAGCATCTTGTCGATGCCGGCGATCAGCGACTTGATCGACTTGATCGCATTGGACGAGATGGTGGTGGTTTCGGAGCGCGACTGCGCCGCCAGCGCCAGGTTGCGCACCAGCTGCTGGAGCTTCTCGCTGTCGTCCTTCTTGACCTTGAAATCCTTTTCCAGGAGGCCGCTGAATTCGCCGAGGTCAATCGCTTCCGCCTCGGCGGTGGCGGCTGCGGTTTTTTGCTGTTCAGCCATGACTTACTCCTCGCCCTTGCCCTCAGAAATCGCCTGGCCGGCGATCTTGCTCAGCAGCGGTTCGTTGTTCAGAAGCTGCGCGATGCGCTTTTCGGCGTCGACGCGGCCGTCCATGAAGCCGAGCAGCTCTTCGAGCTGCCGGCGCATCTTGAGGATCTCGGCCAGTTGCGGGACCTGCTCAGCGATCTTGTCCGGCGCGAAATCGCCCATCTTGGAGAAGGTGAGATCGATCGCGAGCTCTTCGTCCCGCTCGGCGCCCTCGGCTTGCGGGAGTGTGTTCTTTACTCGTGCCTTCACCCGCGGCCCCATGGCCTCCATGAACTTCGGGAACCGATTGGCGTCGGTCTCGACGAAGTTGCGGTCGAGCACTGACTTCACCGCTTCCTTGGTCTGTGAAGCGCCGGAAAGATCGGCCATCACGGCCATGACGAACGGCAGTTCGATCGTTGTCGGGCTGCCGTAGGTCTCGACGTCATAGGCGATCTGCACGCGCGGGGCGCGGTTTCTTTCGATGACCTTCGCTTTGCTCTCTGCTGGCATGCTTGTTACCTTTCATCCTTCTGGGCCGGCTTCTTCGGATCGGGGACACCGGCAAGCAGCCGGAACTCCTTCAGCCCCGATGGGGCGAGATCTTCCATCAATTCCACGAAATCCATGTGCACCATGCGGCGCACGCGGCGGGCGAGATGCGGGATCGGGCTCGACGGCTCGGTGCGGTCATAAAAGGCGACGACGAGATCCAGGCATTTGACGACGTCGTCGCGCGAGGTGATCCGGTCGGGCAGCCCGGCGCCCGGTTCCGCATAGCTTGCGACACTTGCCATCGATTCGGCTCCCCTCGCTTCGGCGCCCATCCTTTCGGCGCCATGGCCGTTTGGGCCGGGCGCTGCCGGTTCCGCCGGCTGCGGGATTGGCTTTGCGGCCCCGTTCGCCCCGGCACCGGCGGCGGAATTCCGCTCCAGCGTCGTCAGCAATCGCTGCAGGAAGCGTCTCAATTCCGGAATGGCGGGGCCATTGCCGTCGATGCGCTTGTTGAGGGCGGCGTCGACCTCGTCGAGAGCGGCGATCACCGCGCGGGCGTCGGCGAGCAGCGAGGTCATCGCCTCGCCGGCCTGATCGACTTGCGCCTTGCACCCGGTGCGCACCCGGTTCACCAGCTGGTTGTGGCCGCTCACCAGCGCCGCCTTTTCCGCCGCGCCCAGTCCCGAAGCAGCCTCCTGCAGCATGACGTGTTCGTCGAGGCTGCCCTTCTCCAGGTCCTCTCCCTTGATCGGGCCGACCGTGCGCGGCGCAAAGAAGACCATGCCGCGCAGATCCTTGAGCAGCCCGTCCTGGCTGTTTTGCAGGTCGATCAGCGCATTGATGCGCCGCAAGGCAGCCTCGCGCGGCGTGGCGCCAGAGCGCAGTGCCGGATGCATCGTTTCCCAATGCCTGTCGAAGGTTTGGGCGATCAGCGTCAGGCCTTCGGCGAGCCCGCCCAGCTGTTCTTCGTTGGCAAGGGCACGCACAACCAGGACGAGGAGGCGCAGGTCCCGCCCGTGCGACCGCAACTCCTCCGCCTTGGTGAGTACGACGGACCAGTCGACCGGAACATCGACTTCCGATTTGTTGTTTCCTTCGTATTCGACCTTTTTCTGCTGTTCGGTCAGGCGCTCCAGCTCATGAAAGGCCGGGTCGTTACGCAAGTCCTCTCCCGACGGATTTTCACCGTTCAGAGGATTCAGCCAGAGTGCGAGATCAATCACACTAACCCCCAGCCAGCGGCCCTGAGACCCTATGTGACGCAACGTTACCACCGGCCTCGCGTCACGACAATTGAGCAGCTGCTCAAAAACTAACGGATGCTAAACGCGACCGTTTCTTTCAGCAAAACCCATTGCGCGATTGCCGGGCCGGGTATGTGAAATGGCTCGCATAGCCCGGACCGCAATCCGGTATTTCTTGCACGACATTGCAGAGCTTGTGTAACCGGGCAGTGCCGCCCGGATGGATCCAAACGCCTTATCCGTCACACGGCTTTGTCAAGCCGCCGCTTATATGGCAGGGTACGGTTGGCAGATTGCGGGAGCAGGTTCGAATGGAACAGCGCCGGTCATCGCAGAGCTTCAAGCGTAAGGAACTGGTCGCCAAGCTCAACGCCACGGGGGTGCGCGCCTTCAAGGCCGCGGCCGACACGGCCAAGCTGCGCGGCAATCCTTATGTGGAGCTCGTCCACTTCATCCAGCAACTGGTGCTGTCCGAGCGCTCGGACGTGCAGATGATCATCGCCGATGCCGGGTTGGACGTCAGCCGGCTGACGGCTGACATGACCCGGGCCATCGACAAGCTGCCTTACGGCGCGACCTCCGTCGAGGAATTCTCCGATCACATCTTCCACGCCATCCAGGAAGGCTGGAACCTGGCGACGCTGGAGTTCGGCGTCGAGGAGGTGCGCAGCGCCCATATCCTCCTGGCCTGCCTGAGGACGCCGGTACTGGAAGGCCTGGTGTCGAAAATCAGCGCCGAATTCGACAAAATCGATGCCGACGGCGTCGTTTCCCGTTTCGCCGATGTCACCGAAGGCTCGCTCGAAGCCGGCACACCTCCCGCCTCTGCCGCCGCCGAACAGCCGATGAAGCGCGGTCCGGGCGGAGATTCGGCGCTGGCCAAATACGCGACCGACCTCACGCTGCGCGCCCGCGACGGCAAGATCGACCCGGTCGTCGGCCGCGACCCGGAAATCCGGCAGATCGTCGACATCCTCATGCGTCGCCGCCAAAACAACCCGATCCTGACCGGCGAGGCCGGCGTCGGCAAGACGGCGGTGGTCGAAGGATTTGCGCTCCGCATCGCCCAGGGCGACGTGCCGCCGACGCTTGAGAATGTCAGCGTGCGCATGCTCGATGTCGGGCTGATGCAGGCGGGCGCCAGCGTCAAGGGCGAGTTCGAGAAGCGGCTGAAGGCGGTCATCGACGAGGTTCAGGCCTCCGAGGTGCCGGTCATCCTGTTCATCGACGAGGCGCATACGCTGATCGGCGCCGGCGGTGCCGCGGGCACCGGCGACGCCGCCAATCTTTTGAAGCCGGCGCTGGCGCGCGGCGAGCTGCGCACCATAGCCGCCACGACCTGGGCCGAATACAAGCAGCATATCGAGAAGGACCCGGCGCTGACGCGCCGCTTCCAGGTGGTCAAGATCGAGGAGCCGTCGGAAGCTGTGGCCGTGCTGATGCTGCGCGGCGTCGCCGGCGTCCTGGAGCAGCACCACAAGGTCCAGATACTGGACGAGGCGATCGAGGCGGCGGTCGCGCTCTCGCACCGCTACATTCCGGCCAGGCAACTGCCGGACAAGGCCGTCAGCCTGCTCGACACGGCTTGCGCGCGCGTTGCGGTCTCGCAGCATGCGACGCCAGCCGAGGTCGAGGACATTCTGCGCCGCCGCCAGGCGCTGGAGGTCGAGAGTGGCATCATCGGCCGCGAGGCGGCGATCGGCATCGAGGTCGCCGACCGTCAGGCTCGCGTCGATGCCGGGCTGGCGGAAACCGAGACCACCTTAGCCGCCGCCCAGGCGCGCTGGGATCGCGAGAAAGCACTGGTCGCCGAGATTCTTGACCTGCGCGCTAAACTACGCGGTGAAGGCGTGCCGCTCGATGCGGCGGGGGGGGAGGCCGGGGAGGAAACCGTAGCGGCTGAGCCGGCTGCGTCCGAAACTCCCGAAGCAAAGGCGCCCGAGAGCAAGGCGGCTGAAACCAAGCCCGCGAAATCCAAGGGCTCGAAAGCCAAGGCGGCGAAGGGCGAGGCGGTCGAACCCGAGGCGGTCGTCGGAGAGACGATCGCCGAGGGATCGGCCGGTTCGTCTGCCGATTTCGCGCGGCTGCGCGAGCTGATGGCGGAGCTTGCCGCGGCGCAGGGCGAGACGCCGCTGATCCTGCCTTCGGTCGATCGCAATGCGGTCGCCGCCGTGGTGCAGGATTGGACCGGCATCCCGACCGGACGGATGCTGTCCAGCCAGACCGAGAAAGCGCTCAGGCTGGCCGCGACCCTTTCGGAACGCGTGGTCGGCCAGGATCACGCGATGGAGATGATCGCCAAACGTGTCCAGACCAGCCGCGCCGGCCTTGGCGCGCCGGAAAAGCCGGTCGGCGTATTCCTGCTCTGCGGCCCCTCCGGCGTCGGCAAGACCGAGACCGCGCTGGCGCTTGCCGAGACGCTTTATGGCGGCGAGCAGAACCTGATCTCGATCAACATGTCCGAGTTCCAGGAAGCGCATACCGTCTCGACGCTCAAGGGCGCGCCGCCCGGCTATGTCGGTTACGGCAAGGGCGGCATCCTGACCGAGGCGGTGCGCAGAAAACCCTATTCGGTGATCCTGCTCGACGAGGTCGAGAAGGCGCATCCGGACGTCCACGAGATCTTCTTCCAGGTTTTCGACAAGGGCATGATGGACGACAGCGAGGGCCGACGCATCGATTTCAAGAATACGCTGATCCTGCTCACCTCGAATGTCGGCTCCGACGTCATCATGGACCGCACCAAGAACGGCACCGTGCGGACCGGCATCGACGATCTCGACGCGGCCCTGCGCACGCCGCTGCTGAAAGTTTTCCCGGCCGCCTTCCTCGGTAGGGTGGTCACCATACCCTATTATCCGTTGTCGGATTCGATGATCGAGGCGATCGCCCGCCATCAGTTCGGCAAGATCGCGCGGCGGCTTAAAGCGACCAACGATGCCGAACTGGTCATCGGCGACGGCGTCATGGATCTGGTCAAGGCGCGCTGCACCGAGATCGAGTCCGGCGGCCGCATGATCGACGCCATCCTCACCAACACGCTGTTGCCGGAGCTCAGTCGCGGCGTGCTCAACCGCTCGCTGGAGGGTGCGAAGATGACGAAGGTCACCGTCGGCGCGTCCAAGGAAGGTTTTACCTACTCTTTCGAGTAGCCGCAGCAACTCCGGGGAAGGAGTGTACTCCCAATCGGGCCAAGCTATTTTGAAGATAGAGACTGGGAACTTTTGCTCCGCTGGCGATTTTGGATATGCTGCTGATCCGAAATGGCCGGAAAGGTGCCGCCGATGACGAAAAACCTTGCGATCTCCGCTCTCGTTCTGGCCACGGCCATTGGCGTGTCCGGCGTGGCGTTCGCCGGCGACCGGCAGCTCAAGCGCCCGGTCGAGCAGGAGCGCTACGTTCCGGCCGAAGGCGACCTCATCGACATCCTGTTCGGCGGACCGCGCTACTATGACGCCATGCTGGTCACCACGGCGGCGGGCGCGTGTTCGTACCACCGGACGGGACCGGACGCGAATGCGCTGAACAAAATCAACGACCATCATTGCGGAAAATAAGGTCTGCCCCGCGCCCGGCCGTCGGTAAGCCGCGACCGACTCCATTTCATCATGCCGCGAACTGATCGTTCGCCGAGGTGGCTGGCCGTTCGGGCAGCCCGTCCTCAGCCTGCCCCGCGGTTGGGCCGCTCTGCCGTCGCACACATTCAGCCGAAACATTGTATACAATAACAAAGAAATCTGTTGACAATCTCTCGCAGGCGACTTCCCATAGGTTATCCGCGCAGCCGATGAGCAAAAACAAAAGCGCGATAACCAGAAGGGAACCGATATGATCAACCGACGCTCGACTTTGAAATCGCTGGTGCTTGGCGCCGTCTCGACCCTGGCCATGGCCGGCATAGGCATCCCGTCCGCGCAGGCTGAAAACAAGGAACTGAAGATCGGCTTTGTTGGTGTCACCAGCGGTCCCGCCGCCGCCTGGGGCACGTCCAATGTGCGCTCGATGCAGACGCGCGCCGCCTGGCTCAACGAAAAAGGCGGCGTCAAGATCGGCGACGACACCTACAACATCAACATCGTCACCTTCGACGACCAGAAAGATCCCAAGCGCGCCATCGCCGGCATGGAGAAGATGGCGCAGGAGGGCATCCACTATGTCGTCGGACCCAATGTCGATGACGGCGCTGCTGCGGTGCGCCCTGTCGCCGAGGCCAACGGCATCATCTATTTCCCCTATGCCTTCCCGAAGGCGCTCTACCAGAAGCCGGCCTCGAACGCCGTGCTCGGCATGATCGCCAACTACCAGTCGGGCCCGGCGATCTATAAATACCTCAAGGAAAACAAGGGCGTGAAGACGATCGCCTTTGTCGCCGCGAACGAATCCGACCCGCTCAGCCAGCGTGACAGCGGCGTCGAGGCGGCCAAGGCGCTCGGGCTCGACGTCGTCGCGCAGAACGACACGTACCAGAATGACACCCGCGACTTCACGCCGGTGCTGACCCCGATCGTCGCGCTGAAGCCCGATCTGCTGGTGCTGTCCGGCGTGGCGCCGGCTAACGCGCCGCTGCTCATCCGCGCCGCCCGCGAGCTCGGCTTCGAGGGCTTGATCTCGACCGAGACGGCGCAGGACGCCAAGGTTCTGGAGGAGGGCGCCGGCGAATACGCCAACGGCTTCATTTCCGTCGGCGGTGCCTCGACGCCGGAGATCGCGTCCGACGAGATGAAGGAGTTCGTCGCGCGCTACACCAAGATGTTCGGCGAGTATAACGACGAGTCCAATACCAAGGTTTACGCGTTGGAGTACATCATCGAGACGATGAAGGCCAATCCGGCCGCCATCAACAATGTCGACGAATTCAAGAAGACCATGGACACCTTCTCGGCGCCCAACCCCTTCCTCAAGGGGGACGCCAAGCTGAGTTATGTCGGCGCGACCTCCTTCGGCCAGAAGCGTCAGCTGGCCGTGCCGATGGTGGTCAACGAATACAAGGACGGCGCTTTCCAGACCCTGTTCGTCGGCTCCGTCGACTAGGTTTGGGTTCCTAAGGTTACTTCCTCCCGAATGCCGGGGGTCCGGGCGCTGCTCGGACCCCGCGGAAGATCGAAGGGATCCATGGAACAGGTCATCGCCAACGGATTATATCTCGGCGCCCAGTACGCGCTGATCGCGCTCGGGCTAACCCTGATCTTCGCCCTGATGAACGTGCTGAATTTCGCCCACGGGCAGATGTACGTTCTGGGCGGGTTCATCACCTACACCGTCTACGGCCAGCTCGGCCTGCCTTTCGTGGTGGCGCTCCTGGCCTCCGGTGTGACACTCGCCGTCATCGGTGCGCTGATGGAGAGATTCCTCTTTCGAACGGTTATCCGCCGCAGTCACCGCGAGGAGAGCACCATGCTGCTCGCCGCCGCGACGGCCTTCTTCTTCGACGCCGTCATCCTGCTCATGTTCGGTGAGAAGCAGCGCGGCGTTCCCAAGATCGTCAAAGGCGTCTTCAACGAGGCCGGCATCATCATGCCTTATGACCGCCTGGTTGTCGGCGCTCTGGCCATCGTCTTCATCGCCGCCTTTGTCCTTTACATGCAGTACAGCCGGGTCGGCCGCGCCATGCGCGCGCTCGCGCAGGACCGTGTCGCGGCCCAGCTGATGGGTGTCAGGGTCGACCGCTATTCGATGATCGGCTTCGCACTCGGTGCCATGCTGGCGGGCGTTGTCGGCGGCCTGCTGGTCACCATCACCGGCGTCAATTCCGGCATTGGCGGCCCGATCTCGATCAAGGCCTTCCTGATGGTGATGATCGGCGGCGCCGGCGTCGTCGGCGGCGCGATCGCCGGCGGCTTCATCCTCGGCATGATGGAATCGGTCGGCCTGACCGCGCTGCGCGAATATGGCGACGTCACCTACCTCGTCATCTTCGCCGCCCTGATGGTGTTTCTGTCGATCCGCCCCAACGGGCTGATGGGCAAGCCGTGGGGTTGATCGCGACATGACCCGCAATCGCAACATGAAGATCGCTTCGGTCGCAGCCTTCCTGGCGATCGTCTTGATCGCCGTGCCGGCCGCGATCTCGGCCAGCGGCCGCATCGACCTCTACTACACGCTGACTTCGGTGGCGCTGCTCAGCATCGCCAGCGCCGGCGTGTGGCTCACCTTCTACATCGGCCGCATCAATATCGGCCAGGGCGCCTATGCGCTGATGGGCGGCTATGTCTCAGCCATACTGGTGATGAACCACGGCTGGTCGTTCTGGCTGACGCTGCCTGTCGCCGGTCTCTTCTGCGCCGCCGCGAGCGTGCTGATCGGTCTGCCGATCCTGCGGTTGCGCGGCGTCTATTTCGCCATGGTGACGCTGGTTCTGACCGAGGTCGTGCGGCTCTTGGCGCTGGCGCTGCCGATCACCAACGGCGCCAAGGGCATCGTCAGCATCCCGCTGCCCGGCGCGCTCTCGGTCTTCGGGCTGACCATCATCCCGGACTTCGCCACGCTGCAGAATTCGCGGCTCGCGTTCTACCTGCTGGCGGTCACGCTGATGGTGGGCTGCTTCGCGGTGATGTATCGGCTGGTCAACTCGCGCATCGGCAAGCTCTGCCAGTCGCTGCAGCAGAACGAGGAACTCGCTTCCTCGATCGGCGTCAACATCGCCTATCTGCGCGTCATCGCCTATGCGGTGTCCTCCTTCTTCGGCGGTCTCGCCGGCGCCATCTTCGCCGCCATCTCGCAGTCGATCTATCCCTCGAGCTTCACGGTCACCGATTCCGTCAACTTCATGCTGAACTGCTTCCTCGGCGGCCTCGGCTACGTGTTCGGTCCGATGCTCGGCACGCTGGTCCTCTATTTCGGCTGGGACCTCTTGTTCCAGACCGGCCAATTCCAGCTCCTGATCTATTCCGGCCTGATGATCGTTTTGATGCTGGTGCTGCCAAACGGCCTGCTCAGCCTCACGGTTCCGACCCGGAAGAAGGCTTGAGCCATGGCCGAAATGCTCGAAGTTTCCGGCATCACCAAGCGCTTCGGCGGTCTCGTCGCGGTTAACAACGTCTCCTTCTCGGTGCGCGAAAAGGAGATTCTCTCGGTTATCGGTCCGAACGGCGCCGGCAAGTCGACGCTGTTCAAGCTGATCTCGTCGTTTCTCAGGCCAACGTCCGGCGAGGTCCGCCTGAAGGGTGAACGCATCTCCGGCATGGCGCCGCATATCGCCGCGCGCAAGGGCGTCGTGCGCACCTTCCAGGAAACGACGATCTTCAAGAACATGAGCGTGCGCGACAACGTCATCATCGCGCATCATCTGCGCTCGAAGGCGAGCCTCGTCGGCTTCTTTCTCGGCACCGGCACGGCCAAGGCAGACGAAGGGGCTTTCGGCCAGTCCGCCGACGAGATCCTGGCGCTGCTCGGCCTGGCTTCGCTTGCCAGCGAGATCGCCCGCAACCTGCCACATGGCCATTTGCGGGCGCTGGGCATCGCCATCGGCCTTGCCACCGATCCCTCGATCCTGCTGCTCGACGAGCCCTTCGCCGGCATGAATCACGAGGAGACGATGCGCATGGTGGCGATGGTGCGGCGCCTGCGCGATCTCGGCCTTACCATCCTGCTCGTCGAGCACGACATGCCGGCCGTGATGAAGATCTCGGACCGCATCGTGGTGCTCAATTTCGGGCAGAAGATCGCCGAGGGAACACCGTCGGAAATCCAGGCCAACGAGAAGGTCATCGAAGCCTATCTCGGCAGCGAAGACGAGGCGATCGGGCTATGAACCAGATCCTGAACTTCGCCGGCGTCGAACTCTATTACGATCACGTCTATGCGCTGAAGGGCGTCTCGCTCGAGGTCAATGAGGGTGAGACCGTCGCGCTGATCGGCGCCAACGGCGCCGGCAAGTCGTCGATCCTGCGCGCCATCACCGGGCTCAACCGGATTAGGTCCGGCGAGATCCACTACAGCGGCAAGCGCATCGACGGCGCCGCTCCAGACGAGATCGTCAAGATGGGCATCGCCATGGTGCCGGAAGGGCGCCGCGTCTTTCCCTATATGACGGTCAGGGACAACCTTTTGATGGGCGCCTTCACGCGCTCGAGCAAGGCCGAGATCGCGGCGACCTTGGAGATGGTGCTGGGGCGCTTTCCCCGGCTGAAGGAGCGCTTCTCCCAAGCTGCCGGCACGATGAGCGGCGGCGAACAGCAGATGCTGGTCATCGGCCGCGCGCTGATGGCCAAGCCGAAGCTTTTGCTGCTCGACGAGCCGTCGCTCGGAGTCGCGCCAAAACTTGTCCAGGACATCGCCCGCTCGATTGTCGCCATCAACCGCGACGAGAAGGTCAGCGTTCTGTTGGTCGAGCAGAATTCCCGCATGGCGCTTCGCATTTCGCAGCGCGCCTATGCGCTGACCACCGGCAGCGTCGCCCTGAGCGGCAACTCCGCCGAATTGCTGAGCGACGACCGGGTCAAACGTCTTTATCTCGGCGGCGAGATCTGAGGCTGATTTTAATGCGCATACTCGTCATCAACCCCAACACGACCGCGTCGATGACCGGCAAGATCGGCAAGGCGGCGACAAGCGTCGCCTCATCAGGAACCGAAATCGTCGCTGTCAATCCGGCCGATGGTCCGCCGAGCATCGAGGGCTATTTCGACGAGGTGTTCGCCGTACCGGGCATCATCGCCGAGATGAGCAAGGCGCCGGCGGCGGATGCCTATGTGATCGCCTGCTTCGACGATACCGGGCTCGACGCCGCGCGCTGCGCGACCGAAGCGCCGGTCATCGGCATCGGCGAGGCGGCCTTCCATCTCGCCAGCCTTGTCGCCGGCAAGTTCAGCGTCGTCACCACGCTCGCCCGCTCAGTCCCCGCCATCGAGCACAACCTTGCGAAATACGGTCTTTCCTCGCGCTGCGCCAAAGTGCGCTCGTCGGAAGTCGCCGTGCTCGAGCTTGAACGGCCAGGCTCGAACGCCAGGCATCGGATCTCGGACGAGATCGCGCGCGCCATTCGCGAGGATCACGCCGAGGCGATCGTGCTGGGCTGCGCCGGCATGGCCGACCTTGCGCACAGCCTGTCGGAAGAGCATGGCGTTCCGGTGCTTGACGGCGTCGTCTGCGCCGTCACCCTGGCCGAGAGCCTGTTCAAGGTCGGCTTGAAGACATCGAAGATCGGCGGCTATGCCGCCCCGCGAGGCAAGCGTTTCGCGGGTATCTTCGCTTCGGCGTCTCCCCCGGGCGCCGGTTCGCCTGGGTAAACGTGGCCCCGGGAGATCGGTCCCGCGGGATTGACCGGGGCGCGAGCGCCATTAGATTGGACCGGCCGCTGGCGATTTGGGGGCAGAGCGGGCCGCGTCGGGCCTGCGCATTGAAAGCATGTTGACGGTACTCAGAGAAGACGATCGCGACGACAAGCCGGCAGCGCGCTGGTCGCAGATCTACTATGGGCTGAGAGACGCCATCGTCAGCCATCGTCTCGCCCCGGGCACCAAGCTGCCGGAGGACGAGCTGGCGTCGATCTATTCGGTGAGTCGCACCGTCGTCCGCGCCGCCTTGCAGGCCCTTGCGCATGACCGGCTGGCGCGGCTGGAGCCCAACCGCGGCGCCTTCGTCGCACAGCCCTCGAAGATCGAGGCGCGCGAAGTGTTCGAGGCGAGGGCACTGATCGAACCCAAGGTGGCGGCGCTCGCCGCAAAGGCTGCGGTGCCCTCCGACATCGCGCAATTGCGAATGCACCTGGAGAAGGAGCATGAGGCGCTGCATGCCGGTCGCGACAGCGACGCCATCATGCTGTCGGCGCGCTTCCATGTCGGCATCGCCGAAATCGCGGCGCATTCGGTATTCACCAACTTCGTGCGCGACCTCGTCTCGCATTCCTCGCTGATCATCGCGCTCTACTGGAAACGCCGCGACGCGACCTGCGAGAAACATGCCCATCACGCGTTGGTCGACGCCATTGAAGCCGGCGACAGCGCCGACGCCGCGGCGCTGATGAACAGCCATCTGGTCGATCTGCTCTCGGGGCTCGATCTTACCGACAAGGTCGAGAAGTCCGACAGCCTCGCTGATCTGCTCCGCGCCTGAAGGAAGCGAGCCCGGTTAGGCCAAGATAGGCTGACACCCTGGCGCGAGGTCAGCGCCACCCGCGGCGTGATCAGGCCTTGCTTCACCGTGTCATGCACCTGCTGAAGCCGCACCACCGATACTTTGAAGCCGGCCTGCGCTATCGCCGCCCCATCCAGTCGCTGATCGCTGCCAGGTCGGCTGATGCGTTAGGCCTGAGTCTGCCGTTCCCTCGGCCGTTTTCGGGAGGTCTCGGCGCCGCCTCGATGCCTGATGTGATCGATGAAGGCGCGCAGTTTGGGCAGGACCTGTTGTTTTTCCGGATAGTAGAGGAAGACACCCGGCGATGTCGCAGCGAAGGCCGAAAGCAGCGCCTCGAGGCGCCCGTCCGCGAGCGCCGCGGCGGCAATCGGGCTTGGCACCTGGGCAAGCCCGGCGCCCTGGATCGCAGCGCCAAGCAGCGTGGGATAGTCGTGTGCAATGAACGGCCCGGAAACGATTGCCTCGACCGCCTTGTTGCCTTTGGCGAAGCGCCACGGCGCGACCGAACCGTTCGATCGGCGCAGGCGCAGGCAGGCATGGTGGCGCAGATCCTCGATTCGCTCCGGCGTTGTTCGCTGGCGTAGATAGTCGGGACTGCCGACGACCACCATCGGGAAGGACGGCGTCAGTCGAACCGCGACCATGTCGGCCGCGATGAGGTCGCCGAGCCGGATACCGGCGTCGAATCCCTCGGCTGCGAGGTCCGCCAGCTCGCCGCTAGCGACGATCTCCAGCTCGATCTCGGGATAGGCCTGGCAGAAGGACGCGATCATCGGCTCCAGCAGCGTCGGCACCACCGCAGGCGGTACCGACAGGCGCAAAAGCCCAGCCGGCCGCTGGCCGATTTCGCGCGCGACCTCGCTTGCTGCTACCAATTCCTCGAAGGCTGGCCGGGCACGCGAGAAAAAACGCTCGCCGGCTTCGGTCAGGCCGACGCTGCGTGTCGTGCGGATGAACAGCGCGGCGCCGATGCGCGCTTCCAATGTCCGCACCGCCTGGCTGATCGCCGATGGCGTGACGCCGAGCTCCGCCGCCGCCTTGCGGAAATTGCGATGCCTGGCGACGCTCAGGAACGCCTCGACGCCGTCGAGGGCGCCATGCCGGACTGTGAAGTTTTGCTTCATGACCCATTGAGATTATCGCGGATAGTTCCCGGCACAAAGCGGTCGTATCTGTGTTGTCGATTGGAAGGCTGGAGGGAAGTGGCAATGACGGACGATTTGGATCGCGTGCGGTTGCGGGCGTCGGGGCCGCCGCCTTCGCTAAATCTCTGTTGGAAGGCCGTCTCGGTATCCTGAAGGCGGTATTCGAAGCCGTTCCAGCCAATCTCTAACGGGAGGCAAGTATGACGCCGGCGACGATCTTCAACATCCATCTCGTCCTGGGCTACGTCCCGTGGCTGCTCTGCTTCGGCGCCTATATCTGGCCGAGGCTCAGGCTCATGGACCGCGTCGAGGCGCAGCGCGCCATCGCGACGCTGCACAGCTTCCGCTTCTTCGGGCTGGTCTTCCTGGTTCCGGGCGTGGTTGGCCCGAACCTCCCGGCGGACTTCGCGGTCTTTGCCGCCTATGGCGATTTCGCGACCGGGCTGCTGGCCATGCTGGCGCTGCTTGGCGTGAAGCGGTCCTCGATCTTCTGGCCGTCCGTCGCGGCCTTCAATCTGGTGGGAATAGTCGACCTCGTCGGCGACTACTATCACGGCACCGTGCTTCATCTGCCCGAGCAGGCCGGGCAGCTGGGCGCCGCATACGCGATCCCGATCATCTATGTGCCCCTGCTGATGATTACGCACGTGGCCGCCCTTTATCTTCTGGCGCGACCTCAGCCCAAGACCGAGCCGGGCGCGGACAATAGGAAGGCGGGCGGTCTCAGTTCCCTTCGCTCTCCTTCATCCGTTCGATGATCGATCGGGCCGAAGCGCCGGTCGTTTCGCCGAGCTTCGTTTGCTCATTCTGCACCATCGCCAGCGCCGTTCCCGGCTCGCCCTCCCACAGGATCAGGCTTGCCGCGCCGACCAGCCCGGCGCGATCGCCGAGCTCGGCCGGCACGATCGGCACGTCGCGATAGGCTTGCATGGCGCGTTCCTCGACCGTCGCCCTGATGCCCGGCGCCAGCAGATCGAACCCGTTTGCGAGGCCGCCCCCCATGACGATCAG
The DNA here is from genome assembly GCF_001672435.1 of Mesorhizobium sp. AA23. Taxonomy (NCBI): domain Bacteria; kingdom Pseudomonadati; phylum Pseudomonadota; class Alphaproteobacteria; order Hyphomicrobiales; family Phyllobacteriaceae; genus Mesorhizobium; species Mesorhizobium sp. AA23. Next base: position 217,862 of record NZ_LYTP01000028.1, read on the forward strand.
GTCCGGCGAATAGAGATGCAGGAGATTGGTGAAGCCGATGCCCAGCCATTTCGCCTCGGTCTCGACCAGTTCGCGGGCGGCCGCGTCGCCGGCGCGCGCGGCATCCACGACATGCCGGGCCGAGACGTCGCCGTCGTCGGAAAGACGTCTGAGCACCGAGCCGTCGCCTGGCTTGGTGAGGCGGGTCGCCCGGCGCCCGAGCGCGGTGCCGGAAGCAACGGCCTCGAAGCAGCCGACGTTGCCGCAGAAACAGCGGTCGCCTTCGCCGGTGATGGTCATGTGGCCGATCTCGGCTGCGAGCCCGCGCCTTCCATGGTAGATGTGGCCATCAGCGACCACGCCGCCGCCGATACCGGTCGAGACGGTGACGAAGACCAGCGAGCCCGCGCCGCGGCCGGCGCCGAAACGCCACTCGCCGAGCGCCGCGGCATTGGCGTCGTTCTCCAGCCGTACCGGCAAGCCGAACTGGCGGCTGAGGATGTCGATCAGCGGCACGTTGTGCCAGCCGGCGAGCGTCGGCGGCCCGATGACGATGCCTGCCTTGGGGTCGAGCGGCCCCGGCGCGCACATGCCGATGCCGCTGACCTTTGCCTGCGGGTGTTCTTTAAGCAGCCTGTCCGCCAGCGCGATGATCTGGCCGATCACCGCTTCCGATCCGGCGCCGGCAAGCGTCGGCGCCGAGACGCGCTCGACGACTTCGCCACTGCGCTCGACCAGCGCGCCGCGCAGTTCCGTGCCGCCGAGATCGAAGGCAAGGGCGATCGTGCTCATCAGGCGGCGGCCTTCAGTCCATGCAGCCAGGCCATGCGCTGGGCGAGATTGGGATCGCCGAAAGCGAGCGAGCCCAGCACCACCGTGTCGGCGCCGGCGGCGCGCAGCAGCGGCACCGTCTCATGGCGGATGCCGCCATCGGCGGCGAGCCGGATGTCGCCCTCGCGGCCGGCCTTCCTCATCAGGGCGCGCGCCTCGACCAGCCTTGGGCAGGCTTCCTCGGACAGGCTCTGTCCCTTGACCCCGATCGAGGTGCCGAGCAGCGTCACGAAGGCCACGCGTGGCAGGAACGGCTCGATCGCTTCAAGGGGCGTCTCCAGCCGCAGCACCACTCCGGCCTCTGCGTCGAGCTCACGCGCCAGCTTCACGGCGCGCAAGCCTGCCGCGCCATTCTCGGCATGGATGGTTACGAGATCGGCACCAGCCTCGATGAACTGGCGCGTCTGAGCCTCGACGATCTCGGCCTCGACCATCAGATGGACGTGGATCGGCTTCGCCGTCAGCTTGGCGATGCGCGCCACCATGTCGGGAAAGAACAAGAAGCCGGGGGTGAAGCGGGCGTCCGCCACGTCGATGTGGTGCAGATCGGCATGGGCTTCGATGCGCTTCAGGTCGCGCTCCATATTGGCGAGATCCGCCGACCACAGCGAGAATTCGCCGATAAGCCGGTTGCGCGGCAGTGCGGCTATTGCCGCGGGTCCGGAGACGGGTTTGGCGGTCATGACGGAATGAGGCTCCGGGCATTCGAGTTGGACTGGAGGAAGGAACTGATCTGCTCGTGCAGTTCGATGAAATGTCTGGCGCTGTTGCGCGCCTTCGGCGTGATCTCGGCGAAGACCGCGTGGGGCATCGCGGCGGCAAGCGTGTAGGCGCTCGACAGCGGATGCACCGCGTCCATCGGATTGCCGACGACCAGCGCAGGAATGTCGAGCGCCGCGACGTCGCGGTCGCAAACGCCTGGACCGTCGCTGGCGATGTCGGCGAGCACTTGCGCGAACCCCTTGGCGTCGGGCCGGTCGAAATAGCCGAGCAGCGAGGCCAGATTGTCGGGCGCCTCGCGGTAGAGCCGCGTGGCCGTGTCCGATCGTGCGAAGATTGTCCGCCCTTTGTCGGCCCCGTGTTCCAGGATGAGCTCGGCGGCCTCGGTGATCGGCCGCATGTTCTGCGGTGCCGGCGAAAACGTCCATGCCGGCCGCACCAGGACCAGGGCGGCGACGCGCCGCGGATGACGGCAGGCGAGGCGAAGCGCGATCGCGGCGCCCATCGAGACGCCGCCGGCAACGAAGCGGTCGAGGCCGGCACGATCGGCGGCGGCAAGCACATCGTCAGCGAAGATTTCGAACGAGAACGGCCGCCGCTTGCCAAGCCCAGAGCCGCCATGCCCGCGGCATTCCAGCGTGATGCGCCGGAAGCCTGCGGGGAAAGTCTGCGCGACCTGCGCCTCGCCGCCGCCGAGCCCATGCTGAAAGACGACCGCCAGGCCTTCGCCGGTGTCGGTCATATGCAGCGTGGCACCGTCGCGCAGCAGCGTGCCCATCACATGAGCCCCTTGAGGAAGCGGGCGACGCCCGGCGCTTCCTCGGCCGAAAGCCCGTGCGTCACCAGCGGCCCGTCGAAGCCTGTGGCCCTCAGGCGAGCGACGAAATCGTCGAAGTCGACCACGCCTCGTCCGGCCGTGGCGAAGCGCCCATCGGCGAAACGGTCCTTGGCGTGCGCAAGCGCGACATGACCCGCCGTGCGCTCGACCGCTTCGGCAACGATGCCGCGTGCCTCGTCGGCATTCGCTCGCTCGAACAGATTGGCGGGGTCGAGCACGATGCGCAGCCGGTTCGAACCCATTTCGGAATTCAGCCGCGCGGCGTCATCGGCGGAGGTGACGATGTTGGCTTGCTCCGGCTCGATGCCGAGATCGACGCCGTGGTGCTCGGCGAGCTGAAGCGCCTTCTCCATTTCCCGCGCCATGTCGGCCCAAGCCGAGGGATCGGCATTGTCGGGGTGGTGCGCCCATTGGTCCTCGGCGTTGCGCGTTCCGGTGCACAGTGTCACCAGCGGGATCGAAAGCCTGGCGGCTGCCTCAATGACCACCCCGAGCCGCCGCAGCCCGTCATCGCGCACCCGGCTGTCCGGATGCGCCATGTTGTAGGTTCCCGACAGCGCGACGAGACCGACGCCGCTAGCCTTAGCGGCGGCATCGATCGTACGGATCGCTTCGTCGGGAACATCGTCCGGCATCGACGGCAGGCCGGCGCAGGCAAGGTTGAACTGGGTGACTGCGAAGCCCGCTTCGCGAACGGCGGCGAGCACGCCTGCCGGCTCGCCGCCTGGAAAAGTCTTGGCGAACACCCCGACCTGCATCAGACCGCTCCGGTGACGCCGGCGAGCTCAACGCGCTGGCCGCTTTCGACCGAGCGGGCGATCGCCACCATGGCGCGGATCGAAGCGAGCCCGTCTTCCACGGTAGCGCCGCGCTGCGGCGCGCCGTTGAGCACCGTGTCGGCGAGGCCTTCCAGTTGGCGGCGGAAGAAGTGGCTGTCGGCGCCGAGCGGCTTGCGCGACGTCGCGTCCTTCTCATGAAAAATGTCGACCTCGCTGGCGCGGAAATACCAGGGATTGAAGGTCTTCGCGATCACCGAGCCGTTCTCGCCATAGAGCTGGAAGCCCTCGTGCCAGTCCATGCGCACCGCAACGGTTAGGTCGAGATGGCCGAGCGCCCCATTGGCGAACTCCGTCTCGACGAACCAGCAATAAGCGCCGAAGCGTTGGTTGAGCCGCGCGCGCACGGCCGTGATGTCGCCGCACAGGAAGCGCGCCGTGTCGACCAGATGCGAGCCATGCGCCAGCATGAAATACTGTCTCAGGTCCGCCTTCGGATTGCCGGCCGGCTTCCTCGCCAGCTTGCTGGTGACGGGCAGCGGCTGCACGGCGTCGGTATTGGTGTAGCGATGGGTGGAATCGCAATACCAGGCCTTCAGCGCCAGGATCTCGCCCATCTCGTCGCACACGAAATCGCGCGCCGCCTCCAGCGCCGGGTCGAAGCGCTTCATATGCCCGACCTGAAGCACCTTGCCGGAGCGCTTGACCGCTTCCGCCAGCCTCTCGCCTTCTTCGACGGAAATGCCGATCGGCTTTTCGCAAAGCACGTGCTTGCCTGCTTCGAGCGCCCTGATCGACATCGGCACGTGGTAGGCGTCGGACGTCGCGACGATCACCGCCTCCAACTTGGGGTCGGCGAGCATCTCGTCATAGTCGCCATACATTTTTTGCGGCTCGTAGGTGGCGCTCATGCGCGCAAGCAGGTCGGGCGCCGCGTCGCAGATCGCGTAGAGGTCGGCATTGGCCGCCTTCACGCAGGATTCCAGATGCGCGAACTGCGCGATCGGCCCGCAGCCGAGCACACCGACACGAAGACGACGGTCTTGTTTGCGGATCATCGCCTCAAGCCCCGTAGCCGCGCATGGTCTGGCGATTCATCTTCACCGCGCCAGCCGGATCGGCGGCGGCGGTTTCGGATTCCTCCTCCAGCACCAGCCAGCCGTTGAAGTTGGGCGCGGCGCTTGCGATCTCGATCACCTTAGCCGTGTCGCAGACACCCTGGCCGAGCATCGCCCAACTGCCGTTGGCATCGACGTCTTTCAGATGCACATAGCGAATGCGGTCGCGATAGGTGGTGAGCGTATCGGCCATGTCCTGACGGCCGCGCAAGATGTGTCCGGTGTCCGGCACCCAGCCGACCAGCGATGGGTCAAGCAGGGAGAAGATGCGGTCATAATCGGCGCGGTCGAAGAGCAGCGTGTTGTGATGCGAGCTCGGATGCACAGCCACCTGCAGGCCGGCCTTGCGCCCAAGTTCGCCGGCCTTGTTGTAGACCTCGGCGGCGATGGCGAATTTGTGGTCGCGCGGGCCGTCGGAGACGACGGTTGCCGAGCCCATCGACACCAGCGCTCCCGGAAAGGCGGCGGCGAAGTCGATCCAGCGACCGGCGGTTTCGAGGTCCTCGCCGATTTTCTCCTTGAGCGTGAAGCCGCTCTTCGAGCCGAAGGCGAACGAGACCAGCATGAGGCCGGATGCCTTCAACGCGGCGGCGAACTCCGCAGGATTGCCGGCATAGCGACCGATCATCGTGTCGGTGATCTCGATGCCGGCATAGCCGCCGTCGGAAATCGCCTTGATGAGATCGTCCGGGCCGCCGCCAAAACGGTCGCCGAGCATCTCCCAGGTAAAAGTCTGGCAGCCGACTTTGAGGTCTTTCACGTTCATTCTTTCATTCCTTGATACCGCCCATTCCTTGGTGTCGCTCTGCGTCTTCATGGGAGGGACGTCCTACTTGACCGAGCCCGCGGTCATGCCTGCGAGGAAGAATCTCTGGGCAACGAGGTAGATGAGCAAAAGCGGTAACGAGCCGAGCACGCTCATCGCCATCATCTGGTTCCATTCGAAGGCGTGCTGCCCCATCAACAGCTGGATGCCGATCGGCACGGTGCGCATGGACGTCGACTTGGTCAGCGTCAGCGCAAAGAGAAATTCGTTCCAGCATAACAGGAAGGTGTAGACAGACGTCGCCACGATACCAGGCAGCGAGATCGGGACGATCACCCGCCAAAGCGCTGTCCAACTGGTGCCGCCGTCGACAGCCACCGCTTCATCGAGATCGCGGGGCAAGGTGTTGAGATATCCCGTCATCAGCAGGATCGCGTAGGGCAGCGTAAACACCAGGTAAGTCAGGATCAGCGCGATATAGGTGTCAAAGATGCCATATGAGACGACAAGCCCGAAGAAGGGGATGAGAAGCGTGATCGGCGGAATCGTCTGCGTGCTGATGATGAGTGTGTTCAGGCTGCCCTTGCCGCGAAAGTTGAAGCGGCTGAACCCGTAGGCCGCCAGCAAGGCGATCAGCACCGTCAGCACGGTCACCGCTGCCGCCACGAAGTAGCTGTTGAAGAAGAAGCGCAGCTTTACCGGGTCGCCAACGATGGCTGCGTACGCTTCCAGCGTGAAGGCCTTCGGCAGGATGGTTGGTGGCAGGGCAAAGATTTCAGTATTCGATTTGAACGAGCTGCTGAGCATCCAGTAGATCGGGAAGGCCGCGAAAAAGAGCCCCGCGACAAGCGCTACATGGAGCGCGACGGTGATCAGCTTGTCTTTCGGCGTGTGCCTTTTCCTCATGGACTACCGAGCCTTTTGATAACGGATGTAGAACAGCGTCAGGCCAAGCGAGATCAGCAGGATGACCACAGCGCTCGCCGACGCCTGAGACAGGTTGTAGCTCGAAAACGCCAGCTTATAGGTGTAGGTGCTGAGGACCTCGGTCGAGTAGATCGGACCACCGCCCGTCGTTATCCAGATCAATGGGAAGACCTGCATGGTCCAGATGAAGTCGAGCAGCGAGATGCTGATGATGATCGGCATCAACTGCGGGATCGTGATGAAGATCAGCTTCTGGTAGGCCTTGGCGCCGTCGATATCGGCGGCCTCGTAGAAATCCTTGGGAATGCCCTGCAGGCCTGCGAGCAGGCTGACCATGAAAAGCGGGTACCCCGCCCAGATATTGGCGAAGGTGACGGCGTGCAGCGCGGTCTCGGGCGAGGAAAACCACTCGACCTTGGAACCGATGATGCCCATCTGCATGAGAATGCTGTTCACGACCCCGTTCGGCTCAAGCAGGAGGCGCCAGATCACGGCGATAATCACCGCAGTGAACAGCCAAGGCAGTATGTAGAGCACGCGCAGAATATTGCGCAGCATCGGATTGATGCGGTCGCTGTTCAGCATGAGTGCGAAGACCATGCCGATGGTCATGTGGAAAACAACACTCATGCAAGTGAAGTAGAGCGTGTGCCACAGCGAAGCCCAAAACACCGGATCGGCAAAGATCGCCTGGTAGTGTTTCAGTCCGGCAAAGGATGGGTCACGGCGCAGCACCGCGCTGTTCTGGAACGAATAGGCAATCACCGTCACCATCGGCAGCAGCATCAGAAGACCGATTATGAGGAGCGAGGGCGACAGATAGAGATAGGGTGCGACCGCTCGTTTCAGTCTGTGATGGGAGCGCTTCTGCGGGGTCATGTGCCAACCTTGAAATACGCCTTCAAGAGAAGGTGAGCTTCGGAACACGGGTCCACCGATCCGTTGTGGCCGGGTGGCCTGCCCGAAGTCAGGCCACCCGGTCGGAAAGTGAACGGGGAACAGGCCGATCAGAATTTCGCCATCCAGCCCTTTTGAGCGTTGGCTGCGGCTTGTTCCGGAGACTGCTCGCCGGCAAGCATCTTCTGGGCTTCCACGTCGAACTGGGTCATCAGGTCTTCCGCCACCGGCAGACCCGTGAACTCGTTGGCGAGATAACCGGTCTTGAAGATTTCGAAAGCCTTTGCGAATGCCTTGTCGGACGTCACGAAATCGGGCTTGGCGTTGACGTTGCCCGGGAAGGCGTTTGCAAGCGACACGAGCTTGGCGTTCACCTTTTCACTCATCAGATATTGGACGAGCTTCCAGGCCTCCTCCTGGTGCTTCGAGCCGGCAGAGATACCGATACCCCAGGAGGCATAGGGAAGGCCGCGCTTGCCGTTGTAGTTCTCCACGACCGGGACCGGGATGAGGTCGAAGTTCAGCTTGGGATTGCGTTTGCGAATGAGGTTCACATGCGCGAGCGAGTCGATCATCATCCCGACCCGGTCGTTGACGAATTCCTCGACCTTCTCCTGTTCCGTCTTGGTGGCGATGCCGGGCGAGATGGTGCCGGCGTCGTTGAGCGATTTCACGAAGCTGAGCATATCCACCACCGGTTTGCCCTCGAGGTCGGGCTTGCCATTCGCCATCATCGATTGGCCCGAAGCCCAGACCCACGACATCATGTCGTTCTGGACGCCGGACGGTGTTTGCAGCGACAGGGGCAGAACCCAGCCATACTGGTTCTTGTCGGCATGGGTCATCTTCTTGGCGGCTTCGAGGAACTCCGCGCGGGTCGACGGCAGCTTGCTCACGCCTGCCTGGGCGGCGAGGTCCATATTGACGAAGACCGGATAGACGAACGAAGCCACGGGAAACATCACCGCCTTGCCGTCCACCTTGATGATATCGGCGACCTGGCTCTTATCGAAGCCGCTCGCATCCATCATCGGGTTCATGTCGGCCAGCGCGTTCTGTGCGTTCAGATTGTTCACCCAGGCGCCATCGAGACCGACAACGTCGCTAAGCGTTCCGGTCGCAGCACCGACCGAGATCTGGTCTCGCGTGGTCGCATAGGGGCCGCTGACCAGCGTCACCTTGATCCCGGGGTTTGCAGCCTCGAACTCGTCCATGATTTTGCGCAAGGAGCCTGCGGGCAGCTCTGGCTCCCACCACTGCGTGAATTCCAGCGTCGTGTCCGCCATGGCGCCGGTTGCGCCGAGCAGCCATGCGGCCGCGGCCATTTTCAGCATCGCGGGTCGTATCCGAAACGTCATTTTCTCCTCCTTCTTAAGATCGACCGCACAATGCGGACGATCGTCTGCTTCATTCAGAAGTCTTCTTACGAGTACTTTCGCAGGCGCATCGCTCCTGCCTGCGGGCTCTGCGACAAATCTTCAGATCGCCAGATGCGTTTCGGGATCGAAGAAATGGAGCTTGGCGTCGTCCACGGCTAAGCGGATCTCCGAGCCGGGCAGGACTGTGCTGACCGGTTCGAATTTCGCCACCGCGTTCGAGGTCATGCCGAAATCCTGCACCGCGTCCGGATCGCCGGAGTCCACCCGCACCGCGTCGATGCTGAGATGAACGATGTGTTCGGACCCGAGTTCTTCGATCGAGGTCACCTTTGCCGGGATCGTCTGATACTTGCGGCCGGATTCGAGACTGCTGTCATAGAGATCCTCCGGTCGGATCCCGAACACGACCTTGCGCCCCGCATACGACCTCAAGGACGGCCTGCGCACGAAGGCTGCGTCCTGCAGCCGGATGGCGAAGGTGCCGGACATCAGTTCGTCGCCCGTCAGCGTCCCCTCGAACAGGTTCATCGAAGGAGAACCGATGAAGCCGGCAACGAAGGCGTTCACCGGCGATTCATAGAGTCTCTTGGGAGTGTCGACCTGCTGCAGCACGCCGCCCTTCAACACCGCGACCCTGTCCCCCATCGTCATCGCCTCGGTTTGGTCGTGGGTCACGTATATGGTCGTGACGCCGAGCTGCTTTTGCAGGCTGGTGATTTCGGCGCGCATTTGAACACGCAGCTTCGCGTCCAGATTGGAAAGGGGTTCGTCCATGAGGAAGGCGGCCGGCTCGCGCACCATGGCGCGGCCCATGGCAACCCGTTGACGCTGTCCGCCTGAAAGGTTCGCGGGTTTGCTGTCGAGCAGAGATGTCAGCTGAAGGGTTTTGGCGATCTCGTCCACCCGCTTCTTGCGTTCGGCCTTCGGCTTGCCTGCCAGCCGCATCGAAAAGGCGATGTTTTCGAACACCGTCATATGCGGGTAGAGCGCGTAGCTCTGGAAGACCATCGCGATGTCCCGGTCCTTGGGCGGCATGTCGACCACGTCGACTCCGCCGATCCGAAGGCTGCCGCTTGTGACGTCCTCCAATCCCGCGATCATTCGCAAGGCGGTGGATTTGCCGCAGCCGGACGGCCCGACGAGAATCAAGAACTCGCCATCCTCGACCGACAAGTTCAATTGGTCGATTGCATGAAAGTTGTTCCCGTAGGTCTTGCAGATATTCTCAAGAATGACTTCTGCCATCTTCCTCCCTCCACAAGTCTAAGCCGCTCATTTTTATGATTATTGTCGGCCTATGGTCGCCCTGCGAAATCTTCCTCGGATAGTTCAGACTATGTTCCGGTATCGAGCTGCGCAGATTTCAGTTCGACTGCCGACGGGGCGTTTGTCGATGCCAGGAGTTCCGTGACCTGGCCCTCGGTCGGCAGCGCCTCGCGCCCGCCACGCCCCGTTATCGACAGGGCCGCGGCCGCGGCTGCGAATGCGACCCGGCCTGCGGTCTCGGCTCCGCGCGTCAATGCATGGGCATAGGCACCGTGAAAGCAGTCACCGGCGCCGGTCGAGTCAACGACGGCAACCCGGTGCGGAGGCAGGTGCCAGAGCCCTGCCTCGTTGCGTCCGCGATAATAGACGCCCCTGCCGCCGTCAGTCAGAACCACGGTGGACCGCGACGGCATCCACAATGCGTCGAGCATCTCGGCGGGCGATCGGCCGCCCGTGGCAGTCCGCGCGAAGCCGAGGGGAAGAATGAGATGGTCGCAGAGCCCGATCAGCCTCTCGGTGGCTGGGCCGCTGCTCCATTCGATATCGCCGAGGATTGCAAGGCCGAGATCGCGAGCCCGAGCCACGACATCCATCGACCGGATCGCGTAACTATCGACGATCAGGACGGCCGCGCGGCTGAGGACCTCGTCCGGAAAGTCTGGCGCGGTGCCCAGCATCGCTTCGTCGTCATACGCGATGAACCTCTCCCCATCCGAGCCGACGATGATCCGCGAGCGCACCGGGCGTGCGTGCGGGTGGCGCGGCGCGAATGCGGTTTCAACTCCGCTCGCAACGAGATCGCACAGCACGGCGTCGTCAGCGGCACTGGCCAGCCATCCGACGAACCCGGCGGTTCCGCCGAGCCGCGCGACGGCGGCAAGGGCCGTCGCGACATTTCCGCCGAAAGTTCGGGCAGTTTGCAGAACCTTCCCCTTGCCCGCCGACAACGGCTGATCGACATAGACGATGTCGTCGATCGCAATAGCGCCGAAGCCGAGGATTGAAGGGACGGTGGGCATCGTTCAGGCACCCGCCTTCGCCAGGGCGTCTTCTGCCGAAAGGCCGTCATGGATGACGCTCCGAAAGGCAAGTGCCGCCTTCTCCGGATCGCCGTGCCCCCAGAGATTGCGACCGACCACGGCACCGCGCGCGCCGGCACGTATGGCGTCCGCCGTCTGCTGAAGGGCGCCGAGCAGCGTCTCGGTCTTCGGACCACCCGCGATCACAACCGGCACCGGGCAGGTCCGGACGGTCTCTCGGAACGACTCGAAATCGCCCGTGTAGCCCATCTTGATCACGTCGACGCCGGACTCGTAGCCGATGCGCGCCGCATAGGCGATCTCGTCGGGGGTGAAGACGATTTTTGCTCCGTCGGTGAAATCGCGCGGGTAGATATGCGCCACCACCGGCATGCCGTAGCGTGCCGCCGCATTCACCGAGTCGGTCAGCCAGCGTATGTACTTACCCTCGGTCGCGCCGCGCACCGGAATGGCGACGGCCAACGCATCGGCCCCGGCGCGCACCGCATCCTCCGGCGTTGCAATCAGCTCGCTGATGCGATCGTCTGGGGTGAAGCAGCCCGCTTGGATCACCAGAGACGCTTTGCCCGCGTATTGCGGCCACAGATGGCGCGCGGTGCCGGGCTGGATGCTGACGTAGTCGGGTTTGCCCATCATGACGCGCGCGAGCGCACCGGGCAGATCGGCAAGCCCGCCTTTGCGCACGTCGCCATAGCCGACAAAGTGGTCGACCGCGCCGCCAAAAAGCTTCCCGGACGGATGCGAGAAGAGGCGCGCAAGGCGCACCTTGGTTCCTAGGCTCATGAGTGCAAAATTCCTCAATGGTTTTGAGCTGGCGGCCTCCGATGTCGAGCCAGCATTTTCACATGCTCTATAAAAATTTTACGCGCGTCAAGATTTAAAATGCGCTATAGCGAGTCACGAACATGGTCCGCCGCCGTTGCAGCGGGTTGTCTGCGGCGGTGCCGCATGGGAGGTCGGAAGGAAATGCAAGCAAAATCAGGCGCGAAGCTCGGTATCGGCGTTATCGGTTGCGGCAACATATCGATGACCTATCTGCGCAACGCAGCACTTTTCGCCGGCGGGGAACTGCGCGCCTGCGCCGATATTTCCGCCGACATGGCCGCGCTACGGGCAAGGGAATACGGTATCCGCGCGCTGCCGGTCGATGCGCTGCTGGCCGATCCCGAGGTCGATCTCGTCCTCAACCTCACCGTTCCGTCGGCGCATTTCGACATCACCCATTCGGCGCTTTCCGCGGGCAAGCACGTCTTCACGGAAAAGCCTCTGGCGACCTCGGCCGGCGAGGGCCGCCGGCTGGTCGCGGAGGCGGCGAAGCGCGATCTGCTGTTGGGCTCGGCTCCAGACACCTTCCTCGGCGCAGCCGGGCGGCGTGCCCGCCGCCTAATGGACGAGGGCGCGATCGGCCGCGCCGTGACCGGCACCGCCTTCATGATGGGGCGCGGCATGGAGCATTGGCATCCCAATCCGCAATTCTACTATCAGCCGGGCGGCGGTCCGGTGTTCGACATGGGGCCATACTACCTGACGATGCTGGTCAACCTGCTCGGCCCGGTCGCCCGCGTCATGGCGATGACGACGCGCGGTCAGGACGAGCGCCTGATCACCGCCGAAGGCCCTTACAAAAACACCAGCTTCAGGGTCGGCACGCCGACCAACATCCTGTCGCTGCTCGAATTCCACTGCGGCGCCACCGTCACCTTCGGCGCCTCCTGGGACGTCTTCAAACATTCCAACCATCCGATCGAGCTGCACGGGACGGAAGGCTCGCTCAGGCTACCCGATCCCGACACGTTTGGCGGCACGGTCTCGCTATCGGCGCACGGCGCCGACTGGAAGGATTTCGAGAGCGAAGGCGAGCTCTACGGCGCGCGCAACTGGCCCTATGCCGCACCGGACCGCGCCAACTATCGCATGCTCGGCGTCGCCGACCTGGCGCGGTCGCTGTCGGAAGGGCGCAGACCCCGCGCGTCCGGCGAACTGGCGCTGCACGTGCTCGAGGTCATGGAAGCGATCCTCGCCTCCGGCGAAAGCCGGAACTCCGTCGCCGTCGTCGGCTCGGTCGACCAGCCGCCGCTGCTCGGCGAAGACGAGGCGGCGAGCCTGCTTGCCTGAGGCGCCGTGATCGCCCAGCGGGAGTTCGGTATCCCTAGGCCGACTGGCGCATCACCAGCGTCGCGTCGAGATTGACCTTCGCCGCGACGGGCGCGCCGTCCTCGTCGAGCAGGGTAAGCAGCGTCTCGACGCTGCTTCCGGCCATCGCCGCGAAATCCTGCGCCATGGTGGTGAGCGCCGGGCAGGTGTAGCGGCTGAGCGGATGATCGTCATGCGCAGCCACCCGCAGGTCGCAATCCGCCTTGCGGCCCACCTTCAGCCCTTTCGAGAAGGCGGCCGCCATCACGCCGAAGGCGAGACGATCGTTGGCGCACAATATGGTCTTGCCCGGCAGGCCGCCATTGCCGAGCAGCTTTTCCGTCTGTTTGTAGCCGATCCGTTCGAACTCCCATGTGTAGTCGTCGGTATTGCCGAAGACGAGCGGCTCCTGCCCGAGCCGCTTCATGGCATCGACATAACTCTCCACCCGCTCGCGCGAATTGTGATTGACATGCGGAATATCGAAATAGACCGGGGCATCGCCCGAGCGGCAGAGATAGTCGACGATGGTCGACATGCTCTGCACATTGTTGTTGCCGACGAAAGGCGTGCCGCCTTCGAGATAGGTGTCGAAATAGACAATCGGGATCGCCTGCGTCAGCTTCTCGATCGCCCGCTGGTCCGAGCGCCGGCCGAGCGGTGCTATCAGCGCGCCGGAGACCTTCAACGACAGGATCGTCCGCGTCGCCTCGGCTTCCAGTTCGCTCGATCCATGCGAGGAAATGACGATCGGCCAATAGCCTTCGTCGCGCAGCCTGAGTTCGATGCGGCTGACCATCTCGGAATAGAACGGGTCGGTCACCGTCGGCACGACGATGCCGATGCTGCGGGTGCGCTTGCGGTTGAGGTTTCGCGCGAACAGATTGGGCTGATAGTCGGACGAGCGCAGCGCATCCTCGATGCGTTTTCGCGTCGCCGGCTTGACGCTGGTCGGATCGTCGAAGAATTTCGACAAGGTCGGCCTGGAGACGCCGCAGGAACGGGCGAACTCCTCCATCGTCTTGTGAGTCATCGGCATCCAAACCCTCGCGGCATGGAACCTCGCTCCCATGGCGCTGCTCCGGCGCTCATACGGCGCATCGGCGTGCGCCTGCAAGTTGAAACTTTACAGGAAGCTCCGCAAGTTTCAACGCGTCCGGAGAAATCATTCCATGCGTAAATTTATTAATTGACGTGAAAAAGAGGGGGCCGTATTCCAAGCCCTAAAGCCATGCATGGCGAATGCTGGGGAGGACGTGATGAAGAAGCTGGTCTCAGCCGGCGAGATCCTCGTCGAGATCATGGCGGAATTAATCGGCCAGAGCTTCCTCGAGCCCGGTCCGCTGGCCGGCCCCTTTCCGTCCGGCGCCCCGGCGATCTTCATCGGCCAAGCGGCGGCGCTCGGCCAGCCTGCGGGTCTCATCGGCGCCGTCGGCGGAGACGATTTCGGCCAGTTGAACATCGACCGGCTCAGCGCGCTCGGCGCCGACGTTTCGGCAATCGCCGTCCGTGAAGGCCATGCAACCGGCACCGCCTTCGTCACCTACCGGACCGATGCATCCAGGCATTTTGTTTTCAATATCCGGAACAGCGCCGCCGGCCTTTTGGAAATGGACGATGCCGCCAAGCGGCTCTTGGCCGGAGCCGATCATGTCCATGTCATGGGCTCTTCGCTTTTTTCCGATCGCGCCACCGACGTCGCACTCGCCGCGATCGCGGCCGTGAAGGCCAAGAGCGGCACGGTGTCCTTCGATCCGAACATCCGTCGCGAGATCATGCAGGCGTCCGGCACGCGTCAGGCGCTCGATCATGTGCTCGCGCAGACAGATGTCTTCCTGCCGAGCGGCAACGAACTGTTCCTTTTCTCCTCCGCCAGCGACGAACAGGCCGCGGTCCGCGAATTGCTGGGGCGAGGCATCTCCTGCATCGTGCTGAAGAAAGGCGCCGATGGCGCCACTTATCACGACCGCAAGGGCACGCTCGCCATGCCCGGCTTTGTGGTCGAGGAAGTCGATCCGACCGGCGCCGGCGATTGCTTCGGCGCCGCCTTCGTTTCCTTCTGGCTGCGCGGTGCCTCGCCCGCCGATGCACTGCGCATCGCCAATGCCTGCGGCGCGCTCGCCGTTACCCGCAAGGGGCCGATGGAAGGCATTCACCGGCTCGCCGACGTCGAGGCCTTCATCGCAAAAGCGACCGCACGCGCATGACCGGCGCCACGGCAAGATTTGCTGGCATCGCCGCTCGCCGCGCGGCAGGCGCGAAGGGCGGCATCGCCTCGATCTGTTCGGCGCACCCGCTGGTGATCGAAGCGACGCTCCGCCACGGCGCGAGGAATGGCGCCGATGTGCTGATCGAGGCGACCTGCAACCAGGTCAATCACGAGGGCGGCTATACCGGCATGACCCCGGCCGCCTTTCGAGCCTTCGTCGAGACGCAAGCAGGCAGGACCGGCTTTCCGTTCGACCGGCTGATCCTCGGCGGCGATCACCTCGGCCCGAATCCTTGGAAGCATCTGCCCGCGGCGGAAGCGATGAACAAGGCGGCGGCGATGATCGACGCCTATGCCTCCGCCGGCTTCACCAAGCTGCATCTCGACACCAGCATGGCTTGTGCCGACGATTCCGTGGCACTCGCCGACGAGACGATTGCCGCGCGCGCGGCCGAGCTTGCGGCGGTTGCCGAGGCGGCGGTCGCCCGCTCGGGCGGTGAAAAACCCGTCTACATCATCGGCACCGAAGTGCCGGTTCCGGGCGGCGCGCTGGAAGCGCTCGACCATATGCATGTGACCGAGCCGGCCGATGCGCTCCGCACGGTCGAGCTCCATCGCCAGGCCTTCTGCCGTCTCGGCCTCGATGCCGCTTTTGCCCGGGCTGTCGGCGTCGTCGTTCAGCCCGGCGTCGAATTCGGCAATGCCGACATCATCGCCTATGCGCCCGAGAGGGCGACGAAGCTGGTCGCGGCGCTGGAAAGCCAGCCGCAATTCGTCTTCGAGGCGCATTCGACCGACTATCAGCCGGCGGAAGCTTTGGCCGCGCTCGTGCGCGACGGCTTCGCCATCCTCAAGGTCGGCCCCTGGCTCACCTTCGCATTGCGCGAGGCGCTCTATGGCCTGAGCCACATCGCCGACGCGCTCGCGCCCGATCCCTCGCGCGAAAGCTTGCCGACCGCGATGGAACGCATCATGCTGGCCTCACCCGGCAATTGGCAGAAATATTATCCGGGAACGCCTGACGAGCAGCGCCTGCAGCGGCATTTCTCCTTCAGCGACCGCATCCGCTACTACTGGCCATCACCCGATGCGCAGCATGCGACCGAAGCGCTGCTGGCGGCGCTCGGCGATCGCGAGATTCCACGCCCCCTGATCAGCCAGTATCTCGGCCATCTCGATGCCGAGGTCGGCGCCGGTCGGATCACGCCGACCGCGCTTGAGCTTCTGATTGCCAGCGTCACGCGCGTCCTCGATATCTATCGCAGCGCGACGACCCCGTAAGCCGGCTAATTAGTAGACAGGCGTCGCCATATGTTTGGGTGCCGGCCATTCGGCCGTGATCTCTGGCTGCACCGGCCGTTCGAGATAGGTCGAAAGCACCACATAGCTGCGCGTCGAGACCACGCCCGGCGTCTCGTAGATACGGGACAGCAGGCCTTCCAGCGCCCTTGTGTCCTCGGTGCGCACCTTGAGCAGCATGCAAGTGTCGCCGGCGACCGAATGAATCTCTTCCACTTCCGGGCATTCCGAGATCGCCATCAATTTCGGCGTCTTGCCCCAGCCCCTGGTATCGATGTGCACGAAGGCGAGCAGCGGCTTCTTTACCGCCTTCGGATCGATGATCGCCGAGGTGGCGCGGATGGCGCCGCTGCGCCTGAGCCGCTTCACCCGCTCATGCGCCGCCGGTGGCGACAGGCCGACGCGATCGCCGAGCTCGGCATAACTGATGGTCGCATCGTCGACCAGAACGCCTAATATTTTTCGGTCGATCGGGTCGACCTCACGGGTTGGCTGCTTGTTCCGCTGAACGTCATCTGTTGCTGAGTCCATTTGGAAATTCTCCATTGATGCTGAATTCAATTCGGTCATTATGGAGATATGTCGAACAGTGATCAATCAGCGATTCTGACTGCGGCGTCCCGTGCACCGATCCCGGCCGCAGCCTACCTGCTCACCGGCTGCATCGCCGTCATCGGCTCCAACTCACTGGTTCTCGGGCCGATAGCGCCCGCCGTCGCGGCATCCTTCGCGGCAAGCGTGCCGGCGGTGATGACGGCCGCCGCTGCCTTCGGCCTCGGCACCTCGGCCAGCGCGCTTTTTCTTGCCCGCTATATCGACCGGATCGGCGCCCGCCGCATGCTGCAGGGCGCACTGCTGTTGCTTGCGCTGGCACTGGTGGGCAGCGCGCTCGCGCCGACGGTGGCGGCGCTGGTCGCGGCCCAGCTCGTTGCCGGCATCGCTGCTGGCGTCGCCATGCCGGCGATCTACGCCAGCTCCGCAGCGATCGCGCCGCCCGGCCGCGAGAGCGGAACGATCGGCGTCGTGCTGACCGGCTGGACGCTGTCCATGGTCGCCGGAGTGTCGCTGTCGGCGGTGCTTGCCGATCTGATCCATTGGCGGGCCGTCTTCGCCGCTGTCGCGCTTCTCGCCGGAGCCGCCGTCGCCGGCCTGTCGGTCAGCTCGCTGCGCGACACCAGGAAAAGCGGTCCGGCACCGTCGCCGCTCGGCGCGCTGGCTGTGCCCGGAATCCTGCCGCTGCTGATCGCCTGCGGCGCCTTCATGACGGCCTTCTATGGCGTCTACGGCTATCTCGGCGATCATCTCCATGAAGGTCTCGGCGAGCCGGTCAGCGCCAACGGGCTGGCGGCGATCGCTTACGGGCTCGGCTTCGGCGCGGCGGCGCTGCTTGACGGCGTCATCGACCGTCTCGGCGCCCGTCGGGTCATGCCCTTCGCCTATCTGCTGGTCGCCGCCGTCTATGTGGCGATCGCCTCGGCCAGCGGCACCTTCGGCCTGCTGATGGCGACGATCGCCGTCTGGGGCCTTGCCAACCATTTCGGGCTGAACGTTCTGGTGATGCGGCTCACCGCGCTCGACGCCGCGCGGCGCGGCACGATCATGGGCCTGAACAGCGCAGTCACCTATTTCGCCGTAACCGTCGGCACCGCCGGTTTCGGCCCGCTCTACACCGCCCTCGGCTTCGCCAACTGCGCCCTGGTCGCCGCCTTGCTGATGCTGGTGGCGGCATCGGCCGCGGCGTGGCGCTCTGCCCGGCAATAGGCTTGCGTGTCGCTTCGCTCCTTGGCTAAGGCTGGCTTCCGAACCGCACCGGAGCCACCATGAAGATGACGCTCGAGATCACCGCCGAGCCCTTGCCGCAGGATCTCGCCCGTGTCGGCGAGGGCTTGACCGCCTTCAACGACAGCGATGTCGGTGCCTCGGGCCGGAAGACGCTCGCCGTCTTCGTTCGCGACGACGCCGGCGCGATCGTCGCCGGCATTTCCGGTTACACCGCCTGGGGCTGGCTCTATGTGCAATGGCTCTGGGTCGATGAAACCTGGCGTGGCCGGCACATCGCCGCGAGCATGCTGGACGCAGCCGAACGGGAAGCGCTGGCGCGCGGCTGCCAGGCCGCGTGGATCGACACTTTCAATCCTACCGCGGCCAAGGTCTATCAGCGCCAGGGCTACCAGCCGTTCGGCACGCTCGCCGATTTTCCGGTCGGCCGCAGCCGCATCTTCCTGCAGAAGAAGTTGTCTTAACCCGCGAGCTTTCCACCGCGCATCGGCTGCGGCACCCCGGTGGTGCTCGGAAAGCTGATCGGCAGGCCGCGCAGCACGCGCACCGCGAGGAACGCGAAGCATTCCGCTTCGACCGCGTCGCCCTTCCAGCCGAGCGTCTCGCCTTGCACCACTTCGACGCCGGCGCGCTGGCCGAGCATCGCCATCATGGTCGGGTTGCGGCGGCCGCCGCCGCTGACCGCCAGTCGTCTTGGCCGGCGCGGCAACAGATCGAGCGCCTTGCCGACCGCCGAGACGGTGAAAGCCGTCAGCGTCGCTGCGCCGTCCTCCGCGCCGAGCCCGTCGGCCATGGCCGCGGTGAAGTCGAAGCGGTCAAGCGATTTTGGGTAAGGCTTCGTCAGATACGGATGCTGCAGCAGCCGCTCTAGCCTTGCCTCGTCGACCGTACCCGCGGCAGCCAGTCTGCCGTCGCGATCCATCTCGCCGAGGCCCTTCGCCTTGATGAAATCATTGACCGGCGCATTGGCCGGCCCGGTGTCGAAGGCGACGATGTTGTCTTTGCCGTCCCACCAGGTGATGTTGCCGACGCCGCCCAGATTGAGCACCGCGGTGTCGCCGCTGGCGTCGGCCTCTTTGAGCAGCGCCGCATGATACGCGGCAGCGAGCGGCGCGCCTTGTCCGCCGGCCGCCACATCGGCCGTGCGGAAGTCATAGGCGACTTTGGTGCCAAGCAGGGCGGCCATCAGCTCGCCGTCGCCGAGCTGGCGCGTGCGGCCGATTCGTCGCGGCTGCGGGGCGCGATGCAGCACCGTCTGGCCGTGGAAGCCGACAACGCCGATATCGGCCATCGTCATGCCCTGGCTTTCGACCAAATCCCTGACCGCCGCCGACTGCGCGCGCGTCAGCGCCTCCTCCGCCTCGCGAAAAATCGTCGGCTCCGGCCCCTCGAAATTCCAGACGCGTGCTTGGCGCAGGGTCTCTTCGAGCAGGGTGCGGATCGATTGCGGGTAGGGGGCCAGTGTGTATGTGCCGGTGTCGGCGATGCGCTCGCCGTCGGTTTTAATCAGCGCCACGTCGATATTGCCGTCAAGCACCGTACCGGTCATCAGGCCGACGGCCCAGATTGGTTCCATGGTCGTTCCTCGAATCGCCGCTGGACCACGTGTCGGACGGATCGGCGCGACAGGCAAGTCTTTCGGATGCGCCGGGACCTCTCACGTGCACCGCCTTTGTGTCGCACTGCCAAAACGGAGCAACCTGGTCCTTGCCTCTTGCCGCCGAAGGAGCGAGCTTGTGCGACTATCAACATCAACTGAACAACGCGTACTCGCAGGAGGAACGACATGGCCGCCAACGTCGCAGTGATCGCAGGCGCTGGAGCTGGCCTCAGCGCTTCGCTGGCGCGGCTCCTCGGCAAGCAAGGTTTTCGCGTCGTGCTGGCCGCCCGCAATGTCGACAAGCTCTCCGCACTGGTTCAGGAGACGGGTGCGCAGGCGGTGGGGACGGACGTGTCGGATGCCGCCTCCGTCGCGCGGCTGTTCGAGGCGGCCGACAAGGCCGGCTCCCTCGAAATTGCCGTCTTCAACGCCAGCGGCCGCACGCGCGGCCCGATCGCCGAGCTCGATCCGGAGGCGGTCAAGCAGGCCCTGCTCGTCGGCGCCTATGGCGGCTTCCTCGTCGGCCAGCAGGCGGCGCGCCGGCTTGTTGCGCGCGGCTCCGGCTCGATCCTGTTCACCGGCGCCACTGCGAGTCTCAAGGGCTTCTCCGGCTCGGCCGGCTTCGCCATGCCGAAATTCGGGCTGCGCGGGCTGGCGCAGTCGATGGCGCGCGAGCTAGGTCCGAAGAACATCCATGTCGCGCATTTCATCATCGACGGCCAGATCGAGCCGCCCGGGCAGGCGGCCGAGCCAGACCGGCCGGATCGCCGCCTCTCGCCGGACGCGATCGCCGAGACCTATCTCGCAGTCCACCGCCAGCATCGCAGCGCCTGGAGCTTCGAGGTCGAGCTGAGGCCCTGGGTCGAGACGTTCTGACGATCCATTCCACGAACCGTGCAATAACGCGCCCCGACGCGAGACCGGCGTCATGGTTGCGGCGGTGGTGGTGCTGATCGTGCTGGTCTGCGGCATCCAGTGGTGTGGACCGGCTGGTCGCGTGGCTGGATCATCGCGGATAGGCGAAACGCGAGAAGCGGAAGTCGAATGAACGCAATTTGCCGCGAAAACCCGGGAATTGAGCGGCGGCTTGCTCCATTTGCAACGAGATTGGTTGGCGCGTTTCTTCACCTGCAATGACGCGCATGTCATCGTGCGGCGGGGTTGCTCGAGCAATTCCAGGAAAGTGCGCATCGGTTTTCCGTCCGGACTTGCGAAAAACAGAGAGTTGCCGCCAAGAGGAAGCTGTCCATGGCCAGAATAATCCCGGTGCTCGATCTCGACCGACTGGAGCAGGGCGAGTCGGAACTGCGGACCTTCTTGTTTGATCTGCGCACCGCCGCTCGCGATGTCGGCTTCTTCTATCTCAGCGGCCACGGCATAACGCAGCCGGACATCGACGCGGTGCTCGATGCCGCGCGGCGCTTCTTTGCCTTGTCGGAGGCCGACAAGCTGGCCATCGAGATGGTGAAGTCGCCGCAGTTTCGCGGCTACACGCGTGCCGGCGGCGAGCTGACCAGGGGCAAGGCCGACTGGCGCGAGCAGCTCGACATCGGCGTCGAGCGCGCGACCATTTCGCAAGGGCCGAGCGTGCCGGCCTGGACCCGGCTGCAAGGTCCGAACCAGTGGCCGGCTGCGTTGCCCGAACTGAAGCCGGCGCTGCTTGCCTGGCAGACCAAGGCGACGGAGGTAGCCATCCGGCTGCTCAAGGCCTTCGCGCTGTCACTCGATCAGCCGGAGGACGCCTTCGACCCGATCTATGGCAGCGAGCCCAACCACCGCATGAAGATCGTGCGCTACCCAGGCCGCGACGCCACCGGTGACGACCAGGGCGTCGGCGCGCATAAGGATGGCGGTTTCCTCACCCTTCTGCTGCAGGACGAGAACAAGGGGCTGCAGGTCGAATATGATGGCAGCTGGGTGAATGTGGATCCGATTCCGCAAACGCTCGTGGTCAACATCGGCGAACTGCTCGAACTCGCTTCGAACGGGTATCTGAGAGCAACCGTGCACCGCGTCGTCACACCGCCGCCAGGCGTCGAGCGGATTTCGGTGCCGTTCTTCTTCAGCGCCCGGCTCGACGCGACCATCCCGCTGCTCGACCTTCCGCAGGAACTGGCGGCTGAGGCGCGCGGGCCGGCCAGCGATCCCGACAATCCGCTCTTCCGCAACGTCGGAACCAATGTGCTGAAGAGCCGTCTGAGGTCGCATCCCGACGTGGCCCGGCAGCACTATGCCGATCTTCTGGAAAAGGCAGCGGCGGCCGGCTGAGCTTTGCCGCTGCCCGCGCGATATTTTTTCGCCTTCCGGCCAGTTTTTGGAATTCAGTTCGTGGAAAATATACCGCAACCGCTCCAAATAGAGGCCATCGCTCGGTGTTTTCCTCCCATTGCGCCGGGCGATGTTCCCCTCTGAAGGTTATGACCTTCATTTCTTGGCCGGGCCGCTTTCGCGCCCGGCCTTTTTCTTTGGGGCAGCGCGCAGCTTGCAAATTCGCGCGGCCGGTCAGGCGAAAGCGATGCGGATCGCACCAAAGGGCCCGAAATCCGAGACGATCCGATCGCCATGCCGGCATTCGACCGGCCGGATGAAGGAGCCCGACAGCACCACCTGTCCGGCCTCGATTTGCATGCCGTACTGATGCAGCCGGTCGGCGAGCCACACAATGCCTTGGCCGGATGATCGAGCACGCCGGCACCGAGCCCCGTCTCCTCCACCTCGCCGTTGCGCGACACGATGGCGCCGATCCAGCGCAGGTCTGCCTCGCGCGGGCTGGGGTGGCCGCGCTCCTCCAGCGCGCGCAGATAGATCGCGTCGCTGGTCTCGTCGCTCACCTGCAGGCCGAGCGTGTCGACATAGAACGCGCGCGATAACCCCTTGATGATCGCCTCGCCGGTCCGCTTCTTCTCCTCCGCGCTGCGGCCCCTGCCGATGCGGAAATTCATGTCGATGAAGCCGTTCTCGGGGAGCCGGTCCGCGACCGCATGGGCATCTGCACGGAAGGCGCGCACCCGCTCGGCGCCGGGCTCGAACAGGCCGGTCTCGAGGATGATGCGTGAAACGAGCGCGCAAAGCTCGCTCATCTCGACCTTCGCGTCGAGATTCGCCGAATATTCGATCCCCATGTGGGGCAAGGGCTTGGCGACCGAATGTCAAGTGCTTGGTCTCCATGTCGACGGGGTCGTCGGGGACGGGATTGCCGCTCTCGGAGAAATCGCGGATATAGCTGCGATCCGAGCGTTAATTTCTGTTGCGAGTCGTACTGGACTGGAACTTTTCGGAGAGTTGACTCTGCTGCCGCCCAGCACCCGCCCTTCCCTGCCCATGGCTCTGCTTCGCGCCCGCGAAGTGATCATGGCGCATTTTCGTCCGATGCTTGCTCGCCACGACATCACCGAGCAGCAATGGCGCGTGCTGCGCGTGCTTGCCGAGACCGGTCCGCTGGAAGCGACCGAGCTCGCTAACCGCGCCTCGATCCTGCCGCCCAGTCTCACCCGCATGATCAAAGCACTGGACGAGCGCGAATTCATCACCCGCAACAAGGTCAAGGATGACGGCCGCCGCGCTCTGCTCGCCATCAGCCCGGCCGGCGTGGCGCTGATCGAGGAGCTGGCGCCCGAGCGCACCGCCATCTACGACGCCATCGAGAAGCGTTACGGCGCCGAGCAGTACGAGCGCCTGCTGGACATGCTGGAAAGCCTGATCGAGTCGGAATCAGCGCCAGACTGACCGACTAGCCACCGAAACTCCCAGTGCGCTGGGCTGCATGTAGTTGCGCCCGACATAGAGCAGCGCCGCCTCGTCGCTGCCATGGCGGATGTCGACGACGCGGCCGAACATCACATTGTGCATGCCGGTGCTCGGCGTCATGCGCTTCGAAAGCGAGGAAGAGACGGTGCGCCTTGCCAACGCCACCGTCTATGGTCTTGCTTCTGCAGTGTGTGCACCTCGAAGCGTTCGACCGCGCATCGCATGGTGCGGCCATCAATGCCGGCGTCGTCCAAGTCAACACCTATGGCGGCGCCGACATCACGGTACCGCTCGGCGGCTTCAAGCAGTCCCGCTTCGGCAAAGACAAGTCGCTGCACGCGATCGAGAAGTACACCGACCTCAAGACGGCGTGAATAGCGCTCGGATAAGCTCCCCTCGAGGGGAGGGTGGCCGGACCTTGTGGAGATGCTCGCCCAAGCCGGCACGGCCGGTGTCGGCGCCTGGTTGCGCCAAGGTATACCCGATGCGACTGTGCTGGGTCGCCGTTATCGACGCTTACGCGAGGCCAATCTGATGCTCCTGGCTGTCCATCATGTCGCAATCATCTCCAGTGACTATGAGACCTCCAAGCAGTTCTACACGAACAAGCTCGGTTTCGTCGTTCTGGCCGAAAACTGGCGCCCCGAAAGGCAGTCTTGGAAGTGCGATTTGCGTCACGGTCCCATCCAGATCGAACTGTTCAGTTTCCCTGATCCGCCAAGCCGGCCCAGCAGGCCCGAGGCCTGTGGATTAAGGCATATTGCATTCTCGGTCGCCTCGGTCGAGGCAACAGCCGAGCTGCTTCGGTCGCGAGACGTCGAGGTGGAGCCCATCCGAACAGATCCATACACGGGACGATTGTTTACCTTCATCGCCGATCCCGATGGACTGCCGATCGAATTTTACCAGGACGCTGTTTGACGGTGAGGAATTCGGCCGCGAAATCCGCCGGTTGCGGAACGCGAAGCGACTGGTGGAGGAGGCAGATGATGAAGTCAGGCTTGGAGAAGCTGGGGCACGACGCCAGCTGCCATCGGGACGGCGTCGGCAGCACCTAACCATCTTCGCCGCAACGGGGAAGATGAGTCATGCCTCGCCGGTCAGCCGCGCCGAGATGAGCCTCGCCGCCCTGATCGCCGCTTCGCCCGGGGCCGCCACCGCATCGTCTACGCGCGAGACAGGGGAGGCGATGGATAGCGTGCCGATCGGCTGGCCGTCAGCGCCGAGGATCGCCGCGCCTATGCTGTGCACGCCATCCTGGTGGGTGCGCGCCTGACGATGAACAGGGCAACGCAACGTTAGACAAGACACCAACTTTTCAGCGGCTGGAGCTACACCAGCGCGCCGCAAACAGGTATCTATCGTCGCGACATCATGCTTCGGGGGTCATGAGGGAGCGGCTTGCAGCTGGATTTGAAAACAATCGAGGCGCTCGCGCCCGACCAGGCTTCGCTGGGCGCCGCCGCCAAGCTGACCAAGCGGTCCAACTGGCCCCGTCTCGAGACAAACGAACAGCTGGGCCTCATCTGGGGCGAATGCCAGGGCTCGGGAGCGAATCCCTACCGCGTCGCATTCGATGCCCGCGACCACGGCTACAAATGCACCTGTCCATCGCGAAAATTTCCGTGCAAGCACATACTGGGGCTGATGTGGATCGGCGCCACCGCGCCCGCCAGCTTCGATCGGGTCGACCAGACGCCGGAATGGGTCAATGACTGGCTCGGGCGGCGCCGCAAGCCGGGCCAGCCGCCGACGCCGGCAAGCGCGGAAAGCAAAAGCATCGACGAGGCGTTGCGGCCCGAGCAAAGCGCTGCCGTAGAAGACGCCGCGGCCGCCGAGCGCCGCGAGGCGGCGCAGCGCAAGCGCGCCGAGGACACGCGAAGTGCCGTGTCGGCAGCGCTCGACGAATTGGATCAGTGGGTTGCCGACCAGCTTCGGCTCGGCCTTGCCGGTTTTGTCGACGCCAGCAGCGAGCGCTGCCGCCGCATCGCGGCGCGGCTTGTAGACCTCAAGGCGACCGCTTTGGCCGGGCGTATCGACGAGCTGCCCGCGAAACTGATGGCGCTGCGCAGCGAAGAGCGGCCGGACGCCGCTATCCGAGAGCTGGGTAAGCTGGTGCTGCTCGCCAAGGCCTGGCGTGCCGCGCCCGACGATGCCGAGCTGAAGCGCCTGGTCTCGACATCCGAAACACGCGACCAGATCCTTGCCAATCCGGATGCCGTCAAGGTCGAGAGCGACTGGGAGGTGCTGGGTGAGAAGATCGAGGCCCGTCGCGACGGCCTGGTCAGCCACGCGACCTGGCTGCTCGATCTGAAAAGCCCAATCCCACGATTTGCCGTCCTCCTGGACTTCTTCCCGGCCTCGGCCGGGCGCCGCTCCGGCGCCTTCGCGCCGGGGGACCGCTTCAAGGCGAGGCTGGTGTTCTATCCATCCCGAATTCCGCTTCGCGCACTGGTCGCAGAACGCCTGGGCGATGCGTCGCCCGGCAATTGGCCCGATTTTGCTCCGAACGCTGCCGGCGATCCGCTGGCCGCCTATGCAGCTTTCCAGGACGGCGCGCCGTGGCTGTCCGACTGTCCGATCCTCCTGCCGGCGGGCGCGATCGCGCTGGACGAGAAGGATGGCGCCTGGTGGCAGGCGGCGAACGATTCGCATGGCATCGCCCTGCCAGTCGCCGGCTCCGTCAACCAGACCTTGCTTGGCCTCGATCTGACAGTCACGGCAGCACTGTGGAACGGCGCCAGGCTCGAGCTTCTGGCCTCGCAAAGCAGCATCGGGAGGCTCGATCTCTCATGAACGAGCTCGAGCAGGCAGGGCTGGCGAGGCTTCGCGACAACTGGATTTCGGGCGGCGCCGCTTTCGAATTGGCGCCCGCCGAATGGAAGGAGTTCGCGGCTGCCTCCAGCTCGGACGAGCAGGAACGTCGGCTCTTGGCGATCGCCGCGCAGGCGCTGGATGTCGCGCTTCGGCCGGCGGCGCCAAAAACCTTGAAACGCCGTCCGCCGCTGCCGATGCTCGCGCTGCCGATGCTTCCTGATTGGCTGCGACCGTTGCTGCGTGGCGCATTGAAATACGCCGCTGATGCGAGGCTCAAGACCCGCGTGGCCACACTCGTCGCCAGCCGAGGCTTCGTGCTGCATCCGATGGATTGGATGCCTGCTGCGTCGGATCAGGAAAGCCCAGATATCTATGCTCCCTGGGTCGACTGGCAAGCAGGCGCGGATGGCGACAGGCAGTCTCGACGAGGACAACTCACCGCTGAAACCTGGGATGATTTCTATCCTGCCGCGCGCCGTACAGCTTTGGTCGAATTACGGCGCACCATGCCTGTCTTGGCGCGGACGTTGATTGAGACCAAGGGAGCGAGCGAGCCGGCGGAGGTCAGGCTTGCGCTCGTGGAGCTGATGCGCTTCGGCTTGAGTGCCGATGACATTCCATTTCTAAAGAGCCTGTCCGCCGATCGCTCAGGCAAGGTGCGCGAAACGGCCGGCCGGCTCCTGGCAAGGTTGGGTGAACGTAGCGATCCAGCGGATGGCGTGTCGAAAGATCCGATAGCCGAGCTCGCCGCTTTCATTGAGGAAGGCAAATCCGGCTTCATCCGCCGCCGCACCACCTACACGCCGATAAAACCCAAGTCGCCTGCGCAACAGTCGCGTCGCGCCGACCTGTTCGCATCCTGTTACCTCGGCGATCTCGTCGCCCGCTTCGGCAAGACAGAGCCCGATTTCATTGGCGCATGGCAGTTCGGCGTCGATGAGGGTGCCGACCTCTTTCTCGTTCGAATGATCGCGGTGTCCGGCAGCGATGCTGCCGTCGCCTGCTTGGCGGATTTGCTTGTCGCCGCCGGCGGCGGGCTGGCGCTTCTCGTCCTCCAGCTCATGTCGCGCTTGGACAACGGCAGGAAGCGTGTCCTGATCAGGCAGATCCTGGATGACGGGCAAAATCTGGCCGCGCTCAACCAGGTCGAAGGCGCGGAAGCAGGCTGGCTGGAATGGAGCGACCTCGCAAGGAGCAAGACGCTTCCAGCGCTGCGTTCCGCCGTCTCGGGTGACAACGAGGTCATGAAACGAAGCGCCGAGCAGTATCTCGAGACCCTAGGCGTTCTGGCCACTCCGGAGACGGCGGAAAAATTGATCGACGAGGTGGTCGCCGCCGGCCTGTCGCCCGCTTCCCCCTCGCTCGGTCTGCTGCGGCTCAATGCGGCGCTGGCCGGAAACCCTTCGCAAATCCGACAGATGATCAACCCGGAGAAGATCGCATGAACGCAGCCATCCGCCTTCCGGCCGAGCAGGTCTATGCCTCCGAACTGCAGGCGCTCGCGCGCGACGACGACCGCCAGAAGCCTGCCGGCTGGAGCCTGTCGCCCAAGGCCGTCCTCACTTACCTGATGGGTGGCAAGGCAAGCGACGGCACGCTTATCACCCCGAAATATATCGGACGTCGGCAATTGATGGAAACCGCGGTGGCGACGCTCGCGACCGACCGGGCGCTGCTCCTGCTCGGCGTGCCGGGCACGGCGAAATCCTGGGTCTCGGAACATCTTGCCGGCGCCATCATGGGAAACTCGACCTTGATCGTGCAATGCACGGCCGGCACCGACGAGAATCAGATCCGCTACGGCTGGAACTATGCGCAGCTCTTGGCGAAGGGGCCGAGCCAGGAGGCGCTGGTGCCGACGCCGCTCTACCTCGCCATGCAGGAAGGCAAGCTCTGCCGCCTGGAGGAACTGACGCGAATGGGCTCCGACGTGCAGGACACGCTGATCACCGTGCTGTCCGAAAAGATGATGCCGGTGCCGGAGCTGAACACCTCGATCTACGCGCAGCGCGGCTTCAACATCATCGCCACCGCGAACAATCGCGACAAGGGCGTCAACGAACTCTCCTCGGCGCTGAAGCGCCGTTTCAATGTCGTGGTGCTGCCGCTGCCGGAGGACATGGCGGAAGAGGTCTCGATCGTGTCTCGGCGCGTCGGCGAGATGGCCGGCGGACTGGACCTGCCGGTGCCGAAAAATGTCGGCGAGGAGATCGCGCGCGTGCTGACCATCTTCCGCGAGCTGCGCTCCGGCGCGACCTCGGACGGCAAGGTGACGCTGAAGACGCCGTCGGGCTCGCTCTCCACCGCCGAGGCGATCGCCACGATGATCAGCGGCCTCAGCCAGGCGGCCTGGTTCGACGGCGGCAAGCTCCACGCCGAAGGCCTGGCGCCAAGCCTGGTCGGCGCCATCGTCAAGGACCCGGTCCAGGACAAGGTCGTGCTTGAGGAATATCTGGAGACGGTGCTGAAGAAGCGGCCGGACTACGCCGGTTATTACGCGGCGCTCAACGCGGCCATCTGAGCCATGACGCAAGGCGGCATCAGCTATTTCGGCATTCGCCATCATGGGCCGGGCTCCGCCGCGAGCCTGGTTAGAGCGTTGCACGAATTGCAGCCGGCTGCCGTGCTGATCGAGGGGCCGGTGGATGCCTCGCGCTTGCTGCCCCTGCTTGCCAGCCTGGACATGAAGCCGCCGGTGGCGCTGCTTTGCTACCCCGAGGACGATCCCGCCGCGACGCGCTTCTGGCCCTTCGCCGAATTCTCTCCCGAATATCAGGCGGCGCTATGGGCCGTCGCCAACAAGGCGGCGCTGCGTTTCATCGACCTGCCCTCCGCCGCGCGGCTCGCCGAGCACGGGCCCGAGGGTTCGACCGACGCCGATGCGGACGAACCCGAGGCCACCGAAGAGCAGAGCGAAGCAAGCTCGCGGATCCTTGATCCGATCGGCACCTTGGCGCGCGCCGCCGGCTATGAGGACGGCGAAAGCTGGTGGTCCGATATCATCGAGCAGAATCCCGCACCCGGACCGATCTTCGCTGCCATCGCCGACGCGATGACGACGCTGCGCGACGGCGAGACGTCCATTGGCAAATTCGAGGCTATGCGCGAGGCGCATATGCGGCTGGAGATCGCCGCTGCGCGCAAAGAAATCGACGGGCCGCTGGCCGTCGTCTGCGGCGCGTGGCATGTGCCCGCCCTGCAAGCTGCGCATACGCAAAAGAGCGACCAGGCACTGCTCAAGGGCATCGGCCGGCGCAAGACCACGATGACCTTCGCGCCATGGACCGGACCGCGGCTGGCGCTGGGTTATGGCTATGGCGCCGGTGTCGTCGCGCCGGGCTGGAGCAAGCACCTGTGGCAGACGCGCGGGCAGGATGACGCTTCGGTGCTGTGGCTCGCGCGGATCGCTTCGGTTCTCAGGGCCAAGGGCCATATGATTTCGACCGCCTCGCTGATCGAGGCGGAGCGTCTGGCGCGGGCGCTTGCCGCCATACGCGAGCGCCCGAAACCGGGTTTCGAGGAACTGCGTGAGGCCTCGATCGCGGCGCTCTTCAACGGCGAGGCCTTGCTGTGGAAGATGGTCGAGGCCGAGCTTCTGCTCGGCGCCGATGTCGGCGAGATTCCAGCCGACACGCCGCTCGCGCCGCTGATCGATGATTTGCAGCGCAACCAGAAGGCCGCGCGGCTCAAGCCTGAAGCACTGGAGCGCGAGCTCTCCATCGACCTGCGCAGCGAGAGCGGTCTCTTTCGGTCGACGCTTCTGCACCGGCTGAACGTGCTCGGCGTGAACTGGGGCAGGTTGACGGATGTCGGCCGCAGCCGCGGCACGTTCCGCGAGCGCTGGCTGCTGGCCTGGCAGCCGGAATACGCCGTGCGCCTGGTCGAAAACCTGATTTACGGACCGACCATCGAGAAGGCCGCCAACGGCCGGCTTGTCCAGATGATCGGCGCCGCTTCGACGCTCGATGCTCTGGCCACGCTGGTGCAAAGCGCGATCACCGCCGCCTTGAGCGAGGCGTCCGCGGCCGGCCTCGCCGCGCTCGAGGAGAAGGCGGCGCATAGCAGCGAATGCCTGGAGCTCCTTGCGTCGGTGCCCCCACTTGCCGACATCATCCGCTATGGCGAAGCGCGCAAAACCGAGACGCAGCGCCTTGCCGGCCTCTTGGAGCGGTTGGTCATCGAAGGCGCGATCGCGCTGCCTTACGCCGCGCGCGATCTCGACGCGCAGGCCGCCGCGGGCTTGACGGCGGCGCTGCGCAAGGCCGACGAGGCGATCAGGCTGGTCGAGCCGGACGAGCATGTTTTGGATGCCTGGCGGAACGGCCTTGCGGCCGTGCTCGATTCATCGCGCTCGACGGCGCTCGTTGCTGGCTGCGCCGCACATCTGCTCTACGAGGCCGGGCACCTCTCCGCCGAGGCAACGGCCGGCCTTCTGGCAAAGCGGCTTTCGCCCGGAACGCCGGTCATCGACGCCGCCGCCTTTTTCGAAGGCGTCTTCAGCGGCGCCGGCCAGAGGCTGATCTATGACGAAGGGCTGCGCGGCGCTGTCGATTCCTGGCTGGCATCGCTCGATGAGGACGCCTTCGTTGCGCACCTGCCTTTGCTGCGCCGCGTATTTTCCAATCTCGACAGCATGGAGCGCCGCCGCCTGATCGAGGCCGTGCTCGGCCGCAGGGCGAGCCTGCCCGCCGGACTGACGCCGGCACCCGATGGCGGCGAGGCCTGGCGCCGGCATTTTGGTCTCCTCGGCAAGCTGCTTACGGGGGAGCCCAACCATGGATGATGAAACGGTCGGACCCGATCTTCATCCGATCGAAGGGACGCGGGAGCGCCGTTGGCGCCTGGCGATCGGCGCCGACGATGAGTCCTCCTCGGCGCTGTCGCAGGAGGACCGGCGGCTTTCGGCAGCCCTCGATGCGCTCTACGGCGACGGCAGCGGCGACGCCGGCGATCTGCGCAAGCGGCGCGGCGGGCTTGGCCGTTCGGCGCCGCGCGTCGCGCAATGGATGGGCGATATCCGCTCCTTCTTCCCCGAGCAGGTGGTCCAGGTCGTGCAGAAGGACGCCTTCGAGCGCCTGAACCTGAAGCAGATGCTGATGGAGCCGGAATTCCTCAAGGCGATCGAGGCCGACGTCAATCTCGTTGCCGATCTGGTCTCGTTGCGCTCGGCGATGCCGGAAAAGACCAAGGACATTGCCCGCTCGATCATTTCCGACATCGTCGCCAAGCTGATGCAGCGTCTCGAGCAGAAGACCGCCGAGGCGATCCGCGGCGCGCTCGACCGTTCCAGGCGCACCAACCGGCCGCGGCAGCGCGACATCGACTGGCCGCGCACGATCGCGGCGAACCTTCGCCACTACCAGCCAGACCACAAGACCGTGGTGCCGGAAAAGCTCGTCGGCTTCATGCGCCGCCAGCGTCGGCTGGTCGACCTCGACGAAGTGACGCTCTGCGTCGATCAGTCCGGCTCGATGGCAAGTTCGGTCATCTACGCCTCGATCTTCGCGGCCGTGATGGCCTCCTTGCCGGTCGTGCGCACCAAGCTGGTCTGCTTTGACACCGCGATCGTCGATCTGACCGACGAGCTCAGCGATCCGGTCGAGGTGCTGTTCGGCGTCCAGCTCGGCGGCGGAACCGACATCAACCAGGCGGTCGCTTATTGCGCCGAGCGCATCGAGCGGCCGACCAAGGCGCATTTCGTCCTCATCACCGACCTCTACGAAGGCGGCAACGGTCAGGAACTGCTTCGTCGGCTGGCTGCGCTGGTGCGGTCGGGCGTCAATGTCGTTGTGCTCCTGGCGCTCACCGACCAGGGCCGTCCCGGCTACGACTCCTCCATGGCCGGCTCGGTCGCGGCGTTGGGCGTCCCGGTCTTCGCCTGCACGCCGGACCATTTTCCCGACATGATGGCGGCGGCGCTGCGCCGGGAGGACATCGGCGCCTGGGCGGCGGGAGCGGACATCAAGCTTATTCGCCCGGACTCGGAAACGCCAAGCGCGGCCGAATAGCTTCGCCACCCTTCTGACGCTGATCAGGGCACTTTCTCGCTGATCAATTCAAACCGCTCGATCTCGCAGTGTTGGCCGACCAGCGCCAGCACCTCAGTTGACGGCTCGACTGCATCTGGCTGCCGCCATTTGACTTGGAAGGAAAACACGAAGCGGTCGCGGTCGGCATCGTGCTCCATGCCAACGAAGCGGGCATCGTATCCGAGCGGCCGTACGATCTCCTGGAGGTCGGGCGGGGCCGTCTTCGGCCATGCGACCGCAAGGATCGCCTTATGGTCGCGCGGGATCTTGAGATCGACCCACTTCAGGGCCTGCAGCGTCACCAGCGTCAATGCTGTAGCAATCGCGCCGAGGCCGAACTGGCCGCCGCCGAAGGCCAGCCCGATCATCGTCATGATCCACATGGTGGCGGCGGTGGTCACTCCGGTGACGAGATCGCCGCGCCTGAGGATGGCGCCGCCGCCGATGAAGCCGACGCCGGTGAGCACGCCGAGCGCAAAGCGCAGCACATCCATGCGCACGAATGAGTCCGGTCCCTTGCCGGCAACGTCGAGCAGCATGTTGGCCTGGACCATGGCGACGCACGCCGCGAGGCCGACCAGGATGGTCGTCCGCAGGCCGGCGGAATGGCCGCGCGCTTCGCGATTCAAGCCGATGAGGAAGCCCGCGACCAGCGTCAGCAACAGCCGCGCAACGAGATCCGGCCATGTCGGATGAAGCGGCATGTCGCAGCAGAGCGGCTCGAGCATTTCCCGTCGGCGACGCCGGTCGGCGCACCCTCCATTGCGTCAGGACAGTTCAACTAAGCTCGGCTATGGATGGTTCCTTGGCCAATGCCGATGACGTGAGGTTCCGCGGAACTGGTGCCGTGGGAGGGCGGGCGTGCTCCCGCGACCGGCTGGAACCCGGTCGCGGGAGGAGGTGGCTCAGCCGAACTTCGGGTCGAGGCTGCCGGCCTTGTAACGCTTGGCCATTTCCGACAACGGGATCGGCTTGATCTTCGGCGCGTTGCCGGCTGTGCCGAACTGCTCGAAGCGTTCCTTGCAGAGCTTCTTCATCGCCGCCATGGCCGGCGTCAGATATTTGCGCGGATCGAACTCGGAAGGGTTCTCGGTCAGCACTTTGCGGATCGCGCCGGTCAGCGCCATGCGGTTGTCGGTGTCGATGTTGATCTTGCGCACGCCGTGCTTGATGCCGCGCTGGATCTCTTCCACCGGCACGCCCCAGGTCGGCTTCATCTGGCCGCCATATTTGTTGATGATCTCCTGCAGCTCCTCCGGCACCGATGACGAGCCGTGCATGACCAGATGCATGTTGGGCAGGCGGCGATGGATCTCCTCGATCACGTTCATCGCCAGCACCGCGCCATCCGGCTTGCGCGAGAATTTGTAGGCGCCGTGGCTGGTGCCCATGGCCACCGCCAGCGCATCGACATGGGTGTCGCGCACGAACTGCTCGGCTTGCACCGGGTCTGTAAGCAACTGATCGTGGCTGATGGCGCCTTCGACGCCGTGGCCGTCCTCCTGCTCGCCGCCGCCGCTCTCCAGCGAGCCGAGCACGCCGATCTCGCCTTCCACCGAGACACCGCCCCAATGCGCCATATCGACGACGCGGCGCGTGATGCCTGAATTATAGGCGTAGTCGGCCGGCGACTTGCCGTCTTCCTTCAGCGAACCGTCCATCATCACCGAGGTGAAGCCGTACTGGATGGCGGTGACGCAGGTCGCTTCGTTGTTGCCGTGGTCGAGATGCATGCAGACCGGAATGTCGGGGTGAATCTCGACCAGCGCGTCGATCAGCTTGGCCAGCACCACATCGTTGGCGTAGGCGCGCGCGCCGCGGCTCGCCTGGAGGATGACCGGCGACTTGGTCTCCTCGGCCGCCTCCATGATGGCGAGGCCCTGTTCCATGTTGTTCATGTTGAAGGCAGGCACGCCATAGCCTTGTTCGGCGGCATGGTCGAGCAATTGTCTCAGTGTGATGCGAGCCAACGAATAGTCTCCCGTATCTGGTTCGAGCCCGTGTTTGAAAAGGCCGCCCGGGCGGGCGGCCCCGTTGCTTCTGGCCGGATTTCTGACCTACCGCAACCTTTTGAAGCCCTTTCGGCCGCAATTCTTGTTGCAGGGCTGAAATCCGGCCCGAGTCGAGCCTAAGCGGCGATCCGCTCGCGCGCGGCAAGGATTTCGACGCAGGCCTTCGCCGCTTCCTTGCCCTTCACCAAAAAATGCTCGTGGGAGAAGCGGCGGTGCTCGGCGCTCTCATGATAGTTGTGCGGCGTGAGCACGGCCGAGAGCACCGGGCGAAGATTAGCTGCGCTCGGGAAACATTGCCTTCAGCGCCTCGCGCGAAGCCTTCGCCACGCCGCGCTCGGTGATCAGCCCTGTCACCAGCCGAGCCGGCGTCACGTCGAAGGCGGGGTTTGCCGCCGGCGTTGCGTCGGGCGAGACGCGCACCTGCGCGACCTTGCCGTCGGCCGTCCTACCCCACACCAGCGAAACCTCGTCACTCGCGCGCTCCTCGATCGGGATTTCCGCAAGCCCGTCGGCGACCGTCCAGTCGATGGTGGGCGAGGGGAGCGCGACATAGAAAGGGACCTCGTTGTCGGCGGCGGCTAAAGCCTTGAGATAGGTGCCGATCTTGTTGCAGACGTCGCCATTGGCCGTCGTGCGGTCGGTGCCGACGATCACCATGTCGATGTCGCCATGCTGCATCAGATGCCCGCCGGCGTTATCGACGATCAGCGTGTGCGGCACGCCGTGGCCGGCCATTTCCCAGGCGGTCAGCTGGGCGCCCTGGTTGCGCGGCCTGGTCTCGTCGACATAGACGTGGACCGGAATGCCGGCTTCCGTCGCCAGATAGATTGGCGCCGTGGCGGTGCCGTAGTCGACCGTCGCCAGCCAACCGGCATTGCAATGGGTGAGAATGTTGACCGCCTCGCCAGGCTTCTTTTTCGCCGCGATCTCCTTGATGATGGCAAGCCCGTTCTCGCCGATGGCGCGATTGAGCCCGACATCCTCGTCTGCGATCTCGGCGGCGCGCCGGTAGGCGGCCTCGGCGCGCTCTCCCGGCGCCAGCGGCTTCAGAAAACGCCGCATCTCGTCCAGCGCCCAGCGCAGGTTGATCGCCGTCGGTCGCGTTTTGTGCAGCGTCTCCCACGCCGCGTCGAGCGCTTCGTCCGAGGGATCGTCGGTCATCTGGATGGCGACGCCGTAGGCGGCGGTGACGCCGATCAGCGGCGCGCCGCGCACCCACATGTCGCGGATCGCGGTGGCGATGCCGGGAACGGTTCCGATCGTCTCGACGCGAAACTCATGCGGCAGCCAGCGCTGGTCGATGATCTCGACCGAGCGTTTGTCGTCGCTGAGCCAAATTGTACGATAATGGCGTTCGCCGACGTTCAAAGGCTCTTCTCCTGTTCGACCAGCGCGGCCAATGCGTTGACCTCGTCGATGCTGTGGATCTGACGCCGGTTCACGGCGATGTGGCGGCCGAAGCGCAGCGCCTTTGCTTCACATTTGGCGCGAAGGTCTGCGTCGGCAATGGTCTCGAAATCGGCATTGTGGGCGAGACCGAGGATACGTCGGTGCACCTCGATGCCGGCGAAGCCGAGCAGGTCGGTCCAGATGCCGGAAAGCATGTGGTCGAGCGCCTGTTCGGAACCGAGCAGGTCGCCCTGATCCTCGAACAGGCTCTTCTGGTAGAGGATGCCGGTGCGCTCGGTTCGCCACAAATGCGAAAACTCGGCGCGGAACACCGCCCAGCTCTCGGCCGTGACCTTAAGCAGGTAGGCGCGCATCGAATCCCGGCTACCTTTCTGCTCATGGCCCCGCTGCGAGAAGAAGGCCATCCAGAAATTGGCGAGCAGCATGCCGACGTCGAAGGCGATCGGGCCGTAGAAGGCGAATTCCGGATCGATCATCCGGGTCTCGGCGTCGGTCACCATGATCGAACCGGAATGCAGGTCGCCATGCAGCAGTGTTTCGGCATTGGCGGCGAATAGGTGCTTCAGCCGCTGCGCCTCGACCTTGAGGTCGCGGTCGGCGCGCAATTCGGCCACCAGGCGGTCGAGCTGCGGGCTGGTGTGCCGGTTCATCTCGGCGTCGAAATAGGGATCGGAGAACACCAGGTTCTCGGTGATGTCGCAGAGCTCGACATTGTCGGCGAACAGCGCGAGATCGGCCTTGCGCTCTTTTGTCGGCATTGAGAGGTCCGAGCCGCGGAACAGCGTGCGGGCCATGAACAGGCCGATGTCGCGCGCAATGTTCGGCAGCTCGCGGCCGTCGATCAGCGCGCGACGCAGGATGATGTAGGGCGGCGCCAGATACTCCATGACAATAAGCGCCTGGTCCTCGTCGAAATAATAGATCGCCGGCACCGAGCCTGGCGCTCGGCGCTGTTGCCTCGTCAGCGCGTGATACTCGAAGAAAGCGCGCTTCAAAGGCAGCGGCCAGCTGTCGCCGACCAGGCGCACATAGGGCAGCGCCTGCTTGACCACCGCCGCGCCCTGGTCGCCCTCGACGATGAAAACGAGGTTCAGATTGCCGTCGCCGACCTCGCGTACTTTCCAGTGGCCGGCGTCCTTGCCAATGCGCTCGGTCAGCGCCGTGGTCTCGCCGAGGCGCTGCGGCAGCGTCTCCACCGACAATGCTTCGAACTTCCCGGTCA
Source organism: Mesorhizobium sp. AA23 (assembly GCF_001672435.1). Taxonomy (NCBI): domain Bacteria; kingdom Pseudomonadati; phylum Pseudomonadota; class Alphaproteobacteria; order Hyphomicrobiales; family Phyllobacteriaceae; genus Mesorhizobium; species Mesorhizobium sp. AA23. Next base: position 254,656 of record NZ_LYTP01000028.1, read on the forward strand.
TCCTCTCCCTCCTGCGCGTGGTGTCCCACGATAACGGAGCCATGGCGGCCGGGCCAAGCTAGGGAGCGCTCTGGCAATTGTCAATCGTGTTGACAATTGCCGAGTGAGCCCATAGCGTCATGGATCAGGGAGGAACGAATGGGCGCAGATGCCGTGTTCCGTGTGGGCGGCCTGAGGAAATCCTTCGGCCAGAACGAGGTGCTTGGCGGCATCGCGCTGGATCTCTATGCGGGCGAGGTCACCGTGCTGATGGGCGCCAACGGCGCCGGCAAATCCACCCTGGTCAAGATCGTCAGCGGCGTCTACGCGCTCGGCGGCGGCACGATGCGGCTCGCCGGCCAGGCCTTCGATCCCGGCTCGCCGGCAGAAGCGATTCGCGCCGGCGTCGTCACCGTTCATCAGAACATCAATGACGGCGTTGTCGCCGATCTCGACGTCGCCACCAACCTGACCCTCGACCGGCTGAGCGGCAAGGGTGCATCGCTGCTGTTCAAGCCCGCCAATGTCCGCGTCGAAGCCAGGGCCGTAGCCGACCGCATGGGGCTTACGCTCGATCTTAAGGCACGAGTCGCGGACCTCTCGCTCGCCGATCGTCAGATGGTCGCAATTGCCCGCGCCATGGCGCACCAGCCGAAAGTGCTGATCCTCGACGAGCCGACCTCCTCGCTGTCGAGCGCCGAGGCCGACCGGCTGTTTGCGCTGATCGACAGGCTGCGCGGGCAGGGTGTCGCGATCCTCTATATCTCGCATCGCATGTCCGACATCAGGCGCTTGGCAGACCGCATCGTCTCGATCCGTGACGGCGTCGTCTCCGGCGTGTTCGACCGGAAGCCGCTCGACTATGAGGGCGCGGTCAATGCCATGCTCGGCCGCAAGATCCTGCTCGACCGGGTCATTGCCAGAAGCTCGGCGCGCGCGGTCTTCACCGCCCAAGGCCTGCAGCTGGCGCCCGGCGCCAGACCGATTTCGATGACGCTCGGCGCCGGGGAGGTGGTGGCGATCACCGGCCTGGTCGGCGTCGGCAAGACGGCGCTCGCCGAAACTTTGTTCGGCGTGCGCAGGCCGCTCGCCGGCACCATGCATATGGACGGCAAGCCCTACGTACCGGGATCCGCGCGCGAGGCGATCGCTGCCGGTGCCTTCCTTGTGGCCAAGGACCGCGCGATGAGCGGCATCGTCGGCGGCTTCAACATCGAACGCAACATCAGCCTGCCGTTTCTCAAGCGCATGTCCGGCTTCGGTGTCATGAAGAAGCGGGCAGAACGGGCTGCCGCACGCCGCCAGATCGACGAGCTCGGCATCGTCTGCCGCTCCGAGAAGGACGAGCTTTCCGCGCTTTCGGGCGGCAACCAGCAGAAGGTGATGGTGGCGCGCTGGATGTCGCAGGCCTCGCGCCTGTTCATCCTCGACGAGCCGTTCCAGGGCGTCGATATCTCGGCTCGGCGCGACATCGCAACCAAGCTCAGGGCGAGCGCCGACGGCCGCGCCACACTGCTCTTCGTCACCGAGATCGACGAGGCCCTGGAGACTGCCGACCGCATCCTGGTGATGTCGGAGCACGCGATCGTCGGCGAGCACAGGAACGATGACATCGATCTCGATCGGCTGCTGGCTGAGGTGGCCGGCGGGCCGCTCACCAGCGCGGCGTGAGATCGTATGGATGACGAGACTTGGAGTGCAGGCATGAGTTCCAGTTTGGCGGAGAGGGCAGCAGCGCGGGGGCGTTCGATGACATTGCGCGACTATGCCATCCGCTATGGTTTCATCATCCTGCTGGTCGGGCTGATCGCCTATTTCGCGATCGCCGCCGACGGCTTCGCCTCGCCGCAAAGCGCCGTCTTCATCTTCCAGTCGGTCGCGATCACCGGCGTGCTGGCACTCGGCGTCACCGCGACACTTGTCGTCGGCGGCTTCGATCTGTCGATCGGCTCGGTCGCCACCAGCGCCATGATGGCGGCTTCCTATGCCATGGTTGTGCTGGAGCAGAACGCCGTCGTCGCCGTCATCGCCTGCCTCGTGATCGGCGCGGTCGTCGGCCTCATCAATGGCTGGCTCATCGTCTACATGCGCGTGCCGGATCTGCTCGCGACGCTCGGCATGATGTTCCTGCTGCTCGGCCTGCAACGCATTCCGACCGAAGGCCGCTCGATCGCCACCGGCATGACGATGCCCGACGGCTCGGTCGCCAACGGCAAGTTCTCGGAAGCCTTCCTGGCGCTCGGCCGCCACCGCATCGACTTCTTCATTCCGAACCTGATCCCTGTCTCGGTGGTGGTGCTCATCGTGCTCGCCGCGCTCATCTGGTTCTTCCTCGAATACACCCGCTTCGGCCGCATGATGTATGCCGTCGGCAGCAACGAACGCGCCGCCGAACTGGCCGGCGCGCCTGTCAAGGCATACAAGATCTGGGCCTATGTCATTTCGGGAGTTTTTGCCTCGATCGGCGGGATTTTGCTCGCTGCCCGGCTTGGACGCGGCGATATCGCCTCGGGTAATAATTTGCTGCTCGACGCAGTAGCGGCGGCGCTTATCGGCTACGCGGTGCTCGGCGCCGCCAAGCCGAACGCTTTCGGCACGGCCGTCGGCGCGGTGTTCGTCGGCGTCCTGCTGCAGGGCCTGACGATGATGAACGCCCCTTACTACACGCAGGATTTCGTCAAGGGCGCGGTTCTCGTCGTCGCCCTTGTCTTCACCTTCGCCCTTTCCGGCAGGGGCAAGAGATAGTTTCGACCGGGGCATTGAGAACAAAACGGAGGAAGACGAAGTGAGCATCACAAGGAGACTTTTAGGGAAGGCCGCACTCGGCCTCGCGGGCGCGGCGCTGCTCATGCAGGGCACAGCATTGGCGGCGGACCGTCCGGCGCCATTCGACAAGCCGGGCGTCAAGATCGCGCTGGTGCGCTATCTCTCCACCGGTGACTTCTTCCAGGCCTATCTCTCCGGCGTCGAGGCGCAGGCCAACGCGCTCGGCGTCGATCTGCGCGTGCTGGACAGCCGCCAGGACGCAGCGCTCCAGGCCGACATGGTCGACCAGGCGATCGCGCTCGGCGTGCAGGGCATCATCATCCAGCACGGCCTGACGGAATCGATGAAGGACGCCGCCCAGCGCGCCGTCGACGCGGGCATCAAGGTCGTCGCCTTCGACGTCAATGTCGAGAACCCGAAGATCCCGCAGATCGAGCAGTCCGACCGCGATCTCGCGCGCCTCGCGCTCGAACAGGCGGTCAAGGACAATGGCGACGCCTGGAAAGCCGGCTATGTCTATGTCGCCGGCATCGCCCCGCTCGACCGCCGCAACGAAACCTGGGTCGACGTGAAGAAGAAACATTCCGGCATCAGCGAGGTCGCCATGTTCGGCACGCTCGACAATCCGATCGCCAATTCCGTCGCCAACCAGGCGCGCTCGGTGCTGCAGGCGCATCCCGATATCAAGGTGATGTTCGCGCCTTACGACGAGTTCGCCAAGGGGGTGAAGATCGCCGTCGACGAAGCCGGCCTCAACAAGGGCATCAAGATCTACTCGGCCGACATATCGACGTCCGACATCGCCGCGATGCGCGAGCCGGACAGCGCCTGGGCCGCCACCGCCGCCACCAACCCGGCAGTCGTCGGCCAGGTCTCGGTGCGCGCGCTGGCGCAACTGCTCGCCGGCGAGGATCCCGGCCACAACGTCATCGTGCCGCCGACGCTGATCACCCAGAAGGAACTTATCGACAAGGACATCAAGAACATGGAAGACCTGTCGGCCAAGCTGCCGCAGTTCGCCCATGCCGATGTCGCCATGCCGGCCTGGATGCCGAACCCCAACGCCAAGTAGGCCACGCGCCTGAAGGCAAAAGAGCGGCTCTCGGGCCGCTCTTTTTATTCCCGGAGTCGCTCAGGTAGATCGGGCGGCACGCGCCAGCCCATGCGCCACCAGCCGGTCGATGACTTCCGGGTAGCTGATGCCGCTTGCCGCCATTGCCTTGGCGTACATGCTGATGTCGGTGAAGCCCGGAATGGTGTTGAGCTCGTTGATCAGGAACGTCATGTCCGGTCTCACGAAGAAGTCGACGCGCGCCATCGCGTCGCAACCCAGCGCGCGAAACGCCTTCGCCGCCGTCTCGCGGATCTCGCCTTCGATCGTCTCGGGCAGTTCGGCGGGCACCTTAAGTGCTGCTCCATCCTTATCGATATATTTGGCGTCATAGCTGTAGAAGCCGTGGCTTTCGGACGGCACGATCTCGCCGGGACGGGAGACGAAGAGGCCACCTTCCGTGTCCTCAAGCACGCTGCATTCGATCTCGCGGCCGCGGATGAATTCCTCCGCCAGCAGCTTGCCGTCGTGCCTGAAGCCTTCGGCGAGCGCTGTCTGATAGCCCGTTTCGTCGGAGACCTTGCTGACGCCGACGGAAGAGCCCTGGCGGGCCGGCTTGATGAAGACCGGGAGTCCGAGCGCCTGCTCGATCTCCGCGAAGCCAGGCGCGGCCTCGGGCAGGATGGTGCTGGACCGTGCCGTGGGCAGGCCGGCCGCCTTCAGTAACCGCTTGGCGATATCCTTGTCGAGCGCCGTGGCCGAACCGAGAATGCCGCAGCCGGCAAGCGGCACGCGCGCCACCTCCGCCAGTCCTTGCGCGGCGCCGTCCTCGCCATGGAGACCGTGCAGGACGGGAAACAGAATGTCGATCGCGGGCAACTCGTAAGGCGGCCCTTCGGCCGGAACGGCCAGCATTCGGCCATGCCCGCCGGGCACCAGACAGACCTCCGCTCCGTTCGACGGTGTCGCCAGCGCGCCGTCCTCGAAGCGGCTGAGCAGCCATTGCCCTTCGCGGGTGACGAAGATCGGAACGGCATCGTACTTCCCCGGCTCCAGCGCGCCCATGACATTGTTCGCCGAAAGCACCGACACGTCGTGCTCGGCGGACCGCCCGCCAAAGAGCACACCAATACGCAGTCTTTTTTCGGCCATCGACATCTCCACAATGCTCAAGGATCAGAAACCGACGGCGATGCCGCGCCGGGCGAAAAAGCGGTCGAAACTGGCGAGCGGTAGCGTGACGTCCGCCTGGCTCTGCCTGACGTGTCCCGAAGGGTTGTGGAAGCGGATTTCGCCTGGCGAGGCGGCCGTCACCAGTACCAGATGCCCGCCTTTCGACGGCGGCTCGCGCTCGGGCCAGCGGATGCCTGGATGAACCGAGGCGATGAAGTAGCGCCACTTGCAAAGCAGACCGGGCACCGTGGCCGCATCGACATTCGTCATCGTCTCGGCGAGCAGGCCGAAACGTTCGCGCACGAACCGGACGAAGGGCTCGTAGATCAGCCCCTTGATCGTACCGTCGCCTTCATTGACGACATAGCCGCCATAGGCCGTGCAGGCGCGGGCGAGCTCAAGCGTCGGATGAATTTCGCCGCGCGCGGCAAGGATCATCTTCAGGCAGGCCATGCCGCAGACATTCACCGCCCAGCGTGCATAATCCTCAATCGTTTCGGCGCCGGAATTGCGCCACAGCAGGTCGCGGTGCAGAGCCGATGGTCCCTCCGCCAACAGCGGCAGAGTCATGCCGGGCGATTCCCACTGGCTGAAATAAGGCACTTCCCTGGTTTGCATAGCGGCTCCAGCTTTGTGTCCCGCAAGCGAGGGGCAAGGCACCCCCTTAAAGCTGTTCGAGCAATAAGCAAAAGATTTGCGCGGATTTTGACCGGTTGGAGCAGTTTTCCAGCAGACGTGAAATGGGCTTCAGTCCTGACCTGGGTCGCGACACGGAGAGAGTGGTCCGTCGTTCTGGGAAAGCCACGGACCGCTCAGGGAGATCTCCTTGTTTCTTCAGCGCAGCGCCGCGGCAATATTGCCGCCGTCCACCGTCGTCACGTCGGCCGTGGTGCGTTCGGCCAGTGCCTGATGCAGGAAGGCTTGCGCCACGTCGTCGGCCGTCACTTCCTGGCCGAGCAGATTGCCGGACATGTATTCCTTTTCCGAGACACCGCGCGCGCCCGAGCGGCTGGCAATCATGGCGTCGGTCAAAAGCCCGGACCGGATGCGGTCGGCGTTGACCGCGTTCGAGCGGATGCCGTAGGCGCCGTAGTCCAGGGCATACTGGCGCGACAAAAACAGCGTCGCCGCCTTGGGAAGGCCGTAGGCGCCGAATTTCGGCCCGGGATTGACCGCCTGCTTGGAGGTGTTGAACAGCAGCACGCCGCCCGTGCCCTGTTCGAGCATGATGCTCACCGCGTTCTGCGCCGCCGACTGGTGGGCGAAGAAGTTGAGCTCGAAGCTCTTGCGCAGCAGCGCGTCGTCGATTTCGCCGATCCGGCCTTCCCAGGCCGCGCCTGCATTCGAGACCAGGATGTCGACGCCGCCATAGACCGCGACCGCCTTGTCGAAGGCGGCGCGCACCTCGGCCGGGCTGGTGATGTCGGCGCCGACCCCGATCGAATTGTTACCCGCCGCCATTGCCGCTTCCGCGGCCTTGGCCGGATCGAGATCGACGATGACCGCATGCGCACCGTTTGCGGCGAACAGCTTCGCCGTCGCGGCGCCGATCGCCCCGGCGCCGCCGGTGATCAACGCCACCTGGCCGGTCAGCGGCTTCGGCTTGTTCGAGGCGAGCTTGGCCTGCTCCAATGACCAGTATTCGAGCGGGAAGAGGTCGGCCTTGGAGAGCGGCTGGAAATTGCCGATGGCTTCCGCGCCGCGCACCGCCTCGATCCACATCTCGCCGACATCGGAGGCGATTTTCGCGTCCTTCAGCGTGCGGCCGTGGCCGAACATGCCGAGGCCCGGCACCAATGTCAGCCGCGGCATCGGGTCGAGCATGGTGCGCTTGACGTCATCCAGCGCGTCGTTGGTCTCGAAATAGGCGCGGTAGTCCTTGGCGAAAGCCTCGACATGGCTGCGGACGGCGGCCTTGTAGTCGCCGAGCTTGTCGGCGTCGGGAGCCGGGACCGCCATCGGTCCGGTCTTGATGCGGATCGAAAGATCGGGCGTCGACACGCCGCGTCCGGCCAGCTCGGCGATCCTGGCCGAATTGATGAAATCGACGATTGCATCCGAGGTGCGGAAATCGCTGATCATGCGGTCGAAGCGGCCTTCGCCGCGCGCCACTGCGACAGCGCCGCGCAGAGTCGGCGCGATGTCGCTCGCCTTGGCGAGCTTTACCGGCAGCGCCGCCTTGGTCGCCTGCGGCTTGCCGTTCTTGGCGATATAGTCCTCGGCGATGGTCACATAGTGGATCATGCGGTCATAGGCCTGCTTGGCATCGTCGCCGAAGGTGAAGATGCCGTGCTTGTCGAGGATCAGGCCTTCGACGCTGGGGTCGGCGTCAAAAACGTCCGCCGCGACCTTGGCGAGCTCGAAGCCCGGTTTGATGTAGGGCACGTAGCCCATTTTGTCGCCGAACACCGTCTTCACCAGCGCCTTGCTGTTCTCCTGGTCGACGATGGCAAGGATCGCGGTTGAATGCGTATGGTCGACGAATTTAAGCGGCAGAAAGGCGTGCAGGAGTGTCTCGACCGATGGATTCGGCGAGGCGGGGTCGATGAGATTGGAACGCTGCAGCGCCACCATGTCCTCGTCGGAGAGCGTGTCCAGCGCGCGCGCCTTGAGCAGCGCCCCCATCTTCACCGCCGGCAAGCCTTGCGGCTCGATGACGGCCATGTCCCAGCCGCTGCCCTTGACGCAAAGCACGTCCCATTCGTCACCGACCAGATCGGTGGCCTTGGTCTTGCAGGAGGTATTGCCGCCGCCATGCAGCACCAGCCGCGGCTCGCCGCCGAGCAGGCGGGTCGTGTAGACGCGCAGCGCAAGGTCGCGGCGGACGCCCTGCTTGGCGTAGTCGGCAACCATCTTTTCCGCGTCAGCGTCGTTCCAAAGGTTCTTCATGTCGTTCCGTCCGATTCCGTATTTTGTCTGCTCATGAACAGGAAGCCGCGACGTCTTGATGACAGACGCGGCGAGGGTGGTTTCCTACGAGGCCTTTTTGCTGACCGCGCCGGCGTGATCGAGGAGGCGCCCCGCCATATGTGCGCCGACCACCAGATGCGTGCAGAGGCCGCCGGCGATTGCGGCCAGCAGCGGCTCGAACTTGCTGTCCTCCTGCACCACCATCAGCCGCTTCCCGATGGCGCGTAGCGAGGCGAGCTCGGCGGAAATGACCCGCCGGTTGTAGCTACAGTCGAGCGCCTCGCCGCTTGCATCGATGATCTGTCCGGCGATGACGCCGGCCGCGCCTTCCTTGCGGAGCGCGGCCATTTCGGCCGGCGTCAGCGCGCCGCATTTGACCAGATGGCTGTCGGCGTCCACGGCGCCGACGGAATAGAGCGCGAGATCGCAGTCGCTGATGCCGGCAAGCTGGTCGCGGATCACCGGCTCGGCGCGCAGGCCCTGTGCCAATTCTTCCGTGGACAGCACCAGCGGCGCGTAAAAGTTCAGACCCTTGGCGTTCAGCCGCCGCGCGATCTCCATCGTGCACTGATCGGGTCGGTAGGAATAGGGCGCGCCGAGATTGCCGCAGAGCTGCACCACGGTGACGTCCTGTAGATCGGCATAGGACATGATGTCGGCGATGGTGTAGACCGTGCGGCCCCAGGCGACTCCGATGCGGTCGCCCTTACTCACCAGTTCCAGGAAGACGCTCGCCGCCAGGACGGCGATGTCGGTCGACGGGTCGGCGACATAGGCGTTTTCCGGCGCGATCCAGACGGTGTCGAGCTTGAAGGCGTCCTCCAGCCTGCGTGCCATGACATCATCGGTGAAAAGCTGCGTCGAGGTCGAGATGTTGACGATGCCGGTCTCGCGCGCCTTGCGAAGATACATGGCGACCGATGCGCGCGAAATCTTAAGCTGGTTCGCCACCTCGTCCTGGCGAAGGCCATGCGCATAGTAAAGCCAGGCGGCCTTGTGGATGAGCTGTTCTGCCGGTCGGATCGCCATGCCGCCTCCTCGGCTGACATTAGTCACGGCTCTCGACAAAAGTCAAATCCAGCCTGCTGGGTTATTCGTCCTCCGGAGCCGGCATGTTCCGGGCTGCTCTTCTACCGAGCGCTCATGTCATAGCATTTCCCGGTCGTTCAGGGGGATGGCATGATCGCGGGCCTGCGGTTAGAAAGCTCGAAAAGACTTTTGGGGAGGATGGGATGGCCAATCCCTACGAACAGGATCTCGAACGGAACGCCGCCAACCACCAGCCGCTGACGCCGCTCACCTACCTTGAGCGGGCGGCCAAGACCTATCCCGACCATGTCGCCATTATCCACGGCAGCCAGCGCATCTCTTATCGCGATTTCTGGCGGCGGTCGCTGAAGCTCGCCTCGGCGCTGTCGAGGCATGGCATCGGCAAGGGGGATACGGTAACGGTGATGCTGTCGAACACGCCGCCGATGCTGGAGGCGCATTTCGGCGTGCCGATGGTGAAGGCGGTGCTGCATTCGCTGAACACCCGCCTCGATGCCGCCGTCATCGCCTTTCAGCTCGACCATGCCGACACCAAGGTGCTGATCGTCGACCGCGAGTTCTCGGGCGTGGTCAGGGCGGCGCTGGCATCGGCCAAGGCCAAGCCATTGGTCATCGACTATGACGACCCCGACTACGCCGCCGATGCGCCCTATCCGAAGGGCGAGCGGATCGGCTCGCTCGACTATGAGGACTTCGTCGCCGGCGGCGACGAGGCTTTTGCATGGTCGATGCCCGACGACGAATGGGACGCCATCTCGCTCAACTATACTTCCGGCACGACCGGCAATCCAAAGGGCGTCGTCTACCACCATCGCGGCGCGGCCCTGATGGCCTACACCAACACCATCCACGCGGGCATGGCCAAGCACGCCGTCTATCTCTGGACGCTGCCGATGTTCCACTGCAACGGCTGGTGCTTTCCCTGGACGCTCGCCGTGCAGGCCGGCACCCATGTCTGCCTGCGCTGGGTACGGGCAAAGCCGATCTATGACGCCATCGCCGACCATCGCGTTACCCATCTTTGCGGCGCGCCGATCGTTATGTCGGTGCTGATCAACGCGAAAGACGAGGACAAGCGCCAGTTTGCCCAGACCGTCACCTTCAACACGGCCGCCGCGCCGCCGCCCGAGGCGGTGCTTTCCGGCATGGCCGATGCCGGCTTCGCCGTCACCCATCTCTACGGCCTGACCGAGACCTATGGGCCGGCCGTCGTCAACGAATGGCACAATGAGTGGGACGAGTTGGAGAAGGGCCCGAGGACAGCGAAGAAGGCGCGCCAGGGCGTGCGCTACGCCGCGCTGGAAGGGTTGACCGTGATGAACCCCGAGACGATGGTCGAGACGCCGGCCGACGGCCAGACCATCGGCGAGGTCATGTTCCGCGGCAATATCGTTATGAAAGGCTATCTGAAGAACCGCAAGGCGTCCGACGAGGCTTTTGCCGGCGGCTGGTTCCACTCCGGCGATCTCGGTGTCATGCACCCGGACGGCTACATCCAGCTCAAGGACCGCTCCAAGGACATCATCATCTCAGGCGGCGAGAACATCTCGTCCATCGAGGTCGAGGACGCGCTCTACAAGCACCCGTCCGTCGCCTCTTGCGGAGTGGTTGCCCGCGCAGACGAGAAATGGGGCGAGGTGCCTGTCGCCTATGTCGAGCTGAAGCCCGGCAAGGTTGCGACCGAGGCCGAGATCATCGAGCATTGCCGTGGGTTGCTCGCCCGCTTCAAGGTCCCGAAGGCGGTGGTGTTCGCCGAGATTCCGAAGACGTCTACGGGGAAGATCCAGAAGTTCAGGTTGAGGGAAATGGCGAAGGGGGCGTAGTTCACTCCCTCCAACATGGCCTTGATGTCGACAGTTTGCGCCAGCAGCCGCGACGTCTGTGCGCGTCGCTTCGCTCCTTGCTTCGCCCTAGGATGAGGACGGCACAGGGCGTCATTGGCCAACCGCCAACGTCGCTCATTGGCCCCTCGCAACTGTCACCATCTGTCACCATTTTGTACGCGTATATCGATTCCGCGTTGACTCCGGGCCGCTTTCGATTTACGAGTGACGAAAATTGAAATTCGTCACTCGTAAATCGAAAGCACCATGTCAGAACCCGCCAACATCGTGGCCGACCCCGCCAGACAGGAGAATGTGACGCGCATTCTCGACTGTGCCGAGCGCCTGTTCCGGCATTACGGCTACGGCAAGACCAACGTTGCCGACATTGCCCGCGATCTCGGCATGTCGCCGGCCAACATCTACCGCTTCTTCGCCTCTAAGGTCGAAATCCACCAGGCCGTCTGCGGCCGCATGCTCGGCGCCAGCTACGCGATGGCCTACGAGATTTCGCGCCTGCCGATTAGCGCGGAGGAGCGGCTGCGCCGTTACGTTCACGCCCAGTACAAGATGACGCTGGAAGTCATGCTCGACGACCAGAAGGTGCATGAGATGGTGATCGTCGCGCTCGAGCGCGACTGGGGCGTCATCGACAAGCATGTCGACCGCATCCACGACCTGCTCGCCGACGTCATCCGCGACGGCATAGAGGCCGGCGAGTTCAGGAAGCAGGACCCGGTGATCGCCTCGCGCTGTTTCGGCGCCTCCACCGTCATCCTGTGCCATCCGCAGATGGTCGCCCAGTGCCTTGCCAAGACCAACCGGGCAATGCCGGACGACCTTATCGACTACGCAATCAGAGCCTTGAAATAGCCGCTGCCCCGCCGGGTGCCGGTCGACGTTTATCTCCAGTTCGGGAGTGCTAAGGTGTCTTTGTCCAGTTCCATCCTCCGCAGGCTGCCGGCCGCCGGCCTCCCAGTCGTCGGCGTCGTTGTCGCGGCGCTCGGGCTTGCCGGCTGCAGCCAAGAGAAGAAAGCGGAAGTCCAGGAAGTCATCCGGCCGGTGAAGGTCGTCGAGATCGGCGAGGCCGAGACCACGCGCCAGCTCGACTATTCCGGTTCGGTGCGCGCCCGCACCGAGATGAATCTCGGCTTCCGCATCGCCGGCAAGGTCACCGAGCGTCTCGTCGACATCGGCCAGCATGTCAACGAGGGGGATGTGCTTGCCCGGGTCGACCCCTCCGACTACGAGCTGTCGGTGAAGAGCGCCGAGGCGAGCCTCGACGCCGCCGAGCGGCAGGTCGAGACCGTCGATCTCGCCAGGAAGCGCGCCGAGCAGCTCTATGCCAAGAACTTCGCGCCTAAGTCGCAGCTCGATCAGGCCGTTCTGAGCTATGATCAGGCCGTGGCGACGCGCGATGCCGCCCGTTCGACCCTGGCCCAGGCGCAGAACCAGGTCCATTACACCGATCTCAAAGCCGGCAAGGCCGGCATCGTCACCGCCATCTCGGCCGATATCGGTCAGGTGGTCGGCGCCGGCACGCCGGTCATGACGGTTGCCGTCGACGGCGAGAAGGAAGTGCTGATCGCGGTGCCGGAAATGGACATCGCCGGCTTCCGGCCGGGCAAGGAGGTCAAGGCGAGCTTCTGGTCGGACGAGGCGCTGACCCTTGACGGCAAGGTCCGCGAGGTGGCCGGCAGCGCCGACCCGCAGTCGCGCACCTTTGCGGTCCGGGTGTCGCTGCCCAACGATCCGCGGGTGCTGCTCGGCATGACCGCCAATGTCGCGGCGACCGTCGGCAGCAAGGCGCAGCTGGTGTCTGTCCCGCTGACCGCCATGGCTGAGAAGGACGGCAAGCACATCGTCTGGACGGTCGACCGCGCGTCTGACACGGTGCATCCGCGCCCGATCAAGGTGGCGAACTTCACCGCCGACGGCGTTGCCGTTGCCGAAGGTTTGAAGCAGGGCGACGTGGTGGTGGCCGCCGGCACACAGTTCATGACCGACAATCTGAAGGTGAAGCCATCCGGCGATGCCACCCAGCAGTCCGCCTCGGCGGAGGATGACATCGCCGCCACCAGCAGCCTGCGCTAACCAGGCGAAAGAACGCCTTTCCCGACCTCGCTGCGTGAGCCGCGAGCCGGGCAGGGCATGGGTTCCGGGCGGCGAAATCGCCCGATCGACGAGACGCGGCATTGGTATCCCCCGCACCACGGCCACGTCGAGCGCGATTGCGAGTCTCTCTCCGCTTGAGGTGCTCGCCGCCCGGAAGCCCACCGAGAACTCATGAGCCGCAAGGCATGCTGCCTTGCCGCCAATTGGACTGGACCTGCGCCATGACCACGGACAGCAGCACTGAAAAGCGTCCCTTCAACCTCTCGCGCTGGGCGATCGGGCATCCGAGCATCGCGCGCTTCCTGTTTGGCCTCATTATCCTGGCCGGCGCGCTCGGCCTGATGCGCATGGGCCAGAAGGAAGACCCGGACTTCACCTTCCGCGTCATGGTCGTGCAGGCAGTCTGGCCGGGCGCCTCGATCCAGGACATGGAAGACCAGGTCGTCAACAAGATCGAGCGCAAGCTGCAGGAGACGCCGCATCTCGACTTTGTCCGCTCCTACACCCGCGCCGGCAGCGCCATCATCACGCTCCAGGTAAAGGGCGACACCAACGCCGAGGAGGTGAAGGATGCCTTCTACCAGGTGCGCAAGAAGGTCGGCGATATCGCCAACGAACTGCCGCAGGGCCTGCTCGGCCCCTATTTCAACGACGAGTTCGGCGACACCTTCATCACGCTGCATTCGATCAGCGGCGACGGCTTCACCTATCCCGAGCTGAAGAAATTCGCCGTTCAGGCGCGCGACATGCTGCTGGCGACGCCGGGAGTCGAAAAGGCCGTCATCATCGGCGACCAGCCCGAGAAGATCTATATCGATGTGTCCTCCAAGGCGCTCGCCGAGCGCGGCCTGACGGTGCTTGACCTGCAGAATGCCGTGAAAGGGCAGAACGCCGTCGATCCGGCGGGCTCGGTCGATACCGGCTTGCGCTCGGTTCGCATCTCGGTCGAGGGCGACGTCACCAAGGCCGCCGATATCCGCGAGCTGAGGCTGCGCGCCGGCAATCAGGTGACGCGTCTTGGCGACATCGCCACGGTCTCTTCCGGCCTCGAGGACCCTTATGAGCGCAAGTACCGCTTCAACGGCCACGAAAGCGTCCAGGTCGGCGTCGTCATGGCCAAGGGCTTCAATGTCAGGGACGTCGGTAAGGATGTCGAGGCGACCTACAAGCGCTTCGAGGAAGGTCTGCCCTATGGCGTTGCGGTCGACCAGATCTCCGACCAGCCGGAGGTGGTCAAGGATGCCGTCAACGAATTCATGGAGGCGCTCGGCGAAGCGTTGCTGATCGTTCTCGTCGTCTCGTTCCTGTCGATCGGCTGGCGCTCCGGCCTGGTGATCGCGATCGCCATCCCGCTGGTTTTAGCCGCCACCTTCGCCATCATGTACGAGATCGGCATCGACCTGCAGCGCATCTCGCTCGGCGCGCTGATCATCGCGCTCGGTCTGCTGGTCGACGACGCCATGATCGTCGTCGAGATGATGGAGCGCAAGCTGGAGGAGGGGCTGGTCAAGATCGAGGCGGCGAGCTTCGCCTATTCCTCGACCGCCTTCCCGATGCTGACCGGCACGCTGATCACCACCGCCGGCTTCATCCCGGTCGGCTTCGCGGCCTCCACCGCGGGCGAATATGTGCGCACGCTGTTCTATGTCGTCGGCATCGCACTGGTCGTGTCGTGGTTCGTCGCGGTCTATTTCACGCCCTGGCTGGGCTACATGATGCTGAAGCAGCGCAAGCACGCCGGCACCCACCACGACGTCTTCGACACCGGCTTCTACCGGCGGCTGCGTGCGACGGTCACCTGGGCCGTGCGCCACCGCATCATCGTGCTGGCGATGACGCTGGTCACTTTCGGCACCAGCCTCTGGGCCTTCCAGTTCATCCCGCAGAACTTCTTCCCACAGTCGTCACGTCCGGAAATCCTGGTCGATCTCTGGCTGCCGGAAGGTACATCGATCAAGGAGGTCGAGAACCAAGCCAAGGCTCTCGAAGCGAAGATGATGGACGACGAGGACAAGCGCTTCATCGCTACCTATATCGGCGAGGGCGCTCCGCGCTTCTTCCTGCCGCTCGACCAGCAGCTTCGCAATCCGAACTTTGCCCAGCTTCTGGTGATGGCCAAGGATGAGCCGGCGCGCGAGCGGCTGATCGTCAAGATGCGAGGCATCCTCGCCAAGGACTTCCCGTCGATCCGCGCCAAGGTCGATCGTTTGTTCCTCGGGCCGCCGACCGGCTGGCCGGTGCAAATGCGCATCATGGGGCCGGATCGCCAGGAGGTGCGCCGCATCGCCGACGAGGTGAAGGCAAGGTTCGAAGCAAACCCGCTGCTCGGCGCCGTCCATGACGACTGGCTGGAGCCGGTGCCGGCGATGAAGCTGGTGATCGACCAGGACCGAGCCCGGGCACTAGGCGTCACATCGCAGCGCATTCGCCAGATGCTGCAGGCAACCATGTCCGGTGCGCCGCTCGACGATTTCCGCGACGGCGAA
Source organism: Mesorhizobium sp. AA23 (assembly GCF_001672435.1). NCBI lineage: Bacteria > Pseudomonadati > Pseudomonadota > Alphaproteobacteria > Hyphomicrobiales > Phyllobacteriaceae > Mesorhizobium > Mesorhizobium sp. AA23. The sequence goes on from NZ_LYTP01000028.1 coordinate 270,009, forward strand.
GAGACGGTCTCGATCGTCGCCCGCGAGCCGGAGGCGACCCGTCATCTGCTGTCCTCGGTCGACTCCGTCTACATCCCGACCGACTTCGGCGGCTCCGTGCCCCTGTCCCAGGTGGCGAAAGTGGTGCCCGTGATGGAGCAGGGCATCGAGTGGCGGCGCGACCGTCTGCCGACCATCAGCGTGCGCGCCACGTTGCCGGATGGCGTGCAGTCGAACGACGTCGTCACCAAGATGTACAACGACATGAAGGACCTGCGCGCCGGCCTTGCCCCCGGCTACAAGATCGAGATCCAGGGCGGCGCGGAGGACTCGGCCGAAAGCCAGGCCTCGATCGCCGCCAAGGCACCGATCATGCTGGCCGTCATCGTCATCTTGCTGATGGTCCAGCTGCAGCATTTCGGCAAGTCGATGCTGGTGCTGGCCACCGGCCCGCTCGGCATCATCGGTGCCGCGGCAGCCCTTCTGATCAGCGGCGCGCCCTTCGGCTTTGTCGCCATCCTCGGCGTCATCGCGCTGCTCGGCATCATCATGCGAAACTCGATCATCCTGGTCGACCAGATCGACCAGGACATCGCCGCCGGCATGGATCGATCGGAAGCGATCGTCGGCGCTGCGGTGCGCCGCTTCCGCCCGATCATGCTGACGGCGCTGACCGCGGTGCTTGCGCTGATCCCGATCTCGCGCGCCGTCTTCTGGGGGCCTCTGGCCTACGCCATGATGGGCGGCATCCTCGTCGCCACCGTGCTCACCATCCTGGTGCTGCCGGCGGGCTATGCCCTGTTCTTCGGCCGCGAGCCCAAGAAGGCCAAGACAGGCGAGCAGGCGCAGGAGCCGGAACAGGTCGAAGGCATCGAAAGACCGCAGCTGGCGCTGGCTGCGGAATAAGAAGGTGGCAACCTCGAATCATCCGCCATCGGCGAAAGCCGGTGGCGGATGATGCGCATCGAAAGAACGCCTCGCGCCGCCGCGGCGCGCTCGGCGAGGCGCCTACGCCAATTCCTCGGAATGCGCGACCGTCACGCCATACTCCGCGGCCGAGTCGAGCATCGTATGCCACAGGCTTTCGGCAAAGGTTGCGAATACCAAGAGGTTGAACACGGCCTGGCCGTCTTGTCGGTTCTTCCCGCGCCAGAGCGTCACGCTGGTATGGTCGATCGAGGTGGCGGCTGCCGTGCCGACCGGGAATATTTCGGGGTGCAGGTCGATCGACGACAGCTTGGCCAGCATCGTGCGCGCCTTGTCGCCGGAAACGCTGATCAACGCGCGCGCATGTGATTGATCGGAAAGCGAGGCCAAACTGGCAAACACGCGGGCAAGGGTCTCCATCCTTTGCCCGCCGCCTCTCGACAGCACCAGAAACTGGTCCGGTCCTGACCAGATCAGCGTCGCGTCGGCCGTGTCGGCCGCCTTGGGTGTTTCCGGTGCGGCGACGCCGAAGCGAGCCTTCGCGGCATTGACCGTCTCGGCCGCCTTGCCGCGACGCGCCATCACCTGAACGAGGTCGAAATTGCGGATCTCGGTCAGCGACACGCCGGCTTCGCCCGGCGCGCCATAACGGCCGGCGACCAGGGCGCGCTCGAGCGGGCTGCGGATGTTCCAGGAAAAATCAGCCACGCTGGCGCCCTCCATCCGGATCGTAGAAGACGGAATTGCAGAGCTCGACATCGTACTCCTCGCCACGCAGCGGATCATGAGCGCGCACGATCTCACCAATGCGCGCACGGCCACGCTCGACGAGGCCGAGCCCGATCCACTGGTCGAGCACCGGTGAGAAGCAGACCGAGGTGATATAGCCCTGGTCGTTGTCTGGTCCGGGGGTCTCGCCCTTGGGAACGATGTGCGCGCCGGAGCGTAGGCGGCGCGCCTTGTCGGTCGGCTTGATGCCGACGACCACCTGCCGGTTCGGCGCGACGAGTGCTTCGCGGCCGGCCATGACGCGGCCGATGAAATCCTTCTTGGTCGACATCATCTTGCCGAGACCGAGATTGGCAGCCGTTGTGGTGCCGTTGAGCTCCGGTCCGGCGACATGGCCTTTTTCGATGCGCATCACGCCGAGCGCCTCGGTGCCGTAAGGCGTCACGCCGAACGGCTTTCCCGCGATCATCAGGTTGCGCGCCAGAGCCTCGCCGTAGCGCGCCGGCACCGAAATCTCGAACGCCATCTCGCCGGAGAAGGAGATCCGGAACAGCCTCGCCTTGAGGCCGCCGCGCAGCTTGACTTCGCGCGCGCCCATGAACGGAAAGCCTTCGTTCGACAGGTCTTCGGCCGGATCGACGATCTCCTTCAGCAGATCGCGGGTCTTCGGACCGGCGATGGAGAATTGCGCCCACTGGTCGGAGACCGAGGTCAGCTGCACGTCGAGTTCGGGGAATAGGACCTGGCGGCAGAATTCGAGATGCTGCATCACCAGCCCAGCCTTGGCGGTCGTGGTTGTGAGGAAATAATGGTCCTCAGCCAGGCGCGAGGTGGTGCCGTCGTCATAGACGACACCGTCCTCGCGCAGCATCAGTCCATAACGCGCTTTGCCAACTGCGAGGCTGGAGAACGCGTTGATATAGACGCGGTCCAGGAAGGCGCCGGCATCCGGGCCGTGCACGTCGATCTTGCCCAGCGTCGAGACATCGCAGAAGCCGACGCCGCTTCGCACCGCCTTGACCTCGCGGGTCACCGATTCCAGCCAGTCTTTTTCGCCGGGCAACGGATACCATTGCGCGCGCTTCCACAGGCCGGTGTCGACGAACACCGCGCCCTGTTCGGCCGCCCAGTGATGCGACGGCGTCAGCCGCGTCGCATGGAAATTCTCGTCGCGATGGTGACCGGCGAAGGCGCCGATGGCGACCGGCACATAAGGCGGCCGGTAGATCGTCGTTCCGGTTTCGGGAATGGATTTACCCGACACCGCCGCCATGATGGCGAGGCCGGCGACATTCGAGGTCTTGCCCTGGTCGGTCGCCATGCCGAGCGTCGTGTAGCGCTTCAGATGCTCGACCGACTCGAAACCCTCGCGCTGCGCCAGCTCGACATCGGACGCCGTCACGTCATGCTGCTGGTCGACGAAGGCCTTGCCTTTGCCGGCGACATGCCAGAGCGGCGTCAGCGAAAAGGCCTCGTCGTCGGCGAGGGGCGCCGATCCGGCGTTGCCGCTCCGTCCCGTATCGCGCGCCGCTGCAACACCTGCCTCGAAACCTTCCCGCAGGCCGGCGCCAAGGCCGAAGGCGCCGTTCGCCGCGCCTGCCGCCACCATGCCGGGCGGCGCGCCGTCCGGCACGAAGGCGGCGATATCGTCGCGCCATTTCGGCCGGCCGCGATGATAGGAGGTGAGGCCGACCGCCGGGTTCCAGCCGCCGGAGACGGCAAGCCCGTCGGCCTCGACTTCGGCGCGCGCGCCGCCGGTGAGCGACACGGAAATCTTGCGCACACCGTTCTTGCCGCCGTCGACGCCGCTGACGGAGCCGTTGAGCACCGGGAAGCCGCCCTTGCCGGCCAGCGAGCGATGGGCCGGCGAAACGTCTGGCCGCCCATCGATCACCGCAGCGACCTGCAGTCCGGCTGCGATCGCCGCCTCCACGGTGCGCCAGCCATCCTCATTGTTGGTGAACAGCGCAATGTGCCGCGCCGGAGCCGCGGCGTAGCGGTTGATGTAGCTGCGCATGGCGGACGCCATCATCACGCCAGGCGTATCGTTGCCGGCAAAGACGATGGGACGTTCGATCGCGCCCGCCGCGACGACGCAGCGCTTGGCGACGATACGCCAAAGCCGCTGCCGCACCTGATGCTCCGGCGGTACCGGTAGATGGTCGTTGACGCGCTCGATCGCGCCATAGGTACCGCCGTCATAGACGCCGAACAGCGTCGTGCGCGTCATGATGCGAACGTCCGGCATCGCCGCGAGTTCGTCCAGAGAACGGGCAATCCATTCGGCCGCCGGCAGCCCGTCGATCGTACCGCCATCGCCCAGCAAGCGCCCGCCGAGGACAAAATCCTCCTCGCACAGGATGACGCGTGCGCCGCAGCGCGCGGCGGCAAGGGCGGCGGCGAGGCCGGCCGGACCGGAGCCGGCGATCGCCACGTCGCAATGCGCCCACGCTTTGTCATAGCGATCGGGATCGGGAATGCCCGCCGCGCGGCCGAGGCCGGCGGCGCGGCGGATCGCCGGTTCGTAGATCGCTTCCCAGAATTTCGCCGGCCACATGAAGGTCTTGTAGTAGAAGCCGGCGACGAAAATCGGCGCGAAGAGCTGGTTGACCGCCATGACGTCGAAATTGAGCGACGGCCAGCGGTTCTGGCTGGCGGCCTCGAGCCCTTCATAGAGCTCGGCGGTCGTTGCCTTGGTGTTCGGCTCGCGCCTCGCGCCACTGCGCAGTTCGACCAGAGCGTTGGGCTCTTCCGAACCCGCCGTCAGGATGCCGCGCGGGCGGTGATATTTGAACGAGCGGCCGACCAGCTTGACGCCGTTGGCGACGAGCGCCGAGGCAAGCGTATCGCCCTGGAGGCCGGAGAGTGTCTTACCGTCGAAGCGGAAGCTGAGCGGCGCCGAACGGTCGATAAGGCCACCGGCGGACAGACGGTTTGCCTGGTTGCCGCGCATCAAGCACCAACCTTGGCGGAGCCGGCGCCCGCCGCCGGCTCGACAGCCGAAATCTCATGCGTCAGCGTGTTGCGCTTGACCTTCAGCCAAGCCCGGCAGCCGCCGCCGTGATACCAATGCTCGCTCATCACACCGGCGATGTTGTCGCGCAGGTAGACGTAGTCGTAGACGGCGTCTTCACCGGCATCGGCAGGCGGGCGCTGCGGCTTGGCGTCGCCGAGATAGGTGAACTCGCCGAGTTCGCGTTCGCCGCAGAAGGGACAGACTATGCGCATGGTCGGGTCTTCAATGGAGGTTCGGTTGGGCGCCCTGGCCCTTCTCGTCAATCATGGCGCCGCGCTGGAACCGGTCGAGGCGGAAGCGGGCGGCTTCCTTGTGCGATTGATCGCGGGCGATGAGATGAGCAAAGACGAAGCCGGAGCCAGGCGTCGCCTTGAAGCCGCCATAGCACCAGCCGGCATTGAGATAGAGGCCGTCGACCGGGCTCTTGTCGATGATCGGCGAGCCGTCCATCGACATGTCCATGATGCCGCCCCACTGGCGCAGAAGCCGCACGCGGCCGATCATGGGGATCAGCGCCATGCCGCCTTCGCAAACATCCTCCACGACAGGCAGATTGCCGCGCTGGGCATAGGAGTTGTAGCCGTCGATGTCGCCGCCGAACACCAGCCCGCCCTTGTCCGACTGGCTGACATAGAAATGCCCGGCGCCGAAGGTCATGACGTTGGGCAGGAGCGGCTTGATCGCTTCGGAGACGAAGGCCTGCAGTACATGGCTCTCGATCGGCAGGCGCAGTCCGGCCATCGCCGCGACGCGTGAGGAACTGCCCGCGACCGCCATGCCGACCTTGCCGGCGCCGATCCGGCCGCGCGAGGTCTCGACGCCGGAGACCTTGCCGTTGGTGTCGCGCATGAAGCCGGTGACTTCGCAGTTCTGGATGATGTCGACGCCGAGCTCGCTCGCCGCGTGCGCGTAGCCCCAGACCACGGCATCGTGACGTGCCGTGCCGCCGCGTCGCTGCAACAGCCCGCCCTGCACCGGGAAGCGCGCATTGTCGAAGTTCAGGAACGGCATCATCTTCCTGAGCGCCGCCTGGTCGAGCAACTCGGCATCGATGCCGTTGATGCGCATGGTGTTGCCGCGTCGGGCAAAGGCGTCGCGCTGCGCGTCGGAATGGTAGAGGTTGATGACGCCGCGCTGGCTGACCATCGCGTTGTAGTTCAAATCCTGCTCCATCCGCTCCCACAGCTTCATCGACAATTCGTAAAAGCCGGTGTTGCCGGGCAGGCCGTAATTGGAGCGGATGATGGTGGTGTTGCGGCCGGCATTGCCGGAGCCGATCCAGCCCTTCTCCAGCACCGCAACGTTGCGGATGCCAAACTCGTTGGCGAGGAACCAGGCGGTCGCCAGCCCGTGCCCGCCGCCGCCGATGATCACCACGTCGTAGAGATCCTTCGGAGCCGCATCCCGCCAGGTCGGCTTCCAGGTCTTGTGGCCTGAGAGGGCGGCACGGGCGAGCGAGAAGATCGAGTATTTCATGAAATCATTCCGAGGCCGCTCGCCCACGCCGACTCTTCTCTATCGCATCGGATTGCACGGCCGACGGGCTTTAGATGTCCAGCGTGTGGTCGCGCTCCCACTGCGTGAAGTGCGAAGCATAGGAATTCCATTCCTGTTGCTTCAGCTTTAGATATGCCGACGAAAATTCCTCACCCAGCGCCGCCTTCAGCGATTTGTCCTTGTCGAACTCACGCAGCGCATCGAGCAGGTTGAGCGGCAGTTTCGGCGCATCCGTCACGGTATGACCGAACTGGTACATGTCGATGTCGTAGCGCTTGCCGGGATCGGCCTTCGAGCGGATGCCGTCGAGGCCGGCAGCGATGATCACTGCCTGCAGCAAATAGGGATTGGCGGCGCCGTCCGGCAGACGCAGCTCGAAGCGGCCCGGTCCCGGCACGCGCACCATGTGGGTACGGTTGTTACCGGTCCAGGTCACCGTGTTTGGCGCCCAGGTGGCGCCCGAAATGGTGCGCGGCGCGTTGATGCGCTTGTAGGAATTGACCGTCGGATTGGTGATCGCGGCAAGTGCCGAAGCATGCTTCATGATGCCGCCGAGGAAGTTCCTGCCCTTGGCGGACAGGCCGAGCTCCTCCGAATTGTCGGCGAAGACATTGGTCTTGCCGGTCTCGTCCCACACCGAGATGTGCGCATGGCAGCCATTGCCGGTCAGGCCCTGGAAGGGCTTGGGCATGAAAGTCGCGCGCAGCCCGTGGTTTTCCGCAACTGACTTGACCATAAACTTGAAGAAAGAGTGCTTGTCGGCGGTCGCCAGCGCGTGATCGAAGGTCCAGTTCATTTCGAACTGGCCGTTGGCGTCCTCATGGTCGTTCTGGTACGGACCCCAGCCCAGCGCCAGCATATGGTCGCAGATCTCGGCGATCACGTCGTAGCGGCGCATCACCGCTTGCTGGTCGTAGCAGGGTTTCGACGCCGTGTCGTACTGGTCGGAGATAGCGCTGCCGTCCGGCGAGATCAGGAAGAACTCGGCCTCGATGCCGGTCTTGACATGCATGCCGTCGCGGGCGGCCTCTTCGATCAGGCGCTTCAGCGTGTTGCGCGGCGCCTGGTCGACGAGCTTGTCGTCCATCACGCACGTAGCCGCCACCCAGGCTACCTCCGGCTTCCACGGCAGCTGGATCACCGAATCCGGATCCGGCACCGCCAGCATGTCGGGGTGCGCCGGCGTGAGATCGAGCCACGTGGCGAAGCCGGCAAATCCGGCGCCGTCCTTCTGCATGTCGGCGATCGCCTGCGCCGGCACCAGCTTGGCACGCTGCCCGCCGAACAGGTCGGTGTAGGAGATCATGAAGTATTTGACGCCGTTCTCCTTGGCGAATGCGGCGAGATCGTTCCCCATTATAGTTCCTCGCTTATGTGATCCTGGATGGTGTGTCCTAGAAGCCGTTCTTCCCCGGTATCCAGTTGGTACCGGCAAGCGGCACGCCGGCCATGGCGGCTGCTTCGATGCTGAGCGCGACCAGGTCCTCGGGCTCGAGATTGTGCAGGCTGTTCTTGCCGCAGGCGCGGGCAATGGTTTGAGCCTCGAGCGTCATCACCTTCAAGTAGTTGGCGAGCCGCCGACCGCCGGCGATCGGATCGACGCGCTTCATCAACTCGGGATCCTGCGTGGTGATGCCGGCCGGGTCCTTGCCTTCGTGCCAGTCGTCATAGGCGCCGGCCGTGGTGCCGAGCGCGTTGTAATCCGTCTCCCAGCGCGGGTCGTTGTCGCCAAGCGCCACGAGTGCGGCGGTGCCGATCGACACCGCGTCGACGCCGAGCGCCAGCGCCTTGGCGACATCGGCGCCGTTGCGGATGCCGCCGGAGACGATCAGCTGCACCTTGCGGTGCATGCCGAGGTCCTGCAGCGCCTGCACCGCCGGCCTGATGCAGGCGAGCGTCGGCTGACCGACGTTCTCGATGAATACTTCCTGGGTCGCGGCGGTGCCGCCCTGCATGCCGTCGACCACGACGACGTCGGCGCCGGCCTTCACCGCAAGCGCGGTGTCGTAATAAGGACGGGCGCCCCCGACCTTGACGTAGATCGGCTTCTCCCAGTCCGTGATCTCGCGCAGCTCCAGGATCTTGATCTCGAGATCGTCCGGGCCGGTCCAGTCGGGATGGCGCGAGGCCGAGCGCTGGTCGATGCCCTTGGGCAGCGTGCGCATCTCGGCGACGCGGTCGGAGATCTTCTGTCCCAGCAGCATGCCGCCGCCGCCGGGCTTGGCGCCCTGTCCGACGACAACTTCGATCGCGTCGGCACGGCGCAGGTCACGCGGGTTCATGCCGTAGCGCGACGGCAGGTATTGGTAGACCAGCGTCTTCGAATGGCCGCGCTCTTCCTCGGTCATGCCGCCGTCGCCGGTAGTGGTCGAGGTGCCGGAAAGCGTCGCGCCTCGGCCGAGCGCTTCCTTGGCCGGACCGGAGAGCGAGCCGAAGCTCATGCCGGCGATGGTGATCGGGATCTTCAGCTCGATCGGCTTTTTGGCGTGGCGCGAGCCCAGCACCACGCTGGTGTCGCAGCGCTCCCTATAGCCTTCAAGCGGATAGCGCGAGATCGAGGCGCCGAGGAACAGGAGGTCGTCGAAATGCGGCAGCTTGCGCTTGGCGCCGGCCCCGCGGATGTCATAGATGCCGGTCGCGGCCGCGCGGCGTATTTCGGAAAGCGTGTAGTCGTCGAAGGTCGCGGACTTGCGTGGCGTCGTCGGCGGGTTGCGGTAGGTCATCTTGCCTCAATACGCGTCGGCGTTGTCGATATTGAAATTGTAGAGCTTCCGGGCCGAGCCGTAGCGCTTGAACTCCGAAGCTTCGACGTCGGTGACGCCGGCCTTGTCGAGCAGGCCCTGCAGCAGTTCGATATGCTCGGGCCGCATCTCCTTGGCGATGCAGTCGGCACCCAGGCTTTCGACCTTGCCGCGCACGAAGAGCCGCGCCTCATAGATGGAATCGCCGAGGGCGTCGCCGGCATCGCCCAGCACCACCAGATTACCGGACTGCGCCATGAAGGCCGACATGTGGCCGATATTGCCGTGCACGACGATATCGATGCCCTTCATCGAGATGCCGCAGCGCGAGGAAGCATTGCCCTCGATGACCAAGAGGCCGCCGCGGCCGGTGGCGCCGGCATACTGGCTGGCATCGCCTTTGACCACGATCGAGCCGGACATCATGTTCTCGCCGACGCCGGGGCCGGCCGAGCCATGCACGGTGATCGCGGCACCATCATTCATGCCGGCGCAGTAATAGCCGACGCTGCCGCGCACATCGATGCTGATCGGCTGGTCGACGCCGACGGCGACCGAATGGCTGCCTTTCGGGTTGAGCACTTCCCAAGCGGTCTCGTTCGAGCCGGGGGTCAGCTGATGAAGCGCCTGGTTCAGCTCGCGCAGCGACTGTTCTGCGAGGTCGAAGACCCTCGCATGGCCTTGCTCGCGCTGCGCCTTCGGCATGGGTGTTGCAGGCATGAACTCAATGCTCCCAGAAATAGACCGTTGCGGGCTCCGGCTCCCAGACCCTCGCATTGTCTATGCCGGGCAATTTTGTGAGCGCGCGATATTCCGAGCCAAACGCGACATACTGGTCGGTCTCGGCCATCACGGCCGGCTTGCAGGCGATCGGATCGCGCACAACGCCGAAGCCGTTCTTGGTCCCGACGACGAAGGTGAAAAAGCCGTCGAGGTCGGAGAGCGTGCCTTCGAGCGCTTCGCCGAGATTCTTGCCATGCGCCATCCTGTTGGAGAGATAGGCGGCCGCCACTTCCGTATCATTCTCCGTCTCGAAGGTCATACCTTCACGCACCAGCTCGCGGCGGACATTGTTGTGGTTGGAGAGCGAACCGTTGTGCACCAGGCACTGGTCGGCGCCGGTCGAGAAGGGATGCGCGCCCATCGTAGTGACCGCCGACTCCGTCGCCATGCGGGTGTGGCCGATGCCATGCGTGCCGGTCATCGAGCGCACGTCGAAGCGATCGACGACGGCTTCCGGCAGGCCGACTTCCTTGTAGATCTCGACCGCTTCGCCGGCGCCCATGATGCGGATATCGGGCCGAAGCGACTGCAGCGCCTCACGCGCGGCGTCGACCTTGTCGGGCGTGGTGCGGATAACCGCATGCGTCGACTTCACCGCGACGCTCACCGGCGCGCCGACCGCCTTGGCGAGCTCGACGTCGAGGCCGCGGAAATCGCGCTCGGGTTTCGGCGACTGCACGGTGATCTTGGCCTCGTTGCCGGTCGCCGCGCCATAGATGGCGATGCCGGCGCTGTCCGGACCGCGGTCGCTGAGCGAGATCAGCATCTCCGACAACATCGCGCCGAGCTTCGGCTCCAGCGTCTTGTCCTTGAGGAAAAGTCCGACGATTCCGCACATGTCAGCCTCCGACGTTTGTGGCTTCCAGATGGTGTACCGAATGAAATCCGCGAATTCAATGGTATGAAAGAAATTTTCCTCTGATTATATATCCGCCTTCGAGCCGCTTGTAGCGTTGTCGCCGTCCGGATGGCCGTGGGTCCATATCGCGTGGCGAATGCGCGCTATCGTGTAGGCATCGAGGATCGACAGCGCATAGATCAGGAACCCGCCGGCATGGCGACCGATGAAGCTGGCATCCGCCGGCGCCACCTTGGTTGTGACCCAGCCGAGGATCACCATGAAGAACAGGAACTGCAGGCCCCGCGCCGGCAAGCCGAGCATGACATGTCCGCTGCCCGGCAGGGCGATCGCGGAGGCCAGAACAAGATAAGGGTTCGAAGGCCGGGCGGCGGGTTCGGTGGCGTTGCTCATGCGGCCTGCCTCTCGCACTGGTTGATCGCGTCGCGAACCGAGGATGCGGCTCCGAGCAGTTTTTCGATCAATGCCGGATCGAGCCTCGCGTCGCCGAAAGCGGCTTGCCGGAACACACCGTAGCGCGCCCGATCGGCCTGGGCCAGCAGCCACACGATGCGCACGCCCTTCGGCGTGATCAGCAATTCCTTGGCGTGGCCTTCGGCAAAGATCCCGGCATGCGCGGCGATCACCTCCTGCGGGAAGACGACGCCTTTGCGGTTTGTCCGCAGCACCGCCTCGTCGGGGAACGCCGCCGTCTTCGGAAGGGTGTGTTCGAGATGGTCGAAATTGGAGAAGGTCGTCGGCGATCCCGGCCGCATCATCATATCGAAAACACCGGGCACCGCGACAGGCTCGGTGATCGACACGCTGAGCCAGCGCGCGGGAAGCTTCCTGGTTGCGAGCGTGTCGACGATGGTGCGCACCTGCGCGCGCTCGCCGTTATGCGAACCCGCCCAGGTAGCGACGCCGGCCGTGCCGTTGGAGACGTCGATCGCGTCGCGAATGACGGCGCGAACGGCGGCCTCGTCGTTGGCGAGCGCCGCCCTGGCCCTGTTGCGGCTGGAGCGCGCAAGCCAGGCAAGGTGAAGGACGACCGCAAATACGATCGCCCCGGCAAACAAGACTGACGTCAACTCAGACATCTCGATACGCCAAGACCCGCCGCCAAGCGGCGGGTCTTTTTCCGTTCAATAGCCCTGCGGCTTCGGCCAGGGCATGGTGAACTGGTCGCCGCGGCGCACGAACTTGTAGCGGTAGAAGTGGAACCACAGCGAGATCAGGAAGTAGAAGGCGATCATCGCGATCAGCTGCGAGCCGAAGCCGAGGAAGATGGCGAAGAAGGTCACCACGCACAGGCAGAACAGCACGATCGCCGGCAGCGGATGGAAGGGATGCGTGTAGCCACGGCGGATCGAGCCGAGCGGCCACTTCTTGCGGAACATCATGATGTTGATGCTCATGAAGGTGTATTGCAGCACGCCCGACAGGATCGAGAAGGTGATCGCCTGGTTGAGATCGGCGATGAAGGCGAAGGCCAGCGCGATCGGCAGCAGGAACAGGATCGACCGATAGGGCGTGCGATACTTCGGATGCACCGCCGAGAACCAGCTCGGCAGGTAGCGGTCGCGGCCGAGCGAGAACCAGGCGCGGGCGGCGTCATTGATGCAGCCATTGGCCGAGGCAAGGGCTGCAAGCAGCGTCGCGATGAAGAGCAGGTTCTCGAGCAGCGGGCTGCCGGTCAGCTTGCCGGCGTCCCAGAGCGGATAATAGGTGATGCCGAGATATTCCCACGGCATCAGCGAGGCGCAGACATACCAGGTCATGGCGGCGGCGATCAGAAGCGTGATCATGCCGGCCATCGTGCCATAGGGCAGGGAACGCGCCGGCGAGCGCACTTCCTCGGCCGCTTGCGTGGTGCCCTCGATGCCGAGATAGTACCAGATGCCGAACTGGAAGGCGGCGATCACGCCGATCCAGCCATAGGGCAGCGCGTTGCCGGGAGTGACCAGTTCGTTGAGCTTCAGCACCGCCCCTTGCGTCCATGGACTGACCGAAAAGAACAGGATGACGATCGAGATATAGGCGATCGCCGTGATGACGAAGTTGACGTTGAGCGTCATCAGCACGCCGCGATAGTTGAGCCATGCCAGCACGACGATGGTGGCGGCGATGAAGGAATTGTGGGTCAATCCCTCGACACCTGCTTTGGCAACGATGGTGTCGCCGAGCAGGATCGCATCCGAGACTTCGAGCATCGTGTAGGCAAAGACCAGGAACAGCGCGACGTTGAAAGCCATCAGTGGCCCGACGATGTGCTTGGCCTGCGCGTACTGGCCGCCGGCGGCGGCGACCGTCGACGTCACTTCCGAATCGATCATGGCGACCGAGGTGTAGAGCAGTCCGACGATCCAGCAGACGATCAGCGCGGCGAGCGCGCCGCCCTTGTCGGCGGCAAAATTCCAGCCGGTGAACTCGCCGACCAGCACGATGCCGACGCCGAGCGCCCAGACATGGGCGGGGCCGAGCACGCGTAGCAGCGAGACCCGGTCGCCGTGGACCACCGTTTCTCTCGTTTCAACCGCGACTGTCATTGGTGAGGCTCCACTCAGATCCGGTGCTTTTCGGAGACGGCTTCAAGCTCGCCTTCGCGCGAGGAGGTCAGCGTCTCCTCGGAATAGGTCGTGTCGACCTTGAACCAGTCGTAGAGCATCCACAGCGCGAGCAGGATCGAGATGCCCCAACATGCGTAAGAGACTGTCATCCACATGATCGTGTTCCCGGGTTACTTGCCGTCGAACTTCTCGTTGATCACCTCGCGATATTCGCGATCGGAGGCGCGGAACAGGAAGACGAAATAGGCGATCAGCACCACCGCCATGATGATCAGCGTCGGCCAGTCGATGATGTAGTGGAAGCGGTTCTGGATGATGTCGTGGGCGGTCTCCGGCGTGTAGCCGAGCTTTTCCCAGATCGAGGCCATGGTCGCGTTCTGGCCGAGCGCTTCCCAGGTCTTGGCGTCGAGCACGTCGATCGATTTCGCAGCACCCGCGAGGCCGAGTTTCAGCGGCAACCAAAGCGCCACGAAAATGGCGACGACGACGACGGCGATGTCGAAGACCTGACCGGCCTTGCTCTGCTCCGGCGGAATGTAGCGGGACATGCTTTTTCCCTTCAGGACTGGCGGTTGCGGAACGCATCGGCGTTCTTGATGTCGAGGCCGTAGATGAAATCCTTGTCTTCCTTGTAGTGGTTGAGCATCGCCAGGATGGCGGCGGTGTTGAAGATCAGCACCGCGGCCGCGGCGATCACCACCACGAGCTTGATCCCGCTGTCGGGGATGTAGGCCCAGGTCATCAAGAGGACGAAGAGGATCGTCGCCCAAAGGCAGACGATCAGGAGCACGGATCCGCGCACGTCGGAACGGTACAGCGCTTCGATGCGCTGCTTAAGGTCGGACATCGGTTTTTCCCCTTTTCTCGACGTCCGGCCCCGCAATCGACCGGGCGTCCACTCTTTCAACAGAGTGAAATTTTTTTCATAAGTTCTGCCCGAACCGCGAAGTTGTCAAGCCGGTTTTCCGTTCGGTAAACGGTTTGGGGGTCCGCCGCAGGATTGCCTGTGGATAAAACTATTTGCCTGCAGGAAAATTACCGCGGACGGCACAACGCCGGCACGAGCTGGTGGAAATGCCACGGAAATGCTTCGCGAGGTCGGACCTTCGACGAATGCGTCACCGAACGATGTCCGGGTTCGGGTTGGTCAGGTCGTGCTGTTCTGCGGATAGCAGATGATGGAGAGATAGCGCATCGGCAGCTGTGTCAGTTCTTCCGGCCCATGCGGCGCATCGGCGTCGAAGAACAGGCTGTCGCCCGGCTTCATCGGATAGAGATTGCTGCCGTGCCGGTATACGACCTCGCCCTCGAGCATATAGAGGAACTCCATACCCGCATGCTGGAAGGTCGGGAACACGTCGGAGTCCTCGGTCAGCGTGATCAGATAGGGCTCCACCACCACGCCGCTGGTGTTGGCGCCGATATGGCCGAGCAGATTGTACTGGTGGCCGGCGCGTGTGCCGCGCCGCTCGACGTCGACGCCTTCGCCGGCCTTGACGAAGACGGCGGCGCGCTCTTCCTCGAAGCGGCGGAAGAAGGCGGTGACCGGCACGCCGAGCGCCCGCGACAGCGCCTGCAGCGTGGTTAGCGACGGCGAGGTGATGCCGTTCTCGATCTTCGACAGCATGCCCAGCGAAATGTCGGTGGCGGCCGCGAGATCGGCGACGGTGATGCCCAGCTTCTTGCGGAAGGCGCGCACCTCATGGCCGATCGCCACCTCCAGCACTTTCTCGCGCGTGTCGCGGACGGCGTGCGGATTCTGCGTCAGCGGCGCGCGGATGGTTCGCACGGTTCGCCCGTCCGCCGAGACGCTCTTCGGCAACGGCTTGGCTTGGGCGCTAGCGCTGGAAGGCTTGGTGTCGGTCGTCTTCTTTGCCATGGCGCCCTCAACTTTCCGCCGATTTATTTCACTCGAGGTGAACATATTCGGTGGCGATACAGGAGCGCAATCACGGCGGCAAGCCGTCTTATGTCGCAGAACCTGCGATGAAATCGGCTGTCGCGACCCGGCTGCCTGGGTCGCAGTGAGGCTGGCGCCGCGGTCACTCAACGCATCGCAGGCCTTCTCACGACATGATCAGGCCGCCGTCGACATTGATGGTCTGTCCAGTGATGTAGGCCGCGTCATCGCTGGCGAGAAAGCTGACGAGGCCTGAGACGTCTTCGCCGCTGCCGGCGCGGCCCATCGGGATGTTCTTCACCCATTCCGCCATCAGCTCGCCCGGCTTGTAGTCGCCGAGCAGCTTGCCCCATGCGGTGTCGTTATAGGCCCACATGTCGGTATCGATGATGCCGGGGCAGATGGCGTTGACGGTGATCTTTTCCTTGGCCACTTCCTTGGCCAGGCTCTGCGTGATGCCGACAACCCCGAACTTCGACGCGGCGTAATGCGGCGTGTAGATGAAACCCTGCCGCGCCTGGCCGGACGCGGTATTGATCAGCCGGCCGCCTTGGCCGTGCTTGCGCATGCGCGCGATCGCTTCCTGGCAGCACAGGAACACGCCTTTCGTGTTCACCGCCATCACCTTGTCCCACTCGGATTCCGTCATCGCCTCGATTTTGGCGATGGTGATGACGCCGGCGTTCTGCACCGAAATGTCGACCCGACCGAATTCATTCTCCGCGAGATCGTAAAGCGCTTCGACCTCGTCCTTCTTCGTCACGTCCATGCGCATCGAGGCGACCTTCGCGCCCGCAGCCTTCAGGCCGGCGGCGACCTCGTCGACGCGCGGATCAATGGCGCTGATCACGACCGCCGCACCTTCCGCCGCGAAACGCCTCGCCATGGCCGCACCGATGCCGCCGCTGGCGCCTGTGACGATTGCCGTCTTTCCTTCGAAACGCTTCTGCACTTTTTCTTTCTCCTACCAGCAGACGAAGCCGCCATCGACGATGAGGTCGATGCCGGTGACGAAGCTCGCGGCCCGGCTCGCCAGGAACACGGTCGGCCCGACCATTTCCTCAGGCCTCGCCATGCGGCCCATCGGCGTGTCGCGCTCGAAGATCTTGACCTGCTCGGCGACCTCCGGCCGCATGTTCATCGGCGTCAGCGTGTAGCCGGGGCTCACCACATTGACGCGCAGGCCGCGATCGGCCCACTCCATGGCGAGGCTCTTCGACATGTGGATCACCGCCGCCTTGGACGAATTATAGTGCGCCTGCGTCAGGCCGCGGTTGACGATCGAGCCGGACATCGAGGCGATGTTGATGATAGAGCCTTTGCGGCGGGGCAGCATGACGCGCGCCTCGGCCTGGCAGGACAGGAACACGCCGCTGACATTGACGTCGTAGAGCTTCTGCCACTTCTCCATCGGCAGCGTCTCGGCGGGTTCGGCACCGGCGACGCCGGCATTGTTGACCGCGATCGTCAGCGCGCCGAGTTCCTTTTCGACGCGTTCGACCGTTGCCGCGAGATCGCTCTGCGATGTGACAGTTCCGGTCAGCACCAGCGCCTTGCGGCCGAGCGCCCTGATCTTGTCGGCCGTGTCTTCCAGCCCGCCCTTCGAGCTGTGGCCGAAACAGGCGACATCGGCGCCGGCTTCCGCCAGACCGATGGCGATCGCTTGACCGATGCCGCTGCCGGCGCCCGTCACCAGCGCCACGTCGCCATCAATATCGAACAGTTTCATCTTTCTCCCTCTCCCTGAAAGAAGGGGCGCCAGCCCTGCTGGCGCCCCGCGCGGTCCGGTGCTTGGGAGGCTATCACCTGCTGCGCTTTATTCCCATCTGCCGTGCCCTCAGCTCGTGGCGAGTTCCATCACGGCGACATTGCTTGCTTCGTCGCGATCGAGGATGCCGCGCTGGCGGCCGCGGCTCAGCACCAGAACCCGGTGCGAAAGCCCCAGCACCTCCTCGAGATCCGAGCTCACCACCACCACGGCCATGCCCGAGCGGGCAAGGTCGGCGATGACATCGTAGATCGCCGCGCGGGCGCCAACGTCGATGCCGCGCGTCGGCTCATCGAGGATGAACACCTTGGGCGGCCGCGACACCCATTTGGCGATGATCACCTTCTGCTGGTTGCCGCCGGAAAGTTTTGAGACCGCCTGGTTCGGCCGACCCTTGACGCCGAGCCTCGATATGCCGGCCTCGGCGAACCTCTGAACCGCTTTGGGAAACACCCAGCCCTTCGGTGCGACATGATCGAAATTGCCGATGGCGAGGTTCTCGCCGATCGTCTGCTCCAATACGACGCCCTGTTCCTTGCGGTCCTCCGGCACCAGCACGACGCCGGCCCTGATCGCCGCCGCGGGGCCGCTGAGATGAACAGGCTGGCCCGCCACCCGCACCGCGCCGGACGAGATTGGATCGGCGCCGGCGATCGCGCTGACCAGTTCGGTGCGGCCGGCGCCGATCAGCCCGGCGATGCCCAGGATTTCGCCCGATTTCACCGCGAACGAAACATTGTTGAAGCTGCGCTCCGGCGAGGACAGGTTCTCGACTTCGAGCACTGTCTCGGTGCCCGGCGCCGACAGCTTCGGGAACATGCGTTCGACGCTGCGTCCGACCATCTGCTCGACGACCGTGCGCACGGGGATGTCGGCGCGCTCGTGCCGGGCGACGATGCGGCCGTCGCGCATTACCACCACACGGTCGGCGATCTGAGCGATCTCGTCCAGCCGGTGGCTGATATAGATGAAGGACATGCCTTCGGCCTTGAGCTTGCGGATTTGCTTGAACAGCAGCTCCGTCTCCTCGCCGCCGAGCGCGGCGGTCGGTTCGTCGAGGATCAGAAGCTCGGCATTCAGCGTCAGCGCCTTGGCGATCTCCACCTGCTGCTGTGCCGCGACGCGCAGCGTGCGTACCTTGCGCTCCGGCGAGACGTCGAGGCCGAGGCGCTTCAATTGCGCCGAGGCCTTCGCGTTCATGGTTGCCCGGTCGATGCGGCCGCCCCGCATCGGCAGCCGCCCGACATAGACATTCTCCGCCACCGATAGGTCCGGCAGCAGCTTCAATTCCTGATGGATCATGCCGACGCCGGCCTCGATGGCCGCGGCGGGATTGGCGGGGGAATAGGGCTTCCCCCGCCAGATGATGGTGCCGGCATCAGGCTTGGTCGAACCGGCGATGATGTTGGACACCGTCGACTTCCCGGCACCGTTCTCGCCGAGCAGCGCCACGACCTCGCCCGGCCGCACCTCGAAGCTCGCATCGGCCAGGACCTGCACCGGTCCGTAGCTCTTGCAGAGGCCGTTGACGAAGAGCCCGTTATGCGGGCCTTCGCTATGGCGAGGTTCAGTGGACATCGTGGCGCTCTCTCAACGGTTGCCGCCTTACGGATGCTTCTCGATGAATTGCGAGACATTGTCCTTGGTGGTCAGCGTCGCGTCCTGCAGTTGCTCGGCCGGCAGCTTTTCGCCCGCCACGATCTTGATCGCCGAGTCGACGGCTAGCCGGCCCATGCCCTGCGTCTGCTGGGTCGCGGTGACGTCAAACACGCCGTCCTTCAGCGCCTTGAGCGCCGCAACGTCGCCGTCGAAGCCGGCGATCCAGACCTTGTGGTCGGGGTTGGCGACCTTGACCGCCTGCGCGGCGCCCAGAGCCAGCGCGTCGGCCTGGCCGAAGATGATCGAGACATTCGGATGGGCCTGCAGCAGGTCCTGCGCCAGCTTGAAGCCTTCGTCCTGGTGCCACTGATCGCTCCAGAGCTCGCCGACCACCTTGATGTCCGGGTAGGCCTTGAGCGCCTCGCCGCAGCCCTTGGAGCGGTCGACTTCCGGCGTCGTGCCCTTCTGGCCATGGATGATCACCATCTCGCCCTTGCCGCCGGCCTGCTTGGCGATGTAGTCGCACACGCCCTTGGCCGAGTTGACGCTGTCAGTGGCGATGAAGGTGTCGCCGGGCGCGCCGTCGGCGTTGCGGTCGACATTGACCACCGGGATGCCGGCGGCCTTCGCGGTCTTGGTCGGCACGGTCGCGGCGGTGGCGCCGGCCGGGATATAGATCAGCGCGTCGATGTTCTGGGTGACGAGGTCCTGCACCTGGCTGACCTGCGTGGCCGAATCGCCCTTGGCGTCGACGGTGATGACCTCGATGCCCTTCTCCTTGGCATAGGCTTCGACCGACTGCTTGATCTGGTTGAAGAAGTCCGCCTGCAGATTGGCGACGGCAAGGCCGAGCTTCTTGGCGTCCTTGGCCGAGGCGGCATCGGACAGGCCGAGCAGCGGGACGATGGCCGCGGCCGCAAGCAGCAGTGAACGTTTGGTCAGCATGTTTTTCCTCCGTTGGTGTTCAATCTGTCAGCCTGCGCATCGCGGCGCCCTCGGCCGGACAGTCCCAGTCTCGGATCGACCGATCCGTTCCGCCCGGACATCCGGGCGAATTCCTATTGGCGGCGCCGCCGCCAGGTATCGGTGGCAACCGCCAGCGCGATCACCACGCCGATCACCACCTGCTGGATGAAGGGTGACACGCCGAGCAGGTTGAGGCCGTTGCGCAGCACGCCGATGATGAGGACGCCGATCGCCGTGCCGCCGATCGAGCCGATGCCGCCGGAAAGGCTGGCGCCGCCGATCACCACCGCGGCGATCGTGTCGAGCTCGTAGCCGACGCCCGAACTCGGCTGCACGGAATCGAGCCGGGCCGCGAGCACGATGCCGGCCAGTCCCGCCAGCAGTGCGCAGATTGCGTAGACCCAGTTGGTCAGCGACTTCACCGGAATGCCGGAGAGGCGGGCAACCTCGGCGCTGCCGCCGATCGCGTAGAGGCTGCGGCCGGTGGCGCGGTAATTGAGGAAGATCGCGAAGACGATCGCCAGCACGATCATCAGCCCGACGGTGACCGACAGGAAGCCGAAATGGCGCACGATCGAGAGGTTGGTGAACCAGTCGGGAAAGCCGACGATCTGCGAGCCGTCGGTGATCATGTTGGCGAGGCCGCGCGCCACCGACATCATGGCAAGCGTCGCGATGAAGGGCGGCAGTTTCGTCACCGTCACCAGCAGGCCCGACACCAGGCCGCAGAGGGCGGCGACGACGAGCGCCGCGGCGATGCCCGCCGGGACGCCGAGATTGAGATAGTCGGGATAGGCGACATAGCCCATCACCATCGAGGCCAGCGCCAGCACCGAGCCGACGGAAAGGTCGATGCCGCCGATCAGGATGACCAGCGTCATGCCGATCGCCATGATGCCGAGCACGGTCACCTGGTCGAGCACGTTGAGGATGTTGCGTACCGTAAGGAAGGTGTCGGTGGTC
Source organism: Mesorhizobium sp. AA23 (assembly GCF_001672435.1). Classification (NCBI taxonomy): domain Bacteria; kingdom Pseudomonadati; phylum Pseudomonadota; class Alphaproteobacteria; order Hyphomicrobiales; family Phyllobacteriaceae; genus Mesorhizobium; species Mesorhizobium sp. AA23. The sequence goes on from NZ_LYTP01000028.1 coordinate 290,285, forward strand.
AGCGCCAGCGCCAGGCACAGCAGCACCAGCCCGATCAGCGGTCCCATCGTGCCGGCAAACAGCGCCGAAAGCTTCGCACCGGAAGCGGCCTGCGCGGCGCCGGTGCCAGCCTTCAACTCGCTCGTCTCGTTGCTCACGGCCACTTCGTCTCCTCCGTCAGCGGGCAGGCGTGCCTTGCCTTCCGCTCTTGTTCACCAGGCATCCTCCCTTGTGAACAATTTATCTTTGAACTGCAATTTTGTTCAGCTAAAACGTTCATCAGAAAATTGTCAAGTGCCGCGCAGCCATTCGGCGGCAGTTTGCGTGAACCGACAGTTTGCCATAGGGAAGTCGAGCGCATACGGAGGCATAAAGCATGGCGGTGATCGAGAACGACAGGGTCTCGCGTTTTCCGGATGCCGAGCTCAAGGCCCGAGCCGCCTGGCACTATTATGTCGAAGGGCTGACGCAGGAGCGGATCTCGGAGATCCTCGGCGTCGGCCGTATCAAGGTGCACCGGATTCTGTCGGCCGCGCGCGAGGAGGGCGTCGTCCAGTTCCGCATTCGCGACAGCGTCGTCGAATGCGTGCAGCTGGAGGAACGCCTGAAGCAGCGCTTCGGCCTCAGCCAGGCGGTGGTCGTGCCGTCGGCTGCCGACAGGAGCAACGCGCCGCTGATGATCGGCCATGCCGCCGCCGCCTATCTCGCCGACAACGTCAATGCGGGCGACGTTATCGCACTGGGTTGGGGCAGGACGCTGAAATTCGCCATCAACGAATTGCCCAGGCGGCCGATCGCCAGGACCACGGTGGTCTCGATGCTTGGCGGCCTCACCCATGCGCAGCCGCTCAATCCGACCGAGAGCGCCTGGGAATTCGCTGAGAAGATCGGCGCCGAATGCTATCTGCTGCCCGTGCCCGTCTATGCCGACAGGCCGGAGCAGCGCGATGCCTTCATGAGCCAGCGCAGCGTCCAGGATGTGGTCTTTAGGGCGCGGCGCGCCAACATCGCCGTGCTCAGCGTCGGCTCCTTTTCCAACGACAGCCCGATCGCCAATTACGGTTTCATCAAGCCCAGCGAATTGGAGGAATTGCAGGCGGCGGGCGCGGTCGGCGATATCCTCTGCCACTTCATCGATGCCGAGGGCCGCATCGTTGACCATGAGGTCAACCGCCGCGTCTGCGCCTACCCGCTGCAGGATCTCTCCGACATTCCGACCACCATCCTGGTGTCGGGCGGGCGGGAGAAGATCGCCGTCATGCGCGCCGCACTTGCGAATACGAAGGTCTCGGTGCTGATCACCGACGAAGACGCGGCCAAGGGGCTGCTTAGCCGGTAGTTCAGGTAATCGCGCCGAGCCGCGTGTGGATATCGCGTGTCGCGTGATAGAGATCACGATAGACTTCTTTGCGTGCGCGGTAGGTCGGAACAAGCGCCTCGACAGGATCGACCTGGCGTGCCGGCCGTGCCGCCATCGCCTTTGCCGCTTCTTCCGGTGACGCGAACCAGCCGATTGCCGAGGCCGCGAGCATGGCGGCTCCCAGCGCCGCTGCTTCGTTGACCGGCGAGACGAAGAGCGGGCGCTCGAGCACGCTCGCCATGATTTCCATCAGCAGTGCGCAATTGGTGCCGCCGCCGGCCGCGATCATCGCGTCGGCCTTGCCGGTCTGTTCCTCCATAGCCTCGGTGGCGATCGCCTGCTCCAGCGCTATGCCCTCCAGCACCGCGCGGAAGAGATGCTTTGGCTCGTGATCGAGCGACAGGCCGACGATGGCGCCGCGCGCCGAGCCGTCCCAGTAAGGGCTCATGACGCCGGCCCAATAGGGCATGACGAGCAATCCGTCGCTGCCTGGCGCGACGTCCTTCGCAGCCTTCTCCAGCACCGCGGCCGAAGGCGCGCCGGTAGTGCGCACGATCCAGTCGACCAACTGCATGCCGGAACGCAGCACCGTCTCCAGCATGAAGCCGGAGCCGGTCGGCGAAACCAGCGTGCGGAATGCATCCGACGTTGTCACCGTACCGGAATAATTTCCGCTGACGACGCCTGAGCCCAACGACAGATAGCTTTTGCCGGGCCCGTAGACTCCCATGCCGAGGCCCATCGCCTGGCCGTCTCCGGCGCCCGCAATAACCGGCGTGCCGGCCTTCAGGCCGATCGCCGCCGCGACGCTTTCCGACAACGTGCCGCAGACCGCGCCAGGGGCTGCGAGCTCCGGCAGTTGCTCCGGCCGCAGTCCCGCCGCCTCGACCAGCCTCGGGTGCCAGACGCCATGCGCTATGTCCAGCAGGCCGAGCGGATCGGCGCTCGCCGTGCTGGTGACGAGTCGCCCGGTGAGCCGGTGGACGAAGAAGGCGTGCACGTCGACCAGCGCGGCCGCTTCCGCCAGCGTTTGCGGCCGGTGCTCCGTCAGCCAGGCCAAAGCGTAGAGCGCCGGCGTCGGGTCCGGCGGCTTGCCGCTCCAGTCGCGGATCGCCTCGCGGCCGAGTTCTTCCGAAAGCCGCGCCACCTGGCGGCGGGCGCGTTCGTCGAGCCACAATATGGCGGGGATGAGCGGCTTGCCGGCGTTGTCGATCAGCGTGAAGCTCTCGCGCTGGTGCGCGATTGAGATGGCTTTAACGCGTGAGGCATCGATTGCCTTGGCGACGTGTTGCAGCGCCGACAGCAGCGCCGCCCACCAATGCTCGGCCTCCTGCTCGAAATGGCCGGGCGCCGGATTGGACAGCGGATAGGTTTCGCGTGCCTGGAAAAGCTCCGAGCCGTCGCGCGCGAAAGCGATCGCCTTCACGGCGGTCGTCGAGGCGTCGATCCCGATTACCACATCGTCCATCAGGCTGGGATCCGGAGGGTTAGAGCATGTCGCGCAAAAGTGTGCAGCGGTTTTGCGAAAACGACATGCATAAAAAAGGACCTAAAGCGCGTCGCCTGGATCCGATCCCGCGCGACGCGCTTTAGGCCGCGTTGGTTACGAACCGTCCGTCCGACTGGTCGAGACGACGGCGGATCTGGGTTATCACCATCGAATCGTCGGGTACACAGTTTTCATAGGTCAGGAAGTCGCCGGCCTTGACCGGCTTCACCACCTTGGCACGTTCAGCAAGCCCGAGCGGCAGCGCGCCCTTGGCGCGCGCGTCTTCCCAGGTCATGGCGAAGCCGCGGTAGTCGTTCTCGCCGATCATGCCGAGCGACTGGCCGGTGCCGAGACTGGTCTTGGCCACCGCCACCGCCTCGGCCACGGGATGGTCGAGCGGTTCCATGTCGGCGCGCTTGTAGACCACGGCGCGCGCCGCCGACAGCGGCACTTCCAGGCTGGTGAGGTGATAGGGCCGGAAGATCGTGAAATAGGGGCCCCTGCCGACCTTGAGGTCGATCATTCGCTCCAGCACGCGCGGATGCTTGGTTTCGATGATGCAGAACACCCCGGGCGCGACGCCCTTGCCGATCGAATAGTCGACAACGCCCTTGCGATGAAGCACGCCGCCATCCTCGCGCGGGCAGAGCACGCTGGCGAGTTCTTCTAGCGTCGCGGTAGGGCCGTGCATGCCTGGCACGTCGGGCACCAGTCCCGTCGCGTTGGCGATCGCCACCATCTCGATTGCCGTCTTCGAGCCGTCGACGAACTCGACCAGCATGCGCGCATTCATGTTGCGCTCGGCCGCCTCCTTCTCGTAGTCGGCCGGCACGGCGTCGAACTTCAGCGGATTGTTCTTGCCCTTGCCGGCGGCAACGATGTTGAAGCCGAGGCTTCTGGCGAAGCCGATGATCTCCAGCGTGCAGGCAGGCTCGTCGCCCGCCGCACCTGTGTAGACGACGCCGGCCTTGCGCGCCTCTTCCTTCAGAAATCGGCCGATCGTGATGTCGGCCTCGACATTTAGCATGACGATATGCTTGCCGTTCTTCATCACCTCGAGCGCAAACAGCGTGCCGATATTGGGATTTCCGGTTGCGTCGATGATCACGTCGATGCGGCCGGCGGCGGCGAGCGCATGCAGGTCCTCGGTGACCGCGATCTTGCCGCCCTCGATGGCGCGATCAATGGCCGGGGCATTGGGCGCCTGCACAATATCGGAACGATCATGGCCGGCCAGCAGCGCCGCATCGATCGCCGCCTGCGGCCTGACCTCCGAAATGGCGCCGATGCGCATGCCCGGCATGAGTGCGACCTGAACGACGATATCTGTTCCCATCTGTCCGGCGCCGGCGAGACCGATGGTGATCGGTCCTTGTTTCTCAGCGCGCTGCAGGAGTTCCGCTGCGAATTGCGGATGGGACATGTTCGCTTCCTCCGGTCCTTGGCGCCGCCCGCGCCGCGATCACTCTTTGAACATTCCTATGACCGTTTGAAAAATATTTCAACCGCCATTTCGGCGGTCGTCTTAGGAATGAGCTAAAACGAGGCTCCGAGACGATGCGGGGCGGGGGGAGATCCGGCAGGATCGAGGCGCGAGGGAACCCCTATGCGGAGAAACGAGGTTTGCCGCCCGGCGGACGCCGTGGACGTCGCTGACGGAGGGCCGCGCCGGTGTCAGCGCGCTTGCCGCCCTTGCGCCAGCCATCGGCGCAGCGAATCCAGCAGGCGTTGTCGTTTGCTGGCGGCGACTATGCCGGCTCCACGGCCTTCGGCTTCTGCAGCCTTGCCAACTCCGCGAAAGGAATATGGCAGCGGATTGTGTGCCCGGGCTCGGCCTCGCTTAGTTCCGGCTCCTGCGTCTCGCAGATCGCGCCGATCTTGCGCGGGCATCTCGTGTGGAAAACGCAACCCGTGGGTGGGTTGGCCGCGCTCGGGATTTCGCCGTCGAGGCGGATGCGCGAGCTTTCCGTCCGGTCGAGTTTCGGAACGGCCGACAACAGAGCTTCCGTGTAAGGGTGATGCGGGCCGGAAAACACCGCTTCCGACGGTCCGAACTCCATGATGCGGCCGAGATAGAGCACCGCGATCTTGTCGGACAGATAGCGCACCACGCCGAGGTCGTGCGAGATGAAAATGTAGCTCACATCCTGCTTCGACTGCAGGTCGGCCAAGAGGTTGAGGATCGCCGCCTGCACCGACACGTCGAGCGCCGAGGTCGGCTCGTCGCAGACGACGATGCGCGGATCGCCGGCGAAGGCGCGGGCGATCGCCACGCGCTGCTTCAGACCGCCCGAAAGCTGCCGCGGCTTGACGGCGAGATGCCGGTCGGTGAGCCGCACCGAGCGGACGAGCTCTTCGAGGCGCGCTTCCAGCGACTTGCCGGTGAGCCCGCCCAACCGCTTCAAAGCGCGGCTGAGGATATGCCGGATCAAATGCGAACGGTTGAGCGCCGAATCCGGATTCTGGAAGACGATCTGCACCGCCTTGACCTGGTCCTCCGAGCGGCTGGCAAGCCGCGGCGCCAACTGCTTGCCCTCCAGTTCGATGCTGCCGCCCTCGTCCGGCGGCACGAGGCCGAGCAGCAGCCTCGCGAAGGTGGTCTTGCCGCTGCCGGACTCGCCGACCAACCCGAGCGTCTCGCCGGGCCGGAGGCTGACTGAAACGTCCTTCACCGCCCTCAATGCACGACCATGGCTGGCATAGGTCTTGTTCAGCCCCTCGACCTGCAGCACGGGCGGTGCGTGCTTCGGCGCGACGGCGGCAATCTCGGCGGGTGTCGCGCGCGGCAGCGACTGCGCCTTGTCGTGATAGTGGCAGCGCGACAGCCGGCCGCCTCCAAGCTCATAGAGCGGCGGCGGCTCGGTGCGGCAGCGCTCGGTCGCCAGCGCGCAGCGGTCGGCGAAGGCACAGCCGACGATCGTGGCGCCGATGCCGGGCAGGAAGCCGGGGATCGTGTCGAGCCGGCCCTGGTCCTTGCGCTGGCCGCCGCGCGGCAGGCAGCGCAGCAAAGCGACCGTGTAGGGATGGCGCGGATCGTTGAAGACGTCCTTCGTCGAGCCTTCCTCGACCAGCATGCCGGCATAGAGCACGCCGACCCGGTCGCACATGTTGGAGACCACGGCGAGGTTGTGGCTGATGAACAGGATTGAGGCCGAAAGCTCGCGGCGCAGTTGCGCGATGAGGTCGAGCACTTCGGCTTCGACCGTCGCGTCGAGACCCGTCGTCGGCTCGTCGAGGATCAGCATCGAGGGGTCGTTGGCCAAGGCCATGGCGATCGCCACGCGCTGCTGCATGCCGCCGGAAAGCTGGTGAGGGTAGCGCTGCATGACACTGGCCGGATCCGAGATGCGCACAAGATTGAGCATCGCGATCGCCTTGTCGCTCGCCGCCTGTCCCGACATGCCGGCAAGCTCGAAGATCTCGGTGAGCTGGCGGCCGATGCGCAGTGATGGATTCAGCGCCTTGCCGGGATCCTGATAGACCATGGAGACGCTTTCCGCGCGGGCGCGTCTGAGCGCCTCGGCATCGAGCTTCATCACATCCTGGCCGTCGAGCGCGATCGAGCCGCCGGTGATCGAGCCGTTGCGCGGCAGGTAGCGGACCACGGACAGCGCCGCGGTCGACTTTCCGCAGCCGGATTCGCCGACCAGCCCATAGGCCTCGCCGCGGCCGATCTTGAAGCTGACATTGCGCAGCACCGCCCGGTTGCGGCGCCCGACGCGATAGGCGACCGAGAGATCGTTGAGCTCGAGCGCGTCCCTGTCAGTCATTGAACGCTCCATGGACGCCGTCGGCCACCAGGTTGACCCCGATCACCAGCGAGGCGATCGCCAGCGCGTCGAACAGCACCGTCCACCAGAACCCGCCGCCGATCATGCCGTAATTGCTGGAGATCGAGAGTCCCCAGTCGGGCGAGGGCGGCTGGATGCCGAAGCCCATGAAGGAAAGCGTGGCGACGGCGAAGATCGCATAGCCCAGACGCACCGTCGTCTCGACCAGGATCGGCGGGATCACGTTGGGCAGGATCTCGACGAACATCGTGTGCAGCGCGCCTTCGTGGCGAAGTTTTGCCGCCGCGACATAATCGAGCTCGCGTTCGGCCAGCACCGCCGAGCGCACCGTGCGGGCGATGATCGGTGCGAAGCTCAAGCCGATGACGACGATCACGGTGATCTTGGAGGTGCCGAGCGCGACGATGGCGAGCAGTGCGATGATCACCACCGGGATCGCCATGAAGGCTTCGAGGATACGGCTGACGATATCGTCGACGATGCCGCGGAAATAGCCGATGACGAGCCCGAGCGCGGTGCCGGCAATGGTCGCCAGAATCGTGGCCAAAGGTGCCACCGTCAGGATATCGCGCGAGCCGACGATGACCCGCGAGAAGACATCGCGGCCGATCTGGTCGGTGCCGAACCAGTGCTCGGCCGACGGTGGCGCCAGCGCGTTGATGATGTCGTCGGCAAGCGGATCGTAGGGGACGAAATGCTCGCCGAACAGCGCGCAGACGATCCAGAGCAGGACGATGCCGAGCCCGGTGAGGAAGGTTCCCGATCGCAAGAGCGAATGCAGCACCTCGCCCCAGGGGCTGCGCTGTGTCGCGGCGTCCGGCGTTGGCAGGTTAGCGGGTGTGTCTGTCGCGCTCATTGCTCCGCTCCCAGCCGGATGCGCGGATTGAGCACCGAATAGAGGAAATCGGCGATCAATGTGGCCACCGCATAGACGATGCCGATGGTGAGGATGCCGGCCTCGAGCATCGGAAAATCCTTGCCGCGCGCGGCGGTGAAGATCAGCGAGCCGATGCCTTGGTAGCGGAACAGCGTCTCGATCACGACAAGGCCGCCGATGAGGTAGCCGGTCTGGGTTGCGATGACGGTGATGGTCGGCAATAGCGCGTTGCGCAGCACATGCCGCCAGATCACCGTGCGCCACGGCAGACCTTTAAGCACCGCGGTGCGCGTATAGTCGGAATCGAGCGCCTCGATCATCCCCGACCGCGCCATGCGAGCGATATAGCCGAACAGCACCAGAAACAGCGGCAGCGACGGCAGGATGAGATAATAGAGCTGGGTGAAGACGCCGGCACCCTTCGGCCAGGCCGCCGCGATCGGCAGCCAGCGCAGCCAGACGCCGAAGATCAGGATCAGGATGATGCCGGTGACGAACTCGGGCAGCACCGTCACAGACAGTCCGCCGAGGCTGATGATGCGGTCGAGCGGCCGGTTGAGGTTGAGCGCAGCGATGACACCGCCGAGGATGCCGATCGGCACCACCAGCACGAAGGCGACGAGCGCCAGCTTCATCGAATTGCCCAAAGCGTCGATGACGAAGGGCGCCACCGGCGCGCGGAAAATGTAGGACGTGCCCATGTCGCCATGAAGGAAGTTCCAGATCCAGCTTCCGTACTGGACGAGCAGCGGCCGGTCGACGCCGAGCGAGTGATTGAGCGCGTCGACGGCGCGCTGGTCGGCAAACGGCCCCAATATCGCGCGCCCGACATTGCCGGGCAGCACCTGGCCGCCCAGGAACACCATGACGCTGAGCAGGAACAGCGTCACGAGCGACAGAGCCAGGCGCCGGATGAGGAAGCCGAGGATGGCGAATACTCCTATTGGAGCCGGCTCTCCGTCGAGAGCCGGATGTCAGGGATAAGCTTGCTCCCTCGCGTCAGGCTTTCGAAGCCTTTTCGAGGAACAGCTGTGACATGGCGGTGGGCTGTACGCCCGCCACGCCTTTCGCCGTTGCAGTCAGGTAGTCGTAGAAATAGCCGAAGATCACCGGCGTTTCCTCGAGCAGCAGCTTCTGGATCTTGCCGGCTGCAGCCTTCTGCGCCTCGAGGTCGAGGGCAGCGATATAGCTCGTCGCCAGCTGGTCATAGTCCTTGTTCTTGAAATGCGCGGCATTCCAGGTGCCTTCGCTCTTCAATGGCGCCGCGAGATAGACGTTCGGCACGCCGCGGTGGCCGTAGTCGGTGATGCCCATCACCGAATCCAGCCAGTTCGATTTGCCGAACACGGCATCGCCGTAATAGGCGCTCTGGTCGAGGATGTTGAGCTCGAGCTCGATACCGATCTCCTTGACCCAGTTCTGGATCAGCTGCGCGTATTCGGGGATTTCCAGATAGCGCTCGGTGGTCAGCGTTATTTTGAACCCCTTGCCGGCGCCGGCCGCTTCCATCAGCTGCTTGGCCTGCGCGATGTCCTGCTCGCGCTGCGGCACGGTGGTGTCCGTCGACGGATAGACCCCGGCGAACGGGCTGTCATTGCCCTCCTGGGCGCGGCCTTTCATCAGGCCGGCGACCAACTTCTTGCGATCGATGCTGAGCGCAATGGCGCGGCGTACCCGCGGGTCCTTCATCGGACCGTCGTCGCAGCGCAGATGCAGTTGCTGATGCGCCGACGATTTCAGGCTGATGACGTTCACGTTCGGATCGTTGAGGACGGCGACGCCCGCCAGCACCGGCATCTGATTGATGATGTCGATCTGGCCGCCCTGTAGCGCCAGGATCTGCGGCTGGATGTCTGTGAAGAAGGTGAATTCGGTGCGCTCCGGCAGGGCCTTTTCGCCCCAGTAGTTCTCATTGCGAACGAAGGAGGCGCCGACTTTGGGCGTGTACTTCTCCAGCTTGAACGGTCCGGTGCCGTCGAAGCTCTTTTCGTAATCGCCCTTGTAGCTCGCCGGGATGATGACGGCGTTGTAGTTGTCGGACGACAGCATGTAGGGGAAATTACCGTTCGGCGCGTCGAGATGGAATTCCACCGTGTAGTCGTCGACCTTCTTGCTGGCGCCCTTCGAGAGGATGCCGCTGAACACCGACAGCGCGTTGGAGGAGTTGGCGGGATCGGCAAGCCGGTCGATGCTGGCCACCACGTCCTCGGCCTTCATCTCGCCGCCTGAGTGGAACTTGACGCCCTTGCGCAGCGTGAAGGTCCACACCGAGCCATCGGTATTCGGCTTCCAGCTTTCGGCCAGTGCCGGCTTGAGCACCAGGTCGGGGCCGTCGACGCAGAGGAATTCGGCGACCTGCTGCATGACGAGCAGGCCGCCGGCGTCGGCGATGGTGACCGGGTCGATCGCGGCGGCCGGCACGCTGCTGCCGACGCGGATGGTGGCGCCCGGCGCGCCCTGGGCGCGGGCAAGCGAGGGCGCGCCGCCGAAGCCGGCGGCCATGCCGATGCGGCCGAGAAGCGGCAGCGACAGGCCGAGCAGGCTGCCGTGGCGCACGAAATCGCGGCGGCTGACGCGGCCGTCGATGAGGCCGTCGATGAGGTGATTTTCAAGCGGCGTGCGGTTGCGCCGGATGAGATCGAGGACGCGGTAGTTCTTGCTCATGGGTCTAAACCCTTTCCCCAGTTCTTGTGGTTGGCGAGTGCATTCCGGTTGACGACGTTCCGTGGAGTTCTCCGGTCCCGGCCATCGTCAAGAATTCGGCCGAACGAACTGTAACATGCACTTTGGTCCGGTCCATCCGCTCCTTGAAGCGGACAGGTCAGATTTTCTTGATGCATGCCTAGCTCGGGCTCGCAGCCCCCGATCGAAATCGTGGCCGCCTCGATTCGGTATTTGCCGGTCTCCTTTCCTTTTGACGATCTCCCAGTTCAGGTCAGCGAAAAGCCTGCTAGCCGGATCGGGTTGCCGCGCTGCTCCCGATCCTCATCTCAGCCGATCTTGAAGAACGGCTTGCCGAGCAGGTCCGGCACCACGTCGATGCCAAGCCCGGCGCCGTCGGGAATGCCCATACGGCTGCCCGCGACCGGCGGCTTGTTGGAGGCGGTGCGCACCGTTACCCATTCGTGGAAGGCGATGGCATGCAGACGGCGCTCTTCCGGCGTCGACAGCGACAGATGCGCCATCGCGGCGGTGTCGATCTCCGCGCCGCCGGTGTCTTCGACGGTGATCATGAAACCGAGATCGACGGCGACGTCGCGGATCAGCCGCGTCTGCGTCACTCCGCCGAGGCGCGAGATCTTCAGCGTCAGCCCATCGGCCGCGCCACGGCGATGGATTTCCAGCATCTCGCCCAGCGAGGTGACGGATTCGTCGAGCACCATCGGCTTGTCGAGCATGCGGCGCACCGACATGTTCTCCTCGATCGTCGTGCAGGGCTGTTCGAATGTGTAGTCGATGCCGCGCGTGGCATCGGCGAACTGGCGCGCCTGGTAGGGCGTCCAGCCGGCATTGGCGTCGCAGAAGATCACCGTGCCCTTCGGCACGGCTGATGCGACGGCGCTCACGCGCTCGATGTCGTCACGGACATTGCCGCCGACCTTGACCTGCAGCCGATGGTAGCCTTCGGCAACGATGCGCTTGGCAAGTGCCGCCATCTGGTCGACCGTGCCGTGGGTCACGACCCGGTAAAGTTCCGCCGTCTCGCTCTCGCGGCCGCCGAGCATCGCTACCAACGGCACCTCGGCCGCACGGGCGGCGAGATCCCAGCAAGCCATGTCAAGCGCGGCTTTGACGTAGGGATGGCCCTTGAACACCGTGTCCATCAACCTGCCGATGCCGGCCAGCCCGCGCGGGTCATGGCCGATGAGATGCGGCGCGATCTCCGGCACGCCCGCGCGCGTTCCCGCGGGAAACGCGGCCGAGTAGAAATTGCCGAGCGGCGCCATCTCGCCCCAGCCGGTCACGCCTGTGTCGGAAGTGATGGCGACGATCACCGCATCGAAACAGTCGGCGACCCGGCCCTTGGACATGCGGTAGGGCCCGTCCACGAAGGGCTGCACGACATGGTAGGCTTTTATGCTCTTGATCTTCACGTTTGTGTCCGTTTGTCCGCGGGTTTGTCAGGCGCCCTTCGATGCGCGCTTTTCGAGGCTGCGCGCATAGGCAAGAAGCGCTTCGAAATCGTTGTCGATATGCTCGCGGGCATGGCGCTGGGCGGCGCGCATGTCCGTGCCCTTGAGCAGCGCCACATAGGTTTCGTGCAGGTCCTCGGCCGGTACCGGCTCGTTGCGCGCACGCTGGTGCAGGGCGAAATACATTTGCAGTCGGCTGGTCAGCCGCTGCCAGGTTTCGAGCAGCACCGAATTGTCGGCCCACTCGTAGACCAGCCCGTGCAGCTGCAGCGCCGTCTCGATCTGGCGCATGGTGTCGAGCGCCCGCGTCGCCTGCTTCACCGCTTCGTGGCGGCGGTCGAGCTCGTCGAAGAAGCGCTGGTCGCGCTGCGGCCAGGCGAGCTCGATGGCAAAGTCGTCGAGCACCTTGTTGAGGGAATAGGCGTCGACGATGTCCTTGGCGCTGACGTCGACAACGAAGGTTCCGGCATAGGGAATGCTGGTCAGGATACCTTCCTGCACCAGCTCGCGCATCGCCTCGCGCAGCGGCGCGCGGCTTACCCGCATCTGCTCGGAAATGCGGAGTTCGTTAAGCTTCTGCCCAGGCTCCAGCTGGCCGGTCAGAATGGCGCGCCTGAGCAGCGCGACGATCTCGGCCCTGCGCGTCGTATCCGCGATCGGACTGAAATCCAGCTTTGACATGTGGGCCACTCCGGATGAACCGACTGCAAGACAAGCAGATTGTCGACAATCCAACAAGAGGGCGGCTATCGTTTTTTTCGCGGATGGCAGGCGCGCAAACAAAACGGCGCCCTCGATGTGGGTGTCGAGGGCGCCGTCGGACCGGGACTGATGGGGGATTATCAGCTGGCCGGTTTCGTTTCCGGCAAGGGAGAAACCGGCATTCCGGGTCCGATCTTCTGCAAATTGCCGGTGATCACCTGGTCGGTCTCGGAGATGCCTGAGGTGACGGAAATCAGATCGCCGTCGGTCGGGCCGAGCGACACCAGCTTCTGGTCTACAGTGTTGTCTTTGCCGAGGACGTACAGGTATTTGCCGAGCTGGCTGGAACCCAGCGCCACCTGCGGCACCATCAGCGTATTGGGCTGCTGCTTCACATGCAGCCGCACGCGCACATACTGCCCGGGCAGCAGCGCGAACTTGGCGTTGCCGATCGTTGCCCGCGCCGTGATCGTGCCGGTCGAATGATCGATCGTGTTGTCGATGAAGGTGAGCTGGCCCTTCTGGCTGGGCTCGGTCTCGCCGGGCAACAGCACGTCGACCGCAATCGGACCGTTGGCCTTCGCCTGCTCGATCTGGACGAGGTCGGTCTCGCTCGGATTGAAGGTGACGTAGATCGGGTCGAGCTGCACCAGCGTGTTGAGAACCGTGCCGGCGACGCTCACCAGGGTGCCGACCGAGGCTTGGTTGCGGCCGATCCGCCCGGAGAACGGTGCCTTGATCTCGGCATAGCCGAGATTGAGCTCGGCCGTCCGCACCGCCGCCTGGTCGACCGCAAGGGCGGCTTCGGCCGTGCGCAAGTTGCTGGTGCGCTGGTCGAAGCTGTCCTTGGCGAGGTACCCGGCCTTGGCAAGGTCGGTGCCACGGCCGAGGTTGGACCGCGCGTAATCGAGCGCTGCCGCGTCGCGCTGCACCTGCGCCTTCGCCTGGTCGAGCGCTGCCCGGTAGTCCTCGGGCGCGATCCGGTAAAGCAGGTCGCCCTGCTTGACGTCGCTGCCGTCCTGCGCCGTCTGCTCCTGCAGATAGCCCGGCACGCGCGCCTGCAGGGTGATGTTGCGGATCGGCTCGACGCGCGCGGCGTAGTCGAGATAGATCGGCAGCGTCTTCTTGACGACGTTGACCACCGGGACCGGCATGACGAACGCCTTGGGCGCAGGTGCCGCGCCCGCAGTGCTGGCGCTGAGGCTGAGATTGCCCATGTCGAGCAGGTGCACGCTTGCCACCGAGATTGCGCCCAGCGCGACCGCCGTTCCCAAAGCGATTTTCCATTTACGCATGTTGGTCTCCAATCCTATTCGGCCGCCTGGGCGAGCCGGACGGGCTCGGCGGTCGGTTCAATCTCTTGTTGGTGCGGGGCATGGTGAGGCCCCGCGGCAGGTTCGCTCTCGCCGCCGCGCTCGCGCAGCTTCTCGATTACCGCATAGAAGACCGGCACGAAGACCAGCGACAGGATCGTCGCCGCCACCATGCCGCCGAAGACGGTGGTGCCGATCGACTGCCGGCTGGCGGCGCCCGCGCCGGTCGCGAACATCAGCGGCAGCACGCCGAGGATGAAGGCGAAGGCCGTCATCAGGATCGGCCGCAGCCTCAGCCGCGCGGCTTCCATCGCCGCCTCGACGATGGTCAGGCCTTCCTCGCGGCGCCGTCGGGCGAACTCGACGATCAGGATCGCGTTCTTCGCCGCCAGGCCGATCAGCATGACGAAACCGATCTGAGAGTAGACGTCGATCTGCATGCCGCGCAGCAAGAGCACGACGAAGGCGCCGAACAAAGCGAGCGGCACGGCGAGTAGCACCATGAAGGGCATAGCCCAGCTTTCATACTGCGCCGCCAGGATCAGGAAGACGAACACGATCGCCAGGCCGAACACGATCGAGGCGATCGATCCGGCCTGGAGCTCCTGATAGGTGATGCCGGTCCATTCATAGCCGAAGTCCCGCGGCAGCACGTTTGCCGCCGCCCGCTCCATGGCCGCGACCGCTTGTCCGGACGAGAAGCCTGGCGCCGCGCCGCCGTTGATGAGGGCGGATGCGTTGTTGTTGTAATGCGGCACGGTCTCGGGACCGACGATCGGCACCAGCTTGCCCAGTGTGCTCAGCGGCACCATCCCGCCGGACGCATTGCGCACGTAGAGGCGCGAGATGTCGTTCGCGTTTCCGCGCGCGTCCTTGTCGGCCTGGATCGTCACCCGGAACGTGCGGCCGAAAAGGTTGAAGTCGTTGACGTAGAGGGAGCCGAGATAGATCTGCAGCGTGTTGAACACGTCGGGCAGGTTGAGGCCAAGCAGCTTCGCCTTGCTGCGGTCGAGGTCGTAGTTGAACTGCGGCGTCGAGGTCGAGAAGGACGAGAACAGCTGCTGCGGATTGAGCTCCGGCTGCTTGCGTGCTTCCGCGATCAGCGCCTGCGTGACCTCGTTGAGCGCGGCGCTGCCGCGGCCCGAAAGGTCTTCCACCTGGAATTCGAAGCCGCCGGTCGTGCCGAGGCCCGGGATCGAGGGTGGATCGAATGAGAGCGCAAACGCCTCCGGTATCTGCAGCAACTTGTTGCGCACCTCGGCGACCAGCTTCGATGCGTTCTGGTCGGGCCCGCGTTCGTCCCACGGCTTCAGGATGGCGAACTCCACCGCCGAGTTCGATTGCGCGGCGCTGGTGAGGAAGTTCAGGCCGCTGATCGAGCCGACGATGTCGACGCCGGGCGTGTTCTGCAGGATGTCGCGCGCCTTCTGCGCCACCGCGTCGGTGCGCTCCAGCGAAGCGCCGTCCGGCAACTGGATGACGACGAAGAAATAACCCTGGTCCTCCACCGGAAGGAAGGTCGAGGGCAGCTTCTGCCAGACGAAATAGGTGGCGACCAAGCCCGCCGCGAACAGGCCGAGCATGGCCCAGCGCAGCCGGATCAGAATGCGCACGCCATGCGCGTAGGCATGCGACAGCCAGTCGAAGCCGGCATTGAACCAGCGGAACAGCACGAACTGCGTTTCGCCGCGATGGCGCAGGAACGCGGCGCTCAGCGCCGGGCTCAGCGTCAGCGAGTTGAAGGCGGAGATGCCGACCGAGATCGCAACGGTAAGCGCGAACTGGTTGTAGAGCCGTCCCGAAACGCCGGGGATGAAGGCGACCGGGATGAACACCGCCATCAGCACCGCCGTGGTGGCGATGATTGGGCCCGTCACTTCGGCCATCGCCGCGCGCGTCGCGGCGAGCGGCTTGAGGCCGGCCTCCAGCTGTCGCTCGACGTTCTCGACCACGACGATGGCGTCGTCGACGACAAGGCCGATCGCCAGCACCATGCCGAGCAGCGAGAGCATATTGAGCGAGAAGCCCAGCATGTACATCACCGCCAGCGTCGCGATCAACGACACCGGGATGGCGATGGTCGGGATGATGGTAGTGCGCCAGCTCTGCAGGAAGATGAAGACGACAGCTACCACCAGCACCAGCGCTTCGCCGAGCGTGATCAGCACGTCATGCATCGAGGCCGAGACGAAGCGCGTCGTATCGTAGTGCATGGCGTAGTGGACGCCCTTCGGGAAGCGCGCCGACAATTCCTGCATCTTGTCCTTGACCCGCTGCTGCAGGTCGAGCGCGTTGGAGCCGGGCATCTGGTAGACGGCGAGCACCACGGTCGGGTCATTGCCGAAGAAGGCCGATGACGAATATTGCAGCGCGCCGAGCTCGATGCGGGCGACGTCGCGCAGACGCACGAGCGAGCCGTTCTGCGAGTTGGCGCGCACGACGATGTCGCCGAATTCCTTCGGGTCGCTCAAACGGCCGACCGCATTGACCTGCATCTCGAAGGCGGTGCCGGCCGGCGCCGGCGATTGGCCGATCTTGCCCGCCGCCACCTGCACGTTCTGCTCGGAAATGGCGTTCTGCACATCGACGGCGGTGATGCCGAGATTGGCCAGTTTGTCCGGATCGAGCCAGACGCGCATCGAATAGCGCCGTTCGCCGAAAATCTGCACGTCGCCGACGCCGGGCAGCCGCTTCAGCGGATCGACGACCTGGAGATAGGCGAGGTTGCTCAGCGCGACCGGATCGACCGAGCCGTCGGGCGAGGTGAGGTCGACGATCAGAACGAAGTTCGGGTTCTGCTTCTTGATCGTGACGCCGCCCTGGTTGACGATGGCCGGCAGGGAGGATGCGGCCTGCGAGACGCGGTTCTGGACGTCGACGGCCGCCGTGCTCAGCGGATAGCCGACGTCGAATGTGATGGTGATGGTCGAGGAGCCGTCATTCGAGCTCGTCGATGACATATAGGTCATGCCTTGCACGCCGTTGATCTGCTGCTCCAGCGGCGTGGTGACCGTATCGGCCACCACCTGCGCGCTGGCGCCTGGATAATGGGCGCTGACCACGACCTGCGGGGGCGTGATGTCAGGGAACTGCGAGACCGGCAGCAGGAAATAGGCGATCGCACCAGCGAGCACCATGATGATGGCGATCGCCGATGCGAAGATCGGGCGGTGGATGAAGAAGTTCACCATGACGCGGATGCCTCGCCGAACGGTTTTGCAAAATGGCGCATGCGCCGGGCCCGGACGGAACCGGAATCCTCCAGGAAGGATGGCGGGACATCTTCCGGCGCCTGTTCCGCGGCGCGCGAGCGCAGCATCCGTTCGAAGGCGTTGGGATCGACCCCATCAGCCTTCATCACCAGCCGGATCATCGGATCCCGGATGGCTTCGTCGATCGTCAGGTCTTTGCGCTTTTGCATAGGAGCGGCTCCTTGCTGCGGCCCGCATCGGATGATCACGGACCGCTTTTTCTCGTTTTCACCGGCCGAAGCCGCATGACAGGCAGGTTTTTCGTCCTATCTCACTCTGGCAGGGCTCTATCGGGGGGCCTTGTCGTTTGACGGGGAGCGATATAGGTGTTACCAGTAAGTAACATCTGAAAGTTACAGACCGGTAACACCCTAGTCAAGAGGTGACCTCGGTTTTTTTGGAAACGACGAAAGGAGAGCATGATGACTGACGGCGTTGCGGAACGTTCCCGCCCCCGGGATCGCATCCTGGAAACGGCGCAGGACATGTTCCACAAGCACGGGATCAAGGGCGTCGGCGTCGACGCCATCACGGAGGCTGCCGGCACCAACAAGATGACGCTCTATCGTCACTTCGAATCCAAGGACGATCTGATCATCGAATGCCTGCGCGCCACGGCGGCGAAGGCTTCAAGGATATGGGACGAGTTCGAGGCCGAGCATCCCGGCGACAAGCTCGCGCAGTTGCATGCCTGGGTCCGCAAGGCTTCGGAGCTGCTCAGCGCCGACAGTCGCGGCTGCGACATGGCCAATGCCGCCGTCGAGCTCACCGAGACCGATCACCCGGCACGGCGCGTTATCAAGGAACTGAAGGAAGCCCAGCGCGAAAAGCTGGTTGCGCTCTGCCGCGATGCCGGCATCGGCCAGGCCGAGTTGCTCGCCGATACGCTGTCGCTGTTGCTCGAAGGCGCGCGCGTCTCGATGCAGAGCGTTGGCGCCGAGGGCCCGAGCGCGCAGTTCGTGCGCATGGCCGAGAGCCTGATCGCCTCGTTCCGGGCACGCTGAAGGCGGCTTCCCCTGATGCGGCCGCTTCGCGGCCAGGCTAGCGCCGGCGCTGACCCGTCTCCTCTCTCCCCAGGAGAGTTCGGATTGCTCGAATTGCAAGGCAATTCGACTCGGCAATATCCGGGTGAGGGGCGCTCCGCCTAAGTGCAGGCAAAGAAAAAGCCCGCTGCCGGGAGGAGGAGGCAGCGGGCTTCGATTTCGAATACGGCGCGGGAGGAGGAGCACCGCATTCAGCGCCGGTGTCCGGGAGGAGGAAGACATCCGACGCCGCAATAATTACGATTTGCCCAACCATTCGGCAACTACGAAACGTGCATAGCTGGTGTGCAGATTTGCCGGATCAATCGTCTGACAAATCAGTGAGGCGACGGCATTATGCCATTCGCGCCTACTGCACCGGCACGTTTTCCTTCATGATCAGCCGGGGCTCGATGAATTTCTTGGTCAGGTACGGCGCCGACGAGGCGATCGAGCCGAGCAGGCGGATCACTGCTTGCTCGGCAATCAGCCGGGCGTTCTGGTCGATGACCACGTCGGCGAGATCGTCGACGAGGTAGCGGCGCGTTTCCCTGGTCAGGTCATGGCAGATGAAGACGGGCTTTCTGCGCGGCTTGGCCTCGAGCAACGCCTTGGCCACGCCGGAGCGTCCGGCGCCGACGCAGTAGATGCCGAGCAGTTCCGGTTCGTTGTGCAAGGCCTTCATGGTCGCGCTGTAGCTGGCGTCGGGCTCGTCGTTGATCTCGACGGCGCTGGAGACGGTGAGATTGGGGAACTCTTCTGCGAGCACCGAGCGGAAACCCATCTCGCGCTCCTCGTGGCCGCGGTAGGAGCGCGAGCCAACGACCATCGCGAGGTGCCCGATCCGGCCGCCAAGGAAGCGGCCCATCAGCAGCGCCGCCGTGCGTCCGGCAACCCGGTTGTCGATGCCGACATACGCCGAGCGAGGGGCCGCGGGCACATCGGAAACCAGCGTGACCAGCCGAATGCCGGCCTCGACCAGCTCGCGCAAAATGTTGCGCGTGCGTGGATGGTCGACGGCGATGACGCCAACGCCGTTGGCCTTGAGCGAGAGGTTCTCGATCGCGCCCTGCAGCGCGCCCGGCGAGATCCCGGCGAGATTGTGGATGCGGCAGGAGGCGACCAGCGGCAGGCGCCCTGCAAAGTCCTCGATATGATGGGCAAGGTCGGCCATGAAGGCGTTGCTGCCGATCGGCAGGAAGAATTCGAGATGCGCCGGCTTCGACGGCAGCACGACTTGATCGAGCGTCGGCAGATAGCCGAGCTGCTTTGCCGCCTCCAAGACGCGCTGCCGGTTGGCCGCGCTTGCGCCCGGCCTGTTGTTGAGCACTCGGTCGACCGTCGCGGTCGACAGGCCGCAGCTTCTGGCGATGTCGGCTACGGTCGCTTTCATGGGTCCGGTCATGGGATAGGATCGAGCCCCAGTCAAAAGTCAAGGTCAGGCCAAATCAGCCATGCGGCTGCGGGCCGTCGGAAATCGCATCGCGGATCTCCTTGTCCGACATGCCGGTGATGACGCGTTCGACGTCCGCCACGGTGGTCTTCTTCGGATCGATATCATCGGCCACCACCTTGCCGCGGCGCATCACCACGATGCGGTCGACGACCTGGAAGACATGGTGGATGTTGTGTGCGATGAAGATGCAGGAGTGGCCGGAATCGCGGGCGCCGCGCACGAAGCTCAACACCCCTTGCGTCTCGGCAACGCCGAGATTGTTGGTCGGCTCGTCGAGGATGATGAGGTCGCTGTCGAAATGCATGGCGCGCGCGATCGCCACTGCTTGCCGCTCGCCGCCTGATAGTGAGCCGATCGGCGTCGTCGGCGGGATGTTTTTGGAGATGCCGACCTGCTTGAGCAGGTCGCGTGCCACCGTGTTCATCGCCTCCTGGTCCATGCGGTTGAGGAAACGCGGCGGTTTGATCGGCTCGCGCCCCAGGAACAGGTTGCGGGCGATCGACAGCTGCGTGACAAGCGCGGAGTCCTGATAGATCGTCTCGATGCCTTCAGCGATCGCGTCGCTGGTGCTGCGGAAATTCACCTTCTTGCCGCGCACGAAAATGTTGCCGCTGGTCAGCGGCACCGCGCCCGACAGCACCTTGATCAGCGTCGATTTGCCGGCGCCGTTGTCGCCGAGCAGGCC
Source organism: Mesorhizobium sp. AA23 (assembly GCF_001672435.1). Lineage (NCBI taxonomy): Bacteria > Pseudomonadati > Pseudomonadota > Alphaproteobacteria > Hyphomicrobiales > Phyllobacteriaceae > Mesorhizobium > Mesorhizobium sp. AA23. The sequence continues at coordinate 310,343 of NZ_LYTP01000028.1, forward strand.
GACGATCTCCTTTTCGTTGACGTGGAAGTTGGCGTCCACCAGCGCCTGTACGCGCCCGTAGGACTTGCGGATGTTCGTCATGCGGATCAGAGGCTCGGCCATCGTCTTCAAGTCCCTGCCTGGTGCCGGCGTTCGAGCCATGAGTGCAGCGCCATCATCCCGAGGATGATCGCGCCAATGAAGATGTTGTAGGCAAGTCCCGGAACGCCGATCAGCACGATGCCGTTGCGCATGACGCGCAGGATCAGGATGCCGAGCACCGTGCCGATAATGGTGCCGCGGCCGCCGGTCAGCGCCGTGCCGCCGATGACCACCATGGCGATGACCTCGAGCTCGTAGCCGGTGCCGCTGTTCGGATTGGCAGCCGAAGTGCGCAGCGACGAGATCACACCGGCGAGCGAGGCCATCACCGCCGACAGGATGAACAGGCCGATCTTGACCCGGCTGACATTGACGCCGCGGGCGCGCGCCGCGTTGGGATTGCCGCCGGCCGCCTGGATCCAGTTGCCGGTGCGGCTTTGCGTCAGCACATAACCGAGCGCGATCGCGGCGCCGATGAACCAGAACAGCGAGGCATAGACGCGGAACGGGCCGATGTAGAAGTCGCCGACCAGGATGTCCGCAAGCCAGCTGCCTTCGGCGCTCCAGGTGCGCTGCGGAAAGCCATCGGTGACGAAAAGCGCGGTGCCGCGCACGACGAGCAGCATCCCGAGCGTGACCAGGAAGGACGGGATCTTGAGCTGCGTGACGAACCAGCCATTGACAAGCCCGATCAAGGCCGCGACCACCAGCGCGATGGCTAAGCCCATCTCCAGCGAGGTGACCCCGCCGTTGAACAGCGTCCACATCAGCACCGGCGAGAAGCCGAACAACGAGCCGACCGACAGGTCGAATTCGCCCGACGTCATCAGCAAGGTCATCGCCAGCGCGATCAGCCCAAGCTCGACGGTGAAGGCGAGGATGTTCGAGATGTTCTGCGGCGACAGGAAATCCGGATTGATGCCCCAGAAGATGACGAGTTCGACGATCAGCAGCACCAACGGCCCGAATTCCGGCCGCGCGATGAAACTTTGGATGAAGGAACGGTTTTCCATTGGGCCCGCGATGTGAATGATTGGCGAGCCCGCTGCGATCAGTCAGGACTCGACGGTCCAGGAAGCGATCGCGGCCCGAAAGCCGCGACCGTTAATGTCAGCAATTACTTGCCGGACAGGATCTTGTCATAAACGCCGGCAGTATCCTTTTCATAGAGCGCGCCGGTGATGACGTTGAAGCCCGGAGGAATGCCGGCAGACGCCATCGCCGCCATCGAAAGTGCGATGTAGCTGGTCGCCTGCGGGTCCTGCCACTGCGCGGCGTTGACATAGCCGTTCAGCACTTCCTGGGTGGTGTCGAGCGAGTTGCCCCAGCCGACAACGGGGATCTCGCCCGGCTTGACGCCGACTTGGTCGAAGACGCGCTTGACCGAGCCTGTGACGAGGTCGCCGAGGCCGATGATCGCCTTCACCTTGCCCTTGTGGGCGGTGAGATAGTCGACCATGCGGTTGATCACTTCGGCCTGGTCGAGCGTCGCCTCGGTCACCTCATAGGTGATGCCGAGCGGCTCGAACACGCTCTTGATGCCTTCCTCTTCCTGCACGCCATAGGTGGCGCCGGGCACCTCCACCGGCATCCATACGAAGTCGCCCTTCTTCACCAGGCCCTTGTCGACCAGATACTGCGCCCAGTGCTTGCCGAAGGTGACGTTGTCGCCGCCGACATAGGCGTTGAAGTTGGCCTTCGGGTCGGGCGTGTTGAAGTTGATGATCGGAATGTTGGCCGCACGGGCCTCCTTGACGATCTCGACGAGGCTGCCCGGATCGGGGCTGGTGGTGACGATGCCGTCGGCCTTGGCCGAGATGGCGGCGCGAACAGCCTCCTGCTGCGAGGCAACGTCGCCATTGTGGAACGAGGTGTTCACCTTGTTGCCGGTGTCGGTCGCCCATTGCTTGGCACCGGCCAGGAAGTAGGTCCAGACCGGATCGGCCGGCCCGCCATGCGAAATCCAGTAGAAGGTCTTGGCCTCGGCAATCGCCGGAATGGCGATTGCCGCGATCAAGCCAAGCACGAACAGTCTCAGCCTCGAAAGCATCGATTTCCTCCCATGTTGAAAACCACCTCCACATCAGGCGCGATGCGGTCCTCAAGGGTCGCATCTTCCTGCCCGCGCCGACCGGACGCCTCTAGAGCATTCCCTTTTTCGGCCGCTGGCAAGCCTCGATCGTCAATGGATGTTGGCACAGCTCCGCACGCCATCAGCAATCCCATCAGATTGCATCAGTTACCGTGATATTTTCCCGGCAAACGCCGCTGCGCTCATCAGCCTCCAGTGATGAGCAAGCGTATGCCGTTGTGATCCGCTGCTAGATCAGACCGGCTCTGGCGAGATCGCGCATCAGGTGGCTGGCGCCGTAGGTCCAGGGCGGGCAGTCGGGCGACAGGCGCACCCGGTTGGTCAGCGCGCCCAACTTTTCCGACGAGATGGTGACGATGTCGCCGACCTTGTGGGTGAAGCCCTTGCCCTTTTCGCCGCGATCCTTCGACGGCACGAACATGGTGCCGAGATAGAGCGCCAGCCCGTCCGGGTATTGGTGATGCGGTCCCATCGCGGCTCTGACCAGCTCTTCCGGCGAGCGGCTGATCTCGGCCATCGAGCTTGCGCCCTCCAGCGAAAAACCGTCCTCGCCCTCGACGCTTAGCCGCACCGTGGCGCGCTTCACGTCGGCGATGGAAAAGGTCTCGTCGAAGAGCCGGATGAAAGGTCCAAGCGAGGCGGAAGCATTGTTGTCCTTGGCCTTGCCGAGCAGCAGCGCCGAGCGTCCTTCGACATCGCGCAGATTGACATCGTTGCCGAGCGTGGCGCCGACGATGCGGCCCGAGCTGTCGGCGATCATCGCGATCTCCGGCTCCGGATTGTTCCAGGTGGAGACCGGATGCAGCCCGACATCGGCGCCGAAGCCGACGGAGGCCATCGGCTGGCATTTGGTGAAGATCTCGGCATCGGGGCCGATGCCCACTTCCAGATATTGCGACCAGGCGCCGCGCTGGATCAGCTTGGCCTTGATCTCCATCGCTTCCGGCGACCCTGGCTTGAGCTTGGAGAGATCATGGCCGATCAGCCCGGCGATGTCGGCGCGGATGGCGTCGGCCTTTTCCGCGGAGCCGCGGGCCTGCTCCTCGATGACGCGCTCGAGCAGGCTGACGACGAAGGTGACGCCGGAAGCCTTCACCGCCTGCAGGTCGACGGGGGAGAGCAGGATCGGCTTCTTGGCGTCGCGCTGAGACTCGAAGCTGTTGGCTGCGATGTCTTCCAGTGTGCCGATCGCCTTGGCCCGGGCCGAGCGCACGTAGGCGGCCGGGTCCTTCAGCTCGCAGAGGTCGCGCACGGTAGGCGCCGCGCTCGACGTGATGTCGATGACCTCGCCTGCGCGCACCGTGACCACCAGCGGATGGGAGGCTTCGCTGGTCCTGGCGCGGCCGACGAAAAGGCCGTCGCCAGGGAGGCGGGTTAAATCGGTCATGGTCTTCTGTCCTCTCGATTGTCGCGCGGCACTTTCCCCGCATTTAATGCAAACGTCTATCCCATCGATGGCGAGGTTATGAGCCAATGGCATGCTGTCACATAGCCAAGCGCCGACTGGCCCATCGGGTCCCCTTTCAAGCTCATGAAATCAGCAATAGGATTTTCACGAGCCTCCAGCGCCTCAGGTGACCCAATTGCCCGCAGCCTTTTCCGATCCGATCTGGCAAAAGCCCCCAACAGCTCCGGCGTTCCAGTCCGAGCTGTCGAGCGACGGCACGCTCGACGCGGTGATCGTCGGCGGCGGCATCATGGGTCTGTCGACCGCCTTGCACGCGGCCCGCGCCGGTCTTTCCGTCCAGGTGCTGGATGCCGGCGCGATCGGGCAGGGCGCGTCGGGCTTGAACGGCGGCCAGGTCATTCCCGGCCTCAAATATGATCCCGAATGGCTGATCGAGCACTTTGGCAAGGAGCGCGGCGAGGCCCTGGTCGACTTCGCCGCCTCGACGGCCGACGCGGTGTTCGATGTGATCCGTGACGAGAAGCTTGCGGTGCCGTTCACGCGGAACGGTTGGATCCAGGCCGCGCACACCGAGACCGCGCTGAAGGCGGCGGCGAACCGGGATCGGCAATGGCGGGCTCGCGGCGCCGACGTCAAGCTGCTCGACCGAGCCGAGATCGCCGCGATGACCGGCGCCAAGGGCTATCTTGGCGGCTGGCTCGACCGCCGCGCCGGCGTCATCGATCCGCTGTCCTACACGCTCGAGCTTGCCCGCCTCGCCTCGGACGTCGGCGTCGGGATCGCCGAACAGCAGCGGGTGGTGAGGCTCACCAAGGAAGCGGGCGTCTGGCGGGTCTCCACGCAAGGCGGCGCCGAACTGCGCGCGAAGGCGGTCGTGCTCGCCACCAACGCCTATACGGACGGCCTGCTCCCCGGGCTTGCCCGGACGATTGTGCCTCTGCATTCCTTCCAGATCGCCACGGCGCCGCTGCCGGCCGAGCTTGCGGCAAGCATCCTGCCCGGCGGGCAAGCCGTTTCCGATTCCCGCCGCATCTTGGTCTATTACCGCAAGGGCCCTGATGGCCGGATGGTGTTGGGTGGACGCGGCCGCATGGCCCTGCCTTCAAGCGCGGCCGATTGGGCGCATTGCGAACGCGCGCTGCTGCGCCTCTATCCGGCGCTTGCCGGCATCGCCGTCGAAAAGCGCTGGTTCGGCCGTGTGGCGATGACCCCGGATCATCTCCCGCACCTGCATGAGCCGGAAAAGGGCCTGCTCGCCGTGGTCGGTTGCCAGGGCAGGGGCGTCGGACCGATGAGCGCGCTGGGCAAGCGCATGGCGGATTACCTCGCGACCGGCGATGTCAGTCGATTGCCTTTCCCGCTGTCGCCGATCCGGCCGATCCCGTTCCACGCCTTCCGCCAGGTCGGCGTTGCCGCCACCATCGCCTGGTATCGGATGCTGGATGCCTTCGAGCGCTGAAGTTGAACGCGGCAGCGCATCACCGATTTAGCTTGACAGTTTCAGGAATATGAAAAATCATTAGCTGATTTCAAAAATCCGATGGGCAGCTAGCAGATGTCCACCATCGTTGCAGCGCGACGATCGCCGGAAACCCGCATCTCGCCGGTTTTCCGCTTTGCCATGCTGTTGCCCGGCGGGGTGGTCACCTTCTTCCTCATCCTCTTTGCCCTCGGCCTTGTGCTCTTCCTTGCCTTCAGGAGCAATGACGGCTCGCTGCTCGGCGCCGGCCTGACGGCGGCAAACTTCGTAACTGTGGCCACCGATCCGCTCTACTGGACGGTGACGCTGCGCTCGCTGGTCATCGCCGGCCTGGTGACGCTCGCCACCGTCGCTACTGCATATCCGGTCGCCTACTACCTCGCCTTCCATGCCGGCCGCCGGCGCAACCTGCTGCTCTTCCTGGTCACGCTGCCGTTCTGGACCAGCTACCTTTTGCGCGTCTTTGCCTGGAAGATCGTGCTTGCCTATAACGGCGTCCTGAACTCGGCTTTCATCGAAAGCGGCCTCTGGTCGGAGCCGACGCTCGCCTTCCTCAACACGCCGGCCGCGGTGGTGGTGACGCTTGCGCACGCCTACGCGCCTTTCGCCATCCTGCCCATCTACGTGGCGCTGGATACCATCCCGAAATCGCTGCTCGAAGCCGCCTCCGATCTCGGCGCGCGCCCGTTCACGTCGTTCCGCCGCGTCGTGCTGCCCAATTCGATGCCGGGGGTGCTGGCGGCGGCTCTCGTCGTCTTCGTGCCGACCGTCGGCGACTATGTCACGCCGGCTATGGTCGGCGGCCCGGCCAGTACCATGATCGGCACGCTGATCCAGTCGCAATTCGGCAAGGCCAATGACTGGCCGTTCGGCGCGGCCCTGTCGGTCTGCGTCATGCTGGTCATCCTGTGCGTGGTCCTGGTCGCGCGCGGCGCCGACCGCCGGTTTGGCAGCCGCACATGAGCGCGGCGCGCAAAGAGGCAAATGCGGGCGGTCGCTGGCTCGGCCTCTATGTGCTTGCCTATCTCGTCTTCCTCTATCTGCCTATCCTTTTGATCCCGCTGTTTTCCTTCAACGATTCCATCCAGGCGGCGTTTCCGCTGCAGGGCTTCACGCTCGGTTGGTACGAGACCCTCTACGGCAATCCGGCGCTGTCCGGCGCTTTGGCCAACAGTCTCGTCATCGGTGTCGTTGCTGCCTCGGGGGCAACGCTTTGCGGCATCACCGTTTCCTATATGGACCTCTACGGCCGCTCGCCGCTCGCGGCTACGATCAGTGCCATAGCCCGGCTGCCGATCCTAATCCCCGGCGTCATCGTCGGCATCTCGCTCTTGATCCTGGTCAATCTCATTGGCCTCGGCCCGTCGCGCGTTGCAATCGTGCTCGGCCATATCCTGGTGGCGCTGCCGACGACGGTGGTGGTGATGCGCAGTCGATTCGCCGCGATCCCAAAGACCATTCGCGAGGCGGCGCTCGACCTTGGGGCGTCGGACTGGACAACGTTCCGGCGCGTCATGCTTCCGCTCAGCCTGCCGGCGGTGCTGTCGGCCTTCATGCTCGCCTTCCTGACCTCCTTCGACGAGTTCATCGTCGTCTTCTTCCTCGCCGGCACCGAGCCGACGCTGCCGCTCTACATTTGGAGCCAACTGCGCTTCCCGCGTTCGCTGCCCACGGTGATGGCGCTCGGAACGGTGATCCTGGCCGTGTCCTTCGTCATCGCCACCCTCGCCGAGATCCTGCGCCATCGCGGCCTCGGCGCCGCGCGCCGCAATCCAGCCTGAACCACAACAAAGAAGAGGAGAACGAAAATGACAGTCCACCTGAAATCGATCACGGGATACAAGGCCCGCGCGGGTCTAGCCGCACTCGCCCTGGCGCTGTCGTCGACCGTCGCTTTGGCCGCCGACAAGCTGCAATATTTCACCTGGTCGGGCTACGAGCTGCCCGACTTCAACAAGAGCTTCCTCACCGCGCATCCGGATGGTGTCGAGGCCACGATCTTCGGCGATGACGACGATGCCTTCACCAAGGTCAAGGCCGGCTTCCGGCCCGACATCGCCCATCCCTGCTACGACAAGGTGGCGCGCTGGAACAAGGAAGGCCTGCTGCAGCCGATCGACACCAAGCGCATCAAGAATTGGGATTCGATCTTCCCGGTGTTCAAGAACCTGCCCGACTTGCAGGCAGGCGACGGCAAGGTCTGGATGGTGCCGTGGGACTGGGGCAACACCTCGATCCTCTACCGGACCGATCTGGTGAAGAACCCCGAGGCGAGCTGGAACCTTTTGTGGGACAAGCAATATGCCGGCCGCATGGCGACCATCGACGCCGTGCACGACACGCCGATCGTCGCGGCACTTCTGGCTGGCGTGAACCCCTTCGACATGACGCCGGAGCAGATGGAAAAAGTCGCGGCGAAACTGCGCGAGCAGCGGCCACTGCTGTCGAGCTACACCACCGACATGACCTCGGTCGAGCAGGCGCTGGTCAGCGGCCAGTTGGTCGCCGCCATGACCTGGAACGCGTCGGCCACGTCGCTCAAGAAGCAGGGCGTGCCGGTCGAGTTCATGAAGCCGAAGGAAGGCATGCTCACCTGGGCCTGCGGCTTCGTCATGCTGAAGGACGCCAAGAACGTCGATCTCGCCTATGACTTCATCAACAGCCGGCTCGACGCCGATTCGGGCAAGTACCTCATCCAGTCCTACGGCTATGGCAGCTCGCTTTCGACCGCCTTCGCCGGCGTGTCGAAAGACGAGCTGGACAAGCTGCAGCTGCCGGCGGATCCCGACGTGATGCTGAAGAGCACGATCTTCACCGGACCGATGAAGCAGAACGACGACGTCGCCAAGATGTTCGAGAAGGTGAAAGCCGGCGGCTGAGCGCACTTGCCTTCTCCGCCTGTGGGAGAAGGTGGACCGGCGCGCAGCGCCGAGACGGATCAGGGGTGATCCAGGGAACGCCGACGTCTCACTTCGCTGGAGCACCCCTCATCCGTCGCCTTCGGCGACACCTTCTCCCACAAGGGGGGAAGGGGGGGCCTGGCGGCGCTGCGCCGCACCGGTGGAAAGACAACAAGGACTATTTGATGGACATTGTTGACGAAGCAAAACCGAAGGACGATGCCGACGTGCGTGTCGGCCGGCGCGTGCGGGCGCTGAGGCTCGAGCGCAAGCTGTCGCTGGCCGAGCTCGCCGCCAAGGCCGGCATATCGATCGGCGCGCTCAGCCAGATCGAGCGCGGCATGTCCTCCCTGCGCGTCAAGGTGATCTGGCCGCTGGCCGCCGCCCTCGACATCGAGCCCTCGGCCCTGATCGCCGACGGCGATGAAGCGGTCAACGACCTCTATTGCGTGCGCGCCGACAAGCGGCGCGCAATCCCGGTCAAGTCCGAGGGCATCGCCAAGGCGCTGCTCTCGCCGCCCGCCGCCACACTCACCGGAATGCTGGTGACGGTCGAGGCCGGCGGCGGCACCGCCGAAGCTTATGCCCATGCCGGCCACGAATTCGGCTTCGTGATGACGGGCGAGGTCGAGCTGGTGGTTGACGCCACGGCCTATGTGCTGAAGGCCGGCGACAGCTTTGGCTTCAAGAGCACGCTGCTGCATGCCTTCCGCAATCCGGGCGCCGAGCGCTGCCAGATCCTGTGGGTCAACACGACAAAACCCTCCGAGGTGCGCGATGGCGCCTGACGCGCTCGTTCGTCTAGAGAACGTCTCGAAGGTCTTCCCGGGCGGCGTGGTCGGGCTCGATGCGGTCGATCTCGACATTGCGGCGGGCGAGTTCCTGACCCTGCTCGGCCCCTCAGGCTGCGGCAAGACGACGAGCCTGCGCGTCATCGCCGGCTTCGAGAGCCCGACCAGCGGCAACGTGCTGCTCGAAGGCGGTGACATCACCGGTCTGAGGCCCTTCGACCGTCCGGTCAACACCGTCTTTCAGGACTATGCGCTGTTCCCGCATATGGACGTCGCGGCGAATGTCGGCTTCGGCCTCTCGCTGCGCAAACTGTCCGGCACCGAGCAGGCCAAGCGCGTCGGTCAGGCGCTTGACATGGTCGGCCTAGCCGACAAGCTGCGCGCCCGCATCTCCGAACTGTCGGGCGGTCAGCGCCAGCGCGTCGCGCTTGCCCGCGCCATCGTCTGCGAGCCGCGTGTGCTCTTGCTCGACGAGCCGCTGTCGGCGCTCGACGCGCATCTGCGTGAGCAGATGCAGGTCGAGCTCAAGCGACTGCAGTCCCGGCTCGGCACCACCTTCGTCATGGTCACGCACGACCAGACCGAGGCGCTGTCGATTTCCGACCGCATCGTCGTCATGAACAAAGGCCGCATCGAGCAGATCGCGCCGCCCGCGACGCTTTACGACCGTCCGGCGACGCGGTTCGTCGCCTCCTTCATCGGCACCATGAATCTTCTGCAGTCACGCTTTGTCGGGCGCGACGGCGAGCGGCTGCGCTTTACCGCCGGCGAGCTGCCGCTGGTGGCCATACCGGAGACCGGCGAGATACCGGCTGTTGGCGACGCACGCACCATCGGCGTTCGTCCGGAGGATCTTGTGGCGGCCACCGAGGCCGCCGAAGGCACCGCGCCGGCGCGGGTGAGTGGCATCGTCTTCCACGGTCGCACGTTGCGCCTTCACGCCGAACTGGGGCAGGGGACTGCAATTGTCATCGATGCTCCACGCCGCGCCGACGGTTTTCGATTCAGCATCGGCGACGTAGCGCACGTCAGCCTGCGGCGTGGCGCCAACTGCCCTGTGCTCTCGAACTGATCGCCGGCCTCACGAAGCCTTGGCGAAAAAGCCCTGATAATCGGACTTGGCCTGCAGCAGGCGCAGGATGTTCTCGCGCGAGCCGCGCACATGCGCGCGAGCGCGCTCGCCGGCCAAAGCGACATCACCGGCGCAGATCGCGTCGACGATGCCCGTATGCTCCTCGCGGGTGAGCTTCCACTCGTCCAGCCACAGAAGCTCGGTCCACACATATTGCTGGCATTTGTCGAGGATGCCGCAAAGCATGCCGTGCAGCATCTCGTTGCCGCTGATCTCGGCGATCACCCGGTGCAGATCGATGCCGACCTGCAGCTCCTCAAATTTCTCTCGTGTGCTGCGGTCGGGGATTGCCGCCAGCCGTTCGCATTCGGCGAGCATGTCGCGCAGCCGCGCCTTGTCGGCGGCGGTCGCGTTCGCCGCCGCCAGCTCGGTCGCGCGCCCGTCGAGCAGCTCGCGAATGTCGAAGGCCTCGCGGAACATGGTCAGGTTGAACTCGGCAACGATATAGCCCTGGCGCGGACGTCCGATCACCAGGCCGTCGCGCTCGAGACGGTTGAAGGCTTCGCGCACCGGCGTGCGGCTCACCTTCAGGCGCTCGGCGATCTCGTTCTCGGTCACGCGGCCGCCTGGCGGGATCTGGCCGGTGATGATCAACGCCTTCAGCTTCTCGAACACCGAATCGCGCAGCGTGTTCTTTCTCTCCTTGCTCAAGCGTCCCGCCTCCAACGGTCAGTCACGGATTCGCAGTCTAGTGCCTTTTGGCTCCTGCTTGAAACAGGGCCGTGTCAAACGCTCCCGACCCGAAGCCTCAACTCATCGCCGCCCAAAATACGCTCGGCACATGTTGACATCGGCTTCCGGAGAATTACACTCAAAATTGTATACAAATTCGCATACCAAATCAACGATAATGGGAACACCGGTTGGAGAAGCGAAAATGACGAAGAGACTTTGCATTCACGGTCTGGCCGTAGCCGGCCTGCTGGCCTCGGCCGCCGTTCCGGCCTCGGCCGCCGACACCATCACCGTCGCCTCATGGGGCGGCACCTATCAGGAGGCACAGACCAAGGCCTTCTTCGATCCGACGGCCAAGGAGCTCGGCATCACCATCAAGCAGGACACCACCAACGGCCTCGACGACGTGCGCCTGCAGGTCACCGGCAATGCGGTGAAATGGGACATCACCGAGCTTGGCGCCGACGAATGCGCGCGCGGTTCCAAGGAGGGCCTGTTCGAAAAGCTCGACTACAACGTCATCGACAAGAGCGGCATCAACCCGAAGCTCGTCCATGACGACTGGGTTGGCATCTCTTACACGTCCGTCGTGCTGATCTACCGAACCGATGTTTTCGGCGACAAGGGACCGAAGACCTGGGCCGATTTCTGGGACGTGGAAAAATTCCCGGGCCGGCGGGCGCTCTCCGGCAGCCAGGCGACGGAGACACTGAGCGTCGCGGCGCTCGCCAAAGGCACTCCGATCGACAAGGTCTATCCGGTCGACATCGACGGCGCGCTGCAATCCGTCGATAAGGTCAAGGGTCACATCGACGCTTGGTGGACCTCGGGCGCGCAGGCCATGCAACTCGTCAAGGACGGTGAGGTCGATATGGCGAGCATCTGGAACGGCCGCGCCGGCACCCTGAGGAAGGAAGGCGCACCTGTCAGCTTCTCCTTCGACCAGGGTGTGCTTACCGCCGACTGCATGGTCATCCCGAAGGGCTCGAAGAACAAGGACCTCGCGATGAAAGCGCTGGCCAAGTTCGTCAGCCCCGACCTCCAGGCCAATCTGCCGCTCTATGTCGACAACGGCCCGGCCAACGAGAAGGCCTTCGAGACCGGCAAGATCCCGCAGGAGCGCATCAAGGACATCAACTCCGCGCCCGACAACGTCAAGAAGCAGGTGCTTCAGGATCCCGAGTTCTGGCGCGACAACCTCGTCGAGGCGACGGAGAAGTTCAACAACCTGATCCAGCAATAACGACTGCGCGGCGGAGCGGCGCGACGAGGCGCTGCTCCGCCGCGCTATCAATGATCCGGAGTTGAAGGAGATGCTCTTGTCTCTTGCGCCGACAGCGCTTCCCATCGGCATCCACGGTATCGAGAAGCGCTTCGGCGCGCTCTCCATCCTGAGCGATCTCAGCCTCGATGTCGCGGCCGGTGAATTCCTGACGCTGCTCGGTCCGTCGGGGTCGGGAAAGACCACGCTGCTGATGATCCTGGCCGGCTTTGTGCGGGCCAATGCCGGCTCGATCACGGTCGGCGGCGAGGAGATCATCACCATGCCGCCACACAAGCGCAACATCGGCATGGTGTTCCAGAACTATGCGCTGTTCCCGCATATGAACGTCTTCCACAACATCGCCTTTCCGCTGAAGCAGCGGCGCGTATCGGCGGCGGAAACGGCCGAGCGTGTCGAGCGGGCGCTGGACCTGGTGCAGCTGAAAGGTCTCGGCGAGCGCCGCGTCGACCAGCTTTCGGGCGGCCAGCGCCAGCGCGTGGCTTTGGCCCGCGCCATCGTCTTCGAGCCGCGCATCGTGCTGATGGACGAGCCGCTGTCGGCGCTCGACAAAGGCTTACGCGAGCACATGCAGATCGAATTGCGCAACCTGCATCGGCGGCTCGGCATGACGACGGTCTACGTCACGCATGACCAGCGCGAGGCGATCACCATGTCCGATCGCATCGCGGTCATGAATGCCGGACGCATCGAGCAGATCGACCAGCCCGAGGTGCTCTACGCCCGGCCTAAGACGAAGTTCGTCGCCGGCTTCATCGGCGAATCCAATTTCATCCCGGTCGAATGCCGCAACGGCAGCGTCTGGTATGAGGATCGGAAGCTGCGCATGAATGACCCGGCGCCGTCCGCCGGTCGGCACTTGATGGTGGTGCGGCCGGAGAAATTGCGGCTGCTCGCCGACGCGGATCAGGCACGTCCCGTCAACGCGCTGCCGGCAACGGTCGGCGATGTCATCTATCAGGGCGACAGCTTCATCTGCTATGCGACGCTTCGCGACGGCCGCCAGGTGACGCTGCGCGACTATTGTCGCAGCGACGTGCTGGCGAAGCTGCCGGCGCCGGGCGAGCCGATCGCGCTCGGCATCGATGCCCAGGACGTCGTGCTGGTGTCGGATCAATGAGCGTCGGGTCCGCCAGTCTTGGTCACGCCGTCGGGCAGGACGGGGAACTCAACGCCTGGGCATTGCGCTCGGATGCCAGGCGCCAGGCGCTGGGGCTTCTGGCGCTGCTGTCGCCCGGGCTGTTCCTGGTATTCGCCGTCATCATCGTACCGATCGGCTGGCTGTTCTGGTTGTCGTTGTTCGACGAGAGCGGCCAGCTCAGCCTCGCCAATTACGCGCGCTTCTTCGAGCAGGCGTCCTACATCAAGACCTTCGCGACCACCTTCAAGGTTGCCTTTGTTGTCACTGGCGCCTGCGTGCTGTTCGGCTACCCGCTGGCCTATATGCTGTCGCAACTGCCGCGCCGCGCCGCCTCGATCTGCCTGATCTTCGTCATCCTGCCGTTCTGGACCTCGGTGCTGGTGCGCACCTATGCCTGGCTGGTCATCCTGCAGCGCAAGGGGCTGATCAACAATTGGCTGATCGATCTCGGCGTGATCGCCCAGCCGCTGCCGCTCGCCAACAATTTCGCCGGCGTCGTCATCGGCATGACCCACATCATGCTGCCCTTCCTGGTGCTACCGCTCTATGCTTCGATGAAGACCATCGATGTCGACTGCCTGCGCGCCGGCATGAATCTCGGCGCCAGCCCCGCCGCCACCTTCCGGCAGATCTTTTTCCCGCTGTCGCTGCCGGGCCTCGCCTCCGGCGTGGTCATCGTCTTCGTGCTTTGCCTCGGCTTTTTCGTCACGCCGGCGCTGATGGGCGGCGGCAAGGTCATCATGTGGGCGATGCGCATGGAGCAGGCGACCAGCCTCTACTCGAACTGGGGCGCGGGTGCTGCGCTCGGCGTCGTGCTGCTTGCCGTCACGCTGGCGCTGCTCGGCTTCTTCCAGTGGCTGCTCGGCGCGCGCGCCACCGGCGTTTGGAGCCAGCGATGAGCGCCGAAAGCAGCCTGCCTATAACGCATTGGCAACGCCTCTGGCTCTATCTGCTGGGCGGCCTCGTCATGCTGTTTTTGATCGCGCCCTCGGTGATTATTGTCATCATGTCCTTCTCCGGCTCGACGCTGCTGCAGTTCCCGCCCGAGCAATGGTCGCTGCGCTGGTATGAGAGCTATTTCGGTTCCGTCGAATGGCGCGACGCCACCATCGTCTCGGTGAAGGTGGCGGTGATGACCGCGATCGTGGCGACGCCGCTCGGCACCGCAGCTGCCTATGCCATCAACGCCGGCACGCTCAGGCTGACCGGCGCCATCAATGCGCTGCTCACGGCGTCGCTGATCATTCCGGTCATCCTGATCGGCATCGGCACTTTCTTTCTCTATGCCCGCATTGGCCTCAACAACACGCTGACCGGCCTCGTCATCGCCCACACCGTCCAGGCGTTGCCGCTGGTCGTGCTCACCGTCCTGTCGGGGCTGCGCTCTTACGACATGAACCAGGAGATGGTGGCGCGCAGCCTTGGCGCCGGCCGCTTCGCGGCCTTTTTCCAGGTGACCATGCCGCAGTTGCGCTTCTCGATCGTCTCGGGCGCGCTCTTTGCCTTCATCACCTCCTTCGACGAGGTGGTGGTGTCGCTCTTCATCTCGGGCGGTGAGACCACGACGCTGACGCGCCGCATGTTCAATGCATTGCGCGACCAGATCGATCCGACGATTGCCGCCATTTCGACTTGCCTGATCGTGCTATCGATCGTCTTGTTGTCCGCCGCCCAGCTTTTCGGCCGCGGACGTTGAGAATACAGGGATACCTCGAACAGAATGCGTGATTTCCAGTTTCCAGGCCGCTCGCCGGTCCGCGCCACCGAAGCCATGGCCGCGACCTCGCATCCGCTCGCCACACTTGCCGCCATCGACATGTTGCGGTCCGGCGGCAACGCCATGGATGCGGCTGTCTGCGCCGCGGCCGTGCAGGCGGTTGTCGAGCCGCAATCCACCGGCATCGGCGGCGACTGCTTCGTGCTCTACTGCCCGAAGGGAGAAGGCAATGTGATCGCCTTCAACGGCTCCGGCCGCGCGCCCCAGGCCGCTACGGTCGACTGGTATCTGGAGAGAGGTTTCAGCGAGCTGCCGAAGCAGGGCGCGCACGCGGTCACCATTCCCGGCGCCGTCGACGCCTGGTGTCGGCTGTTGGAAGACCATGGCCGAAAGGGCATAGCCGAAGCGCTCGCTCCCGCCATCCATTACGCCGAACAAGGCTACGTCGTACACGACCGCGTCGCCTTCGACTGGGAGGATCCGGAAACCGACCTGTCGGCCGACGAAGTGGCGGCGCGCATTTTCCTCCCGGGCGGCAAGCCGCCAAAGCCCGGTGATGTGCATCGCCAGCCGGAACTGGCGGAAACGCTGCGCATCATCGCTAAGCGCGGCCGCGCCGGTTTCTACGAAGGCGCTGTTGCGGAAGACATCGTCGGTCGGCTTCGCCAACTCGGCGGCCTTCATACGCTGGACGATTTCGCCGCGACGAAGGGCGACTACAAGACGCCGGTCAGCACCTCCTATCGCGGTCATGACATCCACCAGATGCCGCCGAACAATCAGGGCCTGACCGCGCTATTGATGCTGAACGTGCTCTCAGGCTTCGATCTCGGCGCGCTTGAACCGAATGGCGCAGAGCGCCTGCATCTGGAGATCGAGGCCGGCCGGCTGGCCTATCGCGACCGCGACAACCTGCTCGCGGATCAGGATCACGTTCGGGTGCCGGTGAAGGAACTCCTCTCCATCGCCTATGCCGACCGGCTGCGCGCCGAGATCGACCGGGAACGCGCCATGACGCATTTGCCGCGCGTCGATTTGCCGGGCAGCGACACGGTCTACATCACCGTCGTCGACCGCGACCGGAACGCGGTGAGCTTCATCAACTCGACCTATTATTCCTTTGGCAGCGGCGTCGTCGGTCCGAAGACCGGCGTCGTGCTGCAGAACCGCGGCACTTCGTTCCGGCTCGATCCGAAGCATCCGAACGCAATAGCGCCGGGCAAGCGGCCGATGCACACGATCATGCCGGGCATGATGGTGAGGGACGGCCGTGCCGTGATGCCCTTCGGCGTCATGGGCGGCGGCTATCAGCCCTTCGGCCATGTCCATCTTTTGACCAACATGATCGACTTCGGCATGGATCCGCAGCAGGCCTTGGATGCGCCGCGCGTCTTTTACAATCACGACGTCGTGGAAGCCGAGCGAAGCGTGCGTCCCGATACGGTCGAAGGCCTGCGCCGCCGCGGCCATCGTGTTGTCGAGCCAGACCATCCGCTCGGCGGCGGGCAGGCGGTGCTCATCGATTGGGAAAAAGGCACGCTGACCGGCGCCTCCGATCCGCGCAAGGACGGCTTGGCGCTCGGATACTGAGCAGCCCTTTGCTGGACATCGGCCGATCGTTCGAAACATAGTCTGGAACCATGACAACAAGCGAAAAACCCTTTGATCTTGCTCATCGCCTCGCGCCCGGCGCCGAAGATGCGCCAGCCATCGCCGCGCCCGACCGGACAGTGCTCTCGCATGGCGGGCTGCGGCGTCTGATCCAAGAGACCGTGACCCGGCTCAACACGCTCGGCATCGGCCGTGGCGACCGCGTTGCCATCGTGCTCCCGAACGGCCCGGAGATGGCAACGGCCTTCATCGCGGTCGCCGCAGCGGCGTCCACAGCGCCGCTCAATCCAGCCTACCGGGCCGACGAGCTCGATTTCTATCTCAGCGACATCGGCGTCAAGGCGATCCTTGTCGGCAAGGACGAGCAAGGACCCTCGGTCGAAGTTGCCGAACGCCTCGGCATTGCGGTGCTGCGGCTGGCGGTGCCTGAAGGCGCGCCGGCCGGCATCTTCACCATAGAGGGCGGCCCGGTCGGGCCGCCGGTTGCCTCCGGCTTGGCCGAAGACAGCGACACCGCTCTCCTTCTGCATACCTCCGGCACTACATCGCGGCCGAAGCTGGTGCCGCTCAGCCACGCCAACCTCGCCGCCTCGGCCGCGCATATCGGCGCCACGCTGGGCCTGGGCTCGGCCGACCGCTGCCTCAACATCATGCCGCTGTTTCACATCCACGGGCTGATCGCCGCGGTGCTATCCTCGCTCGCCGCCGGCGCCAGCGTCTTCTGCACGCCGGGCTTCAACGCGCTGCGCTTTTTCCAATGGCTCTCCGAAGCGAAGCCAACCTGGTATACGGCGGTGCCGACGATGCACCAGGCGATCCTGCCGCGCGCCGCGCGCAATCCCGAGCAACTGGCCGAAGCGAAGCTGCGTTTCATCCGCTCGTCGTCGGCCTCACTCCCGGCGCAGGTCATGGCAGAGCTGGAGGCGACTTTCGGCTGTCCGGTGATCGAGGCGTACGGCATGACCGAGGCTGCGCACCAGATGGCGTCCAACCGGCTGCCACCCGGACTGCGCAAGCCGGGCAGCGTCGGCGCCTCGGCCGGACCGGAAGTGGCCGTCATGGCGCCGGATGGAAGGCTGCTCGAGCCCGGCGAGATCGGCGAGATCGTCATTCGCGGCCCGAACGTCACCGCCGGCTACGAGAAGAATCCGGACGCCAACGCCAGCGCCTTCGCGCATGGCTGGTTCCACACCGGCGACCAGGGCGTGCTGGACGAGGACAATTATCTGCGCGTCACCGGCCGGCTGAAGGAGATCATCAATCGCGGCGGCGAAAAGATCTCTCCGCTCGAGGTCGACGGCGTGCTGATGGATCATCCGGCGGTGGCGCAGGTCGTCACCTTCGCCATGCCGCATGACAAGCTCGGCGAGGAAGTGGCTGCCGCTGTCGTGCTGCGGGAAGGCCAGAGCGCCAGCGAGGCCGACATTCGCGGCTTTGCCGCGACTCGGCTCGCCGATTTCAAGGTGCCGCGCAAGGTGGTGATCCTGGACGAGATCCCGAAGGGCGCCACCGGCAAATTGCAGCGCATAGGCCTCGCGGCAAAACTCGGTTTGAGCTGATGCGCATTACAGTCTTCGGCGCCGGCGCCATCGGCGGCTATCTCGCCGCCAAGCTGGCGATTGCCGGCCGCGTCGATCTGTCGATCGTCGCGCGCGGCGCGCATCTCGAAGCGATCCAGGCCGATGGCCTACGCCTCATCGAGGACGGCAAGGAGACGATCGCCCGGGTGAGAGCAGCGGCCACGGCCGAAGAACTCGGCATTCAGGATTACGTGGTGCTGGCGCTGAAAGCGCATTCTCTGGCGCCGGCGCTGGGCGAGATTGCACCGCTGCTGGGCGAGGGGACAGCCGTCGTCACCATGCAGAACGGCGTGCCCTGGTGGTACTTCTACAAGGCCGGCGGCGCGCTCGAAGGCACGCGGCTTGATGCGGTCGATTCCGGCGGAAGGATCTGGGAGACCATCGGGCCTGAGCGCATCATCGGCTCCGTCGTCTATCCGGCCGTCGAGGTCGATGCGCCCGGGCGGATCCGCCATGTCGAGGGCACGCGCTTTTCGCTCGGCGAGCCTTCGGGCGAAAAAAGCGAGCGGGTGACTGTGCTGGCGCGCGAGATGGTCAAGGCCGGGCTGCAGGCGCCGGTCCGCGAGGACATACGTTCGGAAATCTGGGTGAAGCTTTGGGGCAATCTTTCGTTCAACCCGATCTCGGCGCTGACCGGCAGCACGCTTGCGGCGATCGTCGCCGATGAAGGCACGCGGGCCGTCGCCCGCGCCATGATGCTGGAGGCGCAGGCGATTGGGGAGCTCCTCGGCGTGCGCTTCGTGATCCCCGTCGACCGGCGCATCAAGGGGGCCGGCGACGTCGGCGAGCACAAGACCTCGATGTTGCAGGACCTCGAACGCGGCCGCCCGATGGAGGTCGACGCGCTGGTAACGGCAGTGCAGGAGCTTGGCCGCCTGACCGGCCAGCCGACGCCCGCCATCGACACCGTGCTGGCGCTGGTGCGCCGGCTGGCGATCCAGCGCGGCTGCTGTTAGCAGACCGGCATTCGATCCTGACACGATTTGTCAGCTACCGACGCTTCGGCGATGGCAGGTCACGAGGGAGCTCCCTATCTCGGGTCTGTCCAAACCGGGAGGAAATCATGACCACTGCCGAAGTCGCCAAGCATTTCACCGAACTCCTCAAGCAGGGCGACAACCGCGGCGCTGCCGCGAAATACAATGCCGATAACATCGTCAGCTACGAGGCGATGGAAGGGCCCATGGCCGTTTGCAGCGGCAGGGACGCCGTAAAGCAGAAGGGCGAATGGTGGGAAGCGAACCATGAGGTTCACGGCGGCTCGATCGAGGGCCCCTACGTCAATGGCGACCAGTTCGCCTTGCGCTTCACCTTTGACGTGACGCCCAAATCTACCGGCGAACGCGTCAAAATGGATGAGGTTGGCCTCTATACGGTCAAGAACGGCAAGATCAGCGAAGAGCGCTTCTACTATTGAAGCCGATCGGCGTCTGGCATTCCGAATCTTCGTTGCAGGATCTGAAAATCAGACATGGCGGCCAAGATGATATTCCGGCCGCCATGGAGAGCGCCAAATCGTCTTCACGTAGTCACGCTGGCAAAGCGGGCAAGGCAAGCCTAGGATTCGGCCAGATTCGCAATCCATCCGCCCGAGGTCCGAATTGACGATCACCATGTACGGCATCACCACCTGCGACACGATCAAGAAGGCGCGCGTCTGGCTGGAGAGCCGCGACCTTCCCTACCGCTTCCATGACTATCGCGCCGAAGGGATCGAGGCGGAAAGGCTGAATGGCTGGGTCGATAAGGTCGGCTGGGAGAGACTGCTCAACAAGGGCAGCACGACTTTTCGCGAACTGCCGGAGAAGGATAAGGAAGCGCTCGACGAGAAGAAAGCGAAGAAGCTGATGCTCGCCAAGCCCACTATCATCAAGCGGCCCGTGCTGGAGGTGGGTGGCCGCATCTTGGTTGGTTTCAAGCCGGATGTTTATGAAGAGGCGGTGAAGTAGGATTCGGCAGGCGCGGCACACTATCCCTCGTCATCCTAGGGCGAGCAACGAGCGAAGCGACGCGCGCAGACCCTAGGATTCCATGCCGCGACGCTAAAGCGTTGTGGCGGTTTAAGAGTTCTGCTCCGTTGCGTCCTTCGGTGACAGTCACGGCATGGATCCTCGGGTCAAGCCCGAGGATGACGACGAGAGAGAGGTTACTCCCTCCGCAAATACCCCATCAACGCCACCGCATTGTTATGCGCCTCGTCATGCGCGCCGAAGAGCAGCGTCACCTTGCCGTGGCGCAGCAGTTCTCGCAGCTGCGCCACAGCCTCCTCGTTGCCGTCCAGCTCGGCGCAGTACCGCTTCTGGAACTCCGGCCATCGTTCGAGATCATGCCCGAACCATTTGCGCAGTTCGGTGCTCGGCGCGATCTTCTTCAGCCAAAGGTCCAGCGCGGCGTCCTTCTTGGAGACGCCGCGCGGCCAGACGCGGTCTACCAGCACACGCTGGCCATCGCTCCTCTCCGGCGCTTCGTAGACGCGCTTTACCGCCACGTCCAAGGCTGTCTCCGCGTCGGGTCTCTCAGGCCCACTCGCCCTTGCGCATCACCGGCACGCGGCTGCCGTCCTTGCCGACGCCGTCGATGTCGATCTTGTCCGATCCGATCATCCAGTCGATGTGGATGAAACTCTTGTTGCCGCCGCGCTCGGCAATCTCGTCCTGGCTGAGCGAGGCGCCGTTGACGAAGCACTTCGAATAGCACTGTCCGAGCGCGATGTGGCAGGCGGCGTTCTCGTCGAACAGCGTGTTGAAGAACAGCAGGCCGCTCTTCGAGATCGGCGAGGAATGCGGCACCAGCGCCACTTCGCCGAGCCGGCGCGCGCCCTCGTCGGTGTCCAGCACCTTCTTCAGAACGTCCTCGCCCTTCGAGGCCTTGGCCTCGACGATCCGACCGCCCTCGAAGCGCACCGAGATCTCGTCGATCAGCGTGCCCTGGTAGGAGAGCGGCTTGGTCGAGGAGACATGGCCTTCGACGCGCCTCGCATGCGGCGTGGTGAAGACTTCCTCGGTCGGGATGTTCGGATTGCAGGTGATGCCGTTCTTCGCCGTCGAAGCGCCGCCCATCCATTCATGACCTTCCGCCAGGCCGACGGTGAGGTCGGTGCCCGGTCCGGTGAAATGCAGCGCGTGGAAATTGTGCTCGTTCAGCCATTTCGTGCGCTCGGCCAAGGCCGCGTTGTGCGCCTTCCAGTTGCCGATCGGATCCTCGACATCGACGCGCGAGGCCGAGAAGATCGCGTCGGCGAGCCTCACCACCGCGACATCGTCGGGCTCGCCCGGGAACACTTGGCGAGCCCAGGCAACATCCGGATATGCCACGATGTTCCAGTTGATGTCGAAACCGGTGATCTTTTCGAGCGCCGGCTGGTACGCCATCGAATTCGCCTTGTTGGCCCGCGCCACCTTGGCCGGGTCCTGCGCCGACAGCAGAGACGGATCCTCGCCGCGCACCGCAAGCCGCGCCGCATTGTTGGCGAAGGCTTTCGCCATGCCTTCGTAAAGCCAGCCGGCGGCGCGGTCGAAGCCGGCGTCGGCGCCATAGCGGAAACGCGCCAGCGTGATCTCGTCGTCGTTGAAGATCGGCGTCACCAGCCCGGCGCCGGCCTTATAGGCATGCTCGACGATGCGCCGGGTCAGCGGCAGCGCCGCGATCGAGGACGTCAGCACCAGGTCCTGTCCCGGCTGCAGCTGCAGCCCGACCTTGACGGCGACTTCGGCCAGCCTGTCGAGCTTCACCGGGTCGATGGTTGCCGAGACGCCGCGCGAATGTGTGGTCATGATCCTGCCTGCCGTGATTGTGAGGTCTGATCCTTACATAGACCGCTGCGCCCGGCCTTTCCACCGCGATCGACTGGGCCTCCAGGCATGATCGCGAAAAGTGCATGGCGGCGTTCGGACAAGATCATGCTCAAACGAGCTCAGGCGGCGCTGTCGAGCGCCCGGAACTGCGCCTTGGTCGCTTCGATCTCCTCGCGGACCCAGGCCTTGAAGTCGCGCACCTTTCGGCTTTCGCTTTTGGTGGCCGAGGTCACCATCCAGTAGCCGAGCCCGCTTTCAGCTCGCACCCCGAAAGGGGCGACCAGCCGGCCATCGGCCAGCGCATCGGCGGTCAGCAATTGCCAGGCGAGCATCACGCCATGGCCGGCGATTGCAGATTCCAGGCAGAGCATCGGATCGGTGAAGCGCGCGCCTTTTTGGAAAGTGACCGGCTCGACGCCGGCCGCCTTGAACCAGCTATCCCAGCTGATCATTGCCCGCTCGTCGGTGATGGCGCAGGTCCGCGCCAGGTCCTCGATCGAGTTCAGCTTGGCCGCGATCGCTGGTACGCAGACCGGAAACACTTCCTGCGCCAAAAGCAGTTCCGCGGTTACTCCCGGCCAAGCGCCGTGGCCCATCCGAATCGCAATGTCGATATCGGAATGGTCGAGATCGGCGAGCCTGCCTGAAGCGTCTATGCGCAAGAGCACGTTGGGATGGCGGGCAAAATGCCGCGACAGCCTGGGCAACAGCCATTTCGAGGCGAAGGCGGGCGCCACCGACACCACCAGGGTGCATTCCCTTGCCTCGTCGGCCAACGCCACCGCTTGCGCAAGCTCGCGGAAGCCGGCGCTCAGCCGGGCCGTGAAAACGACGCCAAATTCCGTCGTCACGAGTCCGCCGGACGTCCGCTCGAACAGCGCCTGCCCCAGCTGTTTTTCCGTGCGCTTGATCTGCTGGCTGACGGCGCTGACCGAAACATTGAGTTCGGCAGCCGCCGCGGCAAGCGATCCAACGCGGGCAACGGTTTCGACGGCACGCAAGCCATTGAGGTGGACACGGTTCAGGATCGTCATCCAGTTTTTCTAAACTTGCTGGTCTCAAATCTCAATTGAAACGTGCCGACGAAAAGCGGATTCTAGCGAGGCAAACCGGGTTTGGAGGCAGGTCGATGAAGATTTTCTCTTTGCTGAAGGGGCTTTCCGGCGCTGAGCCAAGACAGGCTTGGCAGGACGACGGCGACGGTCGATCCTCTGTCGCATCCGGTGCTGGACGCCATGTCGGAGCGCGAGCTCGGCGATATGCCGTTCCGGCTCACGGCCGGCCGCACGGTGTACGAGACGGCTTGCCGCTGAAGGCGGACCAAGCCGGCCTGGCCCAACGCAATCGCATTGTTTCGCACGTGCACACATTTATGCTGCGCTGCAATGAAAGCCGCTTCGCCATCTCCCTTGCGCCTTGCCCTCGCCGGCATGACGGCTCTCGCCGTCGCCATGGGCATCGGCCGCTTCGTCTACACGCCGATCCTGCCCGGCATGATGGAAGAGTTGCACCTGACGCCGGCAGACGCCGGCTGGATCGCTTCCGCCAACTATCTCGGCTATCTCATTGGCGCGCTCGCCGCGGCCGGCGGCTGGGCGCATGGCCGCGAGCGTCTGCTGATGTTCGCAAGCCTTGCCGCGAGCGCCGTGCTCGCGGCTTCGATGGGACTGAACGAGACGATGGCCGCTTTCCTCGCCATTCGTTTTCTCGCCGGCCTGGCCAGCGCCTTCGTCATGGTTTTCATGTCGTCGATCGTCTTCAGCCATCTTGCAAAGGCAGGCCGCGGCGATCTGCAAGCGCTGCATTTCGGCGGTGTCGGCCTGGGCATTGCGGCGTCCTCGGCGCTGCTGGCCATCCTCGTCACGGCCCATGCCGGCTGGCCCGCGGGCTGGCTATGGTCGGGAGCAATTTCCGCTGTCGGCCTGCTCCTCGTCGCGATCCTCGCGGGCTCCGCCACGCCCGCCAATGGCATCGACGGGCCTGAACCGGCGTTGCCGAAGGATAGATCGCTGACGAAGATAATCCTTGCCTATGGGCTGTTCGGCTTGGGCTATGTGGTGACGGCCACTTTTCTGGTCGCCATCGTTCGCCAGGACGGCGGCGGACGCGTCTTCGAGGCCTCGGTCTGGATGATCGCCGGTCTTGCCGGCTTCCCCTCGACCTGGTTCTGGCAAAAGCTCGCCGGCAGGATCGGGCTTTATACGGCCTATGCCGTGAGCTGCCTGGTCGAAGTGATCGGCGTCATCGCCAGCGTCGTCGTCAAAGGTTTCAGCGGGCCGCTTCTGGCTGCCATATTGCTCGGCGGCACGTTCATTGCCATCACCGCGTTCGGCCTGCAGGCAGCAAGGCAGCTTGCGCCGCAGGCGCCGCGCCGCATCTTCGCGGTGATGACCGCCGCCTTCGGCCTCGGCCAGATCATCGGTCCGATTGCCGCCGGCTTGCTCGCCCAGGCTTCGGGCAATTATGTGCTCGCCTCGATCATGGCGGCTGCCGCTCTGCTGGTCTCCGGCGTCGTTGCCTGGTCGGCTGCACCAAAATCGCCATGATTTGTGGTCTTGTTCGGTGCCGGGCGCCGGGCCGGGCATTTTCTTTCCCAGTAATGTGTGACCTTATGCCCGCCGAACAGCAACGCCGCTGATTTGCGGTCAGACCGAGGAAACCCGCCACAGTGTTCGTATCCTTCTTCCCGCAGCCGAAGCTTTTCTTCACCTCGGCCGCCCTCTGGAGCCTTGCGGCGATCCTGTTCTGGTTCTTCGGCGGCGAACAGCTGGGCGCCATCCTCGGCATGCCGCCGGCGGCTGCGGGTGCGCCGCCCATCATCGGCATCGCGGTTCTATGGTCGAAGCCGTTCTTGTGGTTCTACATGTACTTCGTGGCCTGTGTGGCGATCTTCTACGCGTTCTGGAGCTGGTATGCTCCGCATCCGTGGCAGAACTGGTCGATCCTGATGACCGCCGTCATTCTCTTCTTCATCTATTTCAACGTGCAGGTCAGCGTCGCCGTCAACAACTGGTACGGACCTTTCTTCGATTATGTCCAGGGGCTGATGTCCGGAACGACGCCATCGACTGACATCGAGTTCTACAGGGGGTTGGCCGACTTCTCCTGGCTGGCGCTGGTCGGCATGAACGTGCAGGTGGTCAACGCCTTTATCGTCAGCCACTGGATCTTCCGCTGGCGCACAGCGATGAACGACTACTTCATGGCGAACTGGGGCCGGCTGCGCCACATCGAGGGCGCTTCGCAGCGCATCCAGGAAGATACGATGCGCTTCTCGCAGATCATGGAGGACCTGGGCTCGAGCTTCGTCCAGTCGATCATGACCCTCATCGCCTTCCTGCCGGTGATGATCCAGCTGCAAGCGCACATCACCGAGTTGCCGATCCTGGGCGCGGTGCCGCAGCCCCTGGTCGTTGCCGCGCTGGGGTGGTGCATATTCGGCACGGCCTCGGTGATGCTCGCCGGCATCAAGCTGCCGGGCCTCCAGTTCCGCAACCAGCGCGTCGAGGCCGCCTATCGCAAGGAACTCGTCTACGGCGAAGACCATCCCGACCGGGCGCAGCCGGCGACGACGACGGAACTGTTCGACAATGTGCGCCGCAACTACTTCAGGCTCTATTTCCACTACATCTATTTCAACGTCGTCCGGTACACCTACCTGCAGGCCGACAACATCTTCTCGCTGCTGATCCTCGGGCCCTCGCTGGTTGCGCACAAGATCACCTTCGGTGCGCTGAACCAGATTTCGAACGCCTTCGGCAAGGTGACGAATTCGCTGCAGTTCCTGTTGAATTCCTGGTCGACCATCGTCGAGCTGCAGTCAGTGCACAAGCGCCTGCGCGCCTTCGAGGCAACGCTGGAAGGCGAGCCGCTGCCAGACATCGACCAGCGTTATCTCGCGCGGCAGAGCGCGGAGGATCCGGCGTGAACTCGGAACAATTGCGGAGCGCCTTTCCGTCCGGAATTGCGCCCAGGCAAGAGATTGGAAGTGGGCGGCTCAGCCGCCCACGGCAACCCGTGCATCGCCGGAGCGCTGCCGCTCGATATAGTCGCGGAAGCTGATGCATTCGACCTGCTCCATGACGCAGACTTCACCGGCAACGCGCTCCAGCGCGTTCCAGTAGGCGCCGGCATTCATCTGCGTGAAGTGGAAGCCGAGCCCCAGCGGAAGTCGTTTGCCGTTGTATTGCGCATCGAAGGCTGCGCGAAACGCCCGATAGGCGCGGTCGGCGAACACGCCCGCCATCGACGGCTTCTCCAAGCCGCCCGAATGGCGAACATAGAGGTTGTAGTCCATGGCGACCACCCGCTTCGACTTCGGCCCTTCCGGAATCTGCGGCAATGCAAAGCGGGTGGTGCCGTTCTTTGCGCGCGGCAGGGCAGGGCCGTTCGAGACACCGCTTGCGTCATATTGGAAGCCGGCCTCGGGCAGCGCTTCGTAAAGCGCCTTGCCGGTCGAGAGGTACGGCGCGCGAAAACCGATCACGGCATGGCGGGCGAATTCACGCCAGCCAGAGGGCTCGGGCGAAATGCCGTTGATCGCATAGGCGTTTTCGAGGACGCGGCCGAACGCCGAGAACTCGGCCAGCCAGTTGGCCTTGCTCCAGCCCCTGCCGTCGAAATGTCCGCAGGCATGACTGCCGATGTCGTGACCTTCGGCGGCCGCGAGCCGGATCTGTTGCAGCCGGTCCGCGACATCCTGCTCCGAGGCGGCGAAGCCGATATTCGATTTGCCGGCACCCTTGCCGGGCGCGACGTACTCGGCGCGCGTTTTCGGCGAGAGCAGGAAGACGCAGGACAGAAAATACGTGAAATGCGCGCCGGTGCGCTTTGCCAGCGCGCGGCTGCGCTCCCATTGCGAGATCTCGCGTGCGCTGTCGAAGGAGATAAGCACGATCTGCTTTGGTTTCGCCGCCATCGGTTTCGGCGGATCGGCAAGCGCCGTGCCAACGGAGCCAAGCCAGGCGAGGCTGAACGCAAGGACGCGGAACGAACGTGGCACTGGCAACCTTTTGGGCAACCTTTGGGGCTGTAGGAAAGCCGTCTATCGCCCAAATGTAGCATCGATGCGTTCCGGCAAGGCCTGTGGGGCACTGGGAGCCTCCGCCGATTTTCCGGCGATCCCCCTTCCATGCCGACGAAATTTCGCTAAAACGCGGGGCTCAAGAAGCGCTCCGTTCCGGGGCCGCAATGGTTTTTGATTGATGTCGGACGACAGTTTTATCCGCGAAGTCAACGAAGAGATTCGTCGCGAGCAGGCGCAGGCGCTGTGGGACCGCTTTGGTCCTGCCCTGCTCGGTGCCGCGATCCTGATCGTGGTGGCGACTGCCGCCTTCGTCGGCTACCGCTACTGGGACGAGACCCGCGCCAACCGGTCGGGCGATGCCTTCTCGCAGGCGCTCAAGCTCGCAAATGACGGCAAGAACGACGAGGCGATCGCCGCTCTCGATCAGCTTGAAAAGGATGGCTATGGCGCCTATCCGCTGCTCGCCCGCATGCGGGCGGCGACCGTCAAGGCCGACAAGGGAGACGTCGACGCCGCCGTCAAGGATTTCGATGCGGTCGCGGCCGACAGCGCCATTCCCGCAGGCATCCGCGACATGGCGAGGCTGAGAGCGGCGCTGCTGCTGGTGGATCACGGCTCGTTTGCCGATGTCTCCAGCCGTGTCGAGGCGCTCACCGCCGACACCAATCCGCTGCGCAGCTCGGCGCGTGAGGCGCTCGGCCTTGCCGCCTGGAAGGAAGGCAAGTCGGCGGATGCGCTGAAACTGTTCGACCAGATCGCTTCGGATGACGGCGCCCCGCGCAATGCGCGCCAGCGGGCGCAGTTGATGTCCGAGCTGATCCGCGGGTCGGGCAACGCTTCGTGACCCCGGATGACGTTCAAAGTCGCCATCATCGGCCGGCCTAATGTCGGCAAATCGACTCTTTTCAATCGGCTGGTGGGAAAGAAGCTGGCGCTTGTCGACGACACGCCGGGCGTGACGCGCGATCGTCGCGTCCATGCCGCCAAGCTTTACGATCTTCACTTCGACGTCATCGACACCGCCGGCTTCGAGGATGCGGCGGCCTCGACGCTGCCCGGCCGCATGCGCCAGCAGACCGAGATCGCCATTCGCGAGGCCGACCTGATCTTCTTCACTGTCGATGCCAAGTCGGGCCTGATGCCCGACGACCGGACCTTCGCCGACGTGGTCCGCAAATCCGGCAAGCCGGTGGTGCTGGTGGCCAACAAGGCGGAAGCGCGAGGCGCGCAAGGCGGCATGCTGGAAGCCTGGGAACTCGGCCTCGGCGAGCCGATCCCCGTCTCGGCCGAGCATGGCCAAGGCATGCCCGATCTGCGCGATGCGGTGATCGCGGCACTCGGCGAGGAACGCGCCTTCGGCGAGGACGCGCAACAGCCGGGCGATGAGATCGCCGTGAGCGAGGTGCTTATCGGCGAGGATATCGCCGACCCCGACGCCGAGCCGGCCTATGACGAGACCAAGCCGCTGCGCATAGCCGTGGTCGGCCGCCCCAATGCCGGCAAGTCGACGCTGATCAATGCGCTGATCGGCGAGGAGCGGCTGCTGACCGGACCCGAGGCCGGCATCACCCGCGATTCCATCTCGGTCGACTGGGACTGGCGCGGCCGCCGGATAAAGCTGTTCGACACCGCCGGCATGCGGCGCAAGTCCAAAGTCCAGGAAAAGCTCGAGAAGCTTTCGGTGCAGGATGGCCTGCGCGCTATCCGCTTCGCCGAGATCGTCATCATCGTGCTCGACGCCACCATCCCCTTCGAGAAGCAGGACCTGCAAATCGCCGACCTGATCATTCGCGAGGGCCGCGCGCCGGTGATCGCCTTCAACAAATGGGACCTGATCGACAACCCGCAGGAGCTTCTGGCCGAGCTGCGCGAAAAGACCGAGCGGTTGCTTCCCCAAGTGCGCGGCATTCAGGCGGTGACGGTCTCTGCCGAGACCGGGCGCGGCCTCGATCGGCTGATGGACGCCGTCATCAAGACGCACAAGGTCTGGAACAGCCGCGTCTCGACCGGCAAGCTCAACCGCTGGCTGGAAGGCATTCTGGCGCATCATCCGCCGCCCGCCGTCGCCGGCCGCCGGCTGAAGATCAAATATGTCACGCAGGCAAAAACCCGGCCGCCGGGTTTCGTCGTCTCCTGCTCGCGCCCGGACGCGATGCCGCAATCCTATGTCCGCTACCTCTCGAACAGCCTGCGCGAGGCTTTCGACATGCCCGGCGTGCCGATCCGCATGGCGCTGCGCACCTCGGAGAATCCTTTCGCAGGTCGGGCGAAGAAGCGCTGAGCCCTTTGTGGGAAAGGGTCGGCAGCGCCCCTCCCGTCGTCATTCACGGGTCTGTGCCGTGTCGCTTCGCTCCTTGCTCCGCTCGAGGATGAAGAATAGCGTGGAATCCTACGCGACCGCTCGCAAGCCCTCGCCGAAACGCGCTCCCTCGGGCAGCGTATCCAGCGCCGCCTCCAGCAATATCTCTGCCAGCCGTGCCGCCACCGGATCGAGCTCGGCATCCTTCTGGTGCAGATGCAGCGCCATCATCGGCAGGAGCGGCAGCCCGAGCACGCCCGGCGCGATCGCCCTGACAGTGGCTGGCAGGCCGATATCGGTGCGGATCGTCAGCCCGAGACCCGCGGCGACCGCCGCCCAGATGCCGCCGAGGCTGGGACTCGAGAACGCCATGCGCCAGGCGAGGCCGGCGCGGTCGAGCGTCTCGGTCGCCACGGTGCGCAGCAGGCATGGCGCCTCGAACAACACCAGCGGCAGCGCTTCACCATTGTGGCCGGCTTGCATCGGTTTCGCCGGGCCGATCCAGCGCGCCTGCACCTCGGCGACATGCCGGCTGTAGGGCAGGATCGTGCCGTCGTGCCAGGCCAGCGCGATGTCGAGGCTGCCTGAGACGACGCGCTCGGCGAGCTCATGGCTGCGTCCGATCCGCGCTTCGATCCGGACCTTGGGATGCGCACGGGCAAACCGGCCGAGCACCTCCGGCAGCACGGCCTCGCCGAAGTCCTCCTGCAGGCCGAGCCGCACCCGGCCTTCCAGCTCGACGTCGCGGATAGCTGAGGCCGCCTCGTCATTGAGCTCGATGAGACGCCGCGCATAGCTGAGCATCGTCTCGCCGGCTTCGGTAAGCGCCAGGCCGCGCCCCGCCTTGCGGAAGACCGGGGTCGCCGCCTGTTCTTCCAGCTTCTTCAGCTGCGCGCTGACGGCAGAGGTCGAGCGGCCGAGCCGCTCGGCCGCCTTGGCGAAACTGCCAAGCTCCATGCCGGTGACGAAGGTCCTGAGCACGTCGAGGTCGAATGTGACGCGTCGCATGAGATCGTCCTTATTTTCAGGATTATCGATCAAAAACTTGCTGATTTTCTGGATGAAGCTATGGCGCTACATCCGACCGGTCAAGACCGATCGACCGGCGCAGAGGGAATACGAGATCATGTCCGCCATCGTAACTCGCAACGATTGCCGGCGGTCCGCGGCAGGCGCCGCCGCTTCGGCTGGCCGCGCCTTCGGGCCCACCCATCGATGGAAAGTGCTCGGCATCGGCGTCGCCGCCAATGCCGGCTTCTCCGCTACCTTCTCCGGCATCCCGGCGACGGCTGTGGTGATGCGCCAGGGTTACCATCTCGACAATGCCTCGCTCGGCGCTGCGCTCGGTCTGCTCGGCCTCGGCGTGGCGCTCAGCGAACTGCCCTGGGGCGTGCTTACCGACCGCTGGGGCGACCGCCGCGTGCTGCTGACCGGGCTCGGCGCGACCGCCATGTGGCTTTTTGCCATGGCAATCCTCGTCGTGCCGACGAAAACAGCCGCTCCCGGTGTCGTGCTGCTTTCGGCCAGCCTGCTCGTTGCAGGCCTGCTCGGCGGCAGCGTCAACGGCTCCAGCGGCCGCGCCATCATGGGCTGGTTCGGCGAAGACGAGCGCGGCTTCGCCATGAGCATCAGGCAGACGGCGGTGCCGCTTGGCGGCGGGCTCGGCGCGCTCGTCCTGCCGTGGCTAGCCTTGGGCTTCGGCTTCGCCGCCGTCTTCGGCCTGCTGGCGGCTCTCTCCGCGCTCTCGGCTTGCTTTGCCCGGCGCTGGTTGCACGAGCCGCCGACGCAAGGCGACGCGCATGCCGCCGCCGTCACGACCGGCCCGGCGCCGCTGCGCAACATCGAGGTCTGGCGCATCTCGGCAGCCATCGGCCTGCTCTGCTTCCCGCAGGTGGCGGTGCTCACCTTTGCCTCCGTCTTCCTGCACGACTTTGCCGGCACGGGCACATGGGTGACCAGCGCCACCCTCGCCGCCGTGCAGACGGGCGCCATGGTGATGCGTGTCTGGAGCGGCCGCTACACCGACCGCCACCGCAACCGAAGGCCGTTCCTGAGATTCTGCAGCGCGCTGAGCGCGCTGGCCTTCCTGGTGCTATGGGTTCTGGCCATCGCTGCAGCCAGGCAGCCGTCGGTGCTGTTGCTCCTGCCCCTTATGGTGATCGTAGCCGGCATCTGCGTATCGGCCTGGCATGGCGTTGCCTATACCGAGCTTGCGACGCTTGCCGGTGCCGGCCATGTCGGCACCGCGCTCAGCCTCGCCAACACTCTGGTCTTTGTCGGGTTCTGCCTGGTGCCGATCGCCATTCCCTGGCTTCTGCTTCTCTTCGCATGGCCGGGCGTGTGGCTGGCGGCCGCGATCTGCGCGGCGATCGCATGGCCGATTTTTCTGCGCACGGCCTGACGTTTTCGCCGGCTTTCCACAGCTGGCGGAGGCCGGCTTATCTGCAACATGAAAAAAACACGATCGGTGCCGTTAACCCCCCATCAAGGTTAATGCTTCATTTTGGCTCTCCGGGGTCAGTAGCGTTTCTGGAGAGTTCCGTGCATCGACGCGTTCTTACGCGGCTCGTCGCCGCCGCCGTTGCGAATAAACGTTCCTTCCTTCCTCCTTTGGTTCTGGGGCTCGGCTTCTGGGTCGGCTTTCCGTCCGTCGTCGCTTACCAGGATATGGCAAGCCTCGTGTCCGGGCTGGAGTCGCCCAGCCATCGCTGGAATGCCTATGTCGAAAAATCCGTCGCCGGCTCGGTGCACGCCGCCGAGATGCCGTTCGTCGATTCGGCCGCCACGGGCTCGATCTCCGGCTCCGGCGTGGACCTGCCTGGCGTTGGCACGGTGGCGCTCCGCGGCAAGGGCAATGTCGCCGGCGCTACGCCCGATGAGGACCGCGTCGTGCGCGCCGACAAGAAGGGCCGCCTCGTCCAGGTGTCGCCCGTTGCGCCGCCGAAGAATTTCAGCGCCGGCTCCATCTTCGAGCGCACCTCCTCGCTGCTCCGTCCGGCGATGGACAGCGGCCTGAAGCTGACTTTCGCCAAGCCCGGCATCAAGGGCAAGGAAATCCAGATCGCCCAGGCCTTCCACATCCGCGAGGACAAGAAGCCCGATCCGGATTTGCCGGCGGCTCTCGTCGCTCTCGTCAACAACGACAAGCCGGACATCCTCGCCACCGCCTATGCCCAGTCGGCGCCGGACTATGCCAAGGCCTCGCCCTTTGAGGCTCTGCTGCAGGACGATCCGAATGACGGCCGCTTCATCCCGCCGATGGGCAAGGGGGATCACGCCTGGATGCAGAATCCGCTGCCGGCGGCCGTCTTCTCCAAGCCGGAACAGGAATGCCTCGCCAAGGGCATCTATTTTGAGGCGCGCAGCGAACCGGTGCGCGGCCAGGCCGCGGTGGCGCAGGTGATCCTAAACCGCGTCCGCAACCCTGCCTATCCGAAGACGATCTGCGGTGTCGTCTACCAGAACGACAACTGGTTCAACCGCTGCCAGTTCTCCTTCGCCTGTGACGGCAGGAAGAAGCGCATCAACGACCCCGTCGCGTACAAGACCGCCCAGGATGTCGCCATGGCGGTGACCGCCGGCAAGATCTTCATCCCCGAGGTCGGATCCTCGACGCATTACTACGCCAATTACGTCCATCCGGGCTGGGCGCGCGCCATGCAGCGCATGACCAGGATCGGCCTGCACATCTTCTATCGCACCTATGGCGGCGGCTGGAGCTGAGCCGTTTAGGCGGCTCGAACTGAGCCGCTTGATCGGCACCCCGCGGCAACGCTCTTTCTCGTTTGCTGCGCGCACCGATCAGCGCGGCTTTGTCGCCCGGATTCGCGCCGAGTCCTCGCACAGGCGTGACGGGCACGATGTCGCACCCGGATAACCCATTGATTTGAAAGCGGAAAATACATCGCTTTGAAGTTCGGCCCGTGGCTTGACGGGCGCGGACCCGCTAACTATGTTGCCGGCGACTTTAGAAGCGGACGGACGGTGATCGTCTGCCCGGGCAGGGGGGTTGCGATGGCCGACAAAAACGGGCCAGACGGAACCGGAGAAACCGGCCGCGGCAGGCAGCCAGAAGCCACCATCCGCGACGACGAACTTGAGCGCCGCCGGCGCGAGCTTGAAGCATCGCTTGCATCAAGACGCACGGACCGGCTCGAGGGGAAAGACGAAGCGAAAGCTGCGACCGGTTACGGTCAGGCCCTGAAACTGTCCAGCGAGTTCATCGCCGGAGTGGTGGTTGGTGTCGGCCTGGGCTGGATCATCGACCGCTTGGCGGGAATCGCGCCCTGGGGTCTGATCGTCGGCCTGCTGCTGGGTTTTGGCGCCGGTATACTCAATGTCCTGCGTTCGTCGGGACTTGCATCGGAATTCGGCCAGGGCGGCAAGCCGCCCGAACCGAAGGACTGAAGTAAGGCGCCGCAAGGCGCGAAAGAAACTTAAGAAGCCGGTTGTGGCTTTGACGGGGATTTAAAGTGGCTGCTGCTGACCAGGTCGATCCGATCCACCAGTTCCAGATCCATCCGATCATCCCGCTTCATATCGGCGGCTACGACATTTCTTTCACCAACTCCGCTCTGTTCATGGTCGTGACGATCGCCGTCGCTTCCGCTTTCCTCTACATGAGCACCGCCAGCCGCGCCCTCATCCCTGGCCGCCTGCAGTCGGTCTCGGAAATGGCCTATGAGTTCGTCGGCAACATGCTGCGCGATGCGGCTGGCAAGCAGGGCATGCAGTTCTTCCCGCTGGTGTTCTCGCTGTTCATGTTCGTGCTGGTCGCCAACCTGATCGGCCTGTTCCCTTATTTCTTCACCGTCACCAGCCACATCATCGTCACCTTCACGCTGGCGATCCTGGTCATTGGCACCGTCATCGTCTACGGCTTCGCCAAGCACGGCCTCGGCTTCCTCAAGCTGTTCGTGCCGCATGGCGTGCCTGGCTATCTGATGCCGCTGGTGGTGGCGATCGAAGTCATTTCCTTTGTCTCGCGTCCGGTCAGCCTCTCGGTTCGTCTTTTCGCCAACATGCTGGCCGGCCACATCACGCTGAAAGTGTTTTCGGGCTTCGTCGTCAGCCTCAGCGCGCTGGGTGCGGTCGGCATCGCCGGCTCGGTCCTGCCGCTCGCCATGGCGGTTGCCCTGACGGCGCTGGAACTGCTGGTCGCCTTCCTGCAGGCCTACGTCTTCGCGGTGCTGACCTGCATGTATCTGAACGACGCTCTGCACCCGAGCCACTGATCGATTTTCACCGGCGCCCCGGCGCCAGCATACCCAACGTACCAACCGCAACGATTACGAAAACCACAGGAGTTTTGAAATGGACGCAACTGCAGCAGCTGCTATCGGCGCTGGTATCGCCTGCATCGGCATGGGCGGCGCCGGCATCGGCCTCGGCAACATCTTCGGCAGCTATCTCTCGGGTGCGCTCCGCAACCCGTCGGCCGCTGACGGCCAATTCGGCCGCCTGATCTTCGGCTTCGCCGTGACCGAAGCGCTGGGCATCTTCTCGCTCCTCATCGCGCTGCTGCTGGTCTTCAGGTAAGAACCACGCGCTGACGAAAGGGGCCGCATGGTGCGGCCCCGCCGTATGGACAGGGGAATGAGATGTTCGTGACATCTGCCTTTGCGCAAGAATCCGCGCCGGCCACGGCCGAGGGCGATACGCATGCGGGCACCGCCGTGCCTGCCGAGGAGCATGGCACGTTCCCGCCGTTCAATGCCGAGACCTTCCCGTCGCAGATCCTGTGGCTCGTCATCACCTTCGGGCTCTTCTATTTGTTCCTGAAGCGGGTTGTGATGCCGCGCATCGGCGGTATCATCGATGTCCGCAACGATCGCATCACCCAGGATCTCGACCACGCCGCCAGGCTGAAGGGCGAGGCGGACGCTGCCGTTGCCGCCTATGAGCAGGAATTGGCGGAAGCTAAGGCCAACGCCAACAAGATCGGCCAGCAGGCGAGCGACGCCGCCAAGAGCGAAGCCGAAAGCACGCGCAAGAAGCTCGAGACGGAACTCGAGAAGAAGCTCGGCGAGGCCGAGGCGAGCATCGCCTCGATCAAGGCCAAGGCGATGAAGGAAGTCGGCACGATCGCCGAGGACACCACGTCGGCCATCGTCGAGGCGCTGGTCGGCGGCAAGACCGACAAGGCCGAGATTTCGGCCGCGGTCAAATCCGCGACCCGGTGAGGAGGCCATCATGGACGCCACATCACTTGCCACGCTCTGGGCCACCATTGCCCTGATCATCTTCCTCGGCGCCGTCATCTATCTGAAGGTGCCGGGCATGCTCGCAAAGTCGCTCGATTCCCGTGCGGCCAAGATCAGCAGCGAACTCGAGGAAGCGCGCCGCCTGCGCGAAGAGGCCCAGCAGCTGCTCGGCCAATACCAGCAGAAGCGCAAGGAAGCCGAGAAGGAGGCCGCCGACATCGTCGCCGCCGCCAAGCGCGAGGCCGAGCTCCTTGCTTCCGAGGCGCATAAGAAGACCGAGGACTACGTCGCCCGGCGCACGGCGCTTGCCGAGCAGAAGATCAGCCAGGCCGAGCGCGAAGCGATCGGCGAGGTGCGTGCCAGCGCCGTCGACATCGCCGTCGAGGCCGCCCGTGCGCTGCTTGCCGCCAAGGTCGACGCCAAGGCCGGCGCCGATTTGTTCAAGTCGGCGCTGCAGGACGTGAAGGCCAAGCTGAACTGAGCGGCTCTGCCGTTGCTGACATGAAGCCGCCTGGGCAACCCGGCGGCTTTTTTGTTTTGGGCGCGAATAATCTTCCCCCTTGAGGGCCCTTGAGGGGGAGCTTTCGCCGAAGCCGACAGAGAGGATCGTTGCGCGTAGAGCTCGACGCCTTGTGCGACTAAAGAGGGCGTCGGTGCTTCACGCGCGACGACCCTCTCCGCCAGCCGGCCATTTCCCCCCCGACGGGGAAGATTAATCTATTCCCTCGAAGCTCTCTTCCGCTTCCGCCACCTCGACGCCGCCAAACCGGAACGGTGCGAACGACGCCCTGTGCAGTCGCGCCACCGGGCCATGCGCCTCGATCGCGGTCCGGTGGCGGACCGTCGCGTAGCCCATATGCATTTCGAAGCCGTAATGCTCATGATGGCCGCCGCAGCCGCACATCATGCGGTCGCGCATCACCTTGGCGATGATCGAGGCGGCGGCGATAGATTGCGAGCGCTGGTCGCCCTTGATCAGCGCGCGTCCCTCGCAGGTGAGCCCTGGCGGCACGTCGCGGCCGTCCGCCAGCGCCAGTTTGGGCGGCAGCGACAGTCCGGCGGCGGCGCGGCGCATGGCTTCCAGGCTGGCTTTCAGAATGTTGCTGTTGTCGATGCCTTCGGCGCTGATCGAGGCCATCGAGACGCTGAGCGCCGAGCCCAGGATTTTGAGGAACAGCGCCTCGCGCTGCAGATGGGTGAGGCGCTTGGAATCGTCGAGCCCTTCGGGAATGTTGGCCGGGTTGAGCACCACGGCCGCCGCCACCACCGGACCGGCAAGCGGCCCGCGGCCCGCCTCGTCCATCCCCGCTACCGGCCACAGCCCCTCGGCCATCGCTTTCGTTTCAATCGAGAAGTCGGGCTTCTCGACCATTTCGAAGAGAAGCGGAGAATCGGAACGCGCGCGAGCCATGGTGCGGCGAGGTTCGCATCGGCTCCGATTCTCCGCAAGTCCCTCCGGGTCGGATGGGGCGTCGGACCGGGAGGGCACCGTCTCACGGCCGGGGGACTGGGCCGGACGGGATTCTTGAGCAATTCCAGGAAGAGTGCGTAGCGGGCCTTCCGTACGAAGTTACATCAAAACAGAGGGTTAGCGGATCGCAATCCGGGCGCAAAACTCTGCCTCCCGAGTTGCCTTAGCCGCCGGCCTTCGCGGCCGGCATCATCTTCACAGCAGCATCAACTGCTCGCCGACGCCGGAGCCTGCGACGAATTGGTCGGTCCGAAGCTGCCGCCGCTCGGCATTGAGGCCGAGCCGCTTGGCGGCGATCTCGAAGCGCCGGCCGATCTGCCAGGCATAGGGTCCGGCGCCCTTCATGCGCTTGCCCCATTCCGAATCGTAGTCCTTGCCGTCGCGCATCGAGCGGATCAGCGACATCACATGCCGGTAGCGATCCGGATAATGGCGCAACAGCCAGTCCTTGAAGATCGGCGCCACCTCGAGCGGCAGACGCAGCACGACATAGCCTGCCTCCCTGGCGCCGGCGGCGCGCGCCGAATCGAGGATGCGCTCCATCTCCGGATCGGTGAGGCCGGGAATGATCGGCGCCACCATCACCGAGGCGGGGACGCCGGCATCCGAAAGCTGCCTTATCGCTTCCAGCCGCTTTGTCGGCGTCGAGGCACGCGGCTCCATGGTTCTCGCCAGCATGCGGTCGAGCGTCGTCACCGACAGCGCCACCTTGGCGAGCCCGCGCTCGGCCATGCGCGACAGGATGTCGATATCGCGCGTCACCAGTGCCGACTTGGTTACGATGCCGACCGGATGGCCACGCGCCTCCAGCACCTCCAGGATCTCGCGCATGATGCGGTATTGCTTTTCGATCGGCTGATAGGGATCGGTGTTGGTGCCGATGGCGATGGTGCGCGGCTGGTAGCCGGGCTTCGACAATTCCCTGTCCAGCATTCGCGCCGCATCGGGCTTGGCAAAGAGCTTCGATTCGAAATCGAGCCCCGGCGACAGGCCCATGAAGGAATGCGTCGGCCTGGCAAAGCAGTAGACGCAGCCATGCTCGCAGCCGCGATAGGGATTGATCGAACGATCGAAGGAAATGTCCGGCGACTCGTTGCGCGTGATGATGGTGCGCGGCTTCTCGACCTGCACCTCCGTCTTGAACGGCGGCAGTTCCTCCAGCGAGTTCCAGCCATCGTCGAACACATGCCGGCTGACCGGCTCGAAGCGGCCGGACGGATTGATGCCCGCGGAGCGTCCGCGATTGCGGTCCGGCCGCACGCGCATGCCGCTCTGGTCTATCATTGCATTTGCCATCTCGGCTCTGCCTGCTCCGAAAGCGGCAATGTCGGGGCGCACGATCTGTTCCATTTTCGCCCTCTCCCAGGGACTCTCGGCAGGCTGTCGAATCGCTCTGTTCATGAAACTATTCCTATTTTGCCAACGAGAACAAAGCAAGAACTTTTTCGTTCAGAACGCGCATCTGGCGCAGCGCCGCGCTTTCCGCTATTCGGCTAAAATGCTCAGCGTCCTCATCGAAACCAGGAACGACGAAGAAGGCCTTGCCCGCACGCTGGCCTCGCTGATCGGCGGCGCGGTCGAGGGCGTGGTGCGCGACGTCATCGTCTGCGACACCGGCTCGACCGACCAGACGCATCGCGTCGCCGAGCATGCCGGCTGCCACCTTGTCGCCGGCGGCATCGCAACAGGCATCGGCCAGGCCAAGGGCGACTGGCTCCTGCTTCTGGAACCCGGCGCCCGGCTCGCCGAAGGCTGGATCGACGACGTCGTCGCTCACGCGGCGAGGCAGACGATGCCGGCGCGTTTTTCACGCGTCCGCGGCAATCGCACGCCGTTTCTGGTCCGGGTTTTTTCGGGCAACCGGGCTCTGGAGGAAGGGCTTGTCATCAGCAAGCGCCAGGCCACGGTGCTGGCGAAAAGCGCCCGCAGCGCCGAAGCCCTGGCGCGCGGCCTCGCCACCAGAAGGCTGATTGCCGAAATCTGGGTGGCGCCGCCGAAGTGAGCGCATGCCCTCCTTCTCTCCAGAAGGCGAAAAGAGAGAAAAAGGCCGCGAACTTTGCCGGCCCATTCTATTGTGCATTGCACAAAAACCTGCAGTGGATTAGCATCTGCTTGAAGCGGGACAATCGGGATTGGGTGACGATGAAGCGGCAGACGGCTGGCGCTTCGTCGGACGCCATGCATACGAGGAACCCGATGAACCTTGGTACTCCAGACAATTCAGGCGCGGCCAGCCTGGAGGCGATCGCTCGTAATGGCAGCCTGTTCAGGCGCATCGCCGTGCGCATCCCGACCTATCTGAAAGATCTACGCGAAAATCCGGCCTGGCTGCCGATGTTCGTGCTGGCGCGCACCATGCCGGGGCGCCGCATGCACTGGCTAGGCGCCAGACGCGTTCGCCCGCTCGACAATGCGGGAGAGACGATGTTTGCCGGCGTCGATCGCGAGGCGGTGGTCGCGGCGCTTCGCTCCGATGGACTGTTTTCGGGGTTCACGCTGCCGTCGGCGATCCATGAGGAGATCGCCGTTTTTGCGCAACGCACGCCCTGTTTCGGCAATTTCGACCGCCGTCTCGAATTCATGCCGGGCGACCATGCCGAGGCGGAGAAGCGTTTCGGCCGCTCGCTGCTCAGCGGGCATTATTTCGAACGCATTCTCGATTGCCCGGCGGCGCTTGCCATCCAGCGGGATCCGCTGCTCCTCGAGGTCGCGCAGCACTATCTCGGCGGCCAGGCGAAACTGATCACGACGCGCGTGTGGTGGAGCTTTCCGACCGGCAAGGCCTCGGATGCCGACAAGAATCTCGCCTCGCTCGGCAAATACCATTTCGATCTCGACGATTGGCGGATGCTGAAATTCTTCTTCTATCTGGTGCCGGTCGACGCCGGCACCGGCCCGCATGTCTATGTCCGCGGCAGCCACAGGCGCCGCGCGCTCAAGCACCAGTTCACGCTTCTGGTCGGCCACCCCGCGGAAGACGTGCTGGACGTCTACGGTCCGGAAAGCGCTGCGACGCTGACGGGCGAGGCGGGCCTCGGCTTCGTCGAGGATCCGTTCGGCTTCCATATGGGAACGGTGCCGACGCATACGCCGCGGCTGATGATGGAAATCGGCTTCGGCGTCTCGCGGCCGTCGCGCCGCCGCTTCCACGGCGAGCCGGTCATCCGCTGAGCCGGACGGGGCCGCTACTCCGGCTTGCCGCCGCGCCTGAGGTGCTCGTCCAGCCGCGGCATGATCTCGACGAAG
Source organism: Mesorhizobium sp. AA23 (assembly GCF_001672435.1). NCBI lineage: Bacteria > Pseudomonadati > Pseudomonadota > Alphaproteobacteria > Hyphomicrobiales > Phyllobacteriaceae > Mesorhizobium > Mesorhizobium sp. AA23. The sequence goes on from NZ_LYTP01000028.1 coordinate 350,272, forward strand.
TTGCAGGGCATGTGCCGGTAGTCGAGCTGCGCCTTGATGATGCCGTCCCAAGCATCCTTGCAGGCGCCGGGCGAGCCCGGCAGCACGAAGATAAAGGTGGCGTTGACGACGCCGCCGGTCGCCCGGCTCTGGATCGTCGATGTGCCGATCTTGTCATAGGAAATCCGGTGGAAGACTTCCGAAAAGCCGTCCATGCGCTTTTCGAAAATCGGCTCCAGCGCTTCCGGCGTTACGTCGCGGCCGGTGAAGCCGGTGCCACCCGTGGTGATAACGACGTCCACCGTTTCATCCCTCGACCAGGCGAGCACTTTTTCGCGGATCTTCTCGCGGTCGTCGGTGACGATGTCGCGAGCCACCAGTATATGGCCAGCCTCTGCGATGCGGTCGGCCAATATCTGCCCGGATTTGTCCTCGGCCAGGCTGCGCGTGTCGGAAACGGTCAGCACCGCGATGCGCACCGGGATGAAGGGGCGGCTTTCGTTGGCCATCAGTCGGTCTCCATGCTGCGCGTCGCGGCCACGAACCAACCGGGATGGCGGCGGCGGATGTCGATCGCCGCGCGCTTGGCGACATTGCCAGTCTCGAACAGGCCGAAGCAGGTAGCGCCGGAGCCCGACATGCGGGCAAAGGTGGCTCCCGCTTTTTTCAGCGCCTTGAGCGCATCGCCAATCGCCGGTTGGATGGCGCGAGCGGCAGGTTCGAGATCGTTCCGCGTCGTGTCCAGCCAATTGCGTATGCCGTGAAAATCGAGGCGGCCGGGCAGCGGCGGCAATGCCTCATTGTCAGGTTTGGAAAGCGCTTTGAACACTTCGGGTGTCGAAACGGCCACGCCCGGGTTGACCAGGATGAGCGCCAGCGCCGGAAACTCCGTCAGCGGCGACAGTTCATCGCCGATGCCGCGCGCAATTAGCGGCCTTGCCTTGAGGCACATCGGGAGATCGGCGCCGAGCGTCAGCCCGATCCGCGCCAGCCCCGCCTCCCCGATGTCGAGCTCCCAGAGGCGCGAAAGGCCGTTGAGCGCCGCCGCCGCGTCGCTCGAGCCGCCGCCGACGCCGGAAGCGACCGGCAGGTTCTTCTCCAGCCGGATGGCGACTGGTGGCGCCTGTTGCGCGCCGGCTTCCCGCCGCAACGCGTCGCGCGCTTTGAGTACCAGATTGTCGCCATCGATTGGCACGCCGGCGGCGAAGGGACCAGACGCCGAGAACGCATCGTCTTGCGCCAGCTCGATCTCGAGCCGGTCGCCGAAGCGCGTGAACACGGCAAGGCTGTCGAGTAGGTGATAACCGTCGGCGCGCCGTCCGGTGACGTGCAGCGCGAGGTTGATCTTGGCAGGCGCAAGCCATGTCCGGGACTTGGCCTCGGCCTCCAGAATGTCGGCTGCTGGCGAGATGGTGTTCAGTCCTTAGCCAGACGGTACTCGCCGGTCTTCGGATCCTTGACCAGCGTTCCCATCGTGCCGTTGGCCGCCTGCTTCTCGGTGCGCCGGATCTTGGCCGTCACGCGCTCGGCCTCGCGTACGAAAGCGCGATAACCGAAATAGGCGGCGGCGCCGACGACAACGAAGAAAATGATCTGCGGCATCTCACAACTCCTCCCGCGTTTCTCGCGGCAAGGCCGGCCGGATGGGTCGGTCAAGCGGCCATGCTAGACGCAATCATGGCTTTTTCAAAGCCCGAAGCGCGCCCACAGCGCGCGCTCTTCCGCCGCATCGATGACGCCGCTGGCCGCGGCCGCGGCGATGTCCGGCGCCGAAAAACGCGATCCGAACAAGCCGAAACGGCCGAAAAGCCCGCGCGGCGCGGTGATCAGCCTGAGCTGCGTCTTTTCGCCGAAACGGGTCTTGAGCACGCTGCGCATGTCGCCCAGCGCATCGACGAGGCCGAGCTCGAGACCCTTTTTGGCGGTCCAGAACAGTCCGGTGAACAGATCCGGGTCGTCCTTGAGCTTGGTGCCGCGCCGTTCCTTGACGAGATCGATGAAGGTCTCGTGCACTTCGAGCTGCAAGGCTTTCAGCCGCTCGACGTCTTCCCTCTTTTCCGGCTTGAAGGGGTCGAGCACGGCCTTGTTCTGGCCCGCGGTGTGGACGCGCCGCTCGATGCCGATCTTCTTCATCAGCTCCGGGAAGCCGAAGGAGGCGGAGACGACGCCGATCGAGCCAACGATCGAGGAAGGGTCGGCGAAGATCTCGTCGCCGGCGATTGCGATCATGTAGCCGCCGGAGGCCGCCACATCCTCGATGAAGACGAGCACTCGTCTGTCCTTCTCTGCCGCCAAGTCGCGGATGCGCTTGAAGATCAGCCGCGACTGCACCGGCGAGCCGCCCGGCGAGTTGATCGAAATCGCAATCGCCGGCGCGTCGAAGCCGAACGCCTTCTCGATGAGCCCGGCCGTCGAGGCGAGCGACAGGCTTGGCCGGAACTGGCCGCCGCCGGGCATGATCGTGCCATGCAGCCGGATGACCGGAATGGTGACGACTGTCGAGCGCCAGGATTTCGGCAGCAGGCGGTTGAAGAAGCGTTTCACGAAAGCTTGTCTCCACAAGAGATGCTAGAGCAAGGTCAGACCTCATCCTTGCTCCCGGGCATGTAGGAATTCGCCGCGCAACGGCAATGCCGCATCGCCGGCCTCTGATCAATCGCCGAACAGCGACGCCAGCCCGTTGTTGATCATTTCGGTCCGCTCCGTCGGCTCGTTGCCGGATGCGCCGTGCAAGGTGAGCGGAGGCCGGATCGACAGTTTTCCGCGCGCGCCGAGCACCGCCCTGACGACGATGCGGATCGCCGCCGCGTCTGGGCGCGGGTGCACGCAGAGCATCTCGGCATCGCCGAAGCGGCCTTCCATCGCATCCAGGATGGCGACAAGCTGCTCCGGCCGCGCAATCGCCGCCAGTCCGCCGCGCGGCTTGACGACGGCGGCCGCACTTCTGATCCAGCGCTCGAACAGGCCGTCCTCCGCGACATGCGCTTCTCTGCGCAGCGCGTCCGGCGTTGCGCGGTCTTGTGCCGCGTTGAAGGGCGGGTTCATGACGACGAAGTCGAACGAATTGTCGGCAAGTCCGGCTCCGTGCCGTGCCCGTCCCGCAAGCGTGACGTCGGCCTTAAGCACCGAGGCGCGGTCGCCGAGATGCGCGTTGCCGGGGTGGGCAAGCGTGGCGGCGGCAAAGGCCGCCATCTCCTCGGAACGCTCGACCAGAACCGCGTGGGCCTCAGGGCAGCGCGACAGCACGGCGAGCGTCGCCGCACCGGCGCCCGCGCCGAAATCGGCGAGCCGGCCGGAAAAGCCGGACGGGACGGCAGCAGCCAGCATCATGGCGTCCATGCCGGCACGGTGGCCTTGTCGCGGCTGCACCAGCCAGAAGCGCCCGCGATGGAAGGCGTCGACCGTGTGGGCCGGCGTGTCCGGGGCGAGGGCGGTTGATGCTGCCATTATTGCCGGCGGATCTCGTTCTCGATACCGGCATCCTTCAGGATGCGCCGCGCGGCATCGGCTTTCTCGGCATCGACCATGACGCGCCTGGGCAGGATGCCGATCGATCCGTCGAGCACGCTCATGTTCTGGTCGGCGACGAAGCAGGCGATGCCGGCGTCGCGCATGAGCGATTCGACGAAGGAGATGAGGACGGCGTCGTTGGTGCGGACAAGCTCGATCATGGAATGAAAATCGCAGGTTGCGGCGCTCATGTAAACGCCAGGCCAGCCCAGCGCCAGCCAAACCGCGCCAATTCGCCTCTTGCCGTGCGCGGTTGTGCCGACCTAGAGTCCCACCGGGACCAGGGTGTTGTCGGGCGCGTCAATGAGACGGGAGTGATCGTGGTGGGTGTCGTTCTGAATATCGAAGGCAAGCGGGAACCTGCTTCCATCCAGGATCTCATCGACCTGACGGCAGCCGACATGGGACGAGTCAACGAGCTGATCCTGTCGAAGGCCGGCTCCGACGTCGAGATGATCCCGGAGGTCGCCAACCACCTGATCTCGTCCGGCGGCAAGCGGCTGCGGCCGATGCTGACGCTCGCCGCCGCCCAGATGTTCGGCTATGCGGGCGAGGGGCACGTCAAGCTCGCCACCGCAGTCGAATTCATGCACACCGCGACGCTGCTCCACGATGACGTCGTCGACGAGAGCGCGCTTCGCCGCGGCAAGAAGACGGCGCGCATGATCTGGGGCAACCAGGCGAGCGTGCTGGTCGGCGACTTCCTGCTCGGCCAGGCTTTTCGCATGATGGTCGAAGTCGGCTCGCTGGAGGCTCTCGACATCCTGTCGAGCGCCGCCTCCATCATCGCCGAGGGCGAGGTGATGCAGCTTGCGGCTGCCAAGAATCTGGAGACCACCGAGGACGAGCACTTCGCCGTCATCAAGGCCAAGACCGCCGCCCTGTTCTCGGCCGCCGCCGAGGTCGGTCCGGTGATCGCGCTCGCTTCCCGCACCGACCGGGCGGCGCTGCGCTCCTATGGCATGAATCTCGGCCTTGCCTTCCAGCTCATAGACGACGCGCTGGACTATGGCGGCTCCAGCAAGGATCTCGGCAAGAATGTCGGCGACGATTTCCGCGAGGGCAAGGTGACGCTGCCGGTGATCCTCTCCTATCGGCGGGGCACCAAGGCCGAGCGCACCTTCTGGAAGCGCGCCATCGAGGAAAATGTCGCCGACGATGCCGGGCTCGAAAAGGCGATCGGTCTGATGACCCGCCATGGCGCCATCGCCGACACGATTGGCCGCGCCCGTCACTTCGGCGAGATCGCCCGCGACGCGCTCGCGCCGCTGGAGGCGACGCCGCAGAAATCGGCGCTGATCGACGTCATCGATTTCTGCATCAGCCGCGTCAACTGAGCGCCTGTCGGTTCTCCTTGGCATCGCCTGGCGTCCGCCGGGCGGGCGCCTGTGATTCCGCTCTGGCCGTCTCGACAAACGGCAGCTCAGCAAATTATCTATAAAACATGGCCACCACAGAGGACACGATCGCCGTCCGCATCAGCAAGGAACTGGCGGACCGCATCATTGCGGGCGCTATCGAGCCCGGATCGCGGCTGCGCCAGGATCATGTCGCCGAGGAATTCGGCACCAGCCACGTGCCGGTGCGCGAGGCCTTCCGCCGCCTCGAGGCGCAGGGTTTGGCGATCAGCGAGCCGCGCCGCGGCGTGCGTGTGGCCGCTTTCGATCTCGGCGAGGTCAGGGAAGTGGCCGAGATGCGCGCCGCGCTCGAAGTGTTGGCGCTGCGCCACGCCGCGCCGCATCTGACGCCGGCGATCCTCGACCGCGCCGAGGAGGCGACCAAGGCGGGCGACAAATCCCGCGATGTCCGCTCCTGGGAGGAGGCCAATCGCACCTTCCACCGCTTGATCTTGACGCCCTGCAACATGCCGCGCCTGCTTTCCACCATCGACGACCTGCATGCCGCAAGCGCGCGTTTCCTGTTCGCCGCCTGGCGCTCCGAATGGGAGACCCGCACCGATCAGGATCACCGGGCGATCCTGAGCGCGCTGAGGCAAGGCAACACGGAATCGGCCGCCGCCACGCTCGGCCGGCATGTGCAATGGATCGGCCAAAAACCGGTCAAGACCGCTTCCGGCAGGACTCGCGACGCCTTCGCCATCGTCGGCTAGCGCGAGAACGCAGACACAGCTGCCTTTCTGCGCTCAATGGCAGTCAAATGTCGGTTTTGGGCGCCCCGATTGCCCATGAATGGCTCAGCCTCATTGCCCTCCGCAAGGCAGCGCTTGCCATCTCCGCAAAAATATGGATTCGATAATAGATCGATTGCAGGAATTATCTATAATTTCAACTCAACCAGGGACCTCACCGTGACAAACATCGCCGTTTCGACCCGCCAGTCTTCCTTCAGCCCGCTCCAACTGCACAGCCGCTCCGTTGCCTGGCAGTTCGGCGCCGTCGTCCTCGGCTCGCTGTTCCTGGCGCTGTCGTCCTACATCGAGGTGCCGATGGTGCCGGTTCCGGTGACCATGCAGACCTTCGCGGTGACGCTGGTCGGTGCGCTCTATGGCTGGCGCTTCGGCGCGCTCACCATCGCGGCCTGGCTTGTCGAGGGTGCCGCCGGCTTCCCGGTTCTGGCCGGCGGTGCGGCCGGCGTGCAGCATTTTATGGGCCCGACCGGCGGCTATCTCTTCTCCTTCCCGATCGTCGGTGCGATCGTCGGCTGGCTGGCCGAGCGCGGCTGGAACGGCAATCGGGTGATGCTTGCTCTCGCCGCCATGCTCATCGGCAACCTTCTCTGCCTGGTTCTCGGCACGGCCTGGCTTGCCGCCATGATCGGCGCCGAGAAGGCCATCACCTTCGGCTTCCTACCCTTCATTGTCGGCGGCCTCCTGAAGTCGGCGCTGGGCGCCGCGACGCTGAAGCTCTTTTCCACCTATCGGGCCGAACCGCGCGACCGCTCGTCAAAGACGCAATGACTGTCAGGCTGCGCGCCCATCATCTGCTCTGCCTGCTGACCTATGTCGGCAAAGGCTACTCGCCCGCTTTCACCGCCAATTACGACAAGGTGGTGAAGCGGCTGGGCGACGGCGAGGCGGTCCTGATCGTGTCCGGGCCGGACGACATCTGCGCCCCGATGCTGGTCGAGCCCGAGCCGCACTGCCTGGGCGAAGGCGCCGCCGAGCGCGACGGGCTCGCGGCGCGCGACGTCGGCGCTCTCCTGGGCCGGTCCGTCCAGGCCGGCGACCGGCTCGTGTTGGATGCCTCCAGCCTGGCGCCGATGCGCAAGGCGTTTTCCTCTGGCCTGACGCGTCAGGCGTGCTCGGGCTGCGAATGGTCCGACCTGTGCAGCGCGGTTGCCCTCAGCGGATTCCAAGATACGCGTCTTTAGGCGGCGCCGTCTGCGGCTTCCCGCGCCGGACTTTTTGGACGCACGCCGTATTTTTTAAGCCCGATGATTGCATTGTGATTCGCTGCGGATTGAAGCCTGACCCCAAAAAGGCCATGCTTTGTCGGGAAAACATCGACTCTGTGGGCGGTCCGCCAAGGGGGGATCGCGTCTGGCTGAAAGGGATACAATGCGGCAAGGACGTGCGCGCTGGCTGACGAGGCTGGCATTTTTAACGGGTGTGGCGCTGTCGGTGCTGCCTGCCCATGCCAAGGAAAACTCCCAACCGGTCCAGATCACGTCCTTTTCGGGCGCCTATCTTGCCGCCCATATTGCCGAAAGCGACAACGATCTCGACAATGCCATCGCCTATTACAAGCAGGCCCTCGCCTTTGCCCCCAATGACACCGAACTGCAGCAGAGCCTCATGCTGGCGCTGGTCGCCCAGGGCCGCTTCGAGGAATCGCTGGTCTATGCCGACAAGCTCAAGGAAGTTCCCGATGTCGAGCGCTTCTCACGTCTGGCGCTTGCCATCGATTCCTTCCACAAGATGGACTACGCCAAGGCTCAGTACTGGCTGAAGCTGTCGCTCGAATCCGATCTCGACCGGCTGCTCTCCGGCATCATGGACGGTTGGGCCAAGGAAGGCGCGGGCGATGCCTCGGAGGCGATGGCTTCGATCGACAAGCTCAAGGGTCCGGACTGGTTCGGCCTGTTCAAGTCCTTCCATCGCGCCCTCATCGCCGACTCCGCCGGCTTTTCCGCCAAGGCCGATGAGATCTACGCCGCCACCCTGGCCGATACCGCCGCCGGCGGCTCCGCGCCCGAGACGTGGATGCGCAATGCCCAGGCCTATGCCTCGTTCCTCGCCCGCAAGGGCGACAAGACAAAGGCGATGGCGGTGCTGAACCAGGCCGAAGCCTTCGCGCCTGGCAAGCTCGAAATCACCACGCTGCGCGACAGGATCAGCAAGGGCGACAAGATCGAGCCCCTAGTCGCTACCCCGGCCGACGGTGCCTCGGAAATCCTGCTCGACCTCGCCACCGCGCTCAACCGTGGCGGCGGCGAGCCTTTCGTGAGGCTCTATCTGCAATATGCGCTGGCGCTGAAGCCGGACAGCGACGCCGCCCTCGTGCAGCTGGCCGCCGTCGCCGAGCAGCTGAAGGACGGCGAAGGCGCGATCGCGCTCTATCGGCGCATTCCGGCCTCCTCGCCATTGAAGGAGCTTTCTGAGCTGCAGCTTGGCCTGAACCTTGCCGACATCGACCGTCACGACGAAGCCATCGCGCATCTCAAGGGCTATGTCGATGCGCACCCGACCGACATGCGCGGCTACCTGGCGCTTGGCGGCGTCTACTCCTCCAAGGAGGACTACCGTTCGGCTGCCAATCTCTACGACAAGGCGGTCGAACAGCTGAAGACGCCGACTGCCGCCAACTGGAACATCTTCTACCAGCGCGGCATCGCCTATGAGCGGTTGAAGGAATGGCCGAAGGCCGAGCCCAATTTCCGCAAGGCGCTGGAACTGCAGCCCGACCAGCCGCAGGTTCTGAACTATCTCGGCTATTCCTGGGTCGACATGAACACGAACCTCAAGGAAGGCCTGGCGATGATCCAGAAGGCCGTGGATCTCAGGCCAAGCGACGGCTACATCGTCGACTCGCTTGGCTGGGCCTATTACCGCCTCGGCCGCTTCGACGACGCCGTGCGCGAAATGGAGCGCGCCGTGTCGCTGAAGCCCGAGGATCCGGTTCTCAACGACCATCTGGGCGACGCCTATTGGCGCGTCGGCCGCAAGCTGGAAGCGACCTTCCAGTGGACCCAGGCACGCGACCTGAAGCCGGACCCGGATGTGCTCGCCACCTTGCAGCAGAAGCTGCTGAAGGGCCTGCCGCCGATCGAGTCCAACACGGCGCAGGAAACGCCGAAGCTGAAACCGGTCCCGCCCGCGGCGCCGAAGGGCTGAGGCGCACATTTCTGCAGTTTGGCGGGGCCCTTGGGGGCCCCGCAACGTTTCAAAACATCTTGCGGTAGACGACGAACCCCGAGCGCTCGCCGATCCTGTCATAGAGCTGCATGGCGGTGTGGTTGGTCTCGTGCGTCAGCCAGTAGACGCGACCCGAGCCCGCGGCTTTGGCGCACTCGTAAACGCCTTCGATCAGCGCCCGGCCGACGCCTTGGCCGCGCGCGGCTTGTGAGGTGAAGAGATCCTGCAGATAGCAGTTCGGCCCGATCGCCGTGGTCGAGCGGTGGTAGAGATAATGGACGAGGCCGAGAAGCTTGCCGTCGCGCTCGGCCACCAGAGCATGCACCGGCTCGTAAGCGTCGAAGAAGCGCGACCAGGTCATCTGGGTGATCTCGCCGGCAAGCGCGGTCTCGCCCGAGCGGCCGTAGAATTCGTTGTAGCCGTCCCAGAGCGGCAGCCACTGCTCGTAATCCTGCTGGGTGACGGGGCGGACGGTGAGTTGACCGAGCATGGCGGGAACCTTTGTCGTTGCGGCTCGCCGAAGCAAACGGCCCGCGTGAGCGGCCGGCAATGGGCCACCCGCCGGCAAAGCGTTCAACCTCTCCTCGATGCGGCGCCCTGCCTTGACGCTTGCCGGCCCGGCAACTAGGGAAAGCCCACTCCCAGCGCTTTCCGAGGCCGCCGTGACCGTCGAGATCCCTGCCCACATGCATCCCAGCCGCTCCTTCCAGGGGCTGATCCTGACCTTGCACAACTACTGGGCAGCTTACGGCTGCGTCATCCTGCAGCCCTACGACATGGAAGTCGGCGCCGGCACCTTCCACCCCGCCACCACCTTGCGCGCGCTCGGCCCGTTGCGCTGGAACGCGGCTTACGTGCAGCCGTCGCGTCGGCCGAAGGACGGCCGCTACGGCGAGAACCCGAACCGGCTGCAGCATTACTATCAATATCAGGTGATCCTGAAGCCGAACCCGCCGAACCTGCAGGAACTCTATCTCGGCTCGCTGGAAGCCATCGGCGTCGATCCGCTGCTGCATGACATCCGCTTCGTCGAGGACGATTGGGAGAGCCCGACGCTGGGTGCCTGGGGCCTCGGCTGGGAGTGCTGGTGCGACGGCATGGAAGTGTCGCAGTTCACCTATTTCCAGCAGGTCTGCGGCATCGAATGCGCGCCGGTGGCGGGCGAGCTCACCTATGGGCTCGAGCGCCTCGCCATGTATGTGCAGGGCGTCGACAATGTCTATGACTTGAATTTCAACGGCCGCGAGGGGCCTGAGAAGGTCACCTATGGCGACGTGTTCCTGCAGGCCGAGCAGGAATATTCGCGCCACAACTTCGAATTCGCCAACACGGCGATGCTGCTTCGGCATTTCGAGGACGCCGAAGCCGAGTGCAAGGCGCTGCTTGCCGCCGGCGCGCCGGCGTCGAACGACAATTCGTCGATGCACCGTCTGGTTTTCCCCGCCTATGACCAGTGCATCAAGGCAAGCCACGTCTTCAATCTGCTTGACGCCCGCGGCGTGATTTCCGTGACCGAGCGCCAGAGCTACATTCTGCGCGTGCGCAACCTTGCCAAGGCTTGCGGAGAGGCGTTCCTGCAAACGCGCGCGGGCGGCTTGGCGACTTAGCCCAAAGTCACGCTGGCGATCTCGGCGGCGGCTGCAATCGGCAACGTGATCTGGACTGTCGCGGCATCAATCGTCCGCAGTGCCTGTCGCACGCCCGGCATCGAGAATGTGCCATGCATCTGGGCGGCGAAGCAGGCGCTCAGTGCCAGGATCTGCAGGATTCTCGATGCCGTCTTCATGGTCGTTCAGCCAATAGTTCTCCGTCTGAGCGTTGGTCGCTTCAGCACTGCGTTTGGTTCATGGGGTGTCTGTTCTTATGACGGGTGGGCTCGCGTCGTCCCGACAAAGAACTGAAAATTTCCTGAAATAGCTCGAACTGCCGACCGGCAGGCAGGGTGACAGGCGCGAGCCGAGTTGCTATGCGCCCTCTACCTCCCCCTTGATGGGGGAGGTCGCCGCGAAGCGGCGGGTGGGGTGACGGGCGCTTCCCTATGCCAAAACTTGATCGGTTCAAGCTGCAGTCCGCACGAAGGCTGCGCGCGGCAATGACCGAGGAGGAACGCAGGCTGTGGCGGCACCTCTGGCGTATTCCGGTCGAAGGAACGCACTTTCGTCGACAAGCGTCGGTTGGCGGTTACTATCCTGACTTTATCTCCCATCGGCTGAAGCTGATCATCGAGGTGGATGGCTTCCAACATGGCTTTGATGGCCAGCAGTGCCATGATGCAGTCCGAACGAGATGGTTTGAGAGCCAGGGCTAACCACGAGATAAAAAACGAACTGGATTCCGTTCTCGATACAATCTATGCGGCTGTGGAAGAACGAAAATCACACCTTGGTCTGCGCGATGGTGCCGAAGGTGCTGGCGGCTGAAACGCCGCCACCCCACCCCGGCGCTGCGCGCCGACCCTCCCCACCAAGGGGGGGGTAAGGAGCTAACTGATGCCTGACCTACTCCTAGAACTCCGCTCGGAAGAAATCCCCGCGCGCATGCAGCGCAAGGCGGCTGGCGATCTTCGCAAGATGCTGACCGACGGCTTGGTCGAGGCGGGTCTGACCTATGAGGCGGCGCGCGAATACTGGACGCCGCGCCGCCTGGCGCTGGACGTGCGCGGGCTGACGGCGCGCTCGAAGGACATTCGCGAGGAGATCAAGGGCCCCTCGACCACCGCGCCCGACCAGGCGGTGCAGGGTTTTCTGCGCAAGGCCGGCCTTTCGTCGATCGCCGAGGCGCATGTCCATTCGGATCCCAAAAAGGGCGACTTCTACGTCGCCCACATCTCGAAGCCGGGCAGGGCGGCGGAAGAGATCATCGCCGAGCTGGTGCCGGGCATCATCAAGAACTTTCCCTGGCCCAAATCGATGCGCTGGGGCGCGGCCTCGGCCAAGCCCGGCTCGCTGCGCTGGGTGCGGCCGCTGCAATCGATCGTCTGCACCTTCGGCCCCGAGACCGAGGAGCCGGTGGTGGTCGATTTCGAGATCGACGGCATCCGCTCCGGCAACGTCACCTACGGCCACCGCTTCCATGCACCGGGCACGATCACCGTGCGCCGCTTCGACGACTATGTGGCGAAGCTCGAAGCGGCCAAGGTCGTGCTTGATGCCGACCGGCGCAAGGAGATCATCCTGGCCGATGCCCGCAATGTCGCCTTCGCCAACGGCCTCGATCTCGTCGAGGACGAGGGCCTGCTGGAAGAGGTCTCCGGCCTGGTCGAGTGGCCGGTCGTGCTGATGGGCGAGTTCGAGCAGGATTTTCTCACCATCCCGGCCGAGGTCATTCGCCTAACCATTCGCGCCAATCAGAAATGCTTCGTGACGTCGCGCCCAACCTCCCCGCTAGAGGGGGAGATGTCGGCGAAGCCGACAGAGGGGGGTGCCGTCCCGCCGTTCTCTCAGCGCGAGGCACTCCCCTCTGCCCTGCCGGGCATCTCCCCCTCAAGGGGGGAGATTGGCCAATCGCCACTCTCCGATCGCTTCATCCTGGTTGCCAATATCGAAGCGAAGGACGGCGGCAAAGAGATCGCCTACGGCAATGGCAAGGTGGTGCGGGCGCGTCTCTCAGACGCCCTCTATTTCTGGAAGACCGACCAGGGCGATCTGCCCGACCTCGGCACGCTGCAAGAGTCGGCGGCGAAGTTCGAGCTGGATCTGAAGAAGCCGCTCGACCAGCGCATGGCGCGCCTTGACCATCTCAACGTCACCTTCCATGCCAAGCTTGGCACACAAGGGCAGCGCGTGGCGCGCATCAAGCGCTTGGCCGAAGAATTGGCGCCGACGGTGGCGAAGTCGATCTCCCCCCTTGAGGGGGAGATGGCCGGCAGGCCAGAGGGGGTTGCTTCGGCTGGTGCGACGCATTCTGGCATTTCGAAGAGGGAAGAGGTTGGCACTCCACGCGAGACGACTCCCTCTGTCGCCTCTGGCGACATCTCCCCCTCGAGGGGGGAGATTACCGCGCTCGTCGCCCGCGCCGCGGTGCTCGCCAAGGCCGACCTGCAGACCGAGGTGGTAGGCGAGTTCCCGGAATTGCAGGGCGCCATGGGCTGCAAATATGCGCTGCTCCAGGGCGAGCATCCGTCGGTGGCCGCGGCCGCCGAGGAGCACTACAAGCCGCAAGGCCCGTCCGACCGGGTGCCGACCGACCCGGTGTCGGTTGCTGTCGCGCTGGCCGACAAGCTCGACACGCTGACAGGCTTCTGGGCGATCGATGAAAAGCCGACAGGCAGCAAGGATCCGTTCGCGCTCAGAAGAGCTGCACTCGGCGTGGTCCGGATCCTGATCGAGAACCGCATTCGCCTCGGACTGACATCGGTCTTCGCCAACGCCTTTGCGAGCTTCGCCGGCGATGCCGCACAAATTTCGGATCTCCTCGGCTTCTTCCATGACCGCCTCAAGGTATATCTCCGCGAGAGCGGTGCACGATACGATCTTATCGACGCCGTCATCACGCCGCAGTCCGACGACCTTCTGCAGATCGTTCGCCGCGTCGAGGCGCTGGGCAAGTTCCTCGACACGGAGGATGGCAAGAACCTGCTTGCCGGTACCAAGCGCGCCGCCAACATCCTGGCTGCCGAGGAGAAGAAGAAAACACGGGTCGCCGAGATTGTTGAGCCGGCGCTGTTCCGCGAGGATGCGGAAAAGAAGCTGTCGGCCGCGGTGAATCAGGCCGAGAAGGAAGCCGGCCAAGCGATTCAAAACGAAGATTTTTCCGCCGCCATGCTGACGCTTAGCGTCTTGCGTGAACCAGTTGATTCATTCTTTGAAGGGGTTCTCGTGAATGATGAGGACCAGGCCGTGCGCGCCAACCGCCTGGCCCTGCTTGCTCGCATCCGCGCCGCCACCGACCAGGTCGCCGATTTTTCAAAAATCGTCGGCTGACAACCAGAATGCCGGTCGGAAGCTGCATGCTCCGTAAGGCGCGGGAGGCCGTCGCGCCTACATCGCCTTGCTGAACCGCGGCGGCGTCGGGGCAGCTTCCGGTTGGGCTTCCGGTTGGGTCTCGCCGTCAGACGCGGTTGCCGTCGTGGCGGGGTTGTTCTCGGAAGCGTTGGTATCGCCGTTGGGGGCAGCCTGAGCCGTGCCGTTGGGGGGCGTGGCCGCAGCCGTGCCGTTGGGAGGCGTGCCGGCGGGCGCGGTGCCGTTTGCCGGTGTCGCGGCCTCCTTGGCCGGGGCAGCCGCCGCGGGCGTCGCCGAGGCGCCGCCGACGATGCCGCCGCGAATGATCGTCGGCGGCTGCGCGTGCCTCTGTCCGGATTTCTCCGGGATCGCGGCCACTTTCTCATCGGTGACGGCTGGCACCGGCTCGCCGAGCGCCACAACTGACGGTGTAGCCTTGCCGGGCTCGATCGCGGCCAGCCTGACAATGGATGGCGTCGAGGTCGCCGCGCCGAGCACGACGATGGACGAAGCCTGTGCCAAGCCGCTCGTCGTCAGAAGACCGATAACGACCGCTCCTAGAGCAATTCCAGGAAAGGGACGTAACAGCTTTCCGTTCGCAATTGCATCAAAGCAAGACATACGCATCACGACAACTCTCCGCCCACCAACCGGAAATCCGCACCCTAGCGTCGGCGAATTGATGCCGACTTGCGCGGAAACTTAACATTTTAGGGATTGATAAATCGCCAATGCGCGCCCTTGCCCCTGCTGCCATGCCGTATTACGGGACCGGCATGTTCAGGATCGGTGGTGAATTTGGCTGAGATACTTGGCGTCGGCGAGGCGATGGAAAGGGCGCTGGCGCTGCTCGAAGGCGGCGATGTTGTCGCCATCCCGACCGAGACCGTTTACGGACTGGCAGGTGACGCCACCAATGGGGCTGCCGTGGCGCGTATCTTCGAGGCCAAGGGGCGCCCGCGCTTCAACCCGCTGATCGCCCATGTCGCCGACCTCGCCATGGCAAACCGCATTGCTACATTCGATCTATTGTCAACAAAGCTGGCGGAAGCTTTCTGGCCCGGTCCGCTGACGCTGGTGTTGCCGCAGCGCGCGGAAAACGGCATCCATCCGCTCGTCACAGCCGGGCTTGACACGATCGCGCTGCGCATGCCGAGAGGCTTCGGCGGCGAGCTGATCGCGAGATTGGGCCGGCCGCTCGCGGCGCCGAGCGCCAATTCCTCCGGCAGGATCAGCGCCACGACGGCCGAGGCCGTGTCGGCCGATCTCGGCGGGAAGATCAAGCTGGTGGTCGACGGCGGCGCGACGCCCGTCGGCCTGGAATCGACCATCGTCAAGATCGAGGACGGCAAGCTGCGTCTGCTGCGACCCGGCGGCATCGCTGCCGGGGACATTGAAGAGGCGGCCGGCGCAAAGCTGATGCGCGGTGCTGCCGGCATCCAGGCGCCCGGCATGCTCGCCTCGCATTACGCGCCCGGCGCATTGATGCGGCTCAACGTCGGCAAGATCGCAAGCGGCGAGGCGCTGCTCGCCTTCGGCCGCGCTCGCGCTGAAGGCTGGCAGGATGCCGTGGCGCTGCGCAATCTTTCCGAGGCGGGGGATCTGCGGGAGGCCGCCGCCAATCTGTTCGCCTATATGCAGGCGCTCGACCGCAGCGGCGCGGCCACGATCGCCGTCGAGCCGATCCCGGCCGACGGCTTGGGCGAGGCGATCAACGACCGGCTCGCGCGCGCCGCCGCCCCGCGTGACAAGATCGACTGAGCCTATCTCTTTGTTTTGACGCAATTCCGGACGGAAAACCGCTTCACACTTTTCCTGGAATTGCTCTAGGTTTGGGCGCATGAACGACCAGCCCTTCGACCTCGATCCTGCCCTCATCGACCGCTTCGCTGCCATCGTCGGCGACAGATACGCGCTGCGCGATCAGGCTGACATCGCGCCCTACATCGCCGAGCGGCGCGGCCTCTGGCATGGCCGGACACCGCTGGTGCTGAGGCCAGGCAGCGTCGAGGAAGTGAGCCGCATCATGCGGCTCGCGACCGAGACCGGCACGCCGGTCGTGCCGCAGAGCGGCAACACCGGGCTGGTCGGCGCCCAAGTGCCGGACAAGTCCGGCCGCGACATCGTGCTCTCGCTGTCGCGGCTGAACCGCATCCGCGAGATCGATGTCCTGTCGAACACCATCACCGCCGAGGCCGGCGTCATCCTGCAGACGCTCCAGGAAGCGGCCGACGCTGCCGACCGGCTGTTCCCGCTGTCGCTTGCAGCCCAAGGCTCCTGCCAGATCGGCGGCAATCTCTCTTCCAACGCCGGGGGCACCGGCGTGCTTGCCTATGGCAATGCGCGCGAGCTTTGCCTCGGCGTCGAAGTGGTGCTGCCGACCGGCGAAGTGTTCGACGATCTGCGCAAGCTGAAGAAGGACAACACCGGCTACGATCTGAAAAACCTCTTCGTCGGCGCCGAGGGCACCCTCGGCGTCATCACCGCCGCGGTGCTGAAGCTCTTTCCGAAGCCGAAGGGCAGGGAGGTTGCCTTCGCCGGCCTGTCGTCGCCCCAGGCAGCGCTCTCGCTGTTCAGCTTGGCGATGGATCGCGCCGGTGCTTCGCTCACGGCTTTCGAGCTGATCGCCAAACGGCCTTACGACTTCACGCTTAAGCATGGGCAAGGGATCACCCGACCGCTGGCGGATGACTGGCCGTGGTATGCCCTGATGCAGGTCTCTTCAGGTCGCTCGGAAGAAGATGGCAAGGCGCTGATCGAGGAGATTCTTTCGGCCGGCCTCGATCAGGGTATCGTCGGCGATGCGGTGGTGTCGGCAAGTCTTGCCCAGGGCGACGCCTTCTGGAATTTCCGCGAGACGCTGCCAGAATGCCAGAAGCCGGAGGGCGCCTCGATCAAGCACGACATCTCGGTGCCGATCGCCTCGATCCCGGAGTTCATCGAAAAGGCGGCAGGCGTGGTCCAGACTGTCTGTCCCGGCGCCCGCGTCGTCTGCTTCGGCCACATGGGCGACGGCAATCTTCACTACAACATCTCTCGCCCGCTGGATTGGCAGGACGACCCGTTCCTTGAGCTCTACCACCCGATGAACAAGGCCGTGCACGATGTCGTGCGTTCCTTCCACGGCTCGATCTCGGCCGAGCACGGCATCGGCCAATTGAAGCGCGACGAGCTGATCGCCACGGCCCCGCCAATGGCGATCGATCTGATGCGCCGGGTGAAGGCGGCCTTCGACCCGGCCGGCATCATGAATCCCGGTAAGGTTATCTAATTCTTCCAACATCTTGTGGCTGGTCGCATTCCGATAACCATCGGCTCCGATCAGCAAAATTTAACTGACTTTCTTAAGCGCGGCGGTAAGAAGCGAGCGCTAATGTTTCCCGCATAACGAGGCCGGAAAAACCGGCCCGGAGAGAACCGGAAAACGGCCCTCAGGAGAAACAGGAAGGCATTCGAATGAACACTGGACTGAAGCCAGTCTGGGCGGGGCGCAACATGCGTCTCGACCCGTTTCGCCTGCCGCAGATGGTAAGCTATGCCACGCGCGACGACTATGGCGATGTAACCTTCACCATCGACCCGCGCGGCGCCGTCATTCGCCGCACGCTGGAGATGAGCGGCGTGCCGGCGATCATCGCGCTGCCCGCCAATGCCTTCCGTGGTGTCGCCGCCCGCGCCATGGAGGATCCGGACGGCAATGTCACCGTGACTTTGGAACTTCTGCACAATGATCCGATGCTGTCGGTGCCGCTTTTGGTCGCCGACGATCTCGACGACGTCGCCGCCGACTGGCGCGCCTGGGCCGACGCTTATCGCCTGCCGATGCTTCTGATCGAGGCCGACGGCGTCGCCCGCACGCTGGAGGAATCGCTGGGCGCCGCAATCAAAGCGCTGCCGCCGCAGGAACGCCGCCAGGGCCGTGTCTCCAACATGCGCCGCCCGCGCTTCCTCGCCCGCCGCAGGACCGGCAATCTCGGCCTGCGTCTCGTCGTCGGCGGTGAGGAGATTATCGCGCGCGAATAGCAGCGACCCTTCCCTTCTCCCCCTTGTGGGAGAAGGTGTCGCCGAAGGCGACGGATGAGGGGTTCTCCAGGAAACGCCGAGCTCTCACTCCGCTGAAACACCCTCAACCGTCTCGGCACTGCGCGCCGATCCACCCTCCCACGACAAGGGGAGAAAGAGAGGCGCTACACCAGCGGCTTCAGCACCACCCAAAACGCCCCGCCGATCAGCCCCAGAAAAATCAGCCAGCCGACCTGGTTGTTCGACTTGAACAGCTTCAGGCACTGATCGGGATCGTTGATGTCGAGCCGGATGATCTGGCGCGCCATATGCGCGCCGGCGGCAATCAGCCCGGCCAGCGCCGGCATCGGCACTTGAGCCGAGGCAAAGGCGATGGCGAAGCAGGCAAGCGTGCCGCCATAGAGCCCGGTGAGCCAGGTCTTCGTGTTGTCGCCGAACAGGCGTGCCGTCGAGCGCACGCCGACGATGGCGTCGTCTTCCTTGTCCTGATGCGCGTAGATCGTGTCGTAGCCGATCACCCACAGGATCGAGCCGATATAGAGCATGATGGCGGGGCCATCGAGATCGCCGAACTCGACCGCCCAGCCCATCAGCGCGCCCCAGGAGAAGGCGAGCCCGAGCACGAATTGCGGCCAATTGGTGATGCGCTTCATGAACGGGTAGATCGCGACAATGGCCAGCGAGGCGATGCCGAGCGGAATGGCGAAGCTGTTGAACTGCAAAAGCACTGCGAGCCCGACCAGCGCCTGGATGATCAGAAACGCCCAGGCCTGGCGGCGCTTCACCTTGCCGGCCGGCAGCGGCCGCGAGCGGGTGCGCTCGACCTGGTTGTCGATGTCTTCGTCGACGATGTCGTTGTAGGTGCAGCCGGCGCCACGCATGGCGACGGCGCCGATGAAAAACAGGAACAGGTACCAGGGCGCGGGCAACAGCGTCAGCAGCGGATCCGTCGGCCGCGGATAGGCGCTGGCCGCAAGAGCCGCCGACCACCAGCAGGGCCACAAGAGCAGCTGCCAGCCGATCGGCCGGTCCCAGCGCGCAAGCTGCGCATAGGGCCACAGCCAGCGCGGCAGCACCCGGTAAACCCAATGGCCGCTCGGCGCGTCCGCGACGCGGCCCTGGGCTGCTTTCGACTGGATGGTTTCCATCGTGCTGGAGTGGCAGCAGCGATGGGCGCCGTCAAGCAGCCGCGTTGTCGCTCAGGCAGTGAAAACATCGTGACTGGCGAACCATGCTTTCGCTGTCTCGATGAAGGCGAGTGCCGCCTTCGATAGGCGCAGGCGCGCGTCGCGGGCGAGAACAATGCGCTGCATGGGAAGCACATCAAGCCCGGCCAGAAGTTGCGCGAGGACTGGTTCCCTGTCGTTTTCCGGAGCTGAGTCGACTTTGGATTGGGCCGGGCGGGATCGGTTTCCCATCGGCAAATTGCCTCATTGCGTCTTGATGTGGGCAATCTTCCCGTGTGCAATCGCCCCCCGAAACGCCAAGATGCCTTGACCCGTCGCCCTTGGACCAATAGCGGGTTCGGGGAGACGATCAGCAAGAGGTGGCCATGAACGTTCTTCTTCTCGGCTCCGGCGGCCGCGAACATGCGCTTGCCTGGAAGATCGCCGCGTCGCCGCTGCTGACGAAGCTCTATGCTTCGCCCGGCAATCCCGGCATCGGCCGTTTCGCCGAACTGGTCAAGCTGGACATCGCCGACCACTCCACTGTGGCCGCCTTCTGCCAGGAGAAGAAGATCGACCTCGTCGTGGTCGGTCCGGAAGGGCCGCTGGTGGCTGGCATTGCCGATGATTTGCGCGCCTGGGGCATCCGCGTCTTCGGCCCCTCCAAGGCGGCGGCGCGGCTCGAAGGCTCGAAGGGCTTTACCAAGGATCTTTGCGCCAAGTTCAACATCCCGACCGCAGCCTATGGCCGCTTCGGCGATCTCGCCGCGGCCAAGGCCTATGTCGAAAAGATGGGCGCGCCGATCGTCATCAAGGCTGACGGCCTTGCCGCCGGCAAGGGCGTCACCATCGCCATGAAGCTGGAGGAGGCGCTTGCCGCGCTCGACGCCTGTTTCGACGGCGCTTTTGGCTCCGCCGGCGCCGAGGTCGTCGTCGAGGAATATCTGACCGGCGAGGAGGCGAGCTTCTTCTGCCTCTGCGACGGCGCCACCGCGCTGCCCTTCGGCACCGCGCAGGACCATAAGCGCGTCGGCGACGGCGATACCGGTCCGAACACCGGCGGCATGGGCGCCTATTCGCCGGCGCCGGTGATGACGCCCGAGATGACCGAGCGCACCATGCGCGAGATCATCGAGCCGACGATGCGCGGCATGGCCAATCTCGGCGCGCCTTTCGCCGGCATCCTCTTCGCCGGTTTGATGATCACCGACCAAGGCCCCAAGCTGATCGAGTACAACACCCGCTTCGGCGATCCCGAATGCCAGGTGCTGATGATGCGGCTGAAGGACGACCTGCTCGTCCTGCTCAACGCCGCTGTCGACGGCCAGCTCGCGCACATGTCGGTCCGCTGGAGCGACGACGCGGCCCTGACCGTGGTGATGGCGGCGAGGGGCTATCCCGGCACGCCGGAAAAGGGCTCGGTCATCCGCGGTCTCGACGAGGCCGCCAGCGACGGCGCCGAAATCTTCCACGCGGGCACCGCCATCAATGGCGGCGCGCTCGTCGCCAATGGCGGCCGCGTGCTCAACGTCACCGCAACCGGCGCAACCGTCGGGGAGGCACAAAAAAAGGCCTACGGGGCGACCGATCATATCGACTGGCCGCAGGGTTTCTTCCGCCGCGACATCGGCTGGCGCGCCGTCGAGCGCGAGCAGACCGGCAAATAGGGCATTTCACCGTTTCACGGAAACGGCGAAATCTCCCGTCTATTTGTTTTGACGCAATTTCGGACGGAAAACCGCTTCTCACTTTTCCTGAAATTGCTCTAATCAGGCAGCCTTGCTCTTGCCTGGTCGCGCCCAGGCCGGCAACCAGTCCCCATGCGCTGCAAGCAGGTCGTCGACCAGCGACCAGATCTGATCGAGATCGAGCTCGGCCGCCGTGTGCGGGTCCATCATCGCCGCGTGGTAGATGTGCTCGCGGCTCTCGCTCATCAGCGCCCGCACCGTCAATTCCTGAACATTGATGTTGGTGCGGATCAGCGCCGTCAGCTGCGGCGGCAGCTCGCCGATATAGGTCGGCTGGATGCCGGAAGCATCGACCAGGCACGGCACTTCCGCCGCGCAGTCTAAAGGCAGCGAGGTGATGCAGCCATTGTTGCGGATATTGCCGTAGATGACCGACGGCTCGCCGGTCCACACCGAGTTCATGATCGAGGAGGCATATTCCTTTGACTGCTCGACCTCGATCCGGTCGGCCAAGCGGTAGGCCTCCGCCTGACCCTTCCAGCGTTCGATCTGCTCGATGCACCGCTTCGGATATTCGTCAAGCGGGATGCCGTATTTCTCGATCAGGTCGGGGCGACCTTCCTTGATGAAATAGGGCGTGTATTCGGCGAAATGCTCCGAGCTTTCGGTGACGAAATAGCCGAGCCGGGTCAGCATCTCGTAGCGCACCTTGTTGGGGCAGCGCGGGTTCCAGCCGGGCTTCGGCGCGCGGCCTTCGCGATAGGCGCGGACAAGGTCGGGATAGAGGTCGCGGTAGGAGCCGTCCGGCTGGCGATGCTCGAACTTGAGGTAAAACGCCATGTGGTTGATGCCAGCTGCGCGGTAGCGGATCTCCTCATAGGGAAGGTCGAGGTCGTGCGCCAGCTCCATCGCCGTGCCCTGCACCGAATGGCAGAGCCCAACCTGTTTGATCTGGGGGAATTTCGCGGCGATCGCCCAGGTGTTGATCGCCATTGGGTTGACGTATTGCAGCATGATCGCGTCGGGGCAGACGGCGAGCATGTCCTCGCAGATCCTCCACAGATGCGGCACCGTCCTCAGGCCCCGCATGATGCCGCCGACGCCCAGCGTGTCGGCGATCGTCTGGCGCAGGCCATATCTCTTGGGCACCTCGAAGTCGGTGACGGTGCAGGGCTCGTAACCGCCGATCTGGAAGGCGACGACGACGAAATCGGCACCGGACAGCGCCTTGCGTTGGTCGGAATAGGTCTCGGCCTTCGCCTTCACGCCGAGGGTCGCGATCAGCTTGTTGACGACGATGGCGCTCTCTTCCAGCCGCTGCGGGTTGATGTCCATCAAAGCGATCGTCGCGCCCGACAGCGCCGGGCGCTGCAGCACGTCGCCGACAATGTTCTTCATGAACACCGTCGAGCCGGCGCCGATGAAGGTGATCCTGGGATTTCTTGCCACTGTGAGCCTCCGGAATATGGTCACGCCACGTCGAAAGCGGCCCGGACGAGCCGTTCGGTGTAGGCGGTCTTGGGACTGGTGAGGACCTCGTCTACGGGCCCCTGTTCGACGATCTTGCCGTGCTGCATGACGATCACGCGGTGGCAGAGCGCCCGCACCACCTTGAGGTCGTGCGAGATGAAGAGATAGCTCAAGCCGCGCTCGTCCTGCAGCTTGCGCAGCAGGTCGATGATCTGCGCCTGGACGGAAAGATCGAGCGCCGATGTCGGCTCGTCGAGCAGGATGAATTCCGGCTCCAGTGCGATGGCCCGCGCGATCGCGATGCGCTGCCGCTGGCCGCCCGAAAATTCGTGCGGAAACCGCGACAGGATATCGCCGGGCATGCCGGCGCTGACCAGCGCCTCACGCACCCGCTCGATCCGCTCGCGCCGTGTGGCCCCGATCCTGTTCACGACCAGGCCTTCCTCGATGATCTGGCCGATCGTCATGCGCGGGTTGAGCGAGGAGAACGGATCCTGGAAGACGATCTGCATGCGCGAGCGCAGCGGCCGCATCTCGGCGCGCGTGAGATCCTGGATCGGCTGGCCATCGAAGCGGATCTCGCCGCGCCTCGCGTCGAGCAGCCGAAGCAGCGCCTGACCGAAAGTGGTCTTGCCGGAACCGGATTCGCCGACCAGGCCCAGCGTCTCGTGACGGCAAAGTTTGAGGTCGAGATCGTCGACCGCAACCAGCTCGCGCCAGTCCGGCTTAAGGAACGTGCCGTGCCGCAGCGTGAAGCAGACGCGCACGCCGTTCGCCTCGAGGATCGTGCTGGACTTATCGGGCAGCGGCTTCGGCCGGCCGTGTGGTTCGGATGCGAGCAGCCGCTTTGTGTAGGGATGCTGCGGATCGGCGAAGAGCCGCTCGGTGACGTTATGCTCGCGCATCTCGCCATGCTGCATGACATAGACATAGTCGGAGAACTTGCGCACGACGGTGAGATCGTGCGTGATCAGAACCACCGCCATCCGCATTTCTTTCTGCAGATTGCGGATCAGGTTGAGGATCTGCGCCTGGACGGTGACGTCGAGCGCGGTGGTTGGCTCGTCGGCGATCAGTACATCGGGCTCGTTGGCCAAAGCCATGGCGATCATGACGCGCTGCCGCTGGCCGCCGGAGAGCTGGTGCGGATACTGCTTGAGGCGTGCTTCGGGTTCGGGAATCTGGACATGCCGCAAAAGCTGAAGCGCTCGCGCCCAGGCCTCTTTGCGGCTCACCTTGCGGTGCACCCTGATCGCTTCGACGATCTGGCTGCCGACCGAATAGATCGGGTTGAGCGAGCTCATCGGCTCCTGGAAGATCATCGAGATGCGATTGCCGCGCAGCTTGCGCCGGGCGCTCTCGGCGAATTTCAGGATATTTTGCCCGAGATAGTCGACGCTTGACCTCGGCGATACCGTCGCCCGCCGCGACAAGAGCCCCATGACGGTGCGCGCCGTCACCGATTTGCCGGATCCGGATTCGCCGACGATCGCGATCGTCTCGCCGCGATAGAGCTGGAACGAGACGTTCTTCACCGCCTCGACGAAGCCGTGCTCGACCTTGAAGGCGACTTCGATGTTGCGGGCGTCGATGACCGGCTGGTCCTGGCGTCCGTCATGGTCGAGCCGGACGGCGGGAGCGAAGGATTCGGCAAGCGCGATCGTCGTCATTCCTGCCACCTCAATAGGGATCGACGGCATCGCGCAGGCCGTCGCCCAACGCGTTGAAGGCAAAAACGGTGATCAGCACGAAGCCGACCGGCGACAGAATCCACGGATAGGTGCCGATGACCGAATAGGTCGCGGTGTCCTGCAGCATCAGGCCCCACGAGATCAGCGGCGGCTTCACCGCGAAGCCGAGGAAGCCGAGGAAGGATTCCAGAAGCACCACCGTTGGGATCGCCAGCGTCACGGCGACGATCACATGGCTCATCACATTGGGAAAGATGTGCTGGATGATGATCCGCCGATCGGTGGCGCCCACCGCCATGGCCGCGCGCACATAGTCGATGCGCGCCAGCGCCAGCGTCTTGCCGCGTACCTCGCGCGACATCTGCGCCCAGCCAAGCGCCGACATGACGATGATGACGAAGGCGAGAAAGACATTGGTCGGCGCGGTGACCGGGATCAGCGTCGTCAGCGCCAGGTAAAGCGGCAGTTGCGGGAAGGCGAGCACCAGTTCGACGAAGCGCTGCATCCAGACATCGAACCGGCCGCCGAAATAGCCGGACACCATGCCGACGCTGGTGCCGATCACCGTGATGATGAAGACCACCGTCAGCGCGATCATCAGCGAGACGCGCGAGCCGTAGATGGCGCGCGACAGCACATCGCGGCCGAACTTGTCGGTGCCGAGGAAATGCACCGGCTGGCCGTCTATCGAGCCGAAGAAATGCCGGTTCGCCGGGATGAGGCCGAAGAGTTTGTAGGGAGCGCCCTCGACGAAGAAGCCGAGCAGTCGTGGATGATCGTAATCGGGGCCGACGATCGGCTGGAAGGTCACCGGGTCGAGGTCGGTCGATTCGGCCAGCGCGTAAATCCTTGGCCGCGCGACGAAGTTGCCGTCCTTGTCGTGAAGGCTAGCCACCTGCGGCGGCGCGAAGGCGATATCGGTCGCTTTCGGGTCAAGAGGCGCGAGGAATTCCGCGAACAGGGTCATGAGAAGCAGCAGCACGACCAGGCATAGCCCGGCCATGCCGGTCCAGGAGCGCTTCAGCCGGCGCCAGACAAGCGCGATGTAGCTCTCGTTGCCATGCGCGGCCGGAATCGCGGCTCCTTCGGCGGGTGGCGGGGGCGAGGGATCGCGGGCCAGCATCTAGTGCTCCCCGAACTGGCGCACGCGGGGGTCGAGCAGGACCAGCAGCATGTCGGCGATGATGTTGCCGACGATCAGCGTCGCCGACAGAACCATCATGAAGGTTGCAGTCACATAGACATCGCCCACCGCCATCGAGCCCACGATCGCCGGCCCGACGGTCGGCAGCGCGAAA
Organism: Mesorhizobium sp. AA23; assembly: GCF_001672435.1. Taxonomy (NCBI): domain Bacteria; kingdom Pseudomonadati; phylum Pseudomonadota; class Alphaproteobacteria; order Hyphomicrobiales; family Phyllobacteriaceae; genus Mesorhizobium; species Mesorhizobium sp. AA23. The sequence continues at coordinate 375,351 of NZ_LYTP01000028.1, forward strand.
ATGATCGCCGTCTCGATCTCGCCGGTCAGCATGTAGGGCAGCACCACGCCTTGATACATGACCAATGGATGCAGCGCATTGGGCACGGCATGGCGCATCACCACGGCGCCGCCAGTCAGGCCCTTGGCTTTGGCCGTCTCGACATATTGCGCGTTGAGCGTGTCGAGCAGGTTGCCGCGCATGACGCGCATATTGTAGGCGAGCCCGCCGAAGGTCGCGATCGCCACCACCGGCCAGACATGCTTGACCAGGTCGAGGAATTTTGCCCACGACCATGGCGCGCCGCCATATTGCGGCGAGAAGAAGCTGCCGATCTCCGACACGTTGAACTGGAAGACCAGCAGGTAGACGATGATCAGCGCCATCAGGAAGCGCGGCACCGTCATGCCGAGGAAGGAGATGGCCGAGAGCGTCGAGTCGATCCAGGAATACTGGCGGGTCGCCGCCCAAATGCCGAAGCTTATGCCCAGCACCGAGGCGAGCAGGTGGCAGACCAGCGCCAGGAGCAGCGTGCGCGGCAGGCGCTCGCCGACCACGTCCGCCACCGGCCTGTTGTAGTAGAGGCTGTAGCCGAAATCGCCGCGCGTGACGATGCCGCCGATCCAGTTGAGATACTGAACGGGCAGCGGCTTATCGAGGCCGTGTTCTTTCCGGTAGGCCTGGGCCTGTGCATCCGCCTCGGCATAGGAGGCGCCGCCCTGGTTGATGAGCTGCGATTTGATGTAGTCGGCATAGTCGCCCGGCGGCGCCTGGATGATGGCGAAGGTGACCAGGCTCAAGATGGCGAGCACGGGAAGCGCCGACGCTATGCGCATGAGCAGGAATCGCAACATGGATGGTCGGCTTCCTTTGCTGGCCGGTCGCGCCTTGGGCGCACCGGAGATTTGGCTTTGTCCGGCCGCGCCAGCTGGCGCGACCGGAGTTCTCTTCGTCAGGGAGGTTAACTAGTTCATCGGCCCCTTGTCTCCGGGCTTGCCGGGAAGCTCGTCGGGGAAGAGCTCATATTTCGCCTGTTTGTCGGCTGCGACGAAGACGCGTTCGCGAATGATCGAATCCTCGGCCCAGTTGAACATGAAGATCGGCGTTCCCTGCGGGATGTTGGAGAAGCGCTTGTTGACGATCAGCGCGCCGGGATATTCGGTTAGCCCGACATTGTAGACGTGCTCGGTCGAGATCTTTTGGAACTTCTTCATCAGGTCGGCGCGCTGGTCGTTGTCCTGCGTCGTGACGAACTTGTTCACGATGTCGACGAGGTCCTTCTCGAACGGCATCAGATCGACTTCGCCGCTTTCAGGCGCGCGATGGTTCCAACTAGTCTTGGGACCGACCGGAGCGAGTTGCTCCGTGTTCTGCACAACGGAGGTGAGCTCCTGGTCATTGCGCCGGATCAGCCAGTCGAAGCGGCCGGAATACTGGATCGCGTCGCGCTGCGTGCCGTTGACCCCGTTGAGCACGACCCTCAGCCCAAGCTTCTCCATCTGCGCCACGACGCCCTCGGCAAGGCTTTTGTCGGTGGTGTAGTCATTGTTGACCAGCATCACGATCTCGACGTTCTTGCCGCCGGCGGTGCCCGCCGGGAAGTTCACGAAGCCGTCGCCGTCGGTATCCTTGAGACCGGCCTTGGCGAGCTCGGCCTTGGCCCCTTGGAGATCGAACGGGTAATAAACCGTCGACTTGCGGTCATAGAAGCTGGTGCCGGAGGAGAAGCCGCCGGGATAGATGGCGGTGAACGGTCCCTTGACCAGCGAGTCGCCGAGCGCCTTGCGGTCGATCGCCATGGTCACGGCCTTGCGGAAATCCTCGTTGCGGTTCAATTCGCGGATCGCTTGGCCTCGCTCGTCCGGGTTGCCCCAGCCATTGGCGGAAAAATTCATACGCAGATTGTAGCCGATGAGCCGCGGACCGAAGGCAAGCCGTGCCGGCGCGTTCTTGTCAGCCGCGCGCTTCAGCGAGGCGACGAAGTTCTCGGGCTGCTCGAGATTGGAGAAGTCGCCCGAGCCTGCGACGGCCTGGACGTCGCGATCTGCCCAGGTCGAGAGCTTGTATTGCAGCTCGTTGAGATAAGGCAGTTGGTTCCCCTTCTCGTCGACCTTCCAGTAGTAAGGATTGCGCCGCATGACGATGATGTCGTCCGGGCGGTATTCGACCGGCACCCAGGCGCCCATCACCGGCATGTTCATGTATTCCGGCGGGAAGGCGTTCTTGAACTGGTCGTAGGTGTTCTTCGAATATTTCGGATGCTGCGGCTTCAAAATGTGCGCCGGGCCGGGGCAGAAGGTGCCGTAGGCCATCGCATAGAGATATTGCCTCGGAAACGCTTCCTTGAACGTCCATTCGACGGTGTAGTCGTCGATCTTCTTGAGCATCGTGCCGACGCCGAAGGTTTCCGGCGTCGCCCCGTTGAGCGGCGACACGTTGGGGTCGACGACCTCGTCGTCCCAGTAGAACATGACGTCGTCGGCGTTGAAGGGCACGCCGTCCGACCATTTGGCGCCTTCGACGAGATGCATGGTGAGCTTGTGGCCGTCTTTCGACCACTCCCAGCTCTTGGCAAGGTTCGGCAGCGGCTCGGTGTCCTTGGCATCGACCTGGAACAGCGGCGCGGTGCGTGTCAGGCATTCGGAAAGCGCGATGTCGATGCCGCCCCAGCCTTGCGTCTGGCCGGCACCGTAGTTCCAGCCTTCCGGCCTGCCGCCGATGACATGGCGCATCGTGTCACCATAGACGCCGATGCCGTCCGGCATGTTGGCGGTCTTGAAGACCAGCGGTTCCTTGGGCAGCCTGTCCTTGAGCGGCGGCAGCTTGCCGGTCTTGACGTATTTCTCCGTCACCCAGTCCGGCTCGTGATATTCGGGCAGCGCCTTGAACTCCAGGATGGAGTCGCGCGCCACATAATGGATCTTGCCCTCGGCCGGGAATGTCGCCGGCTCGGGCGGGATCGTCGGTTCAGAAGCGAAAGCGGTGAGCACCGGAATAGAAACGCCGAGCGCCAGTCCGGCGGCAATGCCAATTCTATGTAAGTTTCTCATTGTCTCCTCCCAGATGTTTTGAACGTCTGCTGCTTGCCCGCCGCTTGATCTTTATTTTGGGGGCCGTTTTCGGCTGATCTGCCTCCTGCAGGTCCGCCTGCCCGAAATCTCAGCCGGCCTGTTTCAGTCCCGCCTTTTCGGCGCGCAGTTCCTCGATCGAGCGCACGTTGCGCCGCGCCGCGCCCGCCCATTCGCGGGTCTTGACCTTCGACTTCGCAAGCCGCTCCTTTGCCGCCGGCACAGCATCGGCATATTGCGGCAGCCAGGCGGCCTGGGCGACGACCATCTCGTCCACCATCTGCCAGACCTCCTCCGGCGTCGACACCGCGCCGACCAGCGGATCGTGCAGCATGGCGAGCTTCAAGAGATCGATGTCGCCGGCGATCGCGGCATGCACCGACATGCGCTGGACGTTTATCGAGGACATGCAGGTGGCGGCGCATGGCTCGGGCAGCGTGATGCCGGCGGCCATGTTGATGCCGAACCGATCGACGAAGCCGGGTGACTCGATGATGGCGTCCTGCGGCAGGTTGGTGATCACGCCGTTGTTCTTGACGTTGAAGTGGCCGCGATAGACGCGGTTGGTTTCCAGCGCCTCGAGGATGTGGCTGGCATGCTCGTTGGAGCGCCTCGCCGGGTCGATCGGCTTCGAAGCCGCTTCGAGGAACTGTGGATACTCGGTCTCGAACCAATTGCGGGTCTCGGTCGAGTAGCGGAGATAACCGCCCGTCTCGCCATGGATCCAGTCCGACATGTCGATCCAGCGTGTGATCTCGTCGGGGCGCTTGCGGTACCACGGCAGGTATTCGGACAGATGCCCGTTGCTTTCGGTCGAATAGACGCCGAAGCGCTTCAGCACGTCGATGCGCAGCTTCTCCTGCTTCGAATAGACCGGATGCGCTTCGAAGGCGGCGACCAGCTCGTCCTTGCCGATCGCGCGGCCGTTCAGCCTGAGCTCGATGAACCAGGTCTGGTGGTTGATGCCGGAGCAGACATAGTCGAGCTCCCTGGGCGACTTCGCGCCGAGCACCTCGGCGATCTGTTCGGCGCCGTGCTGCACGCCGTGGCAGAGCCCGACCGTGTCGACCTTGCCGTATTCGATCGCGGCCCAGGTGTTCATCGCCATCGGGTTGGCGTAGTTCAGGAACTTGGCGTCGGTCTCGGCGACCTCGCGGATGTCCTTGCAGAAGTCGAGGATCACCGGGATGTTGCGCTGGCCGTAGAGGATGCCGCCGGCGCAGATCGTGTCGCCGACGCATTGGTCGATGCCGTATTTCAGCGGGATGCGGATGTCGTCGGCATAGGCTTCGAGACCGCCGACGCGCACGCAGCTGATGATGTAGCGCGCGCCTTCCAGCGCCTTGCGGCGGTCGGTCGTCGCCGTCACTTTGGTCGGCAGCCCGTTTGCTTCCACGATCCGATCGAGGATCGCCTGGATCATCCCGAGATTGTGCTCGCTGATGTCGGTCAGCGCGAATTCGATGTCCTTGAATTCGGGCACGCAGAGAATGTCGGTGAACAGCTTCTTGGTGAAGCCGACGCTGCCGGCGCCAATAATAGCGATTTTGAAGCTCATCACCTTCACCTCGATCCAATCGAATGTTAGGCAAGGAGCAGCAAGGGAGGATATGGCCGCGCGCCGGCAGGCGCGCTCGCCATGTGGAGCCCGAAATCCGGCTCTTTCTCCTCCCGCCCGCTCCTCGACCGCGGGTCTTTCCCGTTCTTGAGTGAGCCGGATTATGCGCTTATTCGCTGGCGCGGCCAGAGAAGGATTATGCTTTCGAGGGTAATTTTGTGCTGCAGGATCTGATCGCCAATGGAAAGCTGATGCGCACGATCTCGCTGCCGCGCGGGCGCCAGCGCCTGCACGCCATGCCGACCAGCACCGGCTACGAGGTGCGCGAGGACGAGACTTACGACTGGGACGGGCGAAAGCGCGGCCAGACCCCGTTTACCGTGCTCCAGCATACGATCAGCGGCACCGGGCAATTGCGCTATGAAAGCCGCAGTTACCGCCTGCAGGCGAGCGATACGCTGCTGGTGCTGGTGCCGCACAACCATCGCTACTGGCTGGCCAAGGGCGACCGCTGGGAATATTTCTGGATCTCGATGAACGGCGAGGAGGCGCTCCGCGTCCACAAGTCGATCCTCAGCGTCTCAGGTCCCGTGTTCCGGCTGCAGCCGGCGACCATCGATCACCTTGCCGATTGCAGCCTGCGCCTGATCAAGGGCGCCGCCTCGCCGGGCGCGGCCTCGGCGATCGCCTATGAGGCGGCGATGGCGCTTTACGACGATGTCTTCGGCTCGCACGCCTTCGCCGAGAAGCAGAGCGCCATGCAGTCGGTCATCGATCACATCAACGCCAATCTCGACAAGCCGCTGCCGGTGGCGGAGCTGGTCGAAATCAGCGGCCTCAGCCGCGCCCATTTCTCGCGCTGCTTCGCCGAGAGCGAAGGATTGCCGCCGGCCGAATTCGTCCTGCAGCAGCGGCTGCAGCGCGCCGCCAAGTTGCTGACCAAGGCCGATTTCCTGCCGGTAAAGGAAGTCGCTGTTCTGTGCGGTTTCGACGACCCCAACTATTTTTCCAAGGTGTTTCGCCGCTGCTACGGCATCACGCCCACACAGTTCCGCACCACCGGCATGTATGCCAGCCTGGGCAATCATCGTTGACGCTGCCGTTGACTACTGCCTGCGGTGGTCGAGCGTCGTCGATGCAGTGCTGACCGGATCGGCGGCCGCGAAGGCGGCGTCGAGCTGTTCGGGCGTGCGCTGTCCGGCTCGTTTCCAGGCGACATATTGCACGATGCCGAAGCTCGGGCGCTGCGGCACGGTCTTGACCACCGGCATTCGGAATCCGTCGCGGAATTTCTCCCAGCGCGCGCCGAGCACCGCGACCATTTCCTCGATGGTCGGCGGCGTCGCCACATCGGCATAGGTGATGGTGACCTTGCCGGCGAGGCCCGCTTCGCGCGGGATCGGCACCGGGATCGAGGCGAGGTAATCCGCCGGCACGTCGATCAAGCCGCCAAAGGCCCATTGCTGGCGCAACGCATCGGCTTTCATCGGCGCGACGCTGACGTCGATGTCGTTGGGCGTGCCCGGCACGCGATAGGGGCAGCTGAAGCGGCCGCAATTCGCCTTTGCCGCGAACTGCCAGAGCGCGTAACCCTGCCAGTTGCCCATCGGGAAATGCACGTCGATGTCCGGCTTGTAGCGCGCATACCAGAGCGGCAACCGCGACAACAGCCGGTAGGTGTAACGGTTGTCGGCGATGTACTGGGCGGTCTTGCCGTTCGAGTAGAGCACCGGGAAGCGGCCGAGGCGGCGATGCACCTGGCGCACGAATTCTTCCGCATCCTCGAGCGACATCCATTGCGTGGGGTCGATGCCCTCGATGTCGAGGGCAATGAGATCGTCCGGCGCCGGCTCGGCGAAATCGATGAAATTGTTGGCTTGCTCGACCGGATTGCCGGGGCGGGCGAGGTGATAGGCGCCCCACTTCAGGCCGAGCGCCTTCGCCACCACCTTGCGTGTCTGGAAAAGCTCGCGCGTCACCGCATGGCGCTTCCACAGCGCCTTGCAGAGCTTCACCTCGGTCTCGTCGCCGAAGCAGAAATAGGGCGGCGGCAGCCCGTCGGACGCCTTGTTGATGAAGCCGACAATGCGCTTGTCGGTGGCAAGCTCAGCCCAATCGATGGAGTTGTATTCGTAGGCGTCGATCACCAGCGCGCGGTCGGCATTCTTCCACGGCTCGGAGAAATCCGAGGCCTTTGCCGCCGTGCCCAGCGCAACCGCAGCCGCGAGAAGCGCCAGGCGGCGAAGAGGTCGCGCCGGCTTTTTCAATCAGGGTGTCCCCACTGACCAGAGGACGATCCTGAACCGCTATGGTTAAGGAAGTGCTGTCAACCCGCGCGCCGGAACAGCGACTGAATCTCGAACTGATCGGGCCCGGCTCCTGCGGCAGCGTGCCGTCGGCCGGCGCGCTTCTTGTGACGCGCCAGCGACCATTCTGGTGGTTCACCGGTGGGAAGGGACCGGGCCATGCCACGGCCTGTCCGCAAGTACGACCAGGGATCCACTCGGGTCCCCTTCCCACTTCAAACCAGACACCGGACCAACACACACGATCCTCGGGTGGTACGCGTCCGCTTCGCTCCCGCTCCACCCGTGGATGACGAAGTCTACGCTTGCAAAATCCGCGTGTTTGACGTTTACGTAAAAAGAAGGGCGTAGGCCGCCCGAAGAATGGATGGTCTCGCTTCGGCTGCGCGACTACGGTTGGCCGCACTGGAGGAGAAGCAGGCACAATGTATCGCGCACCGGTCGAGGACATCGCCTTCACGCTGAAGCAGGTGGCCGGCCTGAAGCCGGCGCTGGACGCCGGCACCTTCGGCGACCTCGGCGAGGACCTGGTCGACGCGATCCTGGCCGAGGCCGGGCGCTTCGCCAGCGAGGAGGTTGCGCCGCTCTACAAGATCGGCGACGAGCATGGCGCGGTGCTTGTGGATGCCGCCGTCACCACGCCGCCGGGCTGGAAGGAGCTTTACCGGCGCTGGATCGAAGGCGGCTGGAACGCGCTGTCCGGGCCGGCCGAATATGGCGGCCAGGGCCTGCCCACCATGCTCGGCGTCGCCGCGCTCGAAATGTGGAACTCCGCCGCCATGGCCTTCGGCATCGGTCCGACGCTCACCATGGGCGCGGTCGAGGCGCTCGACAAGCACGCCTCCGAGGCGCTGAAGGCCAAATACCTCGCCAAGCTCGTCTCGGGCGAGTGGATGGGCACGATGAACCTGACCGAGCCGCAGGCCGGCTCGGACCTCGCCGCTTTGCGCACCCGTGCCGAGCCTGCCGGCGACGGCAGCTACCGCATCTTCGGCCAGAAGATATTCATCACCTATGGCGAGCACGATTTCACCGACAACATCGTGCATCTGGTGCTGGCGAGGCTGCCCGACGCGCCCGCCGGCACGCGCGGCATCTCGCTCTTCCTGGTGCCGAAGTTCCTGGTCGATGACGATGGCTCGCTCGGCGCCCGCAACGACGTCTTCTGTTCCGGCCTCGAGCACAAGCTCGGCATCCATGCATCGCCGACCTGCACCATGATCTATGGCGACGGTTTTGAGGGCATGACGCCCGGCGCCATCGGCTGGCTGGTCGGCGAGGAGAACAAAGGGTTGGCCTGCATGTTCACGATGATGAACAACGCTCGTCTCGCGGTGGGCATGCAGGGCGTTGCGGTGGCCGAAACCGCCACGCAGAAGGCGATCGCCTATGCCAATGAGCGCCGGCAGGGCAAGGCATCTGATTATTCAGGGTCCGGCATGGCGCCGATCGTCCGTCACCCGGACGTGCAGCGCAATCTTCTCACCATGCAGGCGCTGACGCAGATCGCGCGTGCTATCGCCTATACCTGTGCGCACGCCATCGACCGTGCCCGTGTCGCCGAGGGCGAGGCCGCCGCCAACTGGCGCGACCGCGCCAATCTCTTGACGCCGCTGGCAAAAGCCTTTTCGACCGATGTCGGCGTCGAGGTCGCTTCGCTGGGGATCCAGGTGCATGGCGGCATGGGCTTCATCGAGGAGACGGGCGCGGCGGCGCTCTATCGCGACGCCCGCATCGCGCCGATCTATGAAGGCACCAACGGCATCCAGGCGATCGACCTCGTCTCGCGAAAACTGCCGCTCGGCGGCGGCGAGCACGTGCATCGCTATATCGGCGAATTGAAAGCGATGGCCGATGCGGTGCGCACCTCCAACATCGAGGGTTTTGGCCGCACCGCCGACAATCTCGATCGCGCGCTTGCCGATCTCGACGAGGCGACGCGCTTCTTGCAAAGGCTGATGGCCGACGGCAAGGCGGATGCCGCGATGGCTGGCGCCACGCCCTATCTGCGCCTGATCTCGCTCGCCGCGGGCGGCGCTTATCTGGCGCAGGGCGGCCTAGCCGACCGCGGCCGAGTCGCGCTTTGCCGCTTCTTTGCCGAAAACCTCCTAGGCGAGACGCGCGCGCTCAAGGAGCGCGTCATCGACGGCGCCGAAAGCCTCGCCGCCGCCGGCAAGGCGCTGATCGCCTGAACAGCCAGTCAGCCGAAGGAACCGATCGTGACCGACCATATCCTCATCGAGCGCCGGGGCGCCGTGCAGATCATCCGCATGAACCGGCCTGAGAAGAAGAATGCGCTGACACGTGCCATGTACGCGAAAATGTCGGCCGCCCTTTCTGAAGGTGATGCCGATCCGACGGTTCGCGTCCATGTCTTTCTCGGCGTGCCCGGTGCCTTTTCCGCCGGCAACGATCTTGCGGATTTCCTGGTGATCGCCACCGGCGGCGAGGGCGGGAATGAGGTGTGGGATTTCCTGATGGCGCTGGCCAAGGCGGAGAAGCCGATGGTCTCGGGTGTCGATGGCATAGCGGTGGGCATCGGCACCACGCTCAATCTGCATTGCGACCTGACCTTCGCCACGCCGCGCACGCTCTTCCGCACGCCCTTCGTCGACCTCGGCCTCGTGCCGGAGGCCGGCTCCAGCCTGCTCGCGCCGCAGATCCTCGGCCGCCAGGGCGCCTTCGCGCTGCTCGGTCTCGGCGAAGGTTTTTCGGCTGAGCGCGCCAAGGCCGCCGGCCTGATCTACGATGTGGTCGCGGAAGACGCCCTGGAAGGCGCGCTGCTGGCTGCGGCGGCCGAGATCGCCGCCAAGCCGCCACAGGCGCTTAAAATTGCCCGCGATCTGATGCGTGAGCCGCGCGAGGAACTCGTCGCCCGCATCAAGGTCGAGAGCGAGCATTTCCGCGAGCGGCTGAAGTCCGACGAGGCGCGCGCCGCGTTGACCGCCTTCATGACCCGCAAGAAAGGCTGAAAATCTCCGCTCTCGGCGACCTCAGGGGTAGAGCCGCGTCTTGTCCCAGCCGCCGGCGTCGTTTCTCGAGAACACGATGCGGTCATGCAGCCGGAACGGGCGGTCGTGCCAGAACTCGATCGTCTGCGGCAAGATGCGGAAGCCCGACCAGTGTTTCGGCCGCGGGATTTCGCCGATCGCATAGCGCGCCGTGTATTCGGCCACCGCCTTCTCCAGCGCGAAACGGCTTTCCAGCGGCCGCGACTGTTTGGAGGCCCAGGCGCCGATGCGGCTGCCGCGCGGCCGCGTCGCATAATAGGCGTCGGCCTCGGCGTCGCTGACGATCTCCACCGGCCCGCGCACGCGCACCTGGCGGCGCAGCGATTTCCAGTGGAAGCACATCGCCGCCTTCATGCTGCCAAGAATCTCGCGGCCCTTGGCGCTCTCGAAATTCGTGTAGAAGACAAATCCCCGTTCGTCGAACCCCTTGAGCAGCACCATCCGCACATCCGGCATGCCGTCGGCGTCGACGGTTGCCAACGCAACGCCGTTGGGGTCGTTGATCTCGCTCTTGACGGCGTCGTCCAGCCACTCGGCAAACAGCCGGAACGGCTCCAAAGCCTCGGCGAAGTCACCGCTTGTTAACTCGCTTTCGTTCATAGTTTTCCAAATTTTTAACGTTGCGGGAGGAGTTCGCCGATTGTCGCGTATCGCGCAAGCTTTTGACAGCGGGCAATGGAGCGTTATTGCTTCGGCCAGCGCCAAGGCTGCGTTGCTGACATTGGCGCTTCCGCTCGCGGCCTGTGGCGCCGGCGGCTTCAGCCTCGAGAAGGCGGAGGTTGACCGCTCGATCATCACCTCCAGCGCGCCGTCCGCGCCCGCCGTGCCGGCAAGCAGCGACAACGACTCGGACCAGACCACGATCGGCAATGCGGTGTCTTCCGCCGACATCCAGGAGCTCGGCGGCCAGGCGGTGCCATGGGCCAATGCCGGCACCGGCTCCCGCGGCTCGATCACCGAGCTGGTGGAACTCAAGGATGGCGGCTTGACCTGCCGCCGCTTCAACGCGACGCGGGAAAGTTTCGACGGCGTCGCCATGTATCAGGGCGAGCTGTGCATTGCCGACGCCGGAGGCTGGCGCATGCAGGAGTTCAAGGCGCTCTAATTTCAGTCTCCATTGGCATCTTGCACCACTGGAATTTCTTCCTATGCGAGCGCATATAGAGGGCAACTGTGGACCCAATCTCTCTTTCAGGCAGGAAGCATGCGCGACCCCTATGAGGTGCTGGGCGTTGCCAAGAACGCCTCGGCCAAGGAAATAAAATCGGCGTACCGCAAGCTCGCCAAGCAGCATCATCCGGACCAGAATCCGAATGATCCGAAGGCGAAAGAGCGTTTTGCGGCCGCCAACCAGGCCTATGAGATCGTCGGCGACGAGAAGCGCCGCGCAGCTTACGATCGCGGCGAGATCGACGCCGACGGCAAGCCGAGATTCCAGGGCTTCGAGGGCGCGGCCGGTGGCGATCCGTTTGCCGGATTCCGCCGTCAGCAGGGCCCCGGCGGGGCGCATTTCGAATTCCGCACCGGTCGTCCGGGCGGCGATCCTTTCGACGGCAACAGCGACATCTTCAGCCAGATCTTCGGCGAGGCCTTTTCGGGTGGGCGCGGTCCAGGCCGTGGCGACCGTCGCCAGCCGGTCCAGGCGCCTGACCTCAATGTCACGCTGGACATCACCGTCGAAGAGGCCGCCACCGCGGAGAAGGTGACGGCGATGTTCCCTGACGGCCGCAAGATGGCGGTCAAGCTTCCCACCTATGTCGAGGAGGGCCAGACCATCCGCCTGAAGGGTCAGGGCGAGCAGGGGCCCGGCCAGCCGGGCGACGCGCTGGTCAAGATCCACATTCGCCGCCATCCGCGCTATCGCATCGAGGGCCGCGACCTGCATGTCGACCTGCCTATCGAACTCGCCGACGCGGTGCTCGGCGCCAAGGTGGCCGTCGAGACGCCGACCGGCAAGCTCGCGGTCAACGTTCCCGCATGGTCGAGCTCGGACAAGGTGTTGCGCCTCAAGGGCAGGGGCCTGCCGGAAAAAGTAGGTGGCCATGGCGATCTCTACGCCCATGTGCGGCTGATGCTGCCGGAGGGTGGAGACGCCGATCTCGAAGCCCTGATGCGTAAGCGGAAAGGCTGATCGAAGCAGTTTTCTCCTCAAGCCAGTCTGTTTTCGACGCTTGAAGGGGCCCTGTGCCTGTGCGATAGGGCTCCACAAAGCAGACATTCTTGCGGAGAATTGCGCACATGGCGGGTGGACAGGGCCTGATGGCCGGTAAGCGAGGCCTCATCCTTGGCGTCGCAAACAATCGGTCGATCGCTTTCGGCATCGCCAAGGCTTGCGTCGATCACGGCGCCGAAATCGCGCTGACCTATCAGGGCGAGGCGTTCAAGAAGCGCGTCGAGCCGCTGGCGGCGGAACTCAACGCGCATGTCGCCGGCCATTGCGACGTGACCGATCCGGAAAGCCTGGACGCAGTCTTTGCCGACATCGCCAAGCACTGGGGCAAGCTCGACTTCCTCGTCCATGCCATCGCCTTCTCGGACAAGGACGAGCTGACCGGCCGTTATGTCGAGACGACGCGCGATAATTTCCTGCGCACCATGGATATTTCGGTGTTTTCCTTCACCACCATCGCCAAGCGCGCCGAGCCGCTGATGAGCGAAGGCGGCTCGCTGCTGACGCTGACTTATTACGGCGCCGAGAAGGTTATGCCTCACTACAACGTCATGGGCGTCGCCAAGGCGGCGCTCGAGGCCAGCGTGCGCTATCTGGCCGTCGACCTCGGCTCCAAGAAGATCCGCGTCAACGCCATCTCGGCCGGCCCGATCAAGACCCTTGCCGCCTCCGGCATCGGCGACTTCCGCTACATCCTCAAATGGAACGAGTACAACGCGCCGCTCAAGCAGACGGTGACGCAGGAAGAAGTCGGCGATTCCGGCGTCTACTTCCTGTCGGACCTGTCGCGCGGCGTGACCGGCGAGGTCCATCACGTCGATTCCGGCTACCATGTCGTCGGCATGAAGGCGGTCGACGCGCCCGACATCTCGACCGTCAAGGACTAGTTCTCTCCGCCTGTCTATCGTCCAGGCCCTGGCCCGACCTCCGGAGACCTGATGTATCCGCTCGTCTACATCGCGCGCCACGGCCAGACGCAGTGGAACGCCGAGGGTCGGCTGCAAGGCCAGGCGGATACCGATATCAACGAACTTGGCCGCGAGCAGGCGACGCAAAACGGCCGACGGTTGGCGGACCTTATCGGAAACGCCGCGGCTTTCGATTTTGTCGCCAGCCCGATGCGCCGCACGCGTGAGACGATGGAACTGATGCGCGCGGCGATGGGTCTCGACCCGCTCGCCTATCGCACCGATCCGCGCTTGGTGGAGCTAAGCTTCGGCGACTGGCAGGGTTTCACCTTTGCCGAACTCGAAAAGCGTGTCCCGGGTTCGACCAAAAGCCGCCGCGCCGCGAAGTGGGATTTCCAGCCGCCCGGCGAGGGCGCCGAAAGCTACGAGATGCTGCTCGAGCGGATAAAACCCTGGTTCGACGCGCTTCGCCAGCCGACCGTCTGCGTCACCCATGGCGGGATCATGCGCTGCTTCTTCCGCTTCGTCACCGGCATTTCCAAGCAGGAAGCCGCCAGCCTCGACGTACCGCAGGACCGCCTGCTACGGCTCGAGGGCCGCACCCTGGAGTGGCTGTAGGGCCTGCGTTTCAGGCCGTGTGTTGGAGGCAGGCCGAAGGCCTCGAACGTCGCCATCCGGGAATCTGCGTTTGCGTCGCTGCGCCCCTTGCTTCGCTCCAGCATGACGAAGCGTTCGGCGCTCGGACATTGGCAAAGGTGTCCTCTACCAACGTACTGCTACAACGTACTGCGCCGTCCGCCAAGACCTCGCGGCGCGGATGATTCTAGTCGCTGTCCGGCAGCTGCATATCGGTCACGACATTCTCGCCATTGGTCACGTCGTAGGCGAGGACGATATCCATGCCGGGCTTCAGCGCGTCGAGATCGGTTTCGGCGTTGAGCTTGTAGGACTTTCCGTCGTCCAGCGTCAGCGTCAGCGTGTCCTTGTCGACCTTCTTGATCAAGCCTTCGGTCTGGCCGGCGAACGCGGCAGCGGTGGAAATGAGCAACATGGCGCAGGCGGCGCCAATCAGGGTACGCATCGTCGTCCTCTTTGGTCATTGCGCCGGCATGAGCAACGGCGGATCCTCAACGGCGGATGGAAGAGAGCAGAAACCAACCGAATGTGTCAAAACTAAATCCTCCAGATCACAGATTGATGCATCCGATCACCGTTTGACCGCTGTGGAAAACGCCAATAGAAGGCACGCTTGAACCGGCGAACCGGGTCCGCGCCGGGCAGGGCGTTTTTTCCATGTCTCACAACACCTTCGGCCATCTTTTCCGCGTCACCACCTGGGGTGAAAGCCATGGCGCCGCTCTTGGCTGCGTTGTCGACGGCTGCCCGCCCGGGATCCGCTTCAAGCGCGAGGACATCCAGGCCGAGCTCGACCGGCGCCGCCCGGGCCAGTCGCGCTTCGTCACCCAGCGCCGCGAGCCGGACGAGGTCAAGATCCTCTCCGGCTTCATCCTCGACGAGGACGGCGAGACGATGATCACCACCGGCACGCCGATCTCGATGCTGATCGAAAATGTGGATCAGCGCTCCAAGGATTACGGCGAGATCGCCCGCCAGTACCGGCCGGGCCATGCCGATTACACCTATGAGGTCAAATACGGGTTGCGCGACCATCGCGGCGGCGGCCGCTCCTCGGCGCGCGAGACGGCAGCCAGAGTGGCGGCCGGCGCGCTGGCACGCAAGGTAGTGCCGGGCATGGTGGTGCGCGGCGCGCTGGTCTCGATGGGTGAAAAGTCGATCGATCGCGCCAATTGGAACTGGAGTTTCGTCGGCGATGCGGAAAACCCGTTTTTCACCCCCGACCCGGCCTCGGTTCCGGTCTTTGCCGCCTATCTCGACGGCATTCGCAAGGCCGGCTCGTCGGTCGGCGCGGTGATCGAGATCGTCGCCGAAGGTGTGCCGGCGGGCCTCGGCGCGCCGATCTATGCCAAGCTCGACCAGGACATCGCCTCCGGCCTGATGTCGATCAACGCCGTCAAGGGCGTCGAGATCGGCAACGGCTTCGAAGCCGCCCGCATCACCGGCGAAGAGAATGCCGACGAGATGCGGATCGGCAATGACAGCAAGCCGGTGTTTTTGTCCAACAATGCCGGCGGCATCCTCGGCGGCATCTCGACCGGCCAGGCGATCGTCGCCCGCTTCGCCGTCAAGCCGACCTCCTCGATCCTCACGCCGCGGAAATCGATCGACAAGGACGGCAAGGACGTCGAGGTCATGACCAAGGGCCGCCACGATCCTTGCGTCGGCATCCGCGCCGTGCCGATCGGCGAGGCCATGGTTGCCTGCGCGATCGCGGATCATTATCTGCGCCATAGAGGACAGACGGGAAGGCAGTAGGGCAGTAGGTGAGTATGTTACGTCGCATTCGGCGACGCCAAACTTTTTCCGTTCCCCTACTCCCTTACCGCCCTATTCCCCAAGCGAGCTAGCGAGCGTCCATGCCATACGACCAGAAGAAGATCGTCGAAGCGATCCGCGCTTTCGAGCGCGGCGAGATCGTCGTCGTCATGGACGATGATGGGCGCGAGAACGAGGGCGACCTGATCGTTGCCGCCGTCCACTGCACGCCGGAAAAGATGGCCTTCATCGTCCGCAACACCTCCGGCATCGTCTGCACGCCGATGCTGCGCGAGGACGCAAGGAGGCTAAACCTTGCGCCCATGGTGGCCGACAATGATTCCGCCCACACCACGGCTTTCACCGTCAGCGTCGACTTCAAGCACGGCACCACGACGGGTATTTCGGCGGACGACCGCACGCTCACCGTGCGTAACCTCGCCAATGGCAATGTTGGTGCCTCCGACTTCGTGCGGCCCGGCCACATCTTCCCGCTGATCGCGCGCGAAGGCGGTGTCTTGATGCGCTCGGGCCATACGGAAGCCGCGGTCGACCTGTGCAAACTCGCCGGGCTGCCGCCGATCGGCGTCATCTCCGAACTGGTCAACGACGACGGCACCGTCAAGCGTGGACCTGAGGTGCAGGCTTTCGCCGCGCAGCACGGGCTGAAGCAGGTTTCGGTCGCCGATCTCATCGCCTATCGCCAGCGCAAGGAAACGCTGGTCGAGCGCGTCGCCTGCTCCGACATCGAGACGCCCGGCGGCAAGGCGCAGGTCTTCACCTACACGCTGCCCTGGGATTCCATGCACCATGTCGCGGTCGTCTTCGGCGACATCCGCGACGGCGAGGAGGTGCCGGTGCGGCTGCATTCGGAAGACGTCGTCACCGACGTCTTCGGCACCAGCCACCGCTTGGACCACATCATGAAGGCGATGGGCGAGCGCAAGCGTGGCGTCATCGTCTACCTGCGCGAAGGCTCGGTCGGCGTCGCCCATCAGGAGCGCAAGCGGCCACAAAGCGGCGACCGCGAGGATCACGAAGAGGCGCGCCGGCGCGAGAACGAGTGGCGCGAGATCGGGCTCGGAGCGCAGATCCTCAAGGATCTCGGCATTTCCTCGATCAACCTGATCGCCTCGCGCGAGCGCCACTATGTCGGCCTCGAAGGATTCGGCATTCACATCGCCAAAACGGAAATTCTCTGACGTTTCGGCCGACAGGCGGCGGAGAAAAACGATGGCCGCGCCATTGCCTGTCAGCCAGCGGACCGAACGATTGCTGCTGCGCCGGCCCAAACAGGCGGATCTGGAGTTTCTGGCCGATCTTTTTTCGCGCCCCGAACTGGTGGCGCATCGCCCCGACCCGACGCCGGACACGCCGCAGCAGAGCGCTGCAAGGCTCGCTCGCGACATCGATCATTGGGACAGGCACGGATTTGGTCGCTGGGCGGTCGAAGCCAACGAGAGGCTGATCGGCTTCGGCGGTGTCACCTTATCGAGCGATTTCGATGGGCTGAACCTGTCCTATCATCTTCATCCCGAGACCTGGGGGCATGGCTACGCGACGGAACTGGTCCGGGGGACCTTGCACGCGGCTTTCGGCCCCTTGCGCGCCGATCGGGTGATCGCACTGGCGCGTCCCGCCAATCCGGCATCGCGGCGCGTGCTGGAGAAATGCGGCTTCGTCTTCGAGCGGGAGATCATGCTCCATGGCGCGCCGACGGGGCTTTACGCAGTCCCGGCGGCGAAGTTCGTTCAAAAGCAGGACATATAGCCAGCCAGAGCCGGATGCATCGGTATCATCCAGCCGGAGCAATCGCCGCTTCGCATTCATTCGGGTCGCAGTCCGGCGTCGCCAGCCGACACTGGCCGGCGAGCACGGTGACCAAAGCGACTGAGCCTGCCGCCACCGACACCCAGAACCCGTTCTGCGGTCCAAAAGTGTCGACCATCCAGCCGGCGGCGAAGGAGCCTAGCGCCATGCCGATGCCGATCCCGGTGGTCACCCAGGTCACGCCTTCCGTGAGCATTGCCGGCGGCACGTGGCGTTCGATCAGGCCAAAGGCGGTGATGAAGGTCGGCGAGATGGCAACGCCGCTGACGAAGACGGCTAGCGCCAGGGTCGGCACCGTGTCGGCAAAAAGCAGCGGCAGCGTGGTGAGCGCGATGACGGCGACAGCTATCGCGAGTTGGCGTTGCAGCGGCGTGCGCAAACTGAGCGCGCCGACGATGATGCCGAGCACGAAGGATCCCAGTGCATAGACGCCGATGACGAGGCTGGCTGCTTCGGGCTGGCCCAGCTCTTCAGTAATGGCAACGGTGGTGACTTCCGTGGTTGCGAAGGTCGCGCCGACAAAGATCAGCGCAAAGGTGATGATCTGCACCGGCCGCAGGCGGATCGCCGAACCGGCCGCGCCATCCTCGGCCGGGCGAATGGGCGGTTCCGTCGAACGCTGCAGCAGGAATGCCGCCGAGCCGAAGGCGAGCAGCAAGGTGCTCACCACCATCCCGGCTTCCGGGAATAGCGCGGCGCTCAAGCCCACCGACAGCGATGCCCCAGCGACATAGACCAGCTCGTCCGCGGCCGATTCGAAGGCGAAGGCCGTATTGAGCTCGGGGCGGTCGCGAAAAATCTCGGTCCAGCGCGCCCTGACCAGCGCCGGGATGCTGGGCATTAACGCGGCAAGCAGCGCGGATAGGAACAAGGTCCACACCGGCCAGTGCTGGTTGGCCGCGACGATCAAGGTTGCGAAGGCAAGCACCGAGACAAGTGTCGTCGGCACGGCAATCCGGCTCTGGCCGAGGCGGTCGACCAGCCGCGAGACCTGCGGCGACAGGAAGGCGTTGAATAAAGCGTATGTGGCCGAGACCGCGCCGGCCAGCCAGTACTCGCCATGCGTTTGCGACAGCATCGCCACAATGCCGATCGGCGCCATGGCGATCGGCAGCCGCGCGATGAAGGCTGCCGCGGCGAAGCTCTTCGTGCCAGGAGCCCGAAAGATTTCCGAATAGGGGTTTCGCATGGTCCTGTTCCTCGACAAGGGAAGGCGCCGCAATTACATACGCAGCGTATGAATGTCAGATAGTTCATACGTCGCGTATGTCAATTAGCATACGACGCGTATGTGAATAAGGCCAGGAGCCATGCACAAACCCCGCAAGGAGATGATCGCCGAAACGCGCGCCAAGCTGATCGCGGCCGCGCGCCATGCCTTCGGCACGATCGGCTATGCCAAGGCCTCGATGGACGATTTCACCGCTTCGGCGGGTCTGACGCGCGGCGCGCTCTATCATCATTTCGGCGACAAGAAGGGGCTCCTGCAGGCGGTGATCGCCGAGATCGACGCCGAGATGGCGGCGCGGGTGAACGAGGTGGCCTCGCGGGCGCCTACTCGCTGGCAGCATTTCGTCGACGAATGCACCACCTATATCGAGATGGCGCTTGAGCCGGAAATCCAGCGCATCATGTTCAGGGACGGCCCGGCCGTGCTCGGCGATCCGGCTCAGTGGCCCAACGCCAGCGCCTGCACGGCTTCAATGGCCGATCACCTGTCAAAGCTGCAGGAGGAGGGCGTCGTCGTTCCCGATCTCGATCCCGAGACCGCAGCGCGGCTCATCAACGGCGCCAGTAGCCAGGCCTCGCAGCGCATCGCCAATGCCAAGGATCCGGAAGCGACGTCGAAGAAGGTTGTGGCGGCGTTCAAGCAGCTGCTGGAAGGCCTTAAAACCAAATAGCATCCGGTCGCGGCGTTCCGGGCAATCACTCGGGTCCGCGCTGCCTCAGACAATTGTCCCCCGCTCAAAATCCCTCCGACATTGACTTTGGCAGGAGCGAGCGCATCCTCTCCCGCCAATTCTCTGAGGCGGAGGGTCGGGGCCATGTGGGATTTCAGCATCGGCCGGTCGGTGTCCATCATGATGCGGACGTGGCCGTTCATCGTCTTTCGCATCATCGTCTATTTCGGCATCACGGTGGCCTACATAACAGCGACCGGCACCGGCGCCAGCGTCGGTTACGGCGTCGGCCACATCTCGACCGATCCGGACGGACCGATGTCCTTTGCCTTGTGGGGTGGGGTCGTCGGCTTCGGCGTGGTCTCGATCGCCGTCTACTGGATCCGCGAATACATTCTCTATGTGCTCAAGGCCGGCCATATCGCCGTCATGGTCCATCTGATCGACGGGCAGGACGTTCCCGACGGCCATGGCCAGATCGCCTACGCGCGCGAAGTGGTGACGAAGCGCTTCGCCGAGGCCAACATCCTTTTCGTCGTCGACCAGCTGGTGAAAGGCGCCATCCGCGCCATCACAGGGCTGATCGGCGGCATTGCTGCGTTCCTACCCATTCCAGGCTTGAGCGGTCTGGTGAGCTTCATCAACACCGTCATCCGCCTGTCGCTGACCTATGTCGACGAGATCATCCTCGGCTACAACATCCGCATCAATTCCAACTCGCCTTTCGAGACCGCCAGGCAAGGCGTCGTGCTCTACGCGCAGAACGGCAAGTTGATGGTCAAGAACGCCGTCTGGCTGGCGGTGATCATGTGGGGTGTTTCCTTCGTCATCTTCCTTTTGATGCTGGCGCCCGCCGCCGCGATCCTCTGGGCCATGCCGGGCCAGCTTGCCGGCTGGGCTTTCGTGTTGGCCATCGTCTTCGCCTGGGCCTTCAAGGCGGCTTTCATCGAGCCCTTCGCCATCGCTTCGCTGATGCAGGTCTACTTCGCCACCATCGAGGGCCAGGTCCCCAATCCGGAATGGGACCGGCGCCTGGCCGAAGCCTCGTCCAAGTTCAGGGAGCTGCGCGACAAGGCGCTCAGCCCCTTCGGCGGCTCGCGCTGGGATTCGCCAAGGACCGCTTGACTAGAGTCAGAGCAGATGCCCCGCCATTGGAAGGATCGCCGCCAGCATCTGGCGCGAACGCTAGTCTAGCAGCGGCTTTGTCAAGCTACTTGGGCGCCGCGAGTGCTCGGGCGAGCTATTCACGTGCAGGGCTGGCGTCAGGAGTGCTTGAGTTAGCGCGGTCCATATGCGCCCTGAGTAACGCCACCGGCAGGTTGCGTATCGAGGTTTGACGCCGCAGAGAACACCCGTCGACGATCAACGCTAGATCGCCGATGCTCGGCTTCTATCGAGATAAATTTGTCGCAACCGCCGGGTGACTACGCCCGGCAGCCCGTTGCCGATCGGCGCACCATCCATCCTGACCACCGGGTTCACCAGCCCGGATGATGACGTTGAAAACGCCTCCGTCGCAAGTCTGGTCTCTACTACTGTGAATGGGCGCTCCTCCACCCGCAGATGAAGTTCACTTGCGCACTGCAGAACGACTGCCCGGGTAATCCCGTGCAGGATATCGCTCGAGAGATCCCGCGTGACGATCGTCCCATCCGAAGTCACGATATGGGCGTTGTTGGAAGAGCCTTCCGTGACGTAACCATCCCTCACTAGCCATGCGTCATCGGCGCCGCGTGATTTCGCCTGCATTTTGGCCATGGAGGGATACAGGAGTTGCACCGTTTTGATGTCGCAGCGCCGCCACCGGAGATCTTCCACGGTTATGACGTGCTGGCCGCGTATGGCGACCGGATTTTCGACAAGTGCCTTCTCTTGTGTGAAGAGCACCACGGTGTTCGGCGTATCCCGAGTAGGAAATATGAAATCGCGGTCGGCCGCGCCCCGGGTGATCTGCAAATAGACAAGTCCCTCGGATACATTGTTCCGTCCAATGAGCTCCCTGTGGATCTTCAAAAGATCTGCTTCGGTCAGGGAGAACGGCATATCGAGTTCACGGAGCGATCGCCGCAGGCGCGCCATGTGACTGGCAAAATCGACGAGCTTGCCATCAAGAACGAGCGTGACCTCATAGACTCCGTCGGCGAACAGGAAGCCCCGATCGAAGACCGAGATACGGGCCTCGCTTTCCGGTAGATAGGATCCACTCACGTAGACTTGGCGCATTGATCGACCTCAAAAATGCAGACCACGCTCACGGCCTTGAGCGAAACTATTGAACTCTTGTCACGGTGCAGGCCTGGGCAGCTTTAAGCGCAAATAGCGGCGCTGCCATCCTGCACCCCTCGACTGCGAAAACGCTATTCGCCAGACAGCAGACGGCTAAGGTCGGGCACAGCCAGAGAAAATTCGTCGGTTCACTCCACAGCGCTTCGCAGCGCGGCGACAAAGGCATCAAGATCGCGCTTAAGCATGTAAATGTGTGGCGAAACCCGCAAACCCTCGACGTGCTCGACCTTGCGGTATTTCACGTGGACCTGGTGTTTCTCGCGAAGGTCGCGCTCGAGTTGCTGCATGTCGATGCTGTCGATCGAAAACAGACTTATCGCAGCGAGGCTGTCCGTGTCGGTCGGCGTATGGAGCCTGAAACCGGGAATGTCCTGGACGAGACCTACCCAATATCGGGTGAGTTCGCGCAGTCGCGCATGCATCCGTTCCGCGCCGATCGCCTTGTGGAATTGAATTGCGGGCGCGATTCCTGCCTGGACAGCGGAATTGTAGGTGCCGAGATTCCAATGGTCGAACCTGTCTATGTGCACCGCGGGCTGGTCGAAAGGTGCAAGCAATGGCCAGGTGGTATCGATCCGGCGTTCGCTGACGACCAGCATCCCGTTGCCGATAGGAGCACCGAGCCACTTGTGCAGGCTGGTGACAAAAAAATCGCAATCGAGTTCGCGGAAGCTGACAGGCATCTGAGCAAAAGTCTGGGCACCGTCGACGACAGTCATGATGTCGCGCTCCCGCGCGATTTCGCAGAGCCGGTTCACCGGCAGGACACGCCCGTTCCAGTGGTACATGTGAGTCAGCTGCAGGACGCGGGTACGCGGGGTCATCGCCTGAACATAGGATTCGATGATGTCGTCGTCGCTGTCCATGAGGTCGAATGTGCAGTTTACAACCTCGATGCCCTCGCGCTGTTGCCGCTGCAGCCAGCCCGCACGAACGCTGGGGTAGTCCCAAGGCGAGATCAGCACTTGATCGCCCTTAGTCACCGGTATTCCGAAGATCGCTGTCGAAAGACCCTCCGACGAATTCCGGTTCAGCGCGATCTCTCCGGGGCTGCAATCGATCAGTTCCGCCAGCTCGCGTTTGATATGAGGAAGTGCTGTGTCGAGCTTGCTCCACATATTGTAGTCGGGATTGCGACTGATGAAGCGGTAGGCGTCAACCGTCGCTTCCTCGACAACAGTCGGTGGGGGACTGACCGCGGCGTTGTTCAAGTTGAGGAGTGGTTCTTGCGGGGGGTATTTTGCGCGGATGCGCTCCCATTCCGCTTCGTCCTCATGTTCGGCGGACCGATCTATTGCAAAAAAATTCATGGGAACGCGCCGGGTCTCATCTGTGGCCCGACAATAAGCGCCGTAGCCCAGCTCAATCTGCCTATTCACATGAGAAGACAGAATTTAATTGCGAACGCCGGTGAATTCGCGAGACGTTGAAGCCCGAGAACGACATCGCTTGGCACAGGGTTAGCCGTGAGGAAGCGAGTGCGGAGATCCGGCCCAATCACGCCAAGAAGAACCGTCACGTTGTCAAGCGATGCGCGAACAATCCCCGGTTTCTGAGAGCGGGCAACGACGGTCAGGCCTGCCAATGCGCCATTGCGCAAACGCGAAGCGCGATGGCGCGTTGCGGTTGGTGCGGGTCTATGGAACGCCGAGCGGTTCTAAGGCTTCAATCGTTCTCCGAGACGAGCGATCGCCGATTTGAGCGGCGCCTCGCCGGCGCCGCAAAAGGTCTCGCTCATCACCAGCTCGGGCAGCGGCAGGCGCTTGCCCCAGCCATGCGCTTCGAGGTCGGGCCTTGGCGCGAATTCCGAGACGCGGCCGACGCAGAGATAGGCGATCGGCGTGACGTGCTCGGGGATCGACAGCAGTCGCTTCAGCGCTTCGGGCTCGATGATGCTCACCCAGCCAACCCCGACGCCTTCCGCCCGCGCCGCGAGCCAGAAATTCTGCACCGCGCAGACGGTGCTGTAGAGGTCCATCTCCGGATTGTGCCAGCGCCCGAGCGGCGAGTTCTTCGAGCGCTGGCGGTCGCAGGTGATGCAGAGGTTGAGCGCGCTTTCGCAGATGCCCTCGAGCTTCAGCTTGCGGTAGAGCGCCCGCCGCTCCACCTCGATCGCCGGCAGTTCCTGTTCGCGCGCGGCGAGGAAAAGGTCGCGCACCTGCCGCCGCCTTGTGGCGTCCCGGATGATGATGAAGTTCCAGGGCTGCATGTAGCCGACCGACGGCGCGTGGTGTGCCGCGGTGAGCAGCCGCGCCAAAACGCCGTCGTCGAGATCGTCGGTAAGGAAATGGCTGCGCACGTCGCGCCGGGTGAACATGGCCCGGTAGACGGCGTCGCGCGCCAATTGGTCAAAGTCATCGCCGCCGGCGGCGGCTGTTCGTGCCTGCATCGCTTGTCCCCTTGCGATAAGCAGTCCTCCGCCTGACCATGCGGATGACCATGTCTGCCGGGCCGGTCTTCTGGCTCGGGATCGACCCGCATCCGGCGCCTTCCCGTCTGGGACAGTGGCGTTTGCCGGCGCGGTCCCCCTCACAGCGTTGGGCACGCCACGGATTTCAACCGTGTTCCCGATTCTCCCGCGTTGCGGGCACCAGGCAGCGACGCGACCTTATCGCGAAGCCGAGGCCGGGCCAATGCCGCCAGCGACACGATTGGGCGCGATTTCCCCAATCATTCGGCGCTGAAACATGGCTATCCGTGCGACAGGTGCCTAGATTAGGCGCCATGACCACTCGTCTTTACACTCATCCGGTATTCCTGGAACACCTCACGCCGGCCGGCCACCCCGAGCGGCCCGACCGTTTGCGCGCCATCGAGCGCGTGCTCGACGACGAGGCTTTTTCGGCCCTCGACCGCGTCGAGGCGCCGGAAGGCGACGAGGCGACTATCCTTTACGCGCATCCGGAGGATTTCGTCGGCCGTGTCCGCGCTGCGATTCCCGAGACGGGGATCGTCTCGATCGATGCCGACACCAGCGCCAGCCCGAAAAGCTGGCAGGCCGCGGTGACGGCGATCGGCGCGGCGAACGCCGCCGTCGACGATGTGTTCGAGGGCCGTGCCGCCAATGTCTTCGTTGCCGCGCGTCCGCCCGGCCATCACGCCGAAAAAGCGACCGCGATGGGCTTTTGCCTGTTCAACACCGCGGCGATCGCCGCCCGTTATGCGCAGGAGAAGCATCTGGCCGAGCGCGTCGCCATCGTCGATTGGGATGTGCATCACGGCAACGGCACGCAGGACATTTTCTGGGACGATCCGTCGGTGCTCTATTGCTCGACCCACCAGATGCCGCTTTATCCGGGCACCGGTGCCAAGAGCGAGACCGGCGCCGGCAACATCGTCAACGCGCCGCTTGCGCCGAGCACCGGCAGCGACACGTTCCGCGACGCCTTCCTGTCGCGCGTGCTGCCGTCGATCGACGCCTTCCAGCCGGATCTGATCATCATTTCCGCCGGTTTCGATGCGCACCATCGCGATCCGCTGGCCGCGATCAACCTGACCGAGGATGATTTCGACTGGGCGACCGGCCAGCTGATGGAGCGCGCCGGGCGCCACAGCGGCAACCGGCTCGTCAGCCTGCTGGAGGGCGGTTACGATCTGCAAGGATTGGCATTTTCGGTCGCCGCCCATGTCGGGCGGCTGATGAAGGGATGAATGATGGCTGATGAAGCTAACCAAGACGTCAAGGTGATGAGCTTCGAACAGGCGCTCGACGCGCTGGAGAAGATCGTCGATGATCTGGAGCGCGGCGACGTTCCGCTCGACCAGTCGATCAAGATCTACGAGCGCGGCGAGGCGCTGAAGGCTCATTGCGACCGCTTGCTCAAGGCCGCCGAGGACAAGGTCGAGAAGATCAGGCTCTCGCGCGACGGCAAGCCGGTTGGAACGGAGCCGCTCGACGCCGAGTGAGGTGTATTGATATTCAGGTGAGGCCGCCTGCAAACGCGGCTTTCTGCGGTTCCGGTGCTCACGTCCTTCAAGTACGCTCCGGTCCGGTTCTCGGAACCCGCCATTTTCGGCTCGGTCTGACCTGAATCTCAACACACCTCGGTGCACAATGTCAGACCGGTTCGGGCAGAAAGCAGGTAAGGAGTTAAAGCATGTGCCGAAACATCAAGACCCTGTTCAACTTCGATCCGCCGGCGACCGACGACGAGGTCCATGACGCGGCGCTGCAGTTCGTTCGCAAGCTGAGCGGCGCGACCAAGCCGTCCAAGCGCAACGAGCATGCCTTCAACCACGCCGTCGAGGCGATCGCCGCCGCCGCGCGCGAGCTGCTTGACAGCCTCGAAACCACCCAGCATCCGCGCAACCGCGAGGAAGAGGCCGCCAAGGCGAAGGCCCGATCCGCGCTCCGCTTCGCCTGACGCCGGTCATGAGCTTCTTTCCGAGCAACGATCCTGAGGCCGGCGACGCCTTCGCCTGCGACCAGATCGAGTTGATGGTCATTCCGAACGCCAAGGACATTGGCGGCTTCGAGGTTCGCCGCGCCTTGCCGACGGCGAAGCGCAGGCTGGTCGGTCCGTTCATCTTCTTCGACCGCATGGGTCCGGCCATCCTGCGCGCCGGCCATGCGATCGACGTGCGCCCGCATCCGCATATCGGGCTTTCCACCGTCACTTATCTGTTCGACGGCAAGATCAGGCATCGCGACTCGCTCGGCACCGAAATGGTGATCGCGCCGGGCGACGTGAATTTGATGACCGCCGGCCGCGGCATCGTTCATTCCGAGCGCACGCCCGAGGAATTGCGCGGCGCGCCGATGTCGATTTCCGGCCTGCAAACCTGGCTGGCGCTGCCGGACAGCAAGGAAGAAATCGCCCCGGTGTTCGCGAACACGTCGGTCGTCCAACTGCCCGAAATCGATGCCGAGGGCGTTAGCGGCCGCGTCGTCATCGGCGAATTTTCCGGGCTGCGCTCGCCCGTCGCGACCGCCTCGGAAACGCTCTATGCCGATCTGCGGCTGGCGGCGGGCGCCAGCGTCAAAATCCCCGGCGACGCCGAGGAACGCGCCATCTACACGCTGGAGGGCGAGGTTTCGATTGCCGGCGACCGTTTCCCGGCCGAGCGGCTTTTGGTGTTCAAACCGGGCGAGGAAATCGTCGTGTCGTCCGAGCGCGGCGCGCATTTCATGCTGTTCGGCGGAGCGTCGCTGGGCTCCAAGCGTTATATCTGGTGGAATTTCGTTTCGTCCTCGAAAGAACGCATCGAGCAGGCCAAGGAAGAATGGAAGACGGGCCGCTTCGATATCGTTCCTGGCGATGAGGAAGAATTCATTCCGCTGCCGGAAGGTTAGCGCAGGATGGACATTCTGCGCCGGCGCGTCACTGACACGCATTTACATTGGCGCGCCGTCAGCCTATCTCGCGCATAGCAAAGCGCATATTTGAAGGTTAACCCAAGGTTAAGTTGACAGGTCGTCCCAGAGTGAACCCGAAGCCTGACACGCCGCTCCTCGACAAAGTCCGCATCCCGGCGGATCTGCGGGCGCTTGATGAAAGCGAGCTGCCGCAGCTGGCGACCGAACTGCGCGCGGAGCTGATCGATGCGGTGTCGCACACCGGCGGCCATCTTGGCGCCGGTCTCGGCGTCGTCGAGCTTACGGTTGCGCTGCACTATGTCTTCAACACGCCAGAAGACCGGCTGATCTGGGACGTTGGCCACCAGGCCTATCCGCACAAAATCCTGACCGGCCGCCGCGACCGCATCCGCACGCTTCGCCAGGAAGGCGGTCTCTCCGGCTTCACCCGGCGCGCAGAGAGCGAATACGACCCCTTCGGCGCAGCGCATTCCTCGACTTCGATTTCGGCCGGCCTCGGCATGGCGATGGGCCGCGACCTCTCGGGCGGCCGCAACAATGTCATCGCCGTCATCGGCGACGGCGCCATGTCCGCCGGGATGGCCTATGAGGCGATGAACAACGCCGGCGCGCTCAATGCCCGCCTGATCGTCATCCTCAACGACAACGACATGTCGATCGCCCCGCCGACCGGCGCAATGAGCGCCTATCTGGCGAGGCTTGCCTCCGGCAAGACCTATCTCGGCCTGCGCGATTTCGGCAAGAAGCTGACCTCCTATCTCGGCAAGCGCGCCGACAGCGCCATCACCCGCGCCGTCGAGCATGCGCGCGGTTACGTCACCGGCGGCACGCTGTTCGAGGAGATGGGATTCTTCCACATCGGCCCGATCGATGGACACAATTTGGAGCACCTGATCCCGGTGCTGAAGAACGTCCGCGACAATGGCGACGGTCCCATTCTGATCCATGTCGTCACCCAGAAGGGCAAGGGCTACGCGCCGGCGGAGGCCGCCGCCGACAAGTATCACGGCGTCAACAAGTTCGACGTCATCACCGGCGCGCAGGCGAAAGCGCCGGCCAACGCGCCGAGCTACACCAAGGTCTTCGCCGAGAGCCTGATCCAGGAGGCGCGCGAGGACGAACGAATCGTGGCGATCACCGCCGCCATGCCGAGTGGCACCGGCCTCGACCTCTTCGGCGAGGTGTTCCCGGCCCGAACCTTCGATGTCGGCATTGCCGAGCAGCATGCGGTGACTTTCGCCGCTGGCCTCGCCACCGAAGGCTACAAGCCTTTCGCCGCCATCTATTCGACCTTCCTGCAGCGCGCCTACGACCAGGTGGTGCACGACGTGGCGATCCAGAAACTGCCGGTGCGCTTCCCGATCGACCGCGCCGGCTTTGTCGGCGCCGACGGCGCCACGCACTGCGGCGCCTTCGACACGACCTTCCTTGCCTCGCTGCCCGGCTTCGTCGTCATGGCCGCCGCCGATGAGGCGGAGCTTCGCCATATGGTGCGCACGGCAGCCGACTACGACGGCGGCCCGATCGCCTTCCGCTATCCGCGGGGCAACGGCGTCGGCGTCGACATGCCGGAGCGCGGCTCAGTGCTCGAGATCGGCAAAGGCCGCATTCTCAAGGAAGGCACCAAGGTGGCGCTGCTCTCGTTCGGCACGCGGCTGCAGGATTGCCTGCTGGCCGCCGAGGAGCTCGGCGCCGCAGGCCTTTCGACCACCGTTGCCGACGCTCGCTTCGCCAAGCCGCTGGACGAGGATCTCATCCGCCGCCTGGCGCGCTCGCATGAGGTTCTTGTGACGGTAGAGGAGGGCGCGGTCGGCGGCTTCGCCAGCCAGGTGCTGCATTTCCTTGCCCATGAAGGCCTGTTGGAAAACGGTCTCAAGGTGCGCCCGCTGGTCTTGCCGGACGAGTTCACCGATCACGCCAAGCCTGAGAAGATGTATGCCGACGCGGGCCTCGATACGACCGGCATCGTGCGGACGGTTTTCGCCGCACTCGGCCATGGAATGCAGGCGCAGCGCGCCTGAATCGAAACCTCAGCTCTCCGATTGAGTTTGCTGGCTGCGGCTGCAACTGTTTGTTTACGTTTTCATTTGGCCGTTCGGTTACCTTGTCTTTTGGCCGATTTTCAACGGACGCCCTGCTAAAACCCTGGTCCTAGGCAGGGGATAAGAACAATGAATTCGTTCCTTTGCGGCATGGCCCTGCTGAGTGCCATGGCCGCGCCGGTGGCAGCCGAAACGCGTTACGACCGCAACCTCGAAAAGGCGGTGATGGACATCGTTGCCGGCAAGATGGGCAACATCCGCGGCGGCTTCTCCTACAAGCAGGCTCCCCAACTGGTGGTGCCGCAGGAAGCCGCGCCGACGGCGCCGGCTCCTGCTGAGCCGCGCGAGCAGGCCTCCCACAATGACGGCCTGATGCCGGCGGTCGAGCGCCCGGTCTCGCGGACTATTTTCTAAAACCACATATCGCGCACGCAGCGGCCGTCGCGCGGCAGGTCGTCGAACGTTTCGAGGCCGTCGAAATGCTCGATCGGCAGGTCGGCGACCGCCTCCGGCGGGGCCAGCCTGACATTGACGGCGATGCGAGTGCGGCCGCTCGAGCCGGGGCGCAACCCGCGCCAGGCGAGCACGCAGGCGCATTTCGGACAGAACAGGATTTCCAGCGCGGGCTCGGCCACCTCGACCCGCCTGTAGGAGCTCGTCCGACCTGCGATGCGGATGCGCTCGTCGACATAGTCATAGGCCCAGAGCGTGCCGTAGCGGCGGCAAAGGGTGCAGTTGCAGGCGGTGATCGATCCCGGATCGCCTTCCAGCGTCCAGTGCGCGGCGCCGCAATGGCAGGTTCCCTTCAGCATGGCTCCTCCTCGCCCGGGTGAGCGGACTATAGGCACCGGCATTCTGCCGTGCCCCGCGCCATATTCAACAGGGCTGCCATTGCCTTCGCCGCCGGCTTTCGCCAATGAAGGCCGATGAGTTCCTCTTTGCCCGCCAGCGCGCGTCCGCGTCTCGACGAACTGCTCGTCGCACGTGGCCTGTTCGCCAGCCGTTCCCGCGCCCGCGACGCGATCGAACGCGGCACCGTCACTGTCGACGGCGCAGTCGCCCGCAAGCCGGGCCAGCCCGTCGCGCCACACTGTGTCGTTGCCGTCGACGATCCGGCGCAGGCCTATGTGTCGCGCGCGGCGCTGAAGCTGATTGCCGGCCTAGACCATTTCGGCCTCGATCCCTCTGGGCATGAGGCGCTCGATATCGGCGCCTCGACCGGCGGCTTCACCCAGGTGCTGCTCGAGCGTGGCGCTACCCATGTCACGGCGATCGATGTCGGTCACGGCCAAATGCATCCGGAAATTGCCGCCGATCGGCGGGTCACGGTCATTGAAGGGCTGAATGCGCGGGACCTGACCGCCGCCGATCTTGGCGACCGCGTTCCGGATTTCCTGGTCTGTGATGTCAGCTTCATCTCGCTGAAGCTGGCGCTGCCGCCGGCGCTGGCCTTGGCGGGCGAGGGCGCCAGGGCGCTGCTTCTCGTCAAGCCGCAATTCGAGGCGGGTCGCGAGGCGATCGGCAAGGGCGGACTGCTCAAGGACCCGAGCGAGGCCGAGCGCATCGCCGCCGGTTTGCGCGACTGGCTTGCCGGGATGCCGGGCTGGCGCGTGCTCGGGCTGCATCCATCGCCGATCGAGGGCGGCGACGGCAACCGCGAGTTCCTGCTCGCCGCGATCAAAGGACGCGGCATCGCCATGAGCGCGCGCTTCACCATCACAAGGCTCGGTTCGCAGGGCGACGGCATCGCCGGTGCCGATGGCGGCGAGGTCTTCATCCCGTTCACGCTGCCTGGCGAGACGGTCACCGCCGCGCGCCAGAAGGACCGCGCGACGCTGATGTCGGTTGTTGAGGCTTCACCGCGTAGGGTTGATCCGCCCTGCCGCCACTTCACCGAATGCGGCGGCTGCGCGTTGCAGCATTTCGAGGCCGACGGCTACCGGCAGTGGAAACGCGAACGGGTGGTGCAGGCGCTCAAGATCAAGGGCATCGCTGGTCAGATCGACGCGCTGGTGCCTTGCGCGCCGCACACGCGCCGCCGCGTCGTCTTCAGCGCTCGGCGCACCGAGGCCGGCATGCTGCTCGGTTTCGTGCGCGCGCTCTCCTCCGAGATCATTCCTATCGAGGAATGCCCGATCTCGCTGCTGGCAATCGTTGATGCGCTCGATCCTTTGCGAAGACTGGCAGGACTGGTCTGCGCGACGCCGAAAGCCTTCCACATGACCGTCACCGCCACGGCGTCCGGCCTCGATGTCGCCGTCCATGACGCGGGCAAGCTCGGCGAAAACCAGCGCCGCATCGCTTCCAATTTTGTGATGGCCGCGGGCTTGGCGAGGCTTTCGATCGACGGCGAGGTGATCGTGGAGCCGAAGAAGCCGGTGGTGCAGTTCGGCTCGGTCGCCGTCGCCCTGCCGCCCGGCGCCTTCCTTCAGGCGACGGAGGCCGCCGAGCAGACGATGGCCGGTCTCGTCTGCCAGCACCTGTCGCGTGTCAAGAAGATCGCCGACCTGTTCGCCGGCTGCGGCAGCTTCGCGCTCCGGCTGGCGGCGAAGTCGGAAGTGCATGCCGTGGAGGGAGACGCCCCAGCGCTGGCCGCGCTCGACCGTGCTTTCCGCTTCGCCAGCGGCTTGAAGCGCGTGACCAGCGAGCGTCGCGACCTCTTCCGCAGGCCGCTGACCTTCAAGGAGTTGAGCGGCTTCGACGGCCTCGTCTTCGATCCACCGCGCGCCGGCGCGGAGGATCAGTCCAAGCAGATCGCCCGCTCAGACGTGCCGCTGGTCGCGGCCGTCTCCTGCAATCCGACGACGCTGGCGCGGGATCTGCGCATCCTCATCGACGGCGGCTATCAACTGAAGAGCGTGACGCCGATCGACCAGTTCCTGTGGTCGCCGCATGTCGAGGCCGTCGCGCTGCTGGAGAAGCCGAAGCGGCGCCGGTAGTCCGCGAGAGCCGGTTCGCAAGAAACTTGAAGCCTCTCTTTTCCGAAATTTGCGCCCTAAAGCCGCCTTCTTGGAGGTCTTAGTTTTGCGCTGTTAGGGAAACATTCCTGCTCTTTCGGCGTTACTGAAATAAGCGGATGGCGGATGGCGGATAACGGACAGCGCATTGCCATGCAGACGCTTCTAAAATTCCTCAGCCTCATCGTTCTCATCGCTTTTGGCGCCGCGTCCGCGACCGGTGCGCTCGCGCAAGAGCAAAAACGTCTCGCCTTCGTGATCGGCAACGGCGCCTATCAGTCCGGCGAGCTCGCGACTGCCGCCAATGACGCCGGCCTGATCGCGCAGACCCTGCAGGCGGCAGGGTTCGACGTCGTCGGCGCGCGCGATGTCGATCAGGACTCGCTGCGCGGCGCGCTGCGCGATTTTCTCGGCAAGGTTTCCGCCGCCGGTCCCGACGCGGTCGTCTTCGTCTATCTTGCCGGCCACGGCGTGCAGTTCGAGGGGGAGAACTACTTTCTTCCAGTCGATGCCCAGATCGCCAGTCCCGCCGACGTGCCGCTTCAGGCGATGCGGCTCTCCGATGTCACCCGGTCGTTGGCCGGATTGCCGACGAAGGTAAACATCGTCGTGCTCGACGCGGCGCGGCCCAATGCCTTGCCGAAGATGAGCCAGCCCCTGGCCGGTGGTCTCGCGCTTGTCGATCCCGACCCGAACATGCTGATTGCGTTCAACGCGGCTCCGGGAACGGTCGCGCCGGAAGGCAAGGGCCCTTACGGCGCCTATGCCCAGGCGCTCGCCGAAATGATACGCGAGGGCGGGTTGTCGGTTGACGAGGTGTTCGACCGCACGCGGCTGCGCGTCAACGAGATGACGCAAGGCGCGGAAGTTCCGTGGCATGCGTCGAAGATCACCGCGCCTTTCGTCTTCTTCGACCGTGCCGCGGACGCGCCCGCGCCCAAGGTTTCGGAGGCCGAATCCCGCTCCAACCGGACCAGGGCGATCCAGGATTTCGACGCTCGTGACGCTTATATCGCGGCTCTCGACCGCGACACGATGCGCGGCTACGAGGATTTCCTCGTCGCCTATCCACACGATCCGATGGCTAAGCGCGTGCGCGCCATTGTCGCTGCGCGGCGCGAGGCGATCACCTGGCGCGAGACCTGGCTGGAGGACACGCCGGAAGCCTACTGGTCTTATCTGCGGCGCTATCCGCGTGGTCCGCATGCCTGGGACGCACGACGGCGGCTCGAACATTTCGACGCTGCCCTGGAGCCGCCGGAGGAGTTCACCGTCTATGAGTATGATTTGCCGCCGCCGCCGGAGGAGGAAATCATCTATATCGACCGGCCGGTGCTCTATTTCGACGATCCCGATTTCGACTTCGAACCGCCGCCGCCGATCACGGTGATCTTCCTGCCGCCGCCGCCGCCGGATTTCATCGTGCTTCCGCCACCTCCGCCGCCGGTCGACGTCTTCATCCTGCCGACGCCGGTATTCGTGCCGATCCCCGTATTCATCAACCCGCCGCGCCACGTCGTGCCGCCGCCGAACGCCATCATCTTCAACAACATCCACAACACGACGGTCATCAACACCATCAACACGACGATCAAAAACGAGACCATCGATCGGGCCGCGCAGCCGAGCGCCCGTGTTCAGCTTGACCGCCGTACAGCCCAGAAAACGATGGAAGGCGCCGTTGGTGGCCGCGCCGATGCGCTGGCGGCCAAGGTTCCCCTGCCGCCGCTTCTGCAGAAGAGGGCGGCCAAGTTCCGTCAGGCCACATCCAATCAGCAGCAACAGGGCGCCCTGCCGCCGAAGCCTGGTCAGCGTGTTATCCAGCGCCAGCAGCCTGACACCTCGCCGGAGACCTCGTCCAGAACCGGCAAGCTCTCAACCGATCACGCTTTGCCTGGAGCCGATGGCAAGAGGCTGCCGCTGGTCAACGGCAAGCCGGCGCCCGACGGCCAGAACTTGCCCGGCAACAAATTGAAGAGGCAACCCGGCAGGCAAGGCATCTCGGGCGGCAACCAAGAGGCGATCGGAAATGCCGGTCCTGACCGGACCGGGAAGCAGGACACAGATCGGAACAGGGGTAAAAAGCTCCGCAACCTGCCCGCCGTCAACGGCATGCCGGCCGACAACGGGCAGAGCGCGCGGGAGAAGTTCAGGCAGAACAATCCCAAGGCATTATCCGAACGGAGCGGTGGCAAGCCGAGGAAGCTGACGCGCAAGGATTTGTCCGCAGGCCAGTCCGTGGTCGAACCGAACGAACAAGGTTCGGCCGCCGCGAGCGACAAGGGCAGGAAGGTCCGTAAACTGCCTACCGTCAACCGGATGCCGGCCGAGAACCGGCCGAGTTTGCGCGAGCGGCTCAGAAAGAACACCCCCGAAATGTTCTCCGATGACAACCAGGGCTCGGCCAAGAGCAAGAAGTTCCGCAGACTGCCGACCGTTAGTGGTGGGCCAACCGACAATGGACCGGCCGTGCAGAAGCGGCTCAGGAGGAACAGTCCGACCCTGTTCTCCGACGAGAATCAGGGCTCGGCCAGCGGGAACGACAGGCGCAGGACGCTGCGCCGGCTGCAGAACGAAGAAGGTTCCGCCGGCCGGGATGTCACCGTCCAGCGCAACTTCAAAGTCAACAGGCCGAACCACAATGCGCAGCGCCAGTTCAGGCAGGAAAGGCCTAACGAGCAGGTGCTGCGGCGGCAGAGATCGGAGCCTCGCCCGGAATTCCGTTCGCAGCCGAGGCCGCAGATGCAAGAGCGGAGTGTCCCCCGGGAGAAGCCGCAGCCCAAGAAGAAGCTCTCTTGCGGGCAGCAGGGCGAGCCGGCCTGCAACCAGTAGGCCGGCGCGTACCTTTGCGAGCCGATCTTTCGGCCATGAACGTGCAAGGCAGAGGCGCCGGTCCGCGCGTATCAACCGTCAAAAGCGGAATGCCTCGGCTGCCGAGGCCGCTCGGTTGAGCCTGGCGGCATCCGTCAGGTTTTCGGCGTGCCGCCGCGCTGATTGATCGACACCCAGATATTCGGGTTCTGCTGCGACTGGCGCTTCAGGAAATAATAGCCGGTCGCGTTCCAGGGCCGGACTTCGTCGACCAGATTGTCGAGCACGAGATCGCCCTTGTCGGTCTTCACGGTCAGGATGGTGTGGCCTTCGTTGTTCAGGTCGCGCACCACCGTCATCAGCAGCGCCTGGCGGGGAAATCCCGCTTCCATGAGAAGCTTGCGCTTGTAGAGCGCGTAGATCTTGCAGTCGCCCTTGCCGTCCACCGGATAGTCCCAGTGGTCCATCATCGTGCCCCAGTGATCATAGTTGCTGACGGGCTTGATGGCGCGGTTCGCTTTCTGGTTTATGCGCTTGAGGGTTCGCATGTTCTGCGCGGTCAGCTTGACGTTCGCCGGCTGCAGGGCAGGCACTTTGCACTCTTTCGGCCGGCGGTGGCAGAAATCGATCCAGCCATAAGGGACGCTGGTACGTCCTCCCACTGTGGCGGAGCGCAGGTCGACCGGACTCGATGGCCGTTTGAACAATGTCGACTGCGCCGCCGCCGTGTCGACGCAAAGCGACGTCACACCGATCACTGAGCAAAGGCCAAGGAGGAATGAAGAGGTCAGGACGCCAGGGGAACGCAGCACTGCCAACACCACCGCAACGAGAAGACTGCTGATAGTTAAGTCGGAAGCGTCGGCCAAAGCAATTGAACAATTAATAATCTGCTAACACGATTGTGTTCGCGCTCCGGCAGGTAGCTAGGTGTGAGCTTTCCGGCCGGATCGAAGTGAGCGTTCAGGATGGTCGTTCGTCAGGTGTCTGACGACAAGGTTGGTATCAATTGCGAGCATGGCGCCGCCGCGCTTCGGCAAGGACACTCGCGTTCATCTCTTCAAGCGTCTTCGGCTGCCGCGGTGCGGCAGCAGGCCAAACACGCCTTCCGGTCGCGTCGGGGTGAAGGCCGGCGCTGGCTTCAGAAGAACACCGCCTGGTGTGTCTTCGACCTGCAGACGCGTGCCGGCACCCCAGTCTCTCCGTTTTCCGATGGCGCTGGGGAGGATCATTTGTCCCTTGGTCGAGACGGTGGTTATGAGTCTTTCGGCACCAGCCATCGCAAGCTTACCCCATGTAAGACACAGGTAAGATACTCAAGCGGCGGAGTGCTATTCAAGCCTGCCGGATTGAGCGCGCTCAAACCCTGGTGCCGCCCACCGTCATCTGGTTCATCCTCAGATGCGGCTGGCCGACCCCGACCGGCACGCCCTGTCCGGCCTTGCCGCACATGCCGATGCCGTTGTCGAGTTTCATGTCGTTGCCGACCATGGTGACGCGGTGCATGGCGTCGGGCCCGTTGCCGATCAGCATTGCGCCCTTGATCGGCTGCGTCACCTTGCCGTCCTCGATCATGTAGGCCTCGGTGCAGCCGAACACGAACTTGCCTGAGGTGATGTCGACCTGGCCGCCGCCGAAGGAGACGGCATAGATGCCGTTCTTGACCGAGGCGATGATCTCTTCCGGCGCGGTATCGCCCGAGGTCATGTAGGTGTTGGTCATGCGCGGCATCGGCTGGTGGGCATAGCCTTCGCGCCGGCCGTTGCCGGTCGCCTTCATGCCCATCAGCCGCGCATTCTGGCGGTCCTGCATGTAGCCGACCAGCTTGCCGTCCTCGATCAGCACATTGCGCGCCGAAGGCGTGCCTTCATCGTCCACGGTAAGCGAGCCGCGCCGCTCGGCGATCGTGCCGTCGTCGACGACGGTGACGCCCTTTGCCGCTACTTGGCTGCCCATCAGGCCGGCGAAGGCGGATGTTTTCTTGCGGTTGAAGTCGCCCTCGAGGCCATGGCCGACAGCCTCGTGCAGCATCACGCCCGGCCAGCCGCTGGAAAGCACGATGTCGAATGTGCCTGCCGGCGCCGGAACGGCCTCGAGATTGACCAGCGCCTGTCGCAGCGCCTCGCGCGCGGCGTGCTTCCAACTCTCCTCGGTGAGGAACTCGCCAAAGCTCTTGCGGCCGCCCATTCCGTAGGAGCCGCTCTCCTGGCGGTCGCCATCGCCGACCACCACCGAGACGTTCATCCTGACCAGCGGGCGGATATCGCGCACCACCTGGCCGTCGCCGCGCACGATCTCGACATGCTGCCAGGAGGCGGCGAGCGAGGCCGTCACCTGGCGCACGCGCGGATCGGCAGCGCGCAGCCAGGCGTCGATCTCCTGCAACAGCTTCGCCTTGGCCTCGAAACTGGGCGAGGGGATGGGATTCTCGTCGCCGTAAAGGTGGCGATTGGTGCGCGCGGGCGCTGCGGCAAGCGTTCCGGAATAGCCGCCCTTGACCGCGGAGACGGCATCGGCGGCGCGCAGCAGCGAGGCTTCCGACAGGTCGCTCGAATGGGCATAGCCGCTCGCCTCGCCGGCGACGGCGCGCAGCCCGAAACCCTGGTCGGTGTTGAAATTCGCCGTCTTCAGCCGGCCGTTGTCGAACATCAGCGCTTCGTTCTCGCTGTATTCGAGGAACAACTCGCCGTCGTCGGCGCCCTTGATGGTATCGGCGACGATCTCTTTGACGCGGTCGTCGGAAATGTCGAATTGGCCGATCAGGCTGTTCATGGCAGGGCTGTCCGCTGGCGGTTTCGCATTCCCCCGATGTAGGGGCGAAGTGAGGTCAAGACAATCGCCGGCCTTCACACGCGATCGTCATCGCCCCGAGCCGACTGGCGGCCGCGTTGCCGCCGCTGGACTTAGGGCAGAGCCGAGAAGCCTTCGGCGAATCCCTTCAGATCGACCGGAATGCCGATGCCTTCCTCCGGCGTCTGGAACACGATGAAGGTGGCCGACGTGCCGTTCTTCAGCGTGTCGAGCAGTGGCTTCTCGAGGATCACTTCCGCGTAGCAGCCGTCCTGGAAGCAGCGCACGAAATAGGCGCGGCCGATGTCCTTGCCGTCGACATTGAGGCCGAGCCCGTTGGGCAGGAGCACGCCGAGCGGTGCCAGCACCCGCAGGATCTCCGCCTTGTTGTCGGCGGTGCGCAGCACCACGACGGAAAGCCCCATCTCCGGACGGTCCTCGGCGACGACGTTCTGCATCATCACGCATTGCTCGGAGGTTGCGCCGGCCGGCGTGTCGCAGATGATCGACCACGCGCCATGCGTCGACTTGACCGTGCCGCTGGGCGGCGCCGCGGTCTGCGGTGGCGCGGCGTTCGCCACGCTGGCGCTAAGCGAGGCGGCAAGGAAGATAACCTTCGCCAAGGGTCTCGAAAGCCAGGAAGTCATAACGGCTCCATTGCGAATCACGGCACTTTAAGCTGCGCCAAGGCCAAGTAAAGGACGCGACCGTCGCCAGCCCGCCCAGATACCGGCAATTACGCGCTTTTCCAGAGCAAATTCGCCCGAATTGCGACCGCCCGGCGCGGGGGCGGCGATGGTCGGGGATGCCCTTCGGGCTGCGCGCAAAAATGCCGCACGGTTTCGCCCGCTCCTTCCTTGCGGAGGGAAATAGAGTATGGTTTGAACCACCTTAGGGACAGACCGGGATTCCCCATCCCGGCGTCGTTCGTTATTGGTGCGATCCGATTGCAGGAAGTGGGAGACGAGAGGGCGATGAGAAAATTCATGGCAAGCGCCAGACTTCTGGCAGGTGCTGCGGCCGCGGGCACGCTCCTCTCCAGCGCATCCGCCTATGCGGATCAGCCGCGGCCATGGGAAACCGCCTTCCAGGCGCCTGCGACCGACATGATGCGGCAGATCGAATGGTTCGGAAACTACACCTTCGTATTCATCGTGGTCATCACCCTGCTGGTGCTGGTCCTGCTCGCCTATGTCATCCTGCGGTTCCGCGCGAGCGCCAACCCGGTTCCTTCCAGGACCAGCCACAACACGCTGATCGAGGTGATCTGGACCGTCGGCCCGGTCATCGTGCTGCTGCTCATCGCCATCCCCTCGTTCCAACTGCTCACCGCGCAGTATACCCCGCCGGAAGAAGCCAAGCTGACCGTCAAGGCGACCGGCAACCAATGGAATTGGGACTACGAATACCAGGTCGACAAGAGCTTCTCCTTCAACTCGGCGATCCTTCAGGACGGTGACCGCGCCAAGGCCGGCAAGGAAGACCGCAACCTCTATCCGCGCCTGCTCGCCGTCGACAATGAGCTGGTGGTGCCGGTCAACACCATGACCCGTGTGCTGATCACCGCCACCGACGTCATCCACTCCTTCGCCGTGCCGTCCTTCGGCATCAAGATGGATGCCGTGCCCGGCCGCACCAACGAGACCTGGTTCAAGGCGGAGAAGGAAGGCCTCTATTACGGCCAGTGCTCGCAGCTCTGCGGCAAGGATCACGCCTTTATGCCGATCGCGGTTCGCGTCGTCTCCGACGCGCAGTTCAAGACCTGGCTGGAGACGGCCAAGACCGACGTGCCCGCCGCCAACAAGGCGCTGATGGCCGAGATCGATGGTACCAACAAGGTAGCGGCCGCCGGCAACTGACGCCGCGGGTTAGCAAGAATTAGGGAACGGAGCGGAATATGGCAGAGGCTGCAGCTCACGACCACCACGACCACAGGCCGCATGGCTGGGTCCGCTGGGTCTACTCGACCAACCACAAGGACATCGGCACGCTCTACCTGATCTTCGCGATCATGGCCGGGATTATCGGCGGCGCGCTTTCGGTCGCCATCCGCATGGAGCTGCAGGAGCCCGGCATCCAGATCTTCAGCGGTCTGGCGCAGATGGTCTACGGCATGCAGGGTGATGCCGCCATCGACGGCGGCAAGAGCATGTACAATGCCTTCGGCGCCGCGCACGGCCTGATCATGATCTTCTTCATGGTGATGCCGGCGCTCATCGGCGGCTTCGCCAACTGGATGGTGCCGATCATGATCGGCGCGCCGGACATGGCCTTCCCGCGCATGAACAACATCTCTTTCTGGCTGCTGCCGCCGGCCTTCCTCCTGCTGCTCGGCTCGATGTTCGTACCGAGCGCGCCCGGCGCCTTCGGCGTCGGCGGCGGCTGGACGATCTATCCGCCGCTCTCGACATCCGGCCAGCCTGGCCCCGCGATGGACCTTGCGATTCTGTCGCTCCACATCGCCGGCGCCTCGTCGATTCTCGGTGCGATCAATTTCATCACCACCATCTTCAACATGCGCGCGCCTGGCATGACCATGCACAAGATGCCGCTGTTCGCCTGGGCGGTGCTGATCACGGCCTTCCTGCTGCTCTTGTCGCTGCCGGTCCTGGCGGGCGCCATCACCATGCTGCTCACCGATCGCAACTTCGGCACCGCCTTCTTCGTGCCGGACCAGGGCGGCGACCCGCTGCTCTTCCAGCACCTGTTCTGGTTCTTCGGCCATCCCGAGGTGTACATCCTGATCCTGCCGGGCTTCGGCATCGTTAGCCATATCGTCTCGACCTTCTCGAAGAAGCCGGTCTTCGGCTATCTCGGCATGGCCTACGCCATGGTCGCGATCGGCGCCGTCGGCTTCATCGTCTGGGCGCACCACATGTACACGACCGGCCTGTCGCTCGACACGCAGCGCTATTTCGTGTTCGCCACCATGGTCATCGCGGTTCCGACGGGCGTGAAGATCTTCTCCTGGATCGCCACGATGTGGGGCGGCTCGATCTCCTTCAAGCCGCCGATGCTGTGGGCGCTGGGCTTCATCTTCCTGTTCACGATCGGTGGCGTCACCGGCGTTCAGCTGGCAAATGCCGGCCTCGACCGCTCGCTGCACGACACCTATTTCGTGATCGCCCACTTCCACTACGTGCTGTCGCTGGGCGCCGTGTTCGCCATCTTCGCCGGCTGGTACTACTGGTTCCCGAAGATGACCGGCTACATGTACTCGCCGGTGATCGCCAACACCCACTTCTGGGTCACCTTCGTCGGCGTCAACCTGATCTTCTTCCCGCAGCACTTCCTCGGCCTTGCCGGCATGCCGCGCCGCACTGTCGACTATCCGGATGCATTTGCCGGCTGGAACATGATCTCGTCCTACGGCTCCTACATCGCGGCCGTCGGCGTTGCGATCTTCCTCTATGGCGTGTTCGAGGCCTTCCAGAAGAAGCGCGTCGCGGGCGCCAATCCGTGGGGCGAGGGTGCCACCACGCTCGAATGGCAGCTGCCGTCGCCGCCGCCGTTCCACCAGTGGGAACAGCTGCCGAAGATCAAGTAAGGCCGCAGATACAGGACCGCCTGCTCGCCCGGCGGTCTTGGCCAACGGAATGATGGACTTTAAGTACGCATGGCCCTTGCCGACCACAAATTGATGGAGGAAGTTGGCTTTCGCATGTCGGAAGCCACCGCGGGCGATTTCTTCGCCCTCCTCAAGCCGCGCGTGATGTCGCTGGTCGTCTTCACGGCCTTTGTCGGCATGGTCGCGGCGCCGGTCGCCATCAATCCGCTGCTGGCGGTGATCGCGATCCTGGCGATTGCCATCGGCGCCGGCGCCTCGGGCGCGCTCAACATGTGGTACGACGCCGATATCGACGCGGTGATGACCAGGACAGCGAGCCGTCCGGTGCCGGCCGGGCGCGTCACGCCGGGTGAGGCGCTGAGCTTCGGCCTCGTGCTCTCCGCGCTGTCGGTGATGACGCTGGGCGTGCTCATCAACTGGCTGTCGGCGGCGCTTCTTGCCTTCACCATCTTCTTCTACGCCGTCATCTACACGATGTGGCTAAAGCGCTGGACGCCGCAGAACATCGTCATCGGCGGCGCCGCCGGCGCCATCCCGCCGGTGATCGGCTGGGCGGCGGTGACCGGATCGGTCAGCCTCGAAAGCCTGATTCTTTTCCTGATCATTTTCCTTTGGACTCCGCCGCATTTCTGGGCGCTGGCGCTGTTCAAGTCGGACGACTACGCCCGCGCCGGCATTCCGATGATGCCGAACGTCGCCGGACACGCCTCGACCCGCCGCCAGATCTTTGCCTACGCGCTGATCTTGGCGCCGGTCGGCGTCTTGCCATGGCTGCTCGGCTACACCACCGCCGCCTATGGCGCGGTTTCCGTTCTGCTCGGCCTGGGCTTCGTCTGGTATGCCTGGAAGGTGCTGGGCATGAGCGATGCCGACCGCGCGATGAAGCCGGCCAAGGCGCTGTTCGGCTATTCGCTGCTCTATCTCTTCGCAATCTTTGCCGCCTATCTCGTCGACAGCGTGGTCGGGCGTGCCCTCGTCATGGGGGGAGCATGACCGTGGCCGACAAGAACCTCGAACTGGTCACCTTGACCGAACGCCAGCGGAAGGCGCGGCGCAGCCGCTCCGTTGCCATCGGCGTCGCGCTGGCCGCGCTCGTCATCATCTTCTACATCGCCACCATCGTGCGCTTCGGCCACCATGCCTCCGGCCTGATACCGACGAATTTGATGTGAGGCGGCGATGAGCGGCGAGACCGGACCCATCGGGAAGAACAGCAACCGTATCGTCGTGGCGGTCTGCCTTGCCTTCTTCACCGGCATGGTCGGCATGGCCTATGCGGCGGTCCCGCTCTACAAGATGTTCTGCCAGGTGACCGGCTATGGCGGCACGACGCAGCGCGCCGAGAAGCAATATGCCGGTCGCGTGCTCGACCGCGACATCACCATCCGCTTCGACGCCAACACCAACGGCATTCCGTGGCAGTTCGAGCCCGTCGCGCGCTCGGTGACGATCAAGATCGGCGAGACCACGCAGGCGCATTACAGCGCCACCAACAAGTTCGATCGCCCCATCACCGGGCGCGCCTCCTTCAACGTGCAGCCGGAAATGGCCGGCGCCTATTTCAACAAGGTGGAGTGCTTCTGCTTCACCGACACGACGCTCAAGCCCGGTGAGACGCTGGACATGCCGGTCGTGTTCTATGTCGATCCAGACATCGTCAACGTGCCGGAACTGAAGGACTTGAAGACCATCACCCTGTCCTACACCATGTTCCCGGTCGAAAAGAAGCAGCCAGTCGCGTCGTCCGCGCCGGCCGCTGGCAGCAGCAACAAAGTTCCAGATTCCGAAGCAAGCCTCGGGGGTTGATATGGCAGACGCGCACGCAAAACCGAACCACGACTACCATCTCGTCAATCCCAGCCCTTGGCCTTTCCTGGGCTCGATCGGCGCATTGGTCACGGCCGTCGGCGGCGTTTGCCTGATGCAGTATCTGAAGGCCGGCAGCTTCCCAATATTCGGCCACAACATCGCCAATCCGTGGCTGTTTTTCATCGGCCTGATCATCGTGCTCTACACGATGTTCGCCTGGTGGTCGGACACCATCAAGGAAGCGCATGAGGGCCACCACACGCGCGTCGTTTCGCTGCACCTGCGCTACGGCATGATCATGTTCATCGCCTCCGAGGTGATGTTCTTCGTCGCCTGGTTCTGGGCCTTCTTCGACGCCAGCCTATTCCCGGGCGAGGCCGCGCAATATGCCCGCACCACTTTCACGGGCGGCGTTTGGCCGCCAAAAGGTCTGGAGGTTCTCGATCCCTTCCACCTGCCGCTCTACAACACCATCATCCTGCTTCTGTCGGGCACGACGGTGACCTGGGCGCACCACTCGCTGCTGCACGGCGACCGCAAGGGCCTGATCAACGGCCTGATCCTAACCGTCGGCCTCGGCATGCTGTTCACCATGGTGCAGGCCTACGAGTACATGCACGCTCCGTTCGGCTTCAAGGACTCGATCTACGGCGCCACCTTCTTCATGGCGACTGGCTTCCACGGCTTCCACGTCATCATCGGCACCATCTTCCTGCTCGTCTGCCTGATCCGGGCGATGCGGGGCGATTTCACCCCGAAGCAGCATTTCGGCTTCGAGGCGGCCGCCTGGTACTGGCATTTCGTCGACGTGGTCTGGCTGTTCCTGTTCACCGCGATCTATGTCTGGGCCTCGAGCGGCGCGGTAATCGAAGCCCACTGAGACCCTTTGGATTGAGTTCACGAGGCGGCTGCGGCGACGTGGCCGCCTTATCTTTTTGACCGAACGGGTCTACGGTGCTGACATGAGCGAAGACAAGGCGATCTGGCCACCCGTCGACCCGATCTCGGCCGGGCTGCGCGGCCATTGCCCGCGCTGCGGCGAGGGCAAGCTGTTCTCCGGCTTCCTCACCGTCGGCAAGCGCTGCTATAATTGCGGCCTCGACTATTCCTTTGCCGATGCCGGCGACGGTCCGGCGGTCTTCGTGATCCTCATCATCGGCTTCATCGTCGTCGGCCTGGCGCTGTGGATGGAAGTGACGCTGAGCCCGCCGCTCTGGCTGCATTTCATTTTGTGGATACCGCTGGCGCTGGTGCTGAGCCTGGCGGCGTTGCGCCTGATCAAGGGCGTGCTGATCACCCTGCAATATTCCAAGAAGGCCGCGGAAGGCAGGCTGGACAGCGGCCAATGAGCGATGCGACCTCCTCGACTGCCGGCGCTTCGCGGCCGCGCTCGGCACTGCTGCTTGGGCTCGGCCTTGTCCTGTTCGCCATTCTCCTCGGCCTCGGCACATGGCAGGTCCAGCGCTTGCACTGGAAGGAAGGGCTGATCGATACCATCGACAAGCGCACCCATGCGGCACCGTTGCCACTGACCGATGTCGAGAAAGAATTCGCCGCCACACACGATGTCGACTACACGCCGGTGACTGTAACCGGCACTTTCCTGCACCAGGGCGAGCGCCATTTCTTCGCCACTTGGGAAGGCGACACGGGCTTCAATGTCTACACGCCCCTGCGGCTCGACGACGGCCGTTTCGTGCTCGTCAACCGCGGCTTCGTCCCTTACGATCTCAAGGATCCGGCCAAGCGGAAGCAGGGCGAGGTCGCCGGCACGGTGACGGTGACCGGGCTTGCCCGCAATCCGCTGCCTGAAAAACCCTCGATGATG
Organism: Mesorhizobium sp. AA23; assembly: GCF_001672435.1. NCBI lineage: Bacteria > Pseudomonadati > Pseudomonadota > Alphaproteobacteria > Hyphomicrobiales > Phyllobacteriaceae > Mesorhizobium > Mesorhizobium sp. AA23. The sequence goes on from NZ_LYTP01000028.1 coordinate 419,884, forward strand.
CTGCCCGACAACGACGTCGCCAAGAACATCTTTTACTGGAAGGACCGCGACGTCATGGCCTCGAGCGCCGGTCTGCCAGCGGGAGCCGTGCTGGTGCCCTTCTTTATCGATGCCGACAAGACTCCTAACCCCGGCGGTCTGCCGGTCGGCGGCGTCACCATCATCGATCTGCCGAACAACCACCTGCAATATGCCGTCACCTGGTATGGCCTTGCCGCCGCCCTTGCCGCGGTGCTGATCCTCAGGCTTCGCCGCCCGGCGAAGGAGGAGTGAGCGCCGCTCTTGACAGGGCAGGGGTGCACGCCTCATTTCGCCTTCAGCTTTCCGACTGAACCGGCCCGTTTTGATGATTGAAAAAAAGCCACCGCTGACGATCAGGCTTTGCCAGCCGCGCGGCTTCTGCGCCGGCGTCGACCGCGCCATTCAGATCGTCGTGCTGGCGCTGAAGAAATACGGCGCGCCGGTCTATGTCCGCCATGAGATCGTGCACAACCGCTACGTCGTCGAGGGGCTGCAGAGCCTGGGCGCGGTGTTCATCGAGGAATTGTCCGAGATCCCGCCCGAGCATCGTCAGTCGCCGGTCGTCTTTTCCGCGCATGGGGTGCCGAAATCGGTGCCGGCCGACGCCGAGGCGCGCAACCTGTTCTACCTCGATGCCACCTGTCCGCTGGTGTCGAAGGTGCACAAGCAGGCGATGCGGCACCAGCGGCTCGGCCGCCATGTGCTCCTGATCGGCCATGCCGGCCATCCGGAAGTGATCGGCACGATGGGCCAGTTGCCGGAAGGAGCCGTGACCCTTATCGAGACGGAGGCGGATGCGGCAAGCTTCGTGCCGGCAGACCCGGCGGCGCTTGGCTTCGTCACCCAGACGACGCTGTCGGTCGAGGACACCGCCGGCATCATCCGGGCGCTGCAAGAGCGTTTCCCCGAGCTTCACGCCCCGGCCGCCGAATCGATCTGCTACGCCACCACCAACCGCCAGGAGGCGGTGAAGGAGACGGCCGCCGGCGCCGACCTTTTCCTCGTCGTCGGCGCGCCGAACTCGTCCAACTCGCGGCGTCTTGTCGAAGTGGCGGAGCGCGCGGGCGCCGCGATGTCGCTTCTCGTGCAGCGCGCCTCCGAAATTCCGTGGGATGAGATCGGCAGGATTTCGACGCTCGGCCTGTCGGCCGGCGCCTCGGCGCCGGAAATCATCGTCGACGAGATCATCGACGCGTTCCGGCAACGCTTCGACGTCACCATCGATCTGGCCATCACGGCCACGGAAACGGAGGATTTTCCGGTGATGCGGGTGTTGCGCGATGTCGAACTGACGGCGGCCGACATGGCCTTCGTCAACGGAGCCGCGTAAACCCAGATGGCCGTCTACACCGACGTCAACGAAAACGAGCTCAGCGCGTTTCTGAAAGCCTATCCGGTGGGCGAGCTCCTGTCCTACAAGGGCATCGCCGAAGGGACCGAGAACTCGAATTTTCTCGTCCATGCTTCCACCGGTTCCTACATATTGACGCTCTACGAGAAGCGCGTCGACAAGGCCGATCTGCCCTTTTTCCTCGGCCTGATGGGCCATCTCGCGCGAAAAGGCATTTCCTGCCCGCTTCCGGTCACCGCGCATGACGGAACCGTCATCGGCACTCTCGCCGGGCGCCCGGCGGTCATCATCACCTTCCTCGAGGGCCTGTCGCTGAGGCGCCCGACGGCAGCGCATTGCGGCGAGGTCGGCAAGGCGTTGGCCGCGCTCCATCTCGCCGGGCGGGATTTCCCGATGAAGCGGCCGAACGCGCTTGCCATCGACGGCTGGCGCAAGCTCTGGGCGGCGTCGCGCGACCGCGCCGACGAGGTCGAGCTGGGGCTCGCGGCCGAAGTCGACGCGGACTTCCTCGATTTTGGGCGCAACTGGCCGACCCGCCTGCCACAAGGCATCATCCACGCGGATCTCTTCCCGGACAATGTCTTCTTCCTTGGCGAGAAGCTGTCGGGGCTGATCGATTTCTATTTCGCCTGCGACGACCTCTATGCCTATGATGTCGCCACGTGCCTCAACGCCTGGTGCTTCGAGAAGGACTTTTCCTTCAACCTGACCAAAGGGGCCGCGCTGCTTGCCGGCTACCAGTCGGTGAGGCCGCTTGAGGGCGAGGAAAAAGCGGCGCTGCCGATGCTGGCGCGCGGCTCGGCGCTACGCTTCATGCTGACCAGGCTCTATGATTGGCTGACCATTCCCAACGGCGGGCTGGTGATGAAGCGCGATCCGACCGAATATATCCGCCGCATGCGCTTCCACCGGGCGATCAAGTCTCCATCCGAATACGGACTGACATGAACAAGCAAATCGAGATCTTCACCGACGGCGCCTGCTCGGGCAATCCCGGGCCGGGCGGTTGGGGCGCGGTGCTGCGCTATAACGGCGTCACCAAGGAGCTGTCGGGCGGCGAGGCCGAGACCACCAACAACCGCATGGAGCTGCTTGCCGCCATCAGCGCGCTCGATGCGCTGAAGGAGCCCTGCACGGTCGATCTCTATACGGACAGCAAATACGTCATGGACGGCATTTCCAAATGGATCCATGGCTGGAAGAAGAACGGCTGGAAGACCGGCGAGAGGAAGCCGGTCAAGAACGGTGAGCTCTGGCAGGCGCTCGACGAGGCCAACAGGCGACACAAGGTTATCTGGCATTGGGTGAAGGGCCATGCCGGCCACCCGGAGAACGAGCGCGCCGACGAACTGGCAAGGCAAGGCATGGCGCCGTTCAAGCCGAAGCAGGCGCGGCCGGCACCGGTTGCGGCTGCGCCGCAGAAGGCTGGTGCTCCGGCCAGGAAGCCCGCGCCCCGACGCTCGACCCAGAGCTATTGACGCGCCTGACGTTCTCTACCGGATCGCCAGCGCCGTGGAGAACAGGCCGAGGGCGAAGACCGTGTGCGAGACGAGGTTGAGCGCGCGCACCAGCATCGGGTTGGGCGTCCTCGACGCTGCCCAGCCGGCGCCCATGCCGGGCGCCAGCAGGAACCAGCCGGCGCCGACGGTGACTATGCCGAGGATGAAGGCCGGCAGGAAGGTCGGCGCTGCCAGCCAGCCCGTTCCCGCCAGCACGACCAGGATCACGCCGTAGAGAATTCCGACGAGATAGTGGAACGCCCAGCCCAGCGCCTTTTCATGCGTGTAGAGGGCGGCCTGACTGATATCGTCATGGAAGACCTTCTCGGGCAGATGCCGGACCCAGCGGCCGACCATGCCCCAATTCGGCCGCGGCAGCCCGAACGCCTTGTTGAGGATAATCGCCCAGACGTCCATGAAGACCGTGGCGCCGATGCCGATCGCGATGGCGCGCCAGACGATGTCGAGCATCAGAGCTGCTCGAGGATCTTGGCCGCCCCACTCTCGTCGACACCCGGCTTGGCTTCGACATTGAGCGCTACGACCTTGCTGTCATCGACGATCATCGAAAAGCGCTTCGAGCGCAGCCCCATGCCGTTCGCGGAAAGGTCGTTGTCGAGTCCGACCGACTTGGCGAAGTCTCCGCTGCCGTCGGCGAGATAGAGGATCTTGCCTTCGCCACCGGTGAAGCGTGCCCAGGCGCCCATGACATGGACGTCGTTGACCGAGACGACCGCGATAGTGTCGACGCCGCGCGCCACGATGGCGTCGTGGTTCTCGAGATAGCCCGGCAGATGGTTGTTGCTGCAGGTCGGCGTGAAGGCGCCGGGAACGCCGAACAGCACCACTTTCTTGCCGGCGAAAATCTCGGCGCTGGTCATCGGCTTGGCGCCATCGGCGGTCATCACCTTGAAAGTCGCCTCGGGCAGTTTTTCGCCAACCGAAATGGTCATGGTTTCCTCGTTCGGGAGATTGGGAAGGATCTGTGCCTGCGATATCGAACCGGGCCGCATTCCGCAACCGTTCAGAGCAATGCCAGGAAAAGTGCCCAGCGGTTTTCCATTCGGAATTGCGGCTCCACGACGAATTGGCTCAAGGGAAAGGCAGCAACCCGTCCACCGCACCTTCGGCGCTTGTCAGCGTGTAGTAGAGCCCGCCGTCCGTGGGCGTCGCTGACGGCCGGTCGAGGATCGGCACGGTGAAAACAAGCTTGCCGTCCTTCTCGCTGCGCACCGGCGCGCCGAACATATAGTCGCGCTCCCCCGCGATGAAAAAGTCGACGGACTCGGCATCGCCGGGCGAATGCGCCTCGACGATGAGCGTCTCGTGATCGCCGGGCAGCACGCGGATGCCGAAATCAGGTCGCGCCGGGGCAGGGAGCGTTGCAAGCGCCGTCTTCACCAGTGCCGCGTCGGTGGGGTTGTCCGGATCGGAAGCAGGATCGAGGCTGAGCCGCGTCTGCACCGGAATGCAGATCGTCTCGCAAATGCCGAGAAAGACATTGGCATCGATCGTCGCCGGCTGGTCGGGCGCCGACAGCGTGAAGGTCACCGGCAGCGATACGGGACGGTCATAGCCGGCCCATTTGCCGTAGCCGTCGTCGTGGCGCTGCGGCGGCGGAAACGACAGCTTTGCATCTGCGATGTTGGTGCTGGCCGAGATGTCGATCTGCGGCGGCACACCGGCGTCGCCGGGATCGCGCCAATAGGTTTTCCAGCCTGGCTTCAGCGCGATGTCGAGCACGCCGTGGATCTTGCCCGCCTCGTCCGGCTTGCCGCTGGTCACCAGCCGCACCTTGCCGCCTTCGCTGTTGTACCAGGCCGAGGATGATGCCTCGGCCGGCTGCCCCGCTGCCAGGCCGACGACGGCGCCGAGCGCCACAATATTCAGGTATCGCATGACGGTGATTTGATCGCCCGTTCTTGGCCGCGCAATGATTTCATGTTCCTGCAGGTATCATATTTGCGTGACATCGGGCAGCCTGACCATCTTTTCGGCGCCGCGGAAACGGGTTACCCTCAGCTCCATGGACTTGTTGCGTCACAAAAAGAAGACGGCCGGACGCGGCTTTCTCGACGATCAGTTCCTGATTGCCATGCCTGGCATGAAGGACGACCGCTTCACGCGCTCCGTCATCTATATCTGCGCCCACAGCGACGAGGGCGCCATGGGCCTGATCATCAATCAGACGCAGCAGATGCTGTTCCCGGACCTTCTGGTGCAGCTTGGCATCGTGAACGAGCAGGAAGCAATCCGCTTGCCGGCGCATGCCCGCGATTTCGTCGTGCGCAATGGCGGGCCCGTCGACCGCAGCCGCGGCTTTGTGCTGCATTCCGGCGACTATCGCGTGGAATCTTCGCTCAACGTCTCCGACGACATCTGCCTGACCGCCACGGTCGACATCCTGCGCGCCATCTCGACGGGTCGCGGCCCGCGTCATGCGCTGATGGCGCTCGGCTATTCCGGCTGGGGCGCCGGCCAGCTCGAAAGCGAGATCGCCGAGAATGGCTGGCTGACCTGCCCGGCGACGCCTGAGCTGCTGTTCGACGCCGACATCGAGCGCAAATACGATCGCATCCTTGCCTCGATTGGCATCGATCTCGCCCATTTGAGCGCCGCCGCGGGACACGCTTAAACGCCTTTGCCGACCTGCGGGATCAGTCGAACCCGCCTTTAGCTTCGTCATCAGCTCTGAGGAATGGCGACGCTCTGAGCGATTAGGGTGATGACGAGTTGGAAGGTCACCGCAGTTCGTAAGCGCCGAAGCAACGCCCTCTAAGCCTGCGTGAGCGGGTACTGCTCCCTCAGCGTCTTCAGCACCAGTTCGCCGGGCATCGGCGCGCCGAACATGAAGCTCTGGACATATTCGCAGCCCATCTGGCGCAGCTCCAGCGCGTCGCTCTCGTCGGAGATGCCTTCGGCGACGACCGACAGGCCAAGCTCATGGGCCATGTTGACCATGGACTTGAGCAGCACCGCACGTTTCGGCGTTGCGTCGTCGACGAAGCTCTTGTCGATCTTGATCGTGTCGAAGGGGAAGCGCGTCAGGTAGGAGAGCGATGAATAGCCGGTGCCGAAATCGTCGAGCGACAGTCCGATGCCGAGTTGCTTGAGCTTGGTCAGCACATGCGCGGTCTGCTCGGGATTGTCCATCACCAGCGATTCAGTGAGTTCGAGCCGGAAGCAGCGCGGCTTCAAGTTGGCCCGCGCAATGACGGAGCGCACGTCGCTGACCAGGTCGCGGCGGATGAGCTGCCGGCTGGAGAGGTTGACCGAAACTGACAGCGGCGCGTCGCCGATCTGCTTCTGCCAGGCCGCCAGATCCTCGGCCGCCTGCTGCATGGCGAACAGGCCGAGCTGCACGATCAGGCCGCAATTCTCAGCCACCGGGATGAAGTCTCCCGGCGGGATCATGCCGCGCCGCGGATGATCCCATCTGAGCAGCGCCTCGAAGCCGGCGACGCTGCCATCCTCCAGCCGCACGATCGGCTGGTAGGCGAGCGTGAATTCGCGCCGCTCGATGGCGCGGCGAAGGTCGGATTCGAACTGCAGCCTGTCGGTGCCGACGGTGCGGAAGGCCGGCCGGAACGGCTCGATCCTGTCGCCGCCGAAACGCTTGGCTTGATGCATGGCAAGCTCGGCGTCCTTGACCATGTCCTCCGACGAGGTTTGCGCCGTCGTCCAGGTGATCAGGCCGATCGAGGCAGTGAGCACGATCTCGCGCTTGGCAAAGGTGATCGGATTGTTGATCGCATGCTTGATGGCATCGGCCATGGCGGCGATGCGGGCCGGATCCTGTTCCGACAGCAGCATCAGCGCGAACTGGTCGCCGGCAAAGCGCGACAGCGAATCCTTGGGCTTCAAGAGCCGGTGCAGCCGGCGCGCGATGGTCAGCAGGATGGTGTCGCCGGCCGAAATGCCGAGCCCGTCATTGACCTGCTTGAAACGGTCGATGTCGATGACGAAGACGGTCGGGCGCACCTTGTCCTCGGTGCGGGCGATCGAGATGATCGCCTCCAGCCGGTTCATGAACAGCTCGCGGTTAGGCAGGCCGGTCAGGTTGTCGTGCACGGCGTCGTGCAGCAGCCTCTCCTCGGATTTCTTCTGCTCGGTCACGTCGACCATGGTGCCGACGCAGCGGATCACCTCGCCATCCGACCCGATCACGGGACGGGCGCGCAACGAGAACCAATGATAATGCCCGTCGGCGCCGCGCAGGCGGAAATTCTGGGCCACGCGGCCGCGGCGGTGCTCCAGCACCACGTCCAGCGTGGTGCGGAAGGTGTCGCGGTCGTCGGCATGCAGCACCGGCAGCCAGTTGCGGGCCGCGCCCGAAAGGCTGTTGGGGGCAAGGCCGAGTTGCAGGCTGATGTCGGGCTTGGTCACCACGCGGTCGCGCAGCACGTCCCAGTCCCACACGATGTCGCCCGAGCCGGCGACTGCAAGTGCCTGGCGCTCGAGGTCGGAAAACAGGCCCTGGTGCAGCGCGCCGCCGGCAAAAGCGTGCTGCATCACCGTGAAACCGATCAACAGGATGATCAGGATCAGGCCGCCGCCGAGCGCCGGCTGGGCGATGTCGTTGTCCAGCATGCCGGTGATCGCCATCCACGAGCCGCATAGCCAGAGCAGCACCATCACCCAGCTCGGCACCAGCATGATCGCGCGGTCATAGCCGCGAATTCCGAGGAAGATGATGAGGCCGAGGCCGGTGAGCGCCGTCGCGGCAAACGAGATGCGGGCGATGCCGGCGGCGACCGCGGGATCGACGATGGCCACGCCGGCAATCAGCAGCAGCCCGAGGATCCAGACCAGCGCGCCATAGCTGAAATGGCCGTGCCATCGGTTGAGGTTGAGATAGGCGAACAGGAACACCACGAAGGTACCCGCCAGCGCCACCTCGGTACCGGCCCGCCACATCTGCTCGTTGCCGGGCGAGATTTCGATGACCTTGTTGAGGAAGCCGAAATCGACGCAGATATAGGCGAGCACCGCCCAGGCAAGCGCGGCGGTGGCCGGGAACATCGAGGTTCCCTTGACGACGAACAGGATGGTCAGGAACAGCGCCAAGAGGCCGGCGATGCCGATGACGATGCCGCGGAACAGCGTGTAGGAATTGACCGAGTCCTTGTAGGATTCCGGGTCCCACAGATAGACCTGCGGCAGCTTGGGCGAGGCGAGCTCGGCGATGAAGGTGACGACCGTTCCGGGGTTGAGCGTCACTCGGAACACATCGGCGTCGGGGCTGGTCTGGCGGTCGAGCGCGAAGCCTTCGCTGGGCGTGATCGCCGCGATGCGCGTCGAGCCGAGATCGGGCCAGAAAATACCGGAATTCACCAGGCGGAAATGCGGCGCGACGATCAGCCTATCGAGCTGCTGGTCGGTGGTGTTGGCGAGCGCGAACACCGCCCAGTCGCCGGTCGAGCGCGCGTCATTGGCCTCAACCTCGATGCGCCGCACGATGCCGTCGGGGCCGGGCGCGGTCGAGACCTGGAAATTCTCGCCCTGGTTCCGGTAGATCTCGACTGCGCCCGAAAGGTCGAGCGCCTTGTCGTCGCGGGCAATCTTGATCGGCTCGACGGCCAATGCCGGCGCAACCGCTGAAAGCGTGACGAAGAGCGCCAGGATGAGGGCGAACAGCGACGCGATTCGCGAAAAAGTCGTCACATATCAGCCCTTCGTTCCATCACCCGGCGGATCGTCCGCGATCCGGGCGTAGAGGTAGTGATCCTGCCAGATGCCGTTGATCCGGAGATAGGATCTGAGAAGTCCTTCGCGCCGGAATCCGGCTTTTTCAAGCACGCGGATCGACCGTGCGTTGTCGGGAATACAGGCAGCCTCGATCCGGTGCAACCGCAGCGTATCGAAGGCAAAACGCGACACCACCTTGACCGCGTCGGTCATCAGTCCACGGCCGCCGAAGCGCTCGCCGATCCAGTAGCCGATGTGGCCGCTTTGCGCGACACCGTGGCGGATGTTGCCGAGCGTGATGCCGCCGGCGAGCTTGCCGCTCGACTTCTCGAAGATGAAGAAGGCAATGGCCGTGCCTTGCGCATAGTCCTCGCGGTAGCGGCCGATGCGCAGCCGCCAGGCGGTGCGGTCGAGCTCGTCAGGCTGCCAACGCGGCTCCCATGGCTCCAGAAAGGCGCGGCTTTCGCCGCGCAGCGTCGACCATTCGCGGTAGTCGTTGGTCAAAGGCACGCGCAACGTGACCTTTTCGCCCTTCAGTGCCGGCAGGTCGCGGCGAAAGAAAGGAAGCGCGAACACGACTTTGGAACGAAGGTTAGACGGCGAGCCTGCGAGCCGTCGTCTGCGGGCCCGCAAGCGATTCGAGGATCGCCTCGTAGGGCGCCAGCGTCCCCACGGGGCCGACCGCCGTCAGCGTCGGCTTGGTCGAGAACAGCCGCGAGGAGAGATCGGTCAGCCGCTCGACCGTCAGCGCCGCCAGCCGCTCCATCAACTCCTCCTTGGCGATCGGCCGCCCGAACAGCAGCAACTGCCTGGCGATCTGCGAGGCGCGGCTTGCCGGGCTTTCGGCCGACATGATGAGGCCGGCCCGATATTGCGCGCGTGCGCGGTCGAGCTCATCCTGCTGGATGCTTTCCCCGGCCTTCTGCAATTCGTCGATGATGACCGGCACCAGCTTGGCGATATCACTCTGTCCGGTCGCCGCATGCACACCGAAAATGCCGGTGTCGGAAAAGCCCCAGTGGAAGGCATAGACCGAATAGCACAGGCCGCGCTTCTCGCGCACTTCCTGGAACAGCCTCGACGACATGCCGCCGCCGAGGATCATCGACAGCACCTGCGAGGCGTAGAAGTCGCGCACATGGTAGGCGCGGCCCTCGAAGCCGAGCACGATCTGCGCATCCATCAGGTCGCGGTCCTCGCGGAAGTCGCCGCCGACATACTGCGCATATTGCGGGATGTTGCTGGTGGCCTTGGCGCGGAAGCCGCCAAGCTGTCTTTCCACCTCGCGCACGAAATTGTCGTGCTTGATGTCGCCGGCGGCCACGATCACCATGCGCTCGGCGCCATATTGCCGTTCGATGAAATCGTGCAGCTGCCTGGAGGTGAAGGATTTGACCGTCTCCGGCGTGCCGAGGATCGAGCGGCCGATGGTCTGGTGGCGGAAGGCGGTTTCGGTGAAACGGTCGAAGACGATGTCGTCGGGTGTGTCGTGCGCGGCGCCGATCTCCTGCAGGATCACATGCTGCTCGCGCTCCAGTTCCTCCGGATCGAACTCCGATTCCTGCAGGATGTCGGCCAGGATGTCGACCGCGAGCGGCACGTCGGCGGAAAGCACCCTGGCGTAGTAGGAGGTCGTCTCGACGCTGGTGGCCGCGTTGATCTCGCCGCCGACATTCTCGATTTCCGAGGCGATCTCGAAGGCGCTGCGCCGTTTCGTTCCCTTGAAAGCCATGTGTTCGAGCAGATGGGCCATGCCGTGCTCTTCGTCGCGTTCATTGCGTGCGCCCGACTTGACCCAGGCGCCAAGGGCAACGGATTCGAGGCTCGGAAGGGTTTCGGTGGCGACCGTCAGGCCGTTCGACAGACGGCTTACCTCAACACCCATATGGCAACTACTCCCTAACGGGCCGCCCGCGTGTGGCGGCTCACGTATTCTTCCACCATTTTCAGCTCGGATGGAAGTATGGTGTACTTTTCGTCGGCTGTCATCAAGCCGGCGAGCCAAGCGGGCAGCGCTGGCGTAACGCCGCTGGCGGCCTCGACCGCCGCCGGGAATTTGGCCGGATGCGCGGTGCCGAGAACCACCATGGGCACGGCGCCCGACATTTGGCCGGCCGCTACGTGCATGGCGGCGGCCGTGTGCGGATCGAGCATATAGCTGCTCGCTGCAAGCGTCTGGCGAATGGTTGCCGCGACCTCGTCGACGCTGGCGCGGCCGGCGTCGAACTCTGTACGGATCCTCGCCATTTCGCCCGCTTCGACGGTGAAGGCGCCGGACTGCTTCAGCCCGTTCATGTAGCGCCTGACCGTCGCGGCATCCCGGCCCGCCGCCTCGAACAGCAGGCGCTCGAAGTTCGAGGACACCTGGATGTCCATCGACGGCGAGGTGGTGGCGAACACGCCCTTGGTGCGGTATTCGCCGCTTGCAAGCGTGCGCGCCAATATGTCGTTGTCGTTGGTGGCGATGATCAGCCGCTCGACCGGCAGTCCCATTCGCTTGGCGGCATAACCGGCGAAAATATCGCCGAAATTGCCGGTCGGCACGGTGAATGACACCGGCCGGTCGGGCGCGCCCAGCGACAGCGCCGAGGAGAAGTAATAGACGATCTGGGCCATGATGCGGGCCCAGTTGATCGAATTGACACCCGACAGCGACACCCTGTCGCGGAAGCCGTGGTCGTTGAACATATCCTTCACCAGGCCCTGGCAATCGTCGAAATTGCCTTCGATCGACAGCGCGTGCACGTTCGCGGCGCTCGACGTCGTCATCTGCCGCTGCTGCACCGGCGAGACCTTGCCGTTGGGGAAAAGGATGAAGATATCGGTGCGGTCGCGGCCGGCGAAGGCGTCTATTGCCGCCCCTCCGGTGTCGCCGGAGGTGGCGCCGACGATGGTCGCGCGGTTGCCCCGTTCGGCCAGCACATGGTCCATCAGCCGCGCGAGCAGCTGCATCGCCACGTCCTTGAAGGCCAGCGTCGGGCCGTGGAAGAGCTCGAGGATGAAGGTGTTTTTGCCCGTCTGCACCAGCGGGCAGACCGCATCGTGCCGGAAAGTCGCGTAGGCTTCACGCACCAGCCGTTCGAAGACGGGTGCGGCGATCTCGCCGCCGAGGAAGGGTGTCAAGACGCGGATGGCAAGATCGGGATAGGCGAGGCCGCGCATGGCGCGAATATCGGCGGACGAGAACTGCGGCCATTCGCGCGGCAGGTAAAGCCCGCCGTCGCGCGCCAGTCCGGCCAGCACCGCGTCCGAAAATCCAAGCACGGGCGCATCCCCGCGGGTACTCACATATTGCATCGTCAAGAACCCATTGCTGCCGGCCGCGTCATCCACGGCAAATTGGTTAATTTTCCGAGCCGGCTCCAGTCGCATTTTCGCCGCGGCGTTGATATACGTCACCGGCTTTGTGAGAGGGAAGTGCAGTTCATGAGGTTTTATTCGGTCAACCGCCGTGTTGTCGCGGGTCTGGCGCTCACCGGCTTTATGCTTGCCGCCGCAGGCTGCCAATCGAGCGACAATGGCATTTTGAACTTCGGCTTCAGCAAGAAGGACCCGACCGCGCCGCCACCGCCGCAGGACCCCAAGGTGCTTGCCAGCCAGTTGCGCGCCTACTGCCCGAAAGTGACGCTGCGCGACGGCACCGCCTTCTTCAATACCTATGCTAAGGGCGCCGCCGCCAAGACGAAGAAAAAGAAAGTCGATGCCGCGGCGGACGCTGAAGCCGAGGCAGCCGCAGCCGCACAGACCGGACCGAACGGTCAACCCGTCGACCCCAATCGCGATCCCGCCAAGATCATTTACCAGGCCTCGATCACCGACGTGACGCGCGACTGCACTCACGAAAACGGCCAGCTGACGATGAAGATCGCGGTGGCCGGCAAGGTCGTGCCGGGACCGCTGTTCACGCCCGGTAACGTGACGATGCCGATCCGCATCGCGGTCCAACATGGGCCTGACGTGCTCTATTCGCAGCTTCATCAGTATCAGGTGCAGGTCACCGATCCGTCTGCCGCGACGCAGTTCGTCTTCACCGACACCAACGTCGTAGTGCCGGAGCCGACCGCCCGCGACTACCAAGCCTATGCCGGCTATGACGAGAACGCGCCGGCAGCGACGGACAAGTCCAAGGCCAAGAGGAAGAAGCGCGTCGCCGCGGCGGCGACAAACTGATCTGGTTCGCCGCCAATCGCGCTTCCGCGGTTAAGCGTCCTCCGACCACTCCGACAATGCCGCAATCGTGCTGCCGAGTTCCGCCAAACGGCGGATGACGGTTTCGGCGCCCGCTTCGGTCAGCGTGTCGGCATGGCCGGGATAGCTGTGCCCCGCGCCGGTGAAGCCGATGACGCGCATGCCCGCCGTCCTGGCGCCGGTGACGCCGTGCACCGAATCCTCGATGACGAAAGTGTTCTTCGGATTGGCGCCGAGCTGTTCGGCGGCATAGAGGAACACGTCCGGTGCCGGCTTGGTCTTCTTGCTGGGGATGTCGAGCCCCGAAAAGATGCGGCCGGCGAAGAAGGGCAGCAGGCGCACCTTTTCAAGCATGAACTCGATCCGCTCGGTGCGCGAATTGGAGCAGACGGCGCGCGGCGTGGTCACCGCCGCCACCGCCTCGCGTGCGCCGTCGATGATGCGCACGTCGCTGCGCAGCTTGCGATCGACGAGTTCCTCGGCGCGGTCGATCAGCGAGGCCTGGAAGGGAAGGTGAGATTTTTCCTCGACCCGCATCAGGATGTCCTTGAAGGTCAGCCCGGCATAGGTCTCGGCAAGCTCCTCCGCCGAAATTTCGTATCCGGCCGATGTCAGAAGCTCGGCCTCGACGCGCGCGGCGATGATTTCGGAATCGACGAGCACGCCGTCGCAATCAAAGATGACAAGGTCTGGCTGGGGCATGGCAATCCGAAGCTGGGAGGAAAATGGCCTGACTGGCCCAAGCGGCGCGGCATACACCAATGGGCCGATGTTCGCAAATCGGTGGCGCAGGCTCTCGCCCGACCTTCACCGAATGTTTACGCTGATCGGTAACCATAACGGCCAGTAAACCGTAACGTGTGCTTTGGGTGTTTTGATGACTGCCGTGCGTCTTCTCGACGAGCTTTCCCACGCTCCCCAGCAGTCCGAATGGCTGGACACGATCCTCAAAGGCGATTGCGTCGCCGCCCTCGACAGGCTGCCCGAAAAGTCGATCGACGTCATCTTCGCCGATCCGCCTTACAACCTGCAACTCGACGGCGACCTGCATCGGCCCGACCAGTCCAAGGTCGACGCCGTCGACGACGACTGGGACCGGTTCGAGAGTTTTGATGCCTATGACGCCTTCACCCGCGCCTGGCTGCTTGCCGCGCGACGCGTGCTGAAGCCCAATGGCACGATCTGGGTGATTGGCTCCTACCACAACATCTTCCGCGTCGGTGCCAGGATGCAGGATCTCGGCTTCTGGATCCTGAACGACGTCGTCTGGCGCAAGACCAACCCGATGCCGAATTTCCGCGGCCGCCGCTTCCAGAACGCCCATGAGACGATGATCTGGGCCTCGCGCGACCAGAAGTCCAAGGGCTACACCTTCAACTACGAAGCGCTGAAGGCCTCGAATGACGATTTGCAGATGCGCTCGGACTGGCTGTTCCCGATCTGCACCGGCGCCGAGCGCCTGAAAGACGAGAACGGCAACAAGCTGCATCCCACGCAGAAGCCGGAAGCGCTGCTGGCCCGCATCATGATGGCCTCGACCAAGCCGGGCGATGTCGTGCTCGATCCCTTCTTCGGCTCGGGCACCACGGGTGCGGTCGCCAAGCGCCTCGGCCGTCACTTCGTCGGCATCGAGCGCGAGCAATCCTACATCGATGCCGCCAATGAGCGCATCGCCGCCGTGCGCCCGCTGGATGAGGCCGACCTCACCGTGCTGTCCGGCAAGCGCGCCGAGCCGCGCGTCGCCTTCATAAGCCTGATCGACACCGGCCTGGTGGCGCCGGGCGCCACACTTTACGACGCCAAGAAGCGCTGGGCGGCCAAGGTGCGCGCCGACGGCACGCTGGCCATCGGCGACAGCGCCGGCTCGATCCACAAGATCGGCGCCGAGGTGCAGGGTTTGGACGCCTGCAACGGCTGGACCTTCTGGCACTATGAGCGCAGCGGCGGCCTCACCCCGATCGACGAATTGCGCCGCATCGCCCGCCTCGGAATGGAGCGGGCAGGCGGCTGATCCGCTTGAATCGAAAGCTCAACCGATTGCCGCAAGTGATTCAGTTCAGGCCGCAATCCCGAGCCGTTCAAGATCCGCTTGAAGCGCCTTGGCATCGGTGAACAGCACCGCCTGCCAGCCGGCGGCCTTGGCGCCGTCGACATTCTTCTGGCTGTCGTCGATGAAGAGTGTGGCGGCCGGCTCCAGGTCGAAGGATGCGACGTGACGGTCGTAGATGGCCTGGTCCGGCTTGATCAGGCCGATCTCGCCCGAGACCGTGACGCCGCGCGGCCGATTGAGAAAGTCGAAGCGCCGGCGGGCTTCGGCGAATGTGTCGGCGGCGAAATTGGTCAGCATGGTCACATCGCGGCCCCTGTCGATAAGGCCGACCATGATGGCGACGCTGTCGTCATAGGCATGCGGCACCATCTCGTGCCAGCAGCGGCGGAAGTTGCGGATGTTCTCGGCGTGATGGGGGTGTTCGGCGATCAGCAGCGCCTCGGCGTCTTGCCAGGTGCGGCCGCGATCCTGCTCGATGTTCCAAGCGCTGGTGCAGACATTGTCGAAGAACCATTTCCGCTCCTCGGCATCCGGGATTAGCCGGCTGAACGGAAGGTCCGGATCGTAGTGGATCAGCACCTTGCCGATATCGAACACGATGTGGCGGATGTCAGTCATTGCGGTCCTTTCAACGCGGGCGCAGCGGGGCTTGCTTTTTGGTTGCGCCCGGTATCGCTGCCTCGATTACCTTTTTCATGACGGTGGGCAGCGCTTCCCCGGGAATTTCGTGGGCTAGCGACCAGAAATGCCCGTTGGGCGCATCACCCCTGATGTGGGCATGGAAGACGTCGAGTTCGAGCGCGAAATGGGTGAAGACATGGCCGATCCGCCCGGCGCGCCGCCAGTCGGCCGGAAGGGGCGCTGCGTCCGCCGTCGTAGCGCCGTCGGCCCGCGCCGTCCACGCCGTGGTCGGCACCTCGGTCATGCCGCCGAGCAGCCCCTTGTCCGGCCGTTTGCGCAGCAGGATGGCGCCGTCATCGCGTTGAGCGACAAAGGCAGCACCGCGCCTGAGCGGCTTGTCGCCCTTGGACAGACGGACTGGAAAACGCTCCGGATCGCCTGACAGGATCGCGCTGCAATCCTCGCGCAGCGGGCACAGCATGCAGCGCGGCCGCCGCGGCGTGCAGATCGTTGCGCCGAGATCCATCATCGCCTGGGCGAAATCGCCGGGCCTTGCACGTGGCACGAGCTTCTCGACCAGCGCTCGGATTTCCGGCTTGGCCTCGCTGAGCGGCGTCTCCACCGAATAGAGCCGCGAAATGACACGCTCGACATTGCCGTCGACAACGGCGGCAGGCCGGTCGAAGGCGATCGCCGCGATGGCGGCCGCCGTGTAGGCGCCGATGCCCGGCAATTCCTTCAATCCCGCCTCGGTGTCGGGAAAGCGGCCGCCCCGCTGCGCCACGAGATCGGCGCAGGCTTTGAGATTGCGTGCCCTCGAGTAATAACCGAGCCCGGCCCAGGCCTTCATGACGTCCTCGGCCGGCGCTGCCGCCAGCGCCTCGACGGTCGGCCATTTCTCGACAAACGTCCGGAAATAGGCTTTCACCGCCTCGACCGTGGTCTGCTGCAGCATGACCTCGGAGAGCCAGACGCGATAAGGGTCGGGTTTTGTCCCACGCGAGAACGCACTCGGCGTCACGCGCCAGGGCAGGTTGCGGTGATGCGCGTCGTACCAGGCAAGCAGGCGGACGGCGATGCTGCTATCTCCGGATACGCACTTCTCGGCTGCGGCCTTGCGGGTCTGGTCTTGCGGTGCCATTGATCGGGTGAGTTAGGATCGGAGAACGCACATGGCAGGGAAAAGGCCCTTCGGCAATCCCGTTCCGGTGAGCGATCTCGCGACCGAGATCCTCGATCCTGTCCTGAAGAAGCGCGCCGGCATCTCGATCGGACTGGTGCAGTCCTGGGAAGAGATCGCCGGGCCGCGCCTGGCCAGCCACTCGCGCCCGGAAAAGATCCAGTGGCCGCGCCGCCTGCATGAGGACGATCCGTTCGAGCCGGCGGTGCTAATCATTGCCTGCGAAGGCATGGCAGCGCTGCATCTTCAGCATGAGGCGGGCGAGGTCATCAACCGCGTCAACGCCTTCCTGGGTTTCAACGCCATAGGCCGCATCAAGATCCTGCAGAAGCCGGTCCTTTCGGCGAAAGCGCGGCCGAAACCACAACCGAGGCCGCTCAGCGAGGCCGAGAAATCGAAGCTGGCGCGAACGGTCGGCAAGATCGAGGATGATGGCTTGCGCGCTTCGCTCGAGCGGCTCGGCGCGACCATCCTCGGACAAAAAAAGCCCTGAGCATGTCTCCCGAAAGTTCCGGCGGTTTCGGGAAAAGTCGTGGAGCGCGCTGCAAAATTGTCGTCAATATCGCATATTCGTGATCGCGCCCGAAAAATTTGGCGATTGGATTGGGGATGCCGATGCCTTAATTCGCGCCAACTCTCGCCTTTTCTAGCCCTTGCATTGCAAAATCCAACCGATATCAGGTGATTCGCATGAACCGCTCTTTGTCTCGCAGAAACCTTCTGACCACGCTGGCCGCCGTTCCGGCAGTGGCGCTGCTTGCCGCGTGCAGCGACTCGGGTGAAGAGGCAAAGGCGGCCGATGTGAAGCCCGCCAATCCGTCGACGCCAGCCAAGCCTGCCACGCCCGCGGCCGCTCAGGTGCCGGAAGCGCAGGGCACCGTCGACATGGCGGAACTGCTCAAGCCCGGCGCTTTGCCCGACAAGCAGCTCGGCAAGGACGACGCCAAGGTCACCATCGTCGAATATGCCTCGATGACCTGCCCGCATTGCGCGCATTTCAACGACACAACCTTCCCTGAGCTGAAGTCGAAATACATCGACACGGGCAAGGTGCGCTATATCCTACGCGAATTCCCCTTCGACCCGAGCGCCGAGGCCGGCTTCATGCTGGCGCGCTGCGCCAAGGACAACTATTTCGCCATGGTGGACGTGTTGTTCAAGCAGCAGCCGAGCTGGGTCGGCGTCAGCAACACCAAAGAAGCGCTGCTGCAGATTTCCAAGCTCGCCGGTTTTACACAGGAGTCATTTGAGGCCTGCTTGACGGACCAGAAGCTTCTGGACGATGTGAGAGCAGTCCAGAAACGCGGAGCGGACGAGTTCAAGGTCGACTCGACGCCGACCTTCTTCATCAACGGAAAGACCTACAAAGGGGCGATGTCGATTGAGGAAATGTCGGCCATCATCGACCCTCTGCTCTGACGTCCAGGCCGCGCCGAAGCTGCTTGGCTTCGGCATATTGGTCTTTGCGGAGCGGCGCGAATGAAGTTTTCGCGCCTTCGCCTCCTCGGTTTCAAGTCCTTCGTCGAGCCCGGCGAGTTCGTCATCGAACGCGGGCTGACCGGCATTGTCGGGCCGAACGGCTGCGGCAAGTCCAACCTTGTCGAGGCGCTGCGCTGGGTGATGGGCGAAAGCTCCTACAAGAACATGCGCGCGTCCGGCATGGACGACGTGATCTTTTCCGGCTCCGGCGCGCGGCCGGCGCGCAACACCGCCGAAGTCACGCTCTTCCTCGACAATTCGGACCGCACGGCACCCGCCGCCTTCAACGACGCCGATGAATTGCAGGTGTCGCGCCGCATCGAGCGCGAGGCGGGCTCGCTCTACCGCATCAACGGCAAGGAAGCGCGTGCCAAGGACGTGCAACTGCTCTTCGCCGACCAGTCGACCGGCGCGCGCTCGCCGTCCATGGTCGGCCAGGGCCGCATCGGCGAGCTGATCCAGGCCAAGCCTCAGGCGCGCCGGGCGCTGCTCGAAGAAGCCGCCGGTATCTCCGGCCTGCACACGCGCCGGCACGAGGCCGAGCTTCGGCTGAAGGCGGCCGAACAGAACCTCGAACGGCTTGACGATGTCGTCGGCGAGCTGGAAAGCCAGATCGACAGCCTGAAGCGCCAGGCGCGCCAGGCTTCGCGCTTCAAGAACCTGTCGGCCGACATCCGCAAGGCCGAGGCGACGCTTCTGCATCTGCGCTGGACACTGGCCAAAACCCAGGAAGGCGAAGCGCGTTCGGCGCTTGCCGTTGCGACCACGCTGGTCGGTGACCGCGCCGCAGCCCAGATGGCCGCTGCGAGGGAGCAGGGCATCGCCGCCCACCGCCTGCCCGACCTGCGCGACGCCGAAGCCGCCGCGGCGGCGGCCTTTCAGCGCCTGTCGATCGCCAAGACGCAGATCGAAGAAGAGGCCGGCCGCATCCGCTCGCGCCAGGCGGAGCTGGAGCGGCGCCTGCAACAGCTCGATGCAGACATCGCCCGCGAGGAGCGGATGGTGCGCGACAATGCCGACATTCTCGAGCGTCTCCGCGCCGAGGAAGCCGAGCTCAATTCGGACAATGCAGGTGCTGCCGAGCGCGAAGCCACCACCCGCGCCGCCTTCGAGCAGGCCGGCGCGACGCTCTCGCAGAGCGAAGCCAGGCTTGCCGCGCTGACGGCCGAACGCGCCGAGGCGGCCGCCTCGCGCCACCAGATCGAGCGCACTTTGCGCGAGACCGCCGAGCGCCGCGACCGCTTCGCTCGCCAGCTTGCCGAGGTCGATCGCGAGCTCTCCGATATTGTGGCGCGCATTTCCGGCCTGCCCGATCCCGCCGAGAAGCGGCTGCTGGTCGAGGACGCGCTTGCCCGGCTGGAAGAGAGCGAGCTAGGCGCCATCGCCGCCGAGCAGGCGGTCGCCGAAGCGCGCGCCGCCGAAAGTGCTGCCCGTCCGCCTCTGCAGGATGCCACGGCCGAATTGCAGCGCATCGAGACGGAAGCGCGCACGCTGGCCAAGATACTCAACGCCGCGAGCGGCGCTCTCTTCCCCTCGGTGCTGGAGCAGATCAGCGTCGAGCGCGGCTACGAGACGGCACTTGGCGCTGCGCTCGGCGAGGACCTCGACGTGCCGCTCGACCGCAGCGCCCCGGTGCATTGGGGCGAGAGCGCGGTTAAACCGGGTGACGCGGCGCTGCCTGAAGGCGTGAGGAGCCTGGCGAGTGTGGTCCGCGCGCCGGCACAGCTTGCCCGCCGCCTGGCGCAGATCGGCATCGTCGACGCCGCCGATGGCCGTCGCCTTCAAGCGCAGCTCGCGCCCGGCCAGCGGCTGGTCAGCCGCGACGGCGCGCTCTGGCGCTGGGACGGCTTGACGGCCAGCGCCGATGCGCCGACCGCTGCGGCGCAGCGGTTGGCGCAGAAGAACCGCCTGGCGGAGCTCGATGCCGAGGCCGTGCAGGCGACCCGCGTCGTGCGCGAGGCCGAGGAGGCGCTGGCGCGCGCCGAGCAGGCGATGCGCCAGGCGAGCGAGGCCGAGCGCAACGCGCGTCAGGCCGGCCGCGATGCCCAGCACGCACTGGACGCCGCCCGTAACGCGCTGGCCGAGGCCGAGAAGGCCGGCGGCGAGCTGGCGAGCCGCCGTGCTGCCTTGGATGACGCCCGCGCGCGCATCGTCGACAGCCATGAAGAGACGCAAGCCGCTTTCCTCGAAGCCGAGGAGATGCTCAGGGACGCGCCCGATCTCGGCGACCTGCAGCTCCAGCTCGAGCAGGCCTCCGCCAGTGTAGCTCGCGACCGCGCCACGCTTGCCGATACGCGCGCCGTGCATGACGGCCTACGGCGCGAGGCCGAAGCGCGCATGCGCCGGCTCGACGCGATCGGCACCGAGCGCAAGAACTGGCTGGAGCGGGCCGAAAACGCCTCGACGCAGATCGCCGCGCTTGGCGAGCGCAAGGCTGAGGCCGAAGCTGAGCGCGAGCGGCTGGCCGACGCGCCCGACGAGATCGACGCCAAGCGCCGTGCGCTGTTGAGTCAGCTTTCCGAGGCCGAGGCGCTGCGCCAGGCCGCCGGCGATCGCCTGCAGGAAGCGGAGACCAAGCAAGCCGAGCTCGACAAGGCGGCGACCGCGGCGATCCAGTCGCTTGCCGAAGCGCGCGAGACCCGCGTCCGCGCCGAGGAGCGGCTGACCGCGGCCGACGAACGCCGCGCCGAGGTCGAGGCTCGCATCCAGGAAGCGTTGAACACGCCGCCGCATCTCGTCATCAAGCATACCGGGCTAGAGACCGACGACCCGATGCCGGACATGGCCGAGGTCGAGCGCCAGCTCGACCGGCTGAAGATCGAGCGCGAGCGGCTAGGGGCCGTCAATCTGCGCGCCGAGGAAGAACAGAGGGAGCTGTCGGACCGCCTGGAAATCATCGTGTCCGAGCGCGAGGACATCATCGAGGCGATCAGAAAACTGCGCCAAGCGATCCAGAGCCTCAACCGCGAGGGCCGCGAACGCCTGCTGTCGGCCTTTGAGGTGGTCAACGGCCACTTCCAGCGCCTGTTCTCGCATCTTTTCGGCGGCGGCACGGCCGAATTGCAGCTGATCGAGTCCGAAGATCCGCTGGAAGCCGGCCTCGAAATCCTCGCCCGCCCGCCGGGCAAGAAGCCGCAGACCATGACGCTGCTCTCCGGCGGCGAGCAGGCGCTCACCGCCATGTCGCTGATTTTTGCCGTCTTCCTTACCAATCCGGCGCCGATCTGCGTGCTCGACGAGGTCGACGCCCCGCTCGACGACCACAATGTCGAGCGCTTCTGCAATCTGATGGACGAGATGTCGAAGACCACCGAGACGCGCTTCGTCATCATCACCCACAACCCGATCACCATGGCGCGCATGGACCGCCTGTTCGGCGTCACCATGGCCGAGCAGGGCGTCAGCCAGCTGGTCTCGGTCGACCTGCAGGCGGCTGAGGCGATGCGCGAGGCGAGTTGAGGGCGGCTTGGCGTCCGGAACCGACTGAGTTACCTCTCCGGTGCCGTGGCTGGCGCCGTGTAGCGCCGGCGCACGGCCTCCAGCACGCGCTTGCGGCTCTCCTCGGGCGATAGACGCTTGTCCTTCTCGGCCTCTGCCGTCTCGCGGGCGAGTTCCTTGTCCCTGATCTGTTGGCGGAACCATTTGGAATAGTCGCCGGCGCGCAGGTGATATTCCCAGGTCTTGTCGTCGATGCCTTCCGCCATTTGGGCGAAAATGATCAGATTGTGGGCTCTGAGGTTCATCGCCTTTTCTGGCCCCGTGAAATAGAAACTGCCGGCCTCGTCCAGCTCGCCTTCGGCATATTTGCGGCTGTGCCGCTTCAGCGATTGGTCGGGTTCGATCGCCTTGACCGTGAACGGCTTCTTGCCGTCCTGCGGCCGCCACAGCAGGACCCGGTCACCCTTCGGCGAAGGAATGCTCTTGGGCGCCTCCAGCCCGGCCTCCTTGCAGAAGGTCTTGATCACGCCCTTCGCCTTCGGACCGAGCGCGATGACCGCCGTCACCAGGCGCAGGACCCCGGTCGAGAGCGCTTCCGGATGCACGGTGATCAGCACCGTGCCCGGCAGCTCGAGCGACAACACCGCGCGCCTGTCCTCGCGGCGCTTGGGCAGAAGGTGATGCGCCTCGTCAATGATCAGCCAATGCGGCCTTGCCGTGCGGTAGCGGACGCTGCCGAGGCCTGGCAGCAATTCGGCAAAGAAGTCGGGCCGCTCGTCGACCTTCAGCGCCAGCCCGTTGACCACGATATTGGTGCCAGGCTTTTCGATCAGCTCCAGCAATTGCTCCTTGCTGGGTGTAGTCGAGCCATCACCTAGCGGAACGGCGCCCTCCAGTCCGTCATAGTCGCCCTCGGGATCGAAAATGCAGAACTGCAATCCCTGTTCGGCAAGCCGCTCGGTGAGCGCTGTGGCCAATGTCGACTTGCCGATACCGGAGCTTCCGGCGATCAGAACGGTCTCGACGGGCGACAGATAGACCTTCTTGCCGTTGGCAGTTCCCAGCAGGACGCCGCGCAAGCGCTTGCGAGCTATCAGATGATCCTGCTTTATCAGCTTGCCGATCAGTTCTTCGACACCCTTGCCGCGCGCCTCCCTCGTGACGAGGTCGGCGGTTTCCTTCACGGCGGGCAATGCGTTGGCGACGGCGATGCTGCAACCCGAAGCCCTGAGGAAGGCGTGGTCGTTCTCGGCATCGCCGATGCCCACCACATTATGCGGCGACAATCTGAGGTCCTTGAGCGCAGCCGCCAGTCCGGTGGCCTTGTTGATGCCTGAGGGCAGGATCATCACCGCGCCCTTGTTGAAGATGATCTCCAGCTCAAGGCCGAGCTCCTTGATGACGTCGAGCACGGTGGCCTGGTGCGGCTCCCAGGTGGCAACGATCGAGCGGCCGACCGAGAGCGGCTTGACGCCGCGCTTCTTCAGTCTGTCGACGAAATCGGCGGAAGGCGAGGGCGAGATTGTTTGCTCTTCTTCGCTCGCCGGCGTGTAGATCAGCGCGCCGTTTTCGGCCACCACCTTGTCGAATAGCCCGACCTCCGGAAACACCTCTTTGAGATCGGGCAGTTCGCGGCCGGTGACCAGGATGAGCTTGCGGCCGGACTTCTTCAGCTTCTTCAGCGCCGACAGCGTGCTGGCGGTGACCAGTCCGTCATGCGCCAGCGTGCCGTCGTAGTCGGTGGCCAGTGCCATGAAATACATCGGGTGATCCTCTCCGCTGCCGGTCGCTCGGTCCGTCTGGAACAAACAACGTCTGTCGGCGGAAAAGGTTTAGGCCGGCGCTTTCGCCTGCCTGGCGAGAAACCTGGCGTGGAGAAATGCAACTCATCGGAAAGAGAGAAAGGTTGGCTGGGTTCTGGAAAGGCGGGGCGTTTCTGGTCTTTAGGTCTGTTTGGGGTCGGCGCGTTGCTCCTGTGCCCTCTTGCAGATCTCATCCAATTTTTTTCGGACCCGGTCGTTATCGAACAACAGCTTGGCGCGTGAGAATCCTCTGCTACGAAGCTCCCATTCGATGGCAAGCCATCCTTCATAGTCGCCAGATAACGCAAGTTTCCCGGCTTCGCGCCACATAAGCACGTCACGCTCTCGGGACACACCCTTTCTCCGTGCTTTTGCGCGAAGCATATAGGAGGTCGGGCCGATATTGTCGAGGGACCTGCCCCACAGCTCGCCGCGACCAGAGCACGGACTTCCACTTCATATTGAGAGAGGTGATGTCGAGCTGACGCAAATATCGGTCAGTTCATTGCCGGGCGCTCGACATCCCGGCGTGCGTTCTTGCCCCATAACTCACGGACGAATTTGATCGTCTCGCCAATCGTCCGGATTTCGATGATTTGCAACGATGGAACCCGTGCGCACCGTCTCCGCTCATGGACTGCTCCTGCGAGGCCGGTGGGTTTCGGAGGTGGCAAGGGGTCGAAAGCCGCGTTGAGACCACTGAAGAGAATCCGCGCTGAAATCGCCGCGCCACCCAATTCCCGCGAGAGATATATTGTTACATTTTGAGACACTTTTTTTAAATTTTGTGATTTGCTCCATACCGCTAACCTGGGCTCTTTTGGCCGCGAGCCATTCGGGCTTCAGGCATGTTGGGCAGAAAGGGTGGGGGTGTGAAAGGTCGCCAAGAATGGCCGATACGAATACCATTGTCTTGAGCGGTGACTACGGCTACCGCCAATATAAAGCATCCGGTCTCCCCGCCGACACCACTATCGATGCCAGCGAAGCCTCGTGGATTGTCGCCAATCAGGGAAGCTCCACCAACCTCTATCCCTTTGCGGTCGTCAACCCCGGCGACAACCTCGTGGCGTCGGGCGGCACGATCAACGGCACGGTCTCCCAAACCGGCGCCTGGGAGGACGTTTACGTCAACTCCGCCGCAGTCCGCGTGAATTCAGCCCACAACTTTGTCATCGACGACTGGACGATCACCAAGCCCTGGGATGGCATCCGTGTCGGCGGCACTGGCACCTTCCTCATCGAGGATACCTATGTCGGCTACTCACGAGACGACGCGGTCGAGGACGACGACGTCATCGGCGGCACCATCCGGGATTCGCTGTTCGACCACGTGTTTTCCGGAGTGAGCCTTGGCGACGGTGACGTGGATGGGTCTGACAACACGGTGACCATGGATGGCATGCTTCTAGGCATGGGAGAGTATCTTCGCAAAGGCGAGATGACGCACGGTTCGCCGTTCAAACTGGACAAGGGCACAGGCGCTGACGATATCGTTCCTAGCTTGCGCTTCATCGACTGCGTGGTGGCGATCACCGACGTTGACCACAACGGCTTGGAGCGGGTGCAGCGGGCCTGGGACAAGACGGTCGAGTCGCACGGCAATTACTATCTCAACCTCTCCGACACGCCACTGCCGGCGGATTATCCAATGCCGCCCGCCGGCTGGACGGTCCTTCAAGGCCAAGCGGCCCGCGATTACTGGGCCAACGCCAAGGCGGCCTGGCATGCAGCCCATGACGGGACGGACCCGCTGCCGTCATCTCCGACCGTGCCGACCGACCCGCTACCGTCATCTCCGACCCTGCCGACGGACCCGACCCACGGAACGACCGGGAACGATACATTTGTCGGCACTGCCGCGGCCGATACCTTTGATGGCCTGGCTGGCAACGACACATTGCGGGGCAAGGGTGGCAACGACGTGCTGACCGGCGGCGCGGGCCACGACACCTTTGTGTTTGACACCGCCTATGGCGCCGGCAATGTCGACACGCTGACCGACTTCGACGCGGTAAATGACGCGCTCTATCTCGACAACGCCGTCTTCACCCAACTCGGCGCCGGTTCCTCGTCCAGCCCGACGCAGGTGAACTCGTCGTATTTTGAGTTGCGAGAACACCCCACCCATAGCAACGATCACCTGCTCTACAACCGGGCCACGGGCGTCTTGTCCTATGATCCCGACGGCTCGAAATCGGCCCCGCAGGTGGAAATCGCCCATCTGGAGCCCGGAGCGGCACTGACCTATCACGACGTATTCGTCGTTTGATCGTTCATGCGATCGGACCATGGCATGGCGAGGGGCGGGCGCGCCCCCCGCCGTGCCTGGTTCCGACGGTCACCGATCAGAAAGGGCGGCGGACGCCGATCAGTTGCCATAAACGTCGGCCGCATTGATCGCCGCGGATGTGCATGCGCCGGCCTTTCCGGTCGGCGCTGCCATCACCAATTCCAAACCGATCGGGCCGATGGCGGCGACACCATTATCGGCGGCCAGCTTGCTGCGGCGGCGCCGCTATTATTGGAAAGCATGTAGCAACTTGAGTTTCACGCCGCCTCGTTCGCAGACGTCATTTCACTGCCAGCAAGCGATTAGCTGACTAAGGCAATTTCGAGGTTTGGACGGTTCAATTCTCTGCTTGAGAATCAGACGCTTAGCGCCATCCTGGATTGGTGGTTCCTGGCGTCCCAGCCGAACTGGATGCCCGGTGGATAACTTCCGGTGAAAGTGAGGCTAGGCTGTCAAAAGGTCGCAAGCGATAGCGCGGCTGCTTGGCATGATATATAAACATTGTCTAAAATGATCGCTTAACCAAAAGAGACGATTTCGGGGATGCCCAGTTACACGAATAGAAGGGTGCTGTCGAAGAGCGTGGTCGAAATGGGCCTGTTCTCCGCGGTGATGAACACCCTGGTGCTAGTTCTGCCTCTCTACATGCTGCAGGTCTATGATCGGGTGTTGCCCGCCGCCAATTTGGACACGCTCACCTACCTAACATTGCTTGCGCTTTCGACGCTCTTGCTCTTCGGCGTGCTCGAAGTCGTGCGGGGTGTATACGCAAGCCGGCTCGCGGCGCGACTGGATGTCTCTTTGGGCACATCGTCTTTTCTCGCTGCAATGAGTGGCCCTCGCGCTGGCCTCGGCGATGTTCAAGCCTTGCGCGACTTGGCCACTGTGCGAGGCTTCATCGCTTCGAGAACGATTTTCTTTCTCTTCGACCTTCCTTTCGGGCCGATTTTCGTAGGCCTGCTCTATTTCATCCATCCGCTGCTCTTCCTCGTGACGGTCGTCGGGGCGGTTCTCATGGTCGCCATCGCCATGCTGAACCAGGTCGCGAGCTCGCGACCTGGCAAGGAGGCGGCGGAGAGTCTCAACGCCTCGATGAATTCGGCGCAGGCTTTCGCCCGAAACTTCGAAACCGTTCGCGCACTTGGCATGGTGTCCAACGCGATAGAATTCTGGGGCACCCGTTTTTCCGGCTCTCTACACGCCTCGGATGGGCTCGCTCGCATCAATTCGTTTTATGGCGGTGTATCGCGCACCACTCGTTCGACACTGCAGATCGCGATATTGGGGGCCGGCGCTTATCTGGTTCTGCACAACGAGATGACCGCCGGTATGATATTTGCGTCCTCGATGATTTCGGCGCGCGCTCTGCAACCTCTTGATCAGATCATTGGGAGTTGGCGGCAGATCATCGACGCCAATCTTGCGTGGAAGAGGCTTTCGGCTCTCCGGTCCGGGCTCGACAACCAGGAGAACGTAGCATTGCCGGCTCCTGAAGGAGCGCTAAGCGTGGAGCAAATAGTCTATCATCTTCCGGGCGCGGCCGATGGCTCGCTGCCGCTGATCAAGCGCTTGACCTTTGAGGTCGCCGCCGGCGAGACAGTCGCGATCGTAGGGCCGAGCCAGGCTGGAAAATCGACTTTGGCGCGCCTCATCGTCGGTGCGATCGCGCCCCGCTCTGGGGCGATCCGGATCGACGGCGGCGATATTCGGAACTGGGACCCGGAACAACTCGGCCGCCATATTGGTTACCTGCCGCAAGATGTGGAACTCTTCCCGGGAACCATCGCGCAAAATATCGCGCGGTTCGAACCGAATGCGCCCAGCGAGAAGTTGGTTCAAGCAGCCCAGCGGGCCCAAGTGCATGAGCTCATCCTGGGTCAGAGGGATGGCTACTCGACGCTGATCGGCCCGACCGGCGTTCGCCTTTCGGGTGGCGAGCGTCAACGCATCGGGCTTGCTCGGGCCTTCTACGGCGATCCCAAGGTGCTGGTTCTCGACGAGCCCAATGCAAATCTCGATTCCAACGGCGAAGCCGCGCTCGAGCGCGCGATTAGCGGGGCGCGTTCACGAAAAACGACCGTGCTTGTCATAACCCATCGGCCCTCTCTCGCTTCCAAATGCGATCGCGTATTGATGCTACGCAATGGCCAGGTCGAGATCTACGGTTTGACCAAGGGCGTGCTCGATAGACTTGTCGAGCGACGCGCCCAAGCGGGGTGGCCCGCAGCCTCTCAGTCGCGCGAAGGAGTGGTGCCTTTCCCCTCATCTGCTCGAGGCGAGATAAAGGTCGCTAATGACTAGCCAAGCCATCGGCGCCAGGACGTATAGCTGGCAGCGCAACGTCGACACACGCACAGATCGCATCACCCTCGCGGGGTATGCAAGCGTGTCCGTTTTCTTGCTTGGCTTCGTATTCTGGGGCGCAATGGCGCCGATTGCCGGAGCAACGATCGCGCCAGGAGTGATTGCAGCAGCTGGACAGAATGTCATGATCCAGCATCTCGAAGGTGGCGTGGTCAGCAGCGTCAAAGCTCGAGAGGGTGACAGAGTCTTACGAGGGCAGGCGCTGATCGTGCTCGATCCAACGGTGGCGCAGTCGCAGCTCAACCGAGTCCTCAAACAGTGGGTCGCACAAAAGGCTGAGATCGCGCGGCTCGAGGCAGAACGGGATGGCCTGGAGAAAATCGTCCTGCCCCGCGATTTAGGCGCCTACTCAGACGCGTCCGAATTCAGTGACGTCTTTGCAGAGCAAACCAAAGAGTTCCGGGCTCGGCTAGCGCGCTATGGCGCAGATCAGGAGATCCTTAGGGAACGGGTGGCAGCCCTTCAGGAAGCTGTTGCCGGCTTGAAGGCGCAAAAGGATGCTGCGGCAAACCAGCTCGCGATCGTCAATGCCGAGACGGAACGCAAAAAGCACTTGCTCGACAAGGGACTGACAAATCGTTCCGAATACACCGACCTTCTGCGCAGCACCGCCGAGTTGGTAGGTCAGGAGGGATCGCTGGAGGCGCAAATCGCCAGCGCGGCCACTCAGATCGTGGAAGCGCGCCAGCAGATTGAAAGACTAACAACCACCCGGGTCGAGGATGCTGTCACCGAACTGAACAAAGCCCGGGTAGAGGTGGCCGACCTTGAGGAACAAATCAACGCCGCTCGATCGGTCCTGGTGCGAACGACCATTCGTGCCCCGGCGGACGGCATCATCGTCCGCTCTCTCTACAATTCCGAAGGCAGCGTCATTCGTGCTGGCGAGCCTGCGATGGAGCTTCTGCCGACGAAGGAACTTATCGTCGAGGCAAAGATCAAGCCTGAAGACATCGATTCTATCCGAGTCGGCCAAGGCGCGAACATGATGTTCACGGCCCTGAACGCACGGACAACACCAAAAGTGCCGGGAAAGGTCTTCTACATTTCGGCGGATCGGCTGACCACTCCCAGCACTGGACAGCCCTATTACACCGTGCGGCTTAAGATGGCCGACAAGCTGCCACCGCAGGTCAAGCCCGAGCAGATCTACCCAGGCATGCCGGTCGAAACCTTCATTTCAACCGGCGAGCGAACCTTTCTGAGCTATCTGACCAAGCCGCTGGTGGACTCGTTCCAGCGCGCCTTTCGGGAAAGATAGCCCGATCCTGCCTCCTGCGGCCTTCAACCTTACCCAAAGTGGAACTCTTCCGCCGGATTATGCGCAACCGGGTTCGGCCACTCACGGTTCTCGGTTTTCATGGCCAAAACGTCGCACGCTCGTAGCGCTCGAGGCGACGGGCTTTGTGATGGCTGTCTCGCCACGTGATCGAGGGCAAGGGCGATCACTTATTGGGTCTGCGGTCGCCTTCCTCCCTCCTTGCCATGGTGAGCTGGCCTCGAAAGGATAAGCGGGATGATCCCACCCATCGCGAGAGTGTCGATCTCGAAGTACCGCGGTCCCTTGCACCCGGACGGCATCGAGATGCATCTCGACGACAGCATCTATCTCGGCGACAAGCGGGAGTACCGTCTGCGCCGTGGCGACTTCGTCGCCAAGGCGCACGGCGCGCGGCAACTTGCCTCGGGCAACGTATGGGCGCGGATCCCTGCCGAGAGCGTATGGGTCTTCGCGGCGGCAGCCCCGAAATAGTCATCCGGTACCAACGCGCTTGCTCTCGGGGCGGCCTCGTTTATCATTCGGTCTCGCACAATGACGTCACAGCCTCGTATTGCCCTGATCCATGCCACGCCCATCTCGATGGAGCCGATCAGATCGGTGTTCGAAGCGGGATGGCCTGGCGCCGAAATCGTCAATATCCTCGAGGACAGCCTGGCAGTGGACCGCGCCAAAACCGCTGACCTGACGAGCGACATTGCCCGGCGCGTCGAGGCCTTGGCCAGCTATGCCCGTTCGATCGGAAGCGATGCCGTGCTGTTCACCTGCTCGGCGTTCGGGCAAGCGATCGAACAGGCCGCGGCGAAGCTGGACGTTCCGGTCCTGAAACCGAACGAGGCCATGTTTGAGACGGCGATCCGCCGTGGCGGCCGCACCGCAATGCTCTACACTTTCCCGCCGTCCAGGGAAGGAATGGAGCAGGAGTTCCGGGACGAAGCCGCCCGCATGGGCCAAGCTGCCACCATCACGAGCTATTTCGTGCCGGGCGCGATCGAGGCGGTGCGTGCAGGAGACGTGGAAACCCACAACCGGCTGATCGCGGCCGAAGCCGCCAAGCTGAGGGATTTCGATGCGATCGTCTTGGCACAGTTCTCCATGGCGCGCGCGCGGGATGCGGTCAAAGCGGCGACGAACATCCCCGTATCGACCAGTCCGGATGCGGCCGTCGCGAAGCTGCGCGTCCTTCTTGGCGCGGACCAACCCGCCTGACCAAAAGAAGGTCCCACGGAGCGCTCGACAGCTGCTCCGGTGGTTATTTCCAGATTTCCCGGGCAAGGCGCATGAAGTTGCCGCCTATGACGTCGCGGACCGCTCCTTCCGGCTGACCGCGACGAAGCAGAACCTCGGTCAGCTCTTTCATTTGGGCTGGTGCCGAATAGGTCGTTTCTCCCGCATATTCGCTCTTCGGCCAGAAATGCGGATTGCTGGCGATGATGTCGTCGATGCCTTCGATCTCGACCGGGAAAGCATGGTCGAGGCCGATGCCAACATAGCGTGGGCCAGCGAGATCGATCAGATATTCGACATGGTCGGCCAGCCGTTCGGAATCGGTGCGCGCCTCGCCAAGGAAACGACTGAGCCCGACAACGCCGACGATGCCGCCGGTGCGGGCGCAGGCCTTGATCTGCTCGTCCGTGATGTTGCGACCGTGGGCGCAGAGCGCTTTCGGATTGGAGTGCGAGAAGATGACTGGCCGGTCCGTGTACTCCATCACGTCCATGGTGGTGCGATAGCCGGTGTGGCTCACATCCACGAACATGCCGAGGCGGTTCATCTCGTCGATCACCTGCCGACCGAACGCGGTCAGACCCGGGTCTTCGTCATGGCATCCGCCGCCGGCAAGGTTGTTGCGGTTATAGGCGAAAAGCATCTGGCGCACGCCAAGGCCATGGTAGAACTCGACCATCTCAATCCGGCCGTCCAGGGCGTTCATGCCTTCGATGTCAAAGGTGACCGCCAGCTTGCCTTGCGCCTTGGCAGCGAGGATTTCGTCGGCCGACGAGACCAGCACGTAGTGGGCGGGACGCGCCAGGATCCAGTGGCGGAAGCAGCTGAGATTGGTTACCGTCATTTCCCAGGACAGAAGATCGAACCCGACATCGATGGACAGATAGTCGACACCGGCGTCTCGCCAGATCCGCAGGTTGTTCAAGTCCGCGGCAGGATCCGGCATGAAGCCGGAATGGGCGTCCCAGACGACTTCGCTATCGAGAATGGACCGGGCTCTGGTTTGAAGGTTCATTGCCGTTCGTACCGGAATTTGCACCAGCCCCAATCTCTACCATACTGGCTAGAATGGGGAAGTTGCGTCCGGTACGCAGAGCAGGTGCAAACTGCCTGAAGCTGGATCTGCCGTCACGCGCAACAGAATCCGGATTCGCCTTCGCCAGCATCTTCTGCCGAATGACTTCCGGCAAAAACGGATCGCAGATAGGACTGCCGACGATATTGTCGGCTCACGAATCGCTCAAACAAATCGAAATTCGCCCTCGCGAGAAAGGCGCCCGCAAAACGCGGACGTTCGCAGCCGGCAGCAACCTGTGTCGGTCGTCCGTTACTCTTCCGTCTTGCCCTCGAAATCCAGAAGCTTGCCAACAGGCACGTACTTCTGCCCGTCGAACTGATAGAGCTGCAGTGCCTCAATCGGGAAAATATCGGAGCCGGCTTTGGTGTTCAGCTTGATCCCGTCCAGCAATAGTGGATCGTCCCACTTCTGCATGTTGAAGACGGTGTCGAGGAGCTCAGCCCGGGTCGGCTTCTTCATGTGCTCGAGCGCCTTCACAAGAGCATCGCCGGTCGCGTAGCCGACCTGTCCGATCGTGTTGGCGAAGACGAAGTTGACCTTGGCCGCGGCGATATCGTCCAGATACTGGTCGATGCCCGCATCACCGGTTTTTTCCGGGCTAACGATCGGTTTCAGGAAATTCGAGGTGATGATGCCCTTGGCGTTCTCGAGCCCCACCGCCTGCAGGATCGGGTAGGCCGAGGAAAGGTTGGTGACGAGCGTCAGCGGCTTCCAGCCGCTCTCGGCCTGGAAGCGGATTGCTTCACCGCCTTGTTGCGGCGCGGCGATGATCACCAGCGTATCGGCGCCGGAAGCCTTGAGCGCTGTCAGTTGCGTTTCGACGGTCGGATCCTGCGAAGTCACCGGTTGCCGATCGACGACCTTGACGCCTGAGCCGTCGATGGCCTTGTCGAAGGCCTTCATGAAGGTTTCGCCGGTCTCGGTGTTGAGATAGAGGAGCGCGACCTTTGCCTCGGGCTTGTTGTCCTTCAGATAAGTGGCGAACGACGCCGCCTCGGTCGAGAAGGCCGGGACGAACCCTATTTCCTCGTGCGGCGCGTTCAGCTTGTGGACGCCTGAATACATGAAGACATTGGGCACTTTGCGTTGTTCGATATAACGTCCGATGGCGACATTGTTCGGCGTGGCAGCCGTGCCGACAAGAGCGAAAACTTTGTCCTGCTCCACCATCTCGCGCACATTCGCAAGCGTTCGCTGCGGATCGAGCATGTCGTCCTTGATCACGAGCTCGATCTTGCGGGTCTTGCCGTCGGACATCTTGACGCCGCCGTGGGAATTGGCGGCCTCGACCCGGGCGCGGATGCCTTCTGCGACCGCGCCGACGACGGCGACGGGACCGGTGAGCGGACCGGTGATGCCGATCTTGACGGTGCTGTCGGTGATGCCCGGTGCCTCGTCAGCTTTCGCCGGAGCGACACCGACGGCTAGCGCAAGTATTGCCGCCGTCACAAGCATTCTTGGCATGCGTAAACATGGTCTCATAACTTCCTCCCTAATTGGCTGATTGATCCGGCTTTGCCGTTGGCGTTCGACCGCGCCGTCAAGGCAGCGGCAAGTCTCTCCAGCAGACCGGCAACCCCTCCGCGCGCCAGAAGCATGATGCCGATTAGTGCCAGCGCGTAGATGACGTTGCCGAGTGCGAGATTGATGCTGGACGTCCAGGTCGGGACGAAGGTGATGAACAGCCCGCCGATGAAGGCGCCGACAATGCTTGTCGAGCCGCCTACGATGCTCCCGATCACGATGGTGATGGAAAGTGGGGCGAGAAAGGACTGCGGGCTGATGAAGCCGTTGAGGATCGCGAAGACGCCGCCGCCAAGTCCGGCGAGCGCAGAGCTGATGGCGAACGCCCACAGCTTGGTCTTGGTCAGGTTGACGCCGAGAGCCTCCGCGATCTGCGGACTGTCCCGTTGCGCCTGGAGCGCGCGGCCGACGTCGCCGAGGAGAACGAGATAGACGATGAATGCCGCGACGCAGGCGCACCCCAGCGACACCAGATAGAGCCAGAGCTCGGAGTAATCGGCCAGGAACGCAGGCGGCTCCAGGGAATCGATCGGCAAGCCGGAGACTCCGCCCGTCCAACTGCCGAGCTTCAACAGAAGCTGCGGAAAGGCCGCCGCGACACCAAACGTGATGATCGCAAGTTGCAGCCCCTGCAGACGCAGGGCCGGCAGTCCGACGACGAGACCGGCCAGCGCGGTAAAAACAGCTGCCGCAGGCAGGGTCGCCAACGGGTGGACGCCATAGGTCGCGTTCAAGATGGCGGTGACGTAGGCGCCGATGCCGAACAGCGTCCCCTGGGCGAGGCAGATCTGCCCGGCAAACCCCATAAGCAGGTTGAGGCCAAGAATGGCGACCGCATAGGAGATGGCGATGCTCACCTGCTGCAACTGGAAGCCTGACAAAGTGGCCGGCAGCAATGCGGCGACCAGCACAAAACCAGCGGTTGCCGCGACCGTGCGCCGAATGTCGTTGCTCATAGCTTGGTGACCTTCTGTGAGCCGAACAGACCGACCGGCTTGACCAGCAGGACGAAAAGGGTGAGCCCGATCGGGACCGCGATGCGCATGTCCGCACCCAGAAAGCCGATGTAGTTGGCGCCAAGGCTCTCGCTGACGCCCACCAGAAGGCCTCCGGCTATCGCGCCGAGCGGACTGTCCCAGCCGCCAACGGTTGCCGCGGCAAGGCCGTAGAATAGGATCGGGGTCATCATGGTCGGGCTCAAAAACAGCCGTGGCGCGACCAGCACCGCCGCGATCATTCCGATCGCCGCGGCGAAACCCCAGCCGAGCATCAGCATGCGCTCGACGTTGATGCCCACCAGAACGCTGCGAACGCGGTCGAAGGCCGCGGCACGCATGGAGAGCCCAAGCCTTGTGAAGGCGAAGAGGGAGGCGATGGCCGCGGCCAGGACAATGAGGATCAGCAAGGTACCGGCCGACGAAGCCAGCACCTGTACCTCACCGAGGCTGAAGCTGCCTTCGGGAAAAAGGCTGGGGAACGGCTTCTGCTCGGCGCCCCAGAGCCACGTCACCATCGCCTGGAAGAGCACAAACATGCCGAGCGTAACGACCACTGTCGCCTCGACTGGTGCTGCCAGGAGCGGGCGGACGAAGACCCGAAACGCCAAGATTCCCAGCACAAAGGAACCGGCCAGGCCGATTGCAATCGAAAGCCACAATGGCAGGCCCCACAGGCATAGCTGCCAGGTGCAGTATGCCGAGAAAGTCGCCATTTCGCCTTGACCGAAATTGACGACGTTGGTGGCGCGAAAGATCAACACCAGTGCAAGGGCAAGAGCCGCATAGATGGCGCCGGTGGCAAGACCGCTGAGGACGATTTGCAGGAAAAGGGTCAAGCCCAGCCTCCCAACTGCAACGCCGAGGCCGTCGACCTGCGCGCCTTCGATCCGAGAGCCTTGGCCAAGGGAACCCTGGCGTTTGAGGACGGGGAAATGGCGGTTACCACCATCAGGAATGGCAGTCCGGCGGTATCGTGAATGTCGATGAAGGAGGCTGCATCGAGGCGGTCGGCCGACGCCCGCCTTGTAAGACGCGAGACCAGCACGAGGGCAATGACCAGCACGGCGTAGACTCCGCCTGGGGCAATGCCGCAAACAATGATCTGGTAAAACGTCGCCACGTTAGTCCCCAAGGTAAGATTTCTGGATATGCTCATCTGCAAGTATCGCGCCGGCTGAGCCGCCGGCCACGATATGCCCGGCCTCGATGACATAGGCGCGGTCGGCGAACTTGAGCGACAGGTCCGCGTTCTGCTCCACGACCAAGAGCGTCAAGCCATCGATGTCGCGGAGTTCCTTGAAGATCGCGAATATTTCGCGCGTGATGACGGGTGCGAGACCCAATGACGGCTCGTCGCATAGCAGCAGTTTTGGCCGCGACATGAGCGCTCGCGCAACCGCGAGCATCTGCTGCTCGCCTCCGCTCAGATTGCCGGCCAGTTGGGAGCGTCGTTCGCGCAATCGCGGAAAGCGATCGTACCACCGCTCCTTGTCCTGTCGGACCTGGCGGGCATCGGAGACGATTGTGGCGCCCAGCGTCAGATTCTCGTCGACCGTGAATTCCGTGAAAGTGCCTCTGCCCTGGGGAATCTGCGCTAAGCCGCGTTGCAGACGCCGTTCCGGCGCCATCTTTTGCAAGTCGCTTCCCATATAGGCGATCTCGCCGGCCGAGCGGATCGTGCCCGAAAGCGCGCGCAGCAAAGTGGTTTTTCCCGCGCCATTGGCGCCGAGCAGGACGACGAATTCGTTCTGCGCGATTGCGAGCGAGCAGTCAAAAAGCGCCCGTACCTTGCCGTAGGAGGCCGAGAGATTGCGGACGTCAAGCAGTCTCACGTGCTCCTCCCGAGATAGGCGCCGATGACGGCTTCATTGGTCCTGATTTCTTCGGGGCGTCCTGACGCCAGATTTCGACCCAGGTGGAACACATGGATCCGGTCGCACAGGCTCATGACCAAGCCCATGTGATGCTCGATCAGGAGGATCGAGAGCCTGCGGCTATGCCGGATCGTATTGACGAGGGTGCCGAATTCGGTGACCTCGCCATGGGTCAGTCCGCCGGCCGGCTCATCCAGCAACAGGAGCTTGGGCTCGGCCGCCAGGGCGCGTG
This sequence comes from Mesorhizobium sp. AA23, assembly GCF_001672435.1. Classification (NCBI taxonomy): domain Bacteria; kingdom Pseudomonadati; phylum Pseudomonadota; class Alphaproteobacteria; order Hyphomicrobiales; family Phyllobacteriaceae; genus Mesorhizobium; species Mesorhizobium sp. AA23. The sequence goes on from NZ_LYTP01000028.1 coordinate 456,070, forward strand.
CGATCTCCATCCGCTTTTGCAACGGATAGGGCAGGGAGTCGGCGCGCACGCTCGATAATGCGGCCATTCCCAACTCATCCAGAATTGATTCAGCCTTGCGGCGGACCGTCTTCTCCTCGGCCCACGCACCGAAGGGATTGAGAAGGGCACGCGCGACTTTTCCACCCATCTTGTGGTGTGCGCCGAGCATGACGTTCTCCAGGACGCTCAGCGAGCCGTACACGCCGACATTTTGGAACGTCCGGGCGATCCCGAGGCCGATGATGTCGCGCACCGCCGAATTGGAGATTATCCGACCCGACAGCTCTACGGTGCCGCGTTGAAGGCGTGCAAGGCAGGTGATGGCATTCAGGAAGGTGGTCTTTCCCGCGCCATTCGGGCCGATCAAGCCGCAAATCTCGCCACCGCCGACGTCGAGCGAGACATTGTCGAGCGCCTGCACGCCTCCGAAGCTGACCGATACGCCATCCGCCGCGAGCACAGGCAAATAGGCGTTGATATGTTCCTGCACAGCCACGCACTCCTCCCAGGCGTGTCAGCGGAACCGGCGCTTCCGCGTCTGTTCCACTTTAGATACCATATAGTATTTGAAGTCTGAGTCGTATGTCAACCGACTTCGCCGGTGCACCTGCACTAAGGCGAGGCGGGTTCCGGCCAGCTGCCCAGTCGGATTGACAAGGTTAGTGAGATACGCTTTGGTATTTGAAATCTGACCGGTATCCGGAAGGGGCCGGTCATGGAGAACTCAGACCGGGGAGGACGGTGTGACTTCATCCTGCCGCAAGGTGCCGCGAGCGTGTGCCCGCTATCCTATAGCCAACAACGGTAATGCGACGTGATTGGCGTTGCCCGATCGCCGCAGGAGGCCGTTATGCTGGCGGTCGCCATTTGCGGCCTTTTGTCGTTCGCCTTGAGCGGCCTGATGCGATGGGGGCGCGTCGATCTCCGTTGGTACGATCTCTTGATCCCGCTCGGCTTCTTCCTGTCCTACTGGTTGACCTACAATCGCCTTCCGTCCTTCCCTCCGGTCGGCGCCGTCAACAAGGTGTTCTACCTGGCGGCGGTTGGATCGATCCTGGGCGTGGCGACGGAATGGACAGGCAGCCGCAGGCTCGGACAGTTGCTGTTGGCGGCAATGCCGGTCGCCTCAGCAGCTTACATCGGCGATACGATTGCCCTGGCGCAGCCTTTCGACCTGGTTGTCGCCGCTCTGGCCGGAGCGGCAGCGCTATATGCACTTCATCGGGAAGCTGACTATCCCGATGAGGGATCAGGCCTGCGCCCTGCGATCATGCTCGCGGTTGCCAGCGCAGGCTTTGCTCCCATTGCATTCATGGGGGCTTCATCATCCAGCCTGCAACTGTCTCTTGGCGTCGCCTTTGGCATCGCCGGCATCGTGGTTGGGCACCTGTCCCGGCCGAATTACCGCTTCGGATGGGCATCCTTGCTCGGCGGAGCGGCGGGCATGATGGCTGTGGCGCAGACCGTCGCGCTGATCACCCGCAAGATCGACCTTCTCGCCCTTGCGGTGCTCCTGCTGCTTTTCCTGGTCTCTTCGGCCTGCCGCGTGATCCTCGATCGTCTCGATCAGAAAACCCCTGCACTCGCCACGTTCGTCTTCGCAGGGTTTTGCCTGGTGCCGGCCGTCGCGGCAGTCGCAGTCATGCTGGCCCGGAAGGGGTTCAGCCTTCCGCTGTGAATTCGCTTTTCGTGCATCAACAAAGGAGGATGGAATGAACTACAGACTGAAACTAGCTTTGCTAGCTGCACTCGCAACGGCGCCAATCGGGCCGGCAACCGCACAGCCGATCACGTTCGACATCGATCCGGTTCATTCCGGCATAGTGTTCTTCATCAATCATCTCGGCTTCTCCAACGTCATCGGCGTCGCAAAAGAGTTCTCCGGGGAATTCACCTTCGACAAGGACGCGCCTGAGGCCAGCAAGCTGCAGGCCAAGGTCAAGGTGTCCAGCATCTCCACCAACAATGCCCAGCGCGACAGCGACATCCAGGGCGCCGACTGGTTCAATGCCACCGAGTTTCCGGAGATCACCTTCGTCGGCGCCAAATTCACCAAGTCCAGCGACAAGCAGGGCACCATCACGGGCGATCTCACCATCGCCGGTGTGACCAAGCCGGTGACGCTCGACGTGACCTTCAACGGCCAGGGCAAGAACCCGTGGGACGGCAGTCTTGAGGCCGGCTTCAGCGCGACTGCCAAGTTGAAGCGCAGCGACTTCGGCATGACGGCCAATCTTCCCCTGATCGGGGACGAGGTCACGCTGCGCATCGAAACGGAGGGGCGCGGCCGCAGCTGACGGCGGCTTCGCGTTGTCCTGAGCGCGCCGGACGTCCTCGCGGATGTCCGGCGGTGCTGACTGATAGGCTGCGCGTGGCAATCGTGCCGCAACATTCGCCCATGTAGCGGCAACGAGAGACCATGGCGCGCCGACGATCGGCGCGCCATGGTCTGGCTCGGCTCTCGGGAGGTGGCTGCGCGCTTAAGCGATCGACGAGCGATCGTCGGCTTCGAGGCCTTGCCACGAGCCACGCTCGTAGAGCCACCTGGCCGTATTCTTGATGCCGCCAAACGGAAAGACATGCAGCTGCGCGATTGCCGACTCCGGCTTTGCCCGCAGATGGTGCTCGATCGGGCCGACGAAGCTCTCCGGCGAGTGACTGGTGGCAAGGGCGGCAAGCGAGGCGCTGCGCTTTTTCAAGAAATTCAGCGAATTGCCGACGCCGCACAAGGCGGCGTATTTTAGCAAGGTCGTGATCTTGGCAGGACCGGCCACGCCAAGATGGATCGGCAGGTCCACCCCGGAAACCGCCAGGCCGTCCGCCCAGGCGATGAACTTGTCCGCGTCGAAGCCAAATTGGGTGACGACACGCATCTTTGCCCCGGTCCGCTCGGCCCAGGCGCTCTTCATCCGGAGCGCTGCAATCGCCGCCTCGTCGCCAAAGTCGCGACTGCCTTCCGGATGGCCGGCTATACCAACCTCGGTGATGCCGTACTTGTCAACGAAACCAGTCTGGAGCACCTCGAAAGAGGAGGAAAATGAACCGGCTGGGGTAGCCACGTCGCCGCCGATGATGAGCAAGTCGCGGACACCCGCTTCCTCAGCCAAAGCCTTCACCCGCGTTTCCAGCGCTTGGCGCGTGGTCAGTCGGCGAGCGGCCATATGGGGAACCGCGGTGTAGCCAAGGTCCGCGACGCGACGCGCTGCCTTGACCAGGGTCGGCGTGTCCGCCAGGCCGATATCGGTGATGTAGACCCGGACCCCCGACGGGAAAAGGCCCGGCAGGTCAGGGGAGTCGATCACCTGGCTTGGCGCCATCTCGATCGAGGCGTCGATAGAGGAGGGGCGGATAGCAGCTTTTTCCATGCGCGTGGCTCCGTTGTTAGGCGAAGACGACGGTCTTGCGTCCATTGAGCAAGACCCGATCCTGAAGGTGGAAGGCGACCGCGCGGGCCAGCACGCGGCGTTCGATGTCCCGACCCTTGCGAACGAGGTCCTCGGGCGTGTCGGCATGGGTCACATGTTCGACGTCCTGGGCGATGATCGGACCCTCGTCCAAGTCTTCGGTGACGTAGTGCGCCGTTGCTCCGATCATCTTCACGCCGCGCTCATGCGCCTGGTGATAGGGCTTGGCGCCCTTGAAACCCGGCAGGAAAGAATGGTGGATGTTGATGCAGCGGCCGGAGAGATAGGCTGAGAAGTCGTCGGATAGGATCTGCATATAGCGGGCCAGCACGATAAGCTCGGCGCCGCTATCTTCGATCACGCGCTTGATCTTCGCCTCCTGGGTGGCCTTGGTCTCATGGCTGATCGGGAAGTGGTGGAAGGGAATGGTGTCGTCGGAGGTTAGGTTGAGACCTTCTCGCGGATGGTTGGAGACGATGGCGACAACCTGCATGGGCAACTCGCCCAGTCGTTGGCGGTAAAGCAGGTCTACCAGGCAGTGGTCGAATTTCGAGACAAGCAGCAGAACCTTGCGGGGCAGGTTCTGGGGCCGCAATGTCCATTGCAGGCCGAAGCGGTTGACCTCCTCGGAAAAACGCCCGGCGAGATCATCGAGGGGCGAAGGCAAATCGAACGCTACCCTCATGAAGAACCGATCCGTCTCGGAGTCGTCGAATTGCTGGGCCGCGGTGATGTTGGCGCCATGTGCTGCCAAACGGCTCGCCACGCCGGCGACGATGCCCGGCCGGTTCTTGCATTGGAGCGTAAGCAGATAGGACTTTTCCATACCCGGTCTCCGGGTTGACGGCCGAGCTGAAGGGCAAGGCGGTTTCTCGCGTCGCAAGGCGACACCGGCAGGAGGTCCCGCCAGTCTGTTGTCGTCGGGTGCGGTTGCCGTGAGGAGAGGGCGGCCGTGATGCCGCCCTCGGTTCAGGCGTGCGGCTTAGGCGTTCTTGCGATAGCTGGTGCGTGCGTGCGCGTCGATCGGCGCCGGGTGGACGGTGGCGCGGATCTTGAACTGCACGTGGTCTTCAACCTGCACCTTGGAGGATGGCTTGGGCTCGCCCCAGACCACCACCAGTTCGGTGCCAGGCTCTGCCACTGCCGCATCCACGACCGCGATCGACATCATCGAACGGTAGTTGGCCGAGTATCCGGTATGAAGCGAACGCCCGGCCAAGCTTCCGTTTGGCGCCTCGACCCGGTCGTAGTGATAGGTCGCGTAGTGGGCGATCGGAAGGTTGATGAACTTCGCTCCGACACCTGGCTGGTACATCGAGGCCCACGCCTTGGCGACGTCGTCGCCGTTCCACTGCAGCGTCACCTTGCGGTTGGCCGTGGTCTGGCCGTCGGCGACCTGGGCCTCGAGGGCCTTGCGGCCGATGAAGTCGTGGTCGAATTTGACGATCTTTCCGTAGCCCACGTCGTAGGGCGAGAAGTAATAGTCCTCGATGTTTTCGGAAAAGAAGCTTCCGCCTAGAGACACATTGGCATCGATCTCGTCCGCGCTAAGCCACTTGCGGAAGCCCGCCGTGCTCTTGCCCGAGTAGAACGCCGGCAACGGGCGCGGAAGCCATCCGGACTCGAGCGAGTTGGTCAGGTAAGCCCGGCCGCCGACCTGAATCATGTTGTGCTTTTTGCCCGCCTCGAGCAGAGCGGCCCGAACGACCTCATGATCGGCCCAGGGCCCGACGAACTCGAAGCCTGGTTCGCCCGCCATGCCGTGGCGAAGCGCGCGGACCATCTTGCCGGCGATCGTGAAGCGGGTGCCGTGGAAGAACTTCACATCCGGCGGCTCGCCGCCGATGAGTTCCCGGATCACGTTGAACGCGCCAGGTCCCTGGATCTCGTAGCGGTAGCACAGCGGATTTCCCTTGCGGGCATAGGACGGATTGTCCCGCACAAGCTCGACGTCGTAACCGCCGGTCTCGGCATGATACTGAAGCCAGTTGATCGTCGGCGGAATGCCCACCGCCTGGAATTCGTCTTCCTCATAGCGGAACAGGATGTTGTCGCCGATGAGCTGGCCCTCGTCGTTGACCGCTACATACTGCTTCGCGGCGTTGACGGGAAAGTATTCAACGCTGTTGATCGCCGTGTCGCGGATGAGCTTCAGCGCATCCTTGCCGCGGATGTTTAGGTCGGCGAGATGGTGCGACTGGTCATAGAGCACGGCGTTGCTGCGCCAAGCGAGCTGTTCGTCGCGCCAGTTGGTGAATTCCGGCGTCACCGGCGTGCTGACGATCGGCGGGCTCTGCGATTCCCAGAGCATGGTTTGGGCGCTTCCAGCGTCAGCGATCTTCTGTTCGAGATTAGCAGCCATTTTCAATCCTCCTGTGCAGCTCCTTTCCGGCTAAGCCCTTGCAAGACATCTAACAACCCAATAGGTTCGATACAGGTGATCGAAATTTTGCATAGAGAGTAGGCGCCATGCTGTCGGAGGAACTTGCCCAGATCGACCTGAATGCCTTGCAGGCATTGGTCATGGTCAGCGACTGCCGGTCCTTTTCAGAGGCGTCGGAGCGCCTCGGCGTCAATCAGTCGACGATCAGCTATTCGATCAAGCGGCTTCGAAAGGCCTTCAACGACCCGATGTTCGTTCGCCAGGGCAACTCGATCCTGTCGACCGACAAATGCCGTCAGCTCGCCCAGGAAGCGCGCGATGTCCTCGAGCGCATGCAGGCGTTGTCCTCTCTGCAAGGTTTTGATCCCGCTACGTCCACGGGCAGCGTGACGATCTCCTGTAACCATCACGAGCGTATGTTCCTGATGCCGGCCTTCGTGCGCCAGGTCCAGCAGCAGGCGCCCCAGATCGCAGTCAACATTTTTGAATCCGCGGTGCACGGCAGGCAGCAGCTCAAGGAAAACATCTGCGATATCGTGCTTGGCCCGGTGGCGATTTTCGGCGATATCTACTACCGGCGCAAACTCTTCACCGACCGCTACGCTTGCATCATGGATTCCAGCCATCCGCTTGCGGCCGGCGAACTGACGATGGATCGCTACCGGCAGACGCGGCATATCGCCGTGACCCACAATGGCCAGTGGGAGGCGTTGTACTTCGCGGCGCTTCGGGCAATCGACGTCAGGATTACGCCGAGCGTGATCGTGCCGAGCCACGACAATCTTGAAGCATTGATCCGGGGCACGGAGCTGGTCGCGACCATTCCCTATCGCCTGGCCCGCCGGCTTTCGGACAAGTTGACGTTAAAACCTTTCCCTCTCGAGGTGCTGATCCAGATCGACATGTATTGGACCGAGCGTTCTCACTATTCGGGCCTGCATGCGTGGACGCGCCAGATCCTCGCCGACGTGGCGGCAACGATCTGAGCGGTCCGAAGCCCAGCCGAGGCTGGTGTGGTCTCTGGGATGGTAACCGCCGCGTCAGACAGTGGCGCCGAGCATGATCACGGAGATCGTCGCCGGCTGGTCGCCTGGATTGCGCCATGCGTGACGAGTGCCCTGCTGGACTACGGTGTCGCCGGCATTTAGCTCGACAGTCCTGCCGTCATCGAGTTCCAGGATCAGTCTGCCCTTGACCACCGTGACGTAGTCGACGGTCGGGGTCTGGTGCATGCCAGGGCTGTCCGGCTCCATCCGCTCGGCAATGCCAGGTGACGCCTCGATGAGTTCGGGACCAGCTACCGCGGGGTTCCATTCCGATGACATGTAGACGCTGTCGGGAGGGAAAGTAATGATCCAGAACGATGATCCGCCTGCCGGCATGACCATGGTGCCGGTCGTCTCCATGGGGTCCTTGTTGTCGATGCTCCGCAGCTCTGGCGCCTCCTCGATTTTCCACTGTGGCGACGATACGAAACCTGGCGTGTGGCGCAGGACCATTTCCCCAGGGGAGGGACCGTCACTGACGACCACTGACTTACCGGCGTTGTCCCTGCCAGTGACGATGCGCCGAACCTGCATATCAAACCTCCCAGGTAGATGTTCAAAGTCACAGTGCCGAGATGAGGCAAGCGAGCGCCCAAAAAAGCGGGAATTCCGGTCCCATCTGCTGCCAGCGCCATTTGGCGCCGTTGATCTTCACCACTGCGTAGGCTGCTCCGAGCAGCACGACGATCGCGCAACCGGTTGCTGCTTTCGAATAGACGTTGAAAATCATGCCGAGCGCGGCAAGCACCTCGAGGACGATTGTCAGGACAAGGAATGCCTTGCCAGGCTTCAGACCGGCCTTCTCAAATGTGACCGGCGCCTTATCGAAGTTCCTGACCTTCCCGATCAGATGCGGCAGGAACCAGACTCCACATAGGATCCTCAGGCAGTCCTGAGGCTGCAACTCGAACGGCATTGTACGTCTCCTCCCAGCAGCGTGACGGCTGCAGTCGTTGTGAGCGGGCCCGGTTTTGGCCGCCAGCCACCCTGCGAAATCGAGCGTAGGCCCGAGGGCAGCAGCGATGGTTGGTACCGGCACCGCAAATCGGGTCTTGCGTCTCCCAATCCAGATACTGTACGGTATCCACAGTCAAATCGGAATGTCAACTCGATCCGGTTGGCGGTATTTGAGGAGGAACATCGTGACAGTGATGATGCGCGCCGCACGGTTGCATGCGGTAAACGAACCAATGCGGATCGAGGAGATCGCCAAGCCTCGAGCGTGCGGAACAGATGTCGTGGTCGAGGTCAAAGCCTGCGGTATGGTCCCGAACCTCGCCAACGTGCTGAACAACTGGGAGAACTGGTATCCTCACCAGCCGCTGCCTCCCAAGCCCGCGACGTTTGGCCTTGACCCCGCCGGCATCGTGCACGAAGTGGGCGAGCAGGTCGTTGCCTTGAAGCCCGGAGACCGTGTCTACGTCAATCCGTTGCGTTCGTGCGGTGCCTGCCACGCCTGCGCCAGCGGCAACCAGATGAAGTGCGACTACTTCACCTTCGCCGGATATTTCGGGTTCAATCGCAACAGCCTGGAAATCTACAAGCGCTATCCCGGCGGCGGCTTCGCTCAATTCATGCGCGCGCCCCAGAGCGCCATCGTCAAGATACCCGACAATATGACGTTTCCGCAGGCTGCCCGCATGGGCTATCTCGGCACGTCCTATTCGGCGCTCAAGAAGCTGGGCAACCTTGCGGGCAAGTCGCTGATCATCAACGGCGCGACCGGGACGCTGGGTGTCGGCGCCACCATGTTCGCGCTCGCCATGGGGATATCCACCATCTACGCGGTCGCGCGCGGCAAGCCATTGCTGGAAAAGCTGAAGTGCCTCGCGCCGAACCGGATCGAGATTTTTTCCAGCCTGGACGGCAAGGTCGCGGACTGGGTGCGCTCCAAGCACCACTCCGGCGCGGATCTCATGCTCGACAGCCTTGGCGCGGTGGCCGACGTCAACGCCATGAGGGACGCGATGATGGGCGTCAAACGCGGCGGCACCATCGTCAACATCGGCGGTACGGGCGCCGACATGCTGTTCAACACCAAATGGTGGATGGACAATTCGATGGTGCTCACCGGTTCGGCCTGGCTCAGCACCGCGGAGGGCATCGAGATAGCGGAGCTGGTCCGGTCTGGCGCGGTCGACCTGTCCGTGCTGGAAGCCCGCACCTATCCGCTGGACCAGATCAATGAGGCGATCAACGGCGTAGCCTCGGGCGACGGTGGCTTCACCAACTATGTGCTGGAGCCCTGAGCTGCGGTTGGAGAATGCCATGATAATCGACTGCCACGGTCACTACACCACCGAGCCCCCGGCGCATCATGCCTATCGCAAGGCCCAGGTGGCGTTTGCCGAGGGCCAGCGCGACGCAGGTCCGGTCTATCCCGCCATAAGCGACGAGACGCTTCGCGCGACCGTCGAAGAAAACCAGCTTCGTCTTCAGCAGGAGCGCGGCTCGGACGTGACAATTTTGTCGCCCCGGGCCTCGGGCATGGGTCATCATGTCGGCAGCGCTGCGCTGAATGCCGAATGGTCCCGTGTCTCCAATGATCTCATTGCGCGCATCGTGGACCTGTTCCCGCTGAACTTTGCCGGTGTCTGCCAGCTGCCGCAGTCGATGAGCGGTGACCTCGCTCCTGTGCTGGCTGAACTCGAGCGCTGTGTGGACGAGCTCGGCTTCGTCGGCTGCAATCTCAACCCCGATCCGTCCGGCGGCTTCTGGTCCGCGCCGCCAATCTATGACCGCTACTGGTATCCGCTCTTCGAGAGGATGGTCGAGCTCCAGGTGCCGGCCATGATCCATGTCTCGGGCGCGTGCTCGGACTGCCTGCACACCACCGGTGCGCACTACATCAATGCCGACACCACGGTGTTCATGCAGTTGATCCAGGGCGACCTGTTTCGCGCTTTCCCAGACCTCAAGCTAATCATTCCCCACGGCGGCGGCGCGGTTCCCTATCACTGGGGCCGCTATCGCGGGCTGGCAATCATGATGGAAAAGCCGGATCTCGCCACGCACCTGATGCGCAACGTCTATTTCGACACCTGCGTCTACCACCAGGCGGGGATCGACACGCTGTTTCGCGTGATCGGTCCGGACCACATCCTCTTCGGCTCGGAACTGCTGGGCGCGGTCAAGGCGGTTGACCCGCTGACCGGCTTCAACTTCGACGACACGCGCCGTTACATCGATGCTTTGGGCCTCGACGAAGCCGACCGCGCGGCGGTGTTCGAGGGCAATGCGCGCAAAGTCTACCCGCGGCTGGACGAGAGGCTCAAGCGACAGGGTCGCTAGCGAGGTCCGGCCGGCACGAATCTCTGGAGATATCAATGGCAAAAGTCGTGACAAACACCGAACGTACGCCGATCGAAGTGTGCGACGCACTGGGCGCGCTGGGGGTGGCAACCGTTCACGAGGCCCAGGGACGCAAGGGGCTGCTGGCCTCGCGGCTGCGTCCCATCTATGACGGCGCCAGGATCGGCGGCAATGCGCTTACCTGCGAGGTGGCGCCGGGCGACAACTGGACCATTCATGTTGCATTGGAGCAGGCGCGGCCGGGCGATGTGCTCGTCGTGACTCCGATCTCTCCATGCGAAGACGGATTTTTCGGCGACCTTCTGGCTGAATCGGCGATGGCGCTCGGCATCCGAGGCCTCGTGATCGATGCCGGCGTGCGCGATGTGGCTGCTTTGCGAGCGATGAAGTTCCCGGTCTGGTCGAAGGCGATCTTCGCTCAGGGAACGGTAAAGGAGACGCCGTGCGATTGCCAGGTTCCGATCATCTGCGCCGGTGCCCGCATCTGCCCTGGCGACGTGATCGTCGCCGATGATGATGGCGTCTGCGTGGTGCCCCGTGCCAATGCCGAGTTGGTTGCGAGAACGGCACGAGAGCGGGAGGCGGCCGAGGAAGACAAACGTCGCCTCTACGCTGCAGGCAAGCTCAGCCTAGACGTCAACTCAATGCGCGAACGGCTGCGCTTGAAGGGACTTGTCTACGAATAGGCACCCGACGTCCACGAAGGAGAATCGGTCGGCCTTCCAACGTGGCGTGGCATAGTTCGCGTCAGGACGCTGCAGTCCGCTTGCGCACGGCCTTTCCGTTCTTATGCCTAAAAAGATGAGCCTCGTGCATCGACGTCAGCGCGACCCGCACCATTTCGCCGGGCGCCCTGTCGTCCATAAAGCTCGACATGCCGCCATAGACGAGTTCGAGGACGATACCGCCGACATAGAGTGGCCGGGGTTCCGCATCCCCATACGGAAACAGCTTCTCAGACAACAGCCTGCCCAGCCCTTCCCACTGGTCCCTGAACAGGCGCAGGTGCCGATCCTCCAGCGTGTTGTCGCGGCGCGCGATGCGCAGCAGGTCGATGGCCAGCGTTCCCCAGCGCTTGTCCTTGGCGCGTTGGTTGGCCCATTCGCAAATGGATTCGATGACATCCTTCGGCTCGTCAACGCTGCGAAGCCTTTCGGTCAGTTCGACCACATCTCCGCCGGCGTTGCGCTCCAGCAGTTGCAGGAAGATGTCTTCCTTGTTCGTGAAATTGGAGTAGAAGGCCCCCTTCGAGAAGCCGGCCTCCTCTGCGATCCGCTCGATCGATGCGCCGGAATAGCCGTCTCGGGCCACCATCTCGCTGGCCGAAGCCAAAAGCTTTTCGCGCGTCAAGGCTTGGCTTTGTTCACGGGTCAGTCGCGCCATCTTTGATCATCCAATGAACGTATCGGGATACCTAGCGTATCTGAGCAAGCAACTTAGGGTCGTCGACCTCCAAGGGCAAGCGAAGGTGAGGGGTCAGTTGCGGGATTGCTTTGGTGCACGGCAGGATGGGTTCAGCCGACTGTGGTGCAAGCGGCGTCGAGGTAAGAAGCATCGAAGGCGTGCAGCGCTTGGCTCCGAAGGGCCTCATCGAGCAAATGCGCGCGGATCATCAGGTCGATCGTCGTGCGCAACGCGTTTGCCGGCACGGCCAGCTTGTCCGGCCACATGCCCATGTCACGCATGTATCCTAGAGCACGATTGGCCAGGGTGGAGCTTTCCGGCGTGGTGATGCGTTGGAAGATCGGCAATGTTACGTCCTGCCGCGCCGGTTCATTGGTGATCGCATGGGCCTCAATCAGGGCGTTGATGAAGCGTATGACCACATCTCGATTGGCTTGCAGCCACGATGATCGGCCGATGACCGCGGTGAAGAGGATCTCGGGTATGAACTCATTGACCTCGCCGATCAGCTTGTAGCCTTGGTCCTCGGCCAGGAAGTTCCACGGCGCGGGCTGGGGAGCACAGTCGGCTTGCCCGGCCTGCAGCGCCTCCCACCGTTTAGTATGAATACCCGCAAGTACGAATTCGTAGTCGGCGGGGTAGTGCAGTCCTTGGGAAGCCAGCACAATCTGCGTGTAAATCGCAGTACCCTCGGTGAGCGAGGACGTGCCGATCCTCTTTCCTCGAAGGTCCGCCAGGGTGGCGATTTCTGGCCGCGCCACGAGAGACATCGGCAGCCGCACTGCATTGGCCGCAACAATGCGCAGTTCTCCACCGTTCACGAAGTCCGCGACTGCTCCTTCTGGCGGCGTAATCGCAAGGTCGGCCTCACTCTCAAGGACAGCTCCCGTTGCCTTGTCGACGCTGCCGAAGCGCTTGTATTTGATGGCAATGCCGTGCTTGCCGAATAATCCCAACTCGTCTGCAAGGAAGACCGGAAGCCAATTGAACCCCTGCGCTCCGCCCGCGAGGCGAAGCTGGGCAGGCGTGGAAGGATCAGCTGTCGTGTTTTCGGCCATTGGCTCCTCCCGCCGTATTCAGCACTGGGCGTCTAAATACTATAGGTATTGGAATTCCAATCGGTATGTCAATCGGCCACGCTTTTTTCCTCGCAGCCCGGCTGACTGAGCTACCGTGAACAATGGTCCGCGTGCTCTCGATCGCGAAAAGCGGCCAACAGGGGCTACGGCCCTTGGCACCATACCGCACATGCTATCGTGAATTCGAAGCGGTCCTAAACGGCGCCGCTTCTCTTAAGTCCAGTTCCGGACGCCAGATTCTTGCTGCCGGTCCACGCATCCAAGGCCCTAGCCGAGTGCCCTAGACGAAGACCTGATCGATTGAGCTAAATCATTGAATAAAAGATAAAAATGGTTGGCTGGGGTTCCTGGAAGCTTTTCGAACTTTCTGGGTCGCGCCTCAGCCGGAATTGCGGGTGCTTATCGGCAGTGAGAGCGAGGAGCCGGGGTAGATAGAGAGTCCCGCTTGGCAAGCCGTCCCGAACGTGGGACGGATTCCACAGTGCCTCGCCAAGTTCGGTGGCAATCCTTGGTGTTTAGAAGCTTGGCATTAAGCAACCATGCTGCTCTAGAAGAAGTTTCGCGGCGACGCGCGTCCGACTGACGCAGCGCGTCGATTGTGTCTGCGATGATCGTCCGCCCCTCAGGAACACAATTGAAAGGTTCGCCTTGATAGGACCGGGACTACAGGCTCCGTCTATCTGTCGTGGCCGCGAATGTTTCCAACGGTATCTCACATACTCCTAGAATTCCTAGATCGTTGCGGTGCTGGGTCTTAGGACCCGGCGAGCAAGAAGCGCCGCGCGGGTGACGTCGACCCTGGCACTCTCCAAGCAGAACGATCACTCTAGTTCTGTTGTACGGGTTCTCTTCAGCAAGCACGATTGGGGGGCGCGGCAAGTTGTTCGATATTGCTGGCTGCCATTTCGCAATCTCATCACATTTGGCTTGGAAGGCCAACCGTCAAGAAACGTTGTTAGAGATACTCAGAGGTTCTTCGAGAGAAATTGCGAGGGAAGTCAACGTCTGTCATGGTTAAATTAGCAGATAAGTAATATATGGAAGTAGTATATAACCGTGTATGCCAATCGTGCCATTCCAAAAGAAAAGATGATTTTAGCTCTTTCCCTTCACAAAACACTTAACAAGCGATCACGAATATGTTACCGGTTTGGTGTAGAGTGGCGGGGCGAAATCTGCGACCAAACTACGGCGGCAAAATTTCATAGTGTCTGGCAATTTGCCTGACGCTAGGTGGCTGGTGCACGTCACGGGGGTGCCGCGACGTGGCAAGCGTCAATCACAGCGTCTGCTGTGAACTATCAAGCGTGTTTGGGGTGCGAGACTTATCGGGATAGCGCCGCAGACGATCACCTCAAGACCTAGGATGGCGCGGGTTTCGCGATGTCCTTCGAAAAGACAATACCCACTACCTTGTGCCGCTGGTGAGTAGGCACGGGGACTAATTTGCCTTGGCCGTATTCAGGATTGAGCTATGCGTAGGTGCGAAGACATAGGTCAGGGAGATATTGCCACGATGACGAAGCTTCATAGCCCAAGAGTCTGGGCCAGTCGCGCCTTCATGGACTCGACGCGGATCAAAGGGTTCACGGCGGATCCTTTGCCGACCGGAATGCGTCTCGGTCAGATGGCGGAGTTGAACGAAACCGGCGAACGGATGTCGGCCGATCATTTCCCGAAGGAGATATTCGCCAAGTATCCGGACAAGAAAGAAGGCAAGCAGGCGGATCTAGTTCTTGCCGCAGGCGCGGTGGTGATTTCGGCGGCCTGTGCCGATGTGCTGCGGCAATTCGATCTCGGTCATTCCTCGCTCTATCCGATCAAGCTCCTCCAGCATGACCGCAAGACGCCTGTGGAGGGCGAGTATTTTTGCCTCAATATCGGCGAGCGCAAAGATGCTTTTCTGGCTGAGTCTTCACGAGAGGTCACTAAACTCGGATCCGGGAAACTACTCGTGCGATCCTATCTTCCCGACGATGATGTGGCGGTCAGCCCGGCTGCGCTCGATGGCCCTGATCTGTGGGTAAGTCCGCCCTTGATCCGCATTTTCTTTCTGAGCGACCGGCTAACCCAAGCACTACGGGCGGCAAAAATGGGAAGAGTTTTCGGTTTTCGCACCTGCCGTATTGTTGAAACTGACTGATATCGTCCAAGGGGGCATGTCATGGCGATACCTTTTGCGTTCCAGATACACCATATTTTTCCAACAAAATTGTTTGATGACCCACGAATTGCAGAATCTCTGCAGCAGTTACTTGCTGTAACTGGCACTAACTTCACAATGGATATGGCTGGCAACGAGATTGCGCTCTTCAGCGACCCCGAAGTTGCGGCCTATGTGCGGGCGCTCACGAATGCAGACGGAAGCAATGTCTACTACGACAGCGGTTTTGGCAGCGTAATTCACACAGGCGATCACCCGGGCTATACCGAGTTTCTCACCCGCAGTATTTTTGAAGTTCTTGAATCTAATCTGACAAATGATCAGAAGATATCGGAAGTATACAAACTCCATTACTTCGCGACACAAGTGAGTCAGGGGCTTGTCACCTTCGAAGGCCAGACTTTGGGCGTAGCGGGCACTGCGGTCTATGCGGACACTCTCGCCGACGCTTATGATAACTTGGCCGGTCAGCACCGTCCATATGATCCTGCGCAACCGCCTCTACACGGGACTGTTCCAGTGGAACGGCAAATTGCATCAGGGCAAGCACGAACCTCTCGTATCGATCGAACTATGGGAGCGGGTCCAGGGCGTCCTGACGGGCCGCAATGCGGTGCCGACCCATCCGATAGGAAACGAGTTCGCCTTCACCGGCCTGATGACCTGCACCGAATGCGGCTGCGCCATCGTGGCGGAGATCAAGAAGGGCAAATACGTCTATTATCACTGCACGGGGCATACCAACAAAGGCCGGGGCGGATACGGTGATTGCCGTCGCAAATATGTCCGGGAGGAAGTGCTCGATCGGGCATTCGCCAACCTGCTCGACCGGTTGCACTTCGACGAAGAGATACTGGAATGGGTAAAGGCAGCCCTCATGGCCAGCCATGCCGACGAGCGCCGCGAGCATGAACAGGCGATCCATCGATGCCAGGTCGAGCACAAGCGGCTCGAGGATCGGTTGCACGCCATGTATCTCGACAAGCTCGATGGCCGCGTCGACAACGCCTTCTACGACCGGATGTCGGCACAGTGGCGAACCGAACAGACGCGGCTGCTTCGCGAGATAGAGCGCCATGGCAGCGCCGAGGAATCATACATGGAGGATGGCATCCGGCTGTTGGAATTGGCGCGCAACGCCAGCCGACTGTTTGCGAAACAGCCCGTGCATGAAAAAAAACGGCTCTTGAATCTTGTACTGTCGAACTGCCAATGGGACCAAGGCGAGGTTCACGCTGTCTTCAGGCAACCGTTTGATCTACTTGCGGAAACGGTCGCGTCTGGAGCAGCCATAGGCGCTGAGCAGACCGCTATACCAACAGGGAGTCCAGTTTGGCTGGGGCGCCAGGATTCGAACCTGGGAATGTCGGTACCAAAAACCGATGCCTTACCACTTGGCGACGCCCCAGCAGCCGGGCGGTGCCCGCTGCGCGCGGCCTTATAGGACGAGCCGGTCGAAAGCTCAATGCTTGGACCGCTGACATCCAAAGTAATCTTGCCGCATGTCTGCGCCGGCGGATTGCCGCCGCGTTCGGGCGTAATCTGGAGGGGAGATCGATCCGGCGACCGGAATTGCGGGCTATTCGCCCCACACGGCCAACTCGTTGCCGGCCGGGTCGGTGAAGTGGAACCGCCTGCCGCCTGGGAAGGAAAAGATCGGCCTGATGATGCTGCCTCCGGCATTCTCAACGGCCTCCAGCGTCTCCTCCAGGTTTTCGGAATAGAGCACGGGCAGCGGTCTGGCGGGCGCTTCGCCCGCAGCGGCCTGGAAGCCGCCGTCGAGCCCCTCGGCAAAAGCGGAGTAAGTTGGCCCGTAATCGGTGAAAGACCAGGAAAACGCCGCGCTGTAGAAGGATTTGACGCTGTCCAGCGTGCCGCCGGTGGCCGGAAGTTCCAGATAGTCGAGTTTTCCCTCGAGTTTCATCGCGCTACTCCACTTTGTTCTTGTTGTGTTCTATCTCGCGCAACTCACACCGGCAAGTCTTTTTGACGCAGCTTTTGCTTAATCGATTGTAGTCGCGGCGCTTGCTTTGCCGGCGCTTGCCTTTCGCAATGCAGCATCTTATCGCTCGGATCGGAAGGGCGGGGACCGGGGCCTTGGCCCGGGTGTTGTCTATCTTCCAAGGGACCTGGAGGGCATGCATGACCAAGTGGGTTTACACCTTCGGCGACGGTGCCGCTGAAGGCCGAGCCGGTGATCGCAACCTGCTCGGCGGCAAGGGCGCCAACCTTGCCGAGATGTGCAGCCTCGGCCTGCCGGTGCCGCCGGGCTTCACCATCACCACTGAAGTCTGCAATGCCTATTACGCCAACGGCCGCACCTATCCGACATCGCTTGAAGCGGATGTCCTTGCGGCGCTCGACCATATCGGCAGGCTCACCGGCCGCAATTTCGGCGATCCGTCGAAGCTGCTTCTGGTCTCGGTGCGCTCCGGCGCCCGCGCTTCGATGCCAGGCATGATGGATACCGTGCTCAATCTCGGCCTCAACGACGAGACGGTCGAGGCGCTTGCCGCCGATTCCGGCGATGCCCGCTTTGCCTATGACAGTTACCGCCGCTTCATCCAGATGTATTCCGACGTCGTCATGGGCCTCGATCACGAGGTTTTCGAGGAAATTCTCGAGGACCAGAAGGCGAGCCTCGGCCATGAGCTCGACACCGAGCTGACGGCCATCGAATGGCAGGGTGTGATCGCGCTCTACAAGGCCAAGGTCGAGGAGGAGCTCGGCAAGCCGTTCCCGCAGGACCCGCGCGAGCAGCTCTGGGGCGCCATCGGCGCCGTGTTTTCGAGCTGGATGAACAACCGCGCCATCACCTACCGTCGCCTGCACGACATCCCGGAAAGCTGGGGCACGGCGGTCAACGTCCAGGCCATGGTGTTCGGCAATATGGGCGACACCTCCGCCACCGGCGTTGCCTTCACCCGCAATCCCTCGACCGGCGAAAAGCAGCTCTATGGCGAATTCCTGGTCAATGCGCAGGGCGAGGACGTGGTGGCCGGCATCCGCACGCCGCAGAACATAACCGAGGCCGCGCGCATCGCTGCGGGCTCTGACAAGCCCTCGCTGCAGAAACTGATGCCGGAAGCTTTCCAGTCCTTCGTCGATATTTCCGACCGGCTGGAGAAGCATTACCGCGACATGCAGGACCTCGAATTCACCATCGAGCGCGGCAAATTGTGGATGCTGCAGACCCGCTCCGGCAAGCGTACCGCCAAGGCGGCGCTCAGGATTGCCGTCGAGATGGCGAAAGACGGGCTGATCACGAAAGAGGAGGCGGTTGCCCGCATCGATCCGGCCTCGCTCGACCAGCTCCTGCATCCGACCATCGATCCCAAGGCGGCGCGCGACGTCATCGGCGTCGGCCTGCCGGCCTCGCCGGGCGCGGCCACCGGCGAGATCGTCTTCTCCTCCGGTGAGGCCGAGGATGCCAAGGCGCAAGGCCGCAAGGTCATTCTCGTGCGCGTCGAGACCAGCCCGGAGGACATCCACGGCATGCATGCCGCCGAAGGCATCCTCACCACGCGCGGCGGCATGACCAGTCATGCCGCCGTGGTGGCGCGCGGCATGGGCAAGCCCTGCGTCTCGGGCGCCGGCTCGCTGCGAGTCGACTACAAGGCCGGCACGCTGATCTCGATGGGCCAGACCTTCCGCAAGGGTGACATCATCACCATCGACGGCGGCAACGGCCAGGTGCTGAAGGGCGCCGTCGCCATGCTGCAGCCGGAGCTGTCCGGTGACTTCGCCGCCATCATGGAATGGGCCGATGCCGCGCGCCGCATGAAGGTGCGCACCAATGCCGAGACGCCGCTCGACGCGCGCATGGCGCGCTCCTTCGGCGCCGAAGGCATTGGCCTTTGCCGCACCGAGCACATGTTCTTCGAAGGTGACCGCATTATCGCCATGCGCGAGACGATCCTGGCCGACACCGAGAAGGACAGGCGCTCGGCGCTCGACAAGCTTCTGCCGATGCAGCGTTCGGATTTCCTCGAGCTGTTCGAGATCATGGCGGGCTTGCCGGTGACGATCCGCCTGCTGGACCCGCCGTTGCACGAATTCCTGCCCAAGACCGACGCCGAGCTCGCCGAGGTCGCGACCGCCATGAATGTGCCGGCGGACAAGCTCAGGCAGCGTACCGAGGCGCTGCATGAGTTCAATCCGATGCTCGGGCATCGCGGCTGCCGTCTGGCGGTCTCCTATCCCGAGATCGCCGAGATGCAGGCACGCGCCATTTTCGAGGCGGCGGTTCAGGCCGGCCACAAGGCCGGCGCGCTGGTGGTGCCCGAAATCATGGTGCCGCTGGTCGGCCTCGTGAAGGAGCTGCAATACGTCAAGGCGCGCATCGATGCCGTCGCGCAAAGCGTCATGCAGGAGACCGGCACCAAGATCGACTATCTTACCGGCACCATGATCGAGCTGCCGCGCGCAGCCATCCGCGCCCATGTCATTGCCGAAGCGGCCGAGTTCTTCTCCTTCGGCACCAACGATCTGACCCAGACGACTTTCGGCATCTCGCGCGACGATGCGGCCTCCTTCCTTGAAACCTACCGGCAGAAAGGTATCATCGAACAGGATCCGTTCGTTTCGCTGGACATCGACGGTGTCGGCGAACTGGTGCGGATTGCGGCGGAAAAGGGCAAGGGAACACGACCCGACATCAAGCTCGGCATTTGCGGCGAGCATGGCGGCGACCCGGCCTCGATCCGCTTCTGCGAAGAGGTCGGCCTCGACTATGTGTCATGCTCGCCTTACCGTGTACCGATTGCCCGGCTGGCTGCGGCCCAGGCGGCCGTGGAGGCCGCGAAGGGAAGAGCCAAGCGCGCCTGAACGGCGCGCTCCATCTTACGATTTCGTATGGAAACTCACGCGAACGTGCGCGCGCTGGTTCTCAATCTCGACATCGTTCCTGGGCAGTTTCTGGTTCTCATTACTCGGGGCGTGAAACAGATGTTGCAGATTTCCCCCACCTCTTTCCGATCGATCCTGATCATGCAGACCAAGTTCATAGGCGACATCGTGCTTGCCTCTGCCTTGGCGAAGAACCTTCAGCTCGAATATCCAGGTGTGAAGGTCGTGTTCCTGTGCGATGCCAGGTTTGCTGGATTTCTAACAGCGCATGGCATCGCAGCGGAGGTCGTTTCGTTCAGCCGTGCCGGCATGCGCGGCACGCCGCTCCAGCGCGGGCGCGAGCTTGTCCGGGTTGTGCGAACTTTGCGGCGGCACCGCTTCGACATGGTCATCGACATCACCGATTCCAAGACTTCGCGGCTGGTGTCCGGATTGGTCCGTGCCCCGATTCGTGTCGGCCACTATCCGACGGAGCGACCTCTGCGCTGGCTTGAGCGCCAGCCTGCCAATGTCAGGATGAAGCCGTACGGATTCGGCGAAAAACATTATCTCTTCCGCTATTTGTCGCCGCTCGAGGTGCTCGGCGTCGACCTGCGCGTCAGGGCACCGGCTATCCGTCCGCTGCCCTTCGAAACGACGCAAGCGCTCGCCTTGCTGAGCAAGCATCATTTGCGGCCAAATGCCTTCGTGGCGGTGCATGCGGGGGCGAGCTTCATCGGGCGTCGCTGGCAGCCGGAGCGCTTTGCGGCCGCGATCGAACGGATATCGTCCGAAACTGGCCTGGACGCTGTGCTGATCGGCGGCCCTGATGAGCACGAGGCGGCGGACAAGATCGTGGCGGCAGCGAAAACGCCGGTCGTCAATCTGGTCGGCACGCTCTCGCTCGAAACGTTGCTGGCGCTGCTCAAGGAGGCCAGGTTATTCCTCGGCAATGAGAGTGGCCCGATGCATATGGCGGCCGCAGCCGGCACTCCGGTCGTTGGTCTGTTCGGCCGGACCAATCCGGTTCGATGGGGCCCGGTCGGGGTCCCCAGCATCTCGTTGCGCCCCTCCATGCCCTGCGATTGCGTCGGCGGCGACCTGTGCCGTCGGACCGATTCGAGCAAGGCATGCTGTGTCTGGCGCCTTGAAGTGGATTCCGTGGTCGAGGCGGTGCGCGAACTTTTGGCGCGTACCGACGTGGCGCTTGAGCAGGCGGTCTAGCTCAAGTCTGCTAAAGGCGTGTTGAGCTTTTACAGCTACTCTCCATGCAAATTGTCGCGCGGTGGCTTTTCGGATGCGAACCGTTCCGATTTTCGCCTAGATGCGCGTCTTGTTGACGACATCTTGCGGTTGAGCGGCTTGACGGGCCGGGCATGGGAATGACGGGTTTGCTTCAAAAATCTCTTTGCGCGATCGCGCTATCGCTTGTCGTGCTCTCGGCTGGCAATGCCGGGACGCTGGTCGAACCGACGTTGCATCTGACGCCGCAAGGCGGCGGTGGCCGTGTCGCGCTCACGCTGGACGCCTGCGGCGGGAAGACCGATACGCGCATTCTTTCGGCCCTGGTAGAAAACAAAGTTCCCGCGACTATCTTCGTCACCGGCATCTGGCTGAAGCGCAACGCCGCCGCTGTCGGGATCATGCGCGCGCATCCTGATCTGTTCGAACTGGAAAACCACGGTGGCCGCCATATCCCGGCGGTCGACACGCCCCGCAAGATCTACGGCATCAGCAGTGCCGGCAGTCCAGATGCCGTTCAGGCCGAGGTCGAGTCGGGTGCCGCGGCGCTTGCGAGCGCTGGCGGCCCGCCGCCGAAATGGTTTCGCGGCGCCACCGCCGAATACAGCCCGTCGGCGATCGCCATGATCCGCAAGCTGGGCTTCAAGGTCGCGGGCTTTTCCGTCAATGGCGACGGCGGCTCACTGCTCGGCGCCAGGGAAACCGCCCGGCGCATCGCCGCTGCCAAGGATGGCGACGTCATCATCGCTCACATCAACCAGCCGACCCATGCCGCGGGCGAGGGTGTCGTCCAGGGCCTGCTCGCCCTGAAGCAGAAGGGCCTGACCTTCGTTCGGCTGGACGACGCCGACGACGTCGGCAACGACGGCACCACGGATTAATCCGTGGCGGAGGTTGATGACGACGGCTGGGAGGCTCAGCGACCTCGGAGATCCGCGATGCTTTCCGCCGCAGTCTATCACTCCGGCTTAGTCTCGACCGTCACCTTGCCCGTATAGAACGCGCCGTGATCGCGGATTTCGACCACTTCGTCGAAAGGCCTGCTCATAGGCCCACATCGCGTCCCTGCCGCTGTCGCCGGCCGGCAGCACGCTCCGATAGCTCGCGTTGCCCTTGTAGGGACAATGCGTCGAATGCTCGGTCCTGGCGAGCTTGCTGAGATCGATATCGTCGAAGGGAATATAGAAAACCGCCGGGTAGGGCGGTTCCGACAAGAGCCTGGCCCGGGTAGACCGGGCGATGACGACGTCGCCGGCGCTGACCGTGACGGTGCCGCGATAAGGCTCGATCGTTATCACCTTGTCGGGATTGCGCTGAAAGCCGGGGGCGGGGTTGGCACGCTTGTCCAAGACGGGTCTCCTCGGCAGTTTGAGGAAGGTGCGTGGCGGTTTTTCCGTTCGGAACCGCTCTCGTCCGTCAAAGGTGGATCGGCCCGACGCCTCGCGCAAGGCGGCGCGATGACGCAAAATAGCGTGCAGGCGAAATAATGTTCTAACCGGCGCCGACAGTCAGGCGGCGGCCTGGAATGCGTCCATGAGGCCGGCATAGGCGGCAGCGATGCCGGCGACCGGATTGCTGCTTCTCGCCGCTGTCTCGACCTTCAGCGCGCCGCCGGCGGTCGGCAGCGTGAGCAGCAGGAACTGGCGGTTACCGCCGTCGCCGACGCTTGCGGCGGCGACATACTGGCCTTCTCCATCATTCTCGACGCACATCTTGAACAGCAGCGTTCCGCCGACGGCCTCCAGCGCGCCGCCGACGACTTCGGCAAATTCATCGTCGGAAACGGTTTTGGAGTCCGGCGTCAGATCGTCCAGACTTTCGGCAAGCGTGCTTTCGAGGGCTTTTTCATCGAGCTGCACGTCCATGCGAATCTCTCCATTCGCCAATCTCACCCAGCCCATTAATGAATCTTAACGGCGACGATGGCCGGATTATGGCGGGTTTCAGGGGTCCTCCGCCCATCCGACCGCCTTGGACTTATGGTGGCTGGACAATCCGCCGGATCATTCCACAATGCGTGAAACATGACGCGGAAGCGCGAAAAAAAGGGGAGGAGCCGAGATGCTCGGACTGATGCAGGAATGGCCGCTGCTCTGCCATAAGCTGATCGATCACGCCGAACGCCAGCACGGCGGGCGCGAGATCGTGTCGCGTTCGATCGAAGGCCCGATCGTGCGCACCACCTTTGCCGACATCCGTCATCGGGCGCTCAAAGCGGCGCAGCGGTTGGAGCTTGACGGCTTCGGGCTCGGCGACCGCATCGCAACGCTTGCCTGGAACACCGCCCGCCACATCGAGGCCTGGTACGGCATCATGGGGATCGGCGCGATCTACCACACGCTCAATCCGCGCCTGTTTCCCGAACAGATCGCTTGGATCATGAACGACGCCGAGGACAAGGCGATCTTCGTCGACCTGACCTTCGTGCCGCTGCTGGAAAAGATCGCCAGCCAGATCAGGTCGCTCAGGCAGGTGATCGTGCTGACCGACCAGGCCCATATGCCGCAAACCTCGTTGCCGAACGCTGTCGCCTATGAGGAATGGCTTGCCGAGGCCGACGGCGCCTTCGCCTGGAAGACATTCGACGAGAACACGGCTGCTGGGATGTGCTACACGTCGGGCACGACCGGCGATCCGAAGGGCGTCGTCTACAGCCATCGCTCGAACGTGCTGCACGCCATGATGGCCGCCATGCCCGACGCCATGGGCGTTTCGACGCGCGACGTCGTCCTGCCCGTGGTGCCGATGTTCCATGCCAATGCCTGGGGACTCGGTCAGGCCGCGCCGATGATCGGGGCCAAGCTGGTGATGCCAGGCTGCAAGATGGATGGCGCCTCGATCTACGAATTGCTCGACACCGAGAAGGTAACTTTCAGCGCCGCTGTGCCGACGGTATGGATGATGCTGCTGCAATATCTCGAGGAGACCGGCAAAAAGCTGCCTTATCTCAACAAGGTCGTCATCGGCGGTTCCTCCTGCCCGCGCGCCATCACCGCCAAGTTCCAGGACAAATACGCGGTTGAGGTGGTGCATGCCTGGGGCATGACCGAAATGTCGCCACTCGGCACGTTGTGCACCATGAAGCCGGAATATGAAGGGCTGACCGGCGATGCCAGGCTCGATATCCAGGGCAAGCAGGGCCACCCGCCCTTCGGCGTTGAAATGAAGGTGACAGACGACGAGAACAACGCGCTGCCCTGGGACGGCAAGACCTTCGGGCGACTGAAAGTTCGCGGCCCGGCGGTCGCGCGCGCCTATTACGGCGGCGTCGGCGCCGAGCAGTTCGACGCCGACGGCTGGTTCGACACCGGCGACGTCGCCCATATCGACGCCAGCGGCTATATGCAGATCACCGACCGCGCCAAGGATGTCATCAAATCGGGCGGCGAGTGGATCTCCACCATTGATCTGGAGAACCTGGCCGTCGGGCATTCCGATGTGGCGGAGGCGGCGGCCATCGGCGTGCCGCACTCCAAATGGGGCGAGCGCCCTCTGCTGGTGGTCGTGTGCAAGCCGGGCAAGGAGCCGAGCAAGAGCGATATCCTGACCTTCATGAGCGGCAAGGTGGCCAAGTGGTGGATGCCCGACGACGTCGCCTTCGTCGGCGAGATTCCCCACACGGCGACGGGCAAGATCCAGAAGACCACCTTGCGCCAGCAATTCAAGGAGTATCGGCTGCCGACGGATTGAGGATTGTTAAATCTTTCGGCTTCAAGGCTGGCGCAAAAAGCTCTAAGTCTCGATGCGGACTGGGGTAATGCGGCAGACGATGGCTACAATTCCTGAACGGCAGACGTCGAGGGCGGCCGGCTGGTCGCGGCGGATCGGGGCATTCTCGCTCGTCCTTTTGCTGACCGTCGTTGCCGGCTACCGCCTCGACCTTGTCGACACCCCGCCTTTCCTGTGGGTGCTGGCGCTCGTTGCGCTGCTTGCGGCGCTCGCGCTGCTGCTCGCCGGGCTTGCACTGTCGAGGCTGTGGAATTTCGGCGACCGCGGCGGCCGCGATCTCAGCGTCGGCGCCCTGCTGGCAGTGCTGGTGCTTGCGCCTTTCGGTGTCGCCGCCTACTGGGCGACCATCTATCCGCCGCTGCGCGACATTTCGACCGACGTCGACGACCCGCCGGCGCTCGACACCAGCGACCGGACAAGCGACATGAACGCGCTGTCACCGCCGACGCCCGGCGAGCAGAGCCTGCAGGCGGAAGCATATCCGCTGGTTAGCGGGCGGAGCTACAACCTGCCCTTCGAAACCGTGGTCGATGCTGTCGAGACCGTGCTCGACCGGCGGGACTGGCAGCTGACCGCGCCCTATCCCGACATCAACGGCCAGAGCGAGGCGACGATCACCGCGGTCGCCAGGGGCTTGGTGCTCGGCCTGCCGGCAGATGTGGCCATCCGCGTCGCCGACGACGGCGATTCGGTCGTCGTCGACATGCGTTCGGCCTCGCGCTACGGGCGTCATGACTTGGGCGACAATGCCGACCGTATCACCGATTTCCTCGCCGAGCTCGATCAGGAGGTCGCCGGCCAGGTCGGCGCGGCGCCGGCCGAGTGAGTCAACCGGCAGGCCTGAAAATCCCGTCGATCGCCGGGTCGCCTTCGCTGGCGACGAGACCGCGGGCCACCAGGTCCTCGAGATGCGCGAGAACCGAAAGGCCGGCTGCTCCGTGCAGCCGCGGGTCGGTGTCGCGATAGATCGCCGCGACCATCTCCTTGATGGTTCGGTCGCCGCTCAGGATGCGTTCTAGGATCGCCTGCTCGCGTATCTTGCGATGAGTCTTCAGCCCGCGCATGAAGCTGCGCGGCGCGGTCACCGGTCCGCCATGGCCGGGCAACAGCAGGCGGTCGTCGCGCTCGATCAGCCGGTCGAGCGATTTCATATAGTCGGCCATCGCCCCGTCGGGCGGCGCCACGATGGATGTGGCCCAGGCCATGACATGGTCGGCCGAAAACAGGATGCCTGTCCCCTCCAGCGCAAAGGCCGCGTGGTTGGCGGTATGCCCTGGCGTCAGCACGGTGCGGATCGCCCAGCCGTCGCCATGGGTAAGGCTGCCGTCCGCCAGCGCAATGTCGGGCACGAAGCCCAAATCGGCACTGGCGTCCAGCGGATTGATCTCGCCGATGCGCAGCCGCCGCGCCGGCCGATGCGGGCCCTCGGCGAGCACGGGAGCGCCCGTGCGTTCTTTCAGCCGCGCCGCGAGCCGCGAATGATCGCGGTGGGTATGGCTGACGAAGATATGGCTGACCGGCCTGCCGCCTATTGCCGTGAGCAGCGTTCCGAGATGCTCATCGTCGTCCGGACCTGGATCGATCACTGCCAGCGTGTCGCGGCCGACGAGGTAGCTGTTGGTGCCGTGGAAGGTGAACGGGCTCGGGTTCCTGGCCGTGACGCGCTGGACGTCCGGAGCGACCGTGACCGCCTGGCCATAGGCAGGATCGAAGCGTGCGTCGAATTCAAGTGTCATGCCGGGTCCTGCTGCTCGCGGCAAAATGATTGCCGCATCCTGCCGAAGCCAATATAGGAAAATCAATGCATGTCGCCCAAAACTGCGCAGCAGTCTTGGGAGAACGACACGCATCAGGACGAAATCTTGAAGCGCGCCGCCTGAACTCGTTTCTCCGCGACGCGCCTCAAACACAGCAAATCAGCCACGATGGGGAAGACCATGGCAACTGCAACCACGATGCGCCCGCTCGTTTCTCTCGCTCTGCCCGACCAGGGCGCGGCCCGGCTTGCCAGCCAGCTCTTTCTGGCGCTTGCAGGAACCCTCCTGCTCACCCTGTCGGCGAAGACGAAAGTGGTGTTGGGTCCGGTCGACATCTCGCTGCAGACGCTTGCGGTGCTGCTGATCGCCTCGGCCTTCGGCATGCGTCTTGCCGTCGCGACGCTCCTTCTCTACCTCGCCGAGGGCGCTTTTGGTTTGCCGGTGTTCCAGGGCACGCCGGAAAAGGGCCTCGGCATCGCTTATATGATGGGCTCCACCGGCGGCTACCTTGCCGGCTTCGTGGTGATGGCGGCGATCGCCGGCTGGGCCGCCGACCGCGGCTGGGACCGCCACCCCTTCAAGCTGTTCGGCGCCATGCTTGCCGCCGAGATCGTCATGATGACGATGGGCTTTGCCTGGCTGGCGGCGCTCATCGGACCGGAAAAGTCCTGGCAGTTCGGCGTCGCGCCGTTCATCGCCGGCGACCTGATCAAGGTGGCGCTGGCCGCGAGCCTCGTGCCGGCGGTCTGGGCGCTGCTCAAGCGCTCCTGATCGCGACCAAATGACAAAGGGCCGGTGGGCGCTTGGCGCCGGCCCCTTTTGCGGCACAGCCGGATTCGCTCGAAATCGCCGCATGCCGGATGTAGAAAGCAGTGAAATAGCGTCGGGAAGAAATCAAGCCGACAATTGACAAGCCAGTGCCCGAAACATAAGCACGGGCAACTTGGCGTCGAGGCGGGGGCCGCGGTAGTTCAAGGAGAGCTTGTTGAAAGGAATTATCCTTGCCGGCGGCAGCGGAACACGCCTCTATCCCCTAACATTAGCGGTTTCTAAGCAAATACTGCCGATCTACGACAAGCCCATGATCTACTACCCGCTGAGCGTGCTGATGCTAGCGGGAATCCGCCAGATTCTGGTCATATCAACTCCGCGTGACTTGCCGGTCTTTCAGGCTTTGCTGGGCGACGGTTCCGAATTCGGTGTGGAGCTTTCCTATGCCGAGCAGCCTCAGCCGAATGGTCTAGCCGAGGCTTTCATCATCGGCCGCGACTTCATCGGCAGGGACAGTGTGTCGATGATCCTCGGCGACAACATCTATTTTGGCGGCGGCCTGTCGCAACTCTGCCGCGAGGCAGCGACGCGCGATGGCGGCGCCTCGGTCTTCGCCTACTATGTCGACGATCCGGAGCGTTATGGCGTGGTCTCCTTCGACAAGGTCACCGGCAAGGCCTTGACGATCGAGGAGAAGCCGCAAAAGCCGAAGTCCAACTGGGCCGTGACCGGTCTATATTTCTACGACAATGATGTCGTCGACATTGCCTCCACGATCCGCCCTTCGGCGCGCGGCGAGCTCGAGATCACGGCGATCAACAATGTCTATCTCGAGCGTGGTGAATTGCATGTCCGCCGCCTCGGAAGGGGTTACGCCTGGCTGGACACCGGCACGCATGACAGCCTGCTCGAAGCAGCGTCTTTCGTGCGCACCATCGAGCATCGCCAAGGCATCAAGATCGCCTGCCCGGAGGAGATAGCGCTGGAGCAGGGTTGGCTCGACGCTGAAAAGGTTCTGGAGCGCGCCGCGCGGCTGGGCAAGAATGAATACGCTGCCTATCTGCGCAAGCGGGCCGCCGACCTGACGGAGGAACGGTTTGCTTGAGGTCAGGCCGCTTGGCCTCGACGGCGTGCTGGAGATCGTGCCCAAGCGGCACGGCGACGCGCGCGGTTTTTTCAGCGAGACCTGGAATGCCGGGCGTTTCGCCGAGGCCGGCATCGATCTCGCCTTCGTGCAGGACAACCACTCCTATTCCGCGGCCGCCGGCGTGCTGCGCGGACTGCACTACCAGTTGCTGCCGCGCGCCCAGGATAAGCTGCTGCGCGTGATAAGCGGCAGCGTCTTCGATGTCGCGGTCGACATCCGCCGTTCCTCGGCGACGTTCGGCAAGTGGGTGGCGCTGGAAATATCGGCTGAGAAGGGCAACCAGATCCTGGTGCCGAAAGGGTTTGCGCACGGCTTCGTCACGCTCGTGCCGCACACGGAGGTGCTGTACAAGGTGACCGATACCTATTCGCCCGGGCATGATCGGTCGATCCGCTTCGACGATCCCGAAATCGGCATCGAATGGCCGGCGATCCCAGGGGGATTCCAGCTTTCGGACAAGGATCGCAAGGCGCCTCTGCTCGCCACGGCGGAGGTGTTTGCGTGAGGAGAGAGGGCGGCATGAATTTCCTGGTCACCGGTGGCGCCGGCTTCATCGGCTCGGCCGTCTGCCGGCATCTGTGCGCCAACCCGGCCCACCGCGTCACCAATCTCGACAAGCTGACCTATGCCGGCAACCTCGCTTCGCTCAGGCTGATCGAGAATGCGCATAATTACCGTTTCGAGCAGGCCGATATCTGCGACGAGCGAGCGGTGCTTGAGATTCTGCGCCGCGACGACATCGACATCGTCATGAACCTCGCCGCCGAGAGCCATGTCGACCGCTCGATCGACGGCCCCGGCGCCTTCATCGAGACCAACATCGTTGGCACCTACCGCATCCTGAACGCCGCGCTCGACTACTGGCGCGGGCTGTCGGGGGAGCGCAAGGCCGGCTTCCGCTTCCATCATGTCTCGACCGACGAGGTGTTCGGCGACTTGCCCTTCGAAGGCGGCATGTTCGTCGAGGAGACGCCCTATGCGCCGTCCTCGCCCTATTCGGCGTCCAAAGCCGCTTCCGACCATCTGGTGCGCGCCTGGCATGAGACCTACGGCCTGCCGGTGGTGCTCTCCAACTGTTCGAACAATTACGGCCCTTACCATTTCCCCGAAAAGCTGATCCCGCTTGTTATCCTCAACGCGCTCGACGAGAAGCCGCTGCCGGTTTACGGCGCCGGCGCCAATGTGCGCGACTGGCTGTTCGTCGAGGACCACGCCCGCGCGCTGGAACTGGTGGCGACGAAAGGGCGGCCGGGCGAGAGCTACAATGTCGGCGGCAATTCCGAGCGCACCAATCTCGGCGTCGTCGAGACGATCTGCGATCTGCTCGACCTGAGGCGCCCGCGCGCCGGCGGCATGAGCTACCGCGACCTGATCACCTTCGTCACCGACCGCCCTGGTCATGACCGCCGCTATGCGATCGACGCCTCCAAGATCGCGCGCGATCTCGGCTGGGCGCCGCGGGAGAATTTCGACAGCGGCCTGGCGAGGACGGTCGATTGGTATCTCGACAACAAATGGTGGTGGGCCCCGATCCGCGAGCAGCGCTACAATGGCGAGCGGCTGGGCCAGGGTCCAATGGGAAACCGCCCGATCGAGAACGGCGCGATGGAAGACGCGGCGATCGAAAACAGCCCGGCCAGCAAGGTCGGAAACGGGCAGGCCCAGACCAGGGAGGGCGCCGCGTGAGGCTTGCCGTCACCGGACGCGAGGGCCAGGTTGCCGCCAGCCTGATAGAGCGGGGCAGCAAGGATGTCGAGGTCGTTCCCGTCGGCCGGCCGGCGCTCGATCTGGCGCGCCCCGAGACGGTGTTTGCGGCGCTGGCAGAGGCAAGGCCCGACATCGTGGTTTCGGCCGCGGCCTATACGAATGTCGACCAGGCCGAGGACGAGAAGGAATTGGCCTTCGCGGTCAACGCCACCGGCGCCGGCGAGGTGGCTCAGGCGGCAGCAGGCCTCGGCGTCCCCGTCATCCATTTGTCGACCGACTATGTCTTCGACGGCGCCAAGGACAGCGCCTATGTCGAGACCGACGCGACCGCCCCGCTCGGCGTCTACGGCGCCTCCAAACTCGCCGGCGAAAAGGACGTGGCGGCCGCCAATCCGCGCCACCTCATCCTGCGCACCGCTTGGGTCTACAGCCCGTTCGGCAGGAATTTCGTCAAGACCATGCTCAGGCTGGCTAGCGACCGCGACGAGATTTCGGTCGTCGCCGACCAATGGGGCAATCCGACTTCGGCGCTCGACATCGCCGACGCCATCCTGCATGCGGCGGCGAGGCTGCGGGACGACAAGAATTTCGCCGCCTTTGGTATCTACCATCTGACAGGCAGCGGCGAGACCAACTGGAGCGGCTTTGCCCGCCACATCCTCGACACAAGCCGGGCGTTTGGTGGCCCGTACGCGCGCGTGCGCGATATCGCGACAGTGGATTATCCGACCAAGGCAAGGCGGCCGGCCAATTCGCGGCTGTCGAGCGTGAAGTTTGCGGACGTGTTTGGGTGGCAGGCGCCGGAGTGGCGGGTCGCGGTGGAAAGCGTGGTTCGCCGGCTGGGGGGCGGCGAGACGAAACAGGCATTGAGTGCATGAACGAAAATCCGCCCCCGAAACAATTGCACGGCGCGAAGCCGCAGCCGGCCGATCAAGTCGCGCCGAAGAAGCGCGCGGGCGGCAAACCGGCGAATACCAAGTCAGCGAAGGCCAAGCCGGCAGAGCGCACCTGCATCATGGTGCTCGGCATGCATCGTTCGGGCACGAGCGCGCTGACGAGGGCGATCAGCCTGCTGGGGGCGGAACTGCCGAAGAATTTGCTGGGGGCGAATCCGTCAAATCCCGCCGGACATTGGGAGCCGCAACGCCTGATCGAACTGCACGACCAGATGCTCGCCGAGGTCGGTAGTAGTTGGGACGATTGGCGCTCGTTCGACGTCAACGACCTTGGGACTGCGCGCCTGCAATTCTACAAGGCCGAGATCGCTAGGATAGTCGACGAGGAATATGGCAGCGCCTCGCTTTTCGTCCTGAAGGAACCTCGTATTTCGCGCTTCGTGCCGCTCTATGCGGAAGTTCTCGAACGAATGCATATCGATGTTCGCTACACGCTGGTCTTGCGCAATCCGCTGGCCGTGATCGCCTCACTGAAGAACCGGGACGGATTTACGGCAGGCTTCAGTTCTCTTCTTTGGCTTCGCCATGAACTGGATGCCGAGCGCGCGACCCGGGGACAGCCCCGCATCTTCTTGTCCTATGAAGGTTTGCTGGACGATTGGCGGCGGGGTATCGAAGGCATTTCGGACAGCCTCGGGATTGATTGGCCACAGCCGAAAATGAAGTGGCAGTCTTTGTTGGCCACGCATTTTTCGGCCGACAATCAGCACTTTACAGCCAGCACCGATTTGCTCGACGCGGCCCCACACATCGCTGGCTGGGTCAAGGATGCTTATGCGGCTCTGACGGCGCTCGAGAAGAACGCCCATGACGAACCCGCTTTGGCGCGAATTGATGCGGTGAGTTTGCCTTTCGATAGAGCGAGTTCGATCTTCGGGGATGCGTGCTTCCCCGAAATGAACGTTCGCATAAAGGTGATGTCGGAAGTTCAAGCCGAAACCGCGAGGGTGGCTGAAAGCCATTTCGTCGAACTACAAGAGCTGGGGGGGACAGTCGCAAAGATGCGTGCGGAGGCGGCGGACCGTGACGCCAAATTCGCGAGTGATCTAGAGGAGGCGAAGCTAAAATTTCAGGCGGTTATTGACCGGCGAGCAGCGGATGCCGGAGTTCTAGAAACAACGATCGCCAAGTTGCGCGCCCAATTGAACGAAAAAGACTCGGCCGTCGGAGCAGAAAAAAAGAGGCTTCTTCATGCTTTGGAGACGCTCTCTGCCATAAAAAACAGTTTTTCTTGGGAACTTGCGCGTCAAATGCGCGCTGCGAAGACAATCGCTCGGAGTGTTGCTCTGTTTGGATTTGGTGAGGGACTGGTCAGTTCAGTTATTCGTTGTGTTGCCGTAGGAAAGTCTGCTGCAAAAAGGGTCATATATCTCGCAGATCACACGTTGAAGCTTATTAGAAGCGAAGGATTTCGGGTAACGTTCGAAAGGGCAAAACGGTTCGCCGCCAGGAAACGGCATGTTCTCCCAAGCCTTACCCTAAATAGTCATACCAGTTTTTCTTCGTTTTCCCTTGTTCGTGATGACGGCGCGACGAACGCAAGGCGCCTGTCGCCCGAGCATGACGTAGCCGTTCGCATACCTTTACCTGGAGTCTCAAATATATCCTTACCGAAAGACATCGCGGTCCTCATTCATGTTTTTTACACAGAAGTATTTTCTGAAATACTTGATGCGCTTAGAAATGTTGGAAAAGACGTCAAGTTGTACATATCGACTACCGACGCTGGCAAGGCTGCTGTTATAAGTAGCATGTGCGAAGACAAAGGTTTCGAGTGCGTCGAAATCAGAGTATTCGAGAATAGAGGGCGGGACATTGCGCCAAAGATTGTAGGATTTCGCGATATATATGATAAGCATGAATTCTTTCTGCATCTGCACACAAAAAAATCTCCTCATTTGTCTGCTCTTGAGGGTTGGAGGTCATATCTGGTCGACAGCCTAATTGGGTCAAAGGAGATAGTTGAGTCAATACTTTCGATTTTTATGTCGAATCCAAAGGTCGGCATAATTTATCCGCAGCACTACGCTCCCGTCCGGCCAATGTTGAATTGGGGTTTCGATTTCAATATGGCAAAGGACCTGCTGCGGCGGGCCAATTGGGACCTCAGCAAAGACAGTGTCCTGGAGTTTCCTTCGGGCTCGATGTTTTGGGGGCGGTCGGCTGCTCTGAAGCCTCTTCTCGACCTGGAACTATCGTTCGGCGACTTCCCGGATGAGTCTGGTCAGGTCGACGGCACCTTGGCCCACGCCATCGAGCGCAGCTATCTGCATTTTGCAGAATGTGCCGGGTTCTATTGGCTCAAGATTCAAAAGACTGCCGAGCCTCCTTCGTCGACATTACTGGCTTTGGAGCAACCAGGCGATGCCAGGTTGGGGGAGAAGGCTTACGTGCCGCTTTTCGAGGAGCCGGGGCGCTTCGAGCTTTCGCTTAGCCGAGACTATGGCGAACTCCGCCCGCTAAAAATGACTCGGTCGAACAGTAAGCGGCCAAGGATCAATCTACTTCTCCCCACGATAGACCCGCTTTGGATATTTGGAGGAATATCAACTGCGATAAAGGTCTTCGACGAAGTAGCCGCTGAATTGCCGGATTTTGATAAGAGGATTGTCGTACTGGATTCTCCCATAGAGAGGAGCCACCTGCGGAATTTTCCTGGGTACGCTTTGAACTCAACCACGAGTCGTGCGGTGGTTTTCGAAGCCTTTAATCGAGCGCGTGGTTTGGATGTACGCGAGGACGACGTCTACATCTCAACGGCTTGGTGGTCTGAGTTTCTGCGAAGGTCGATCGCCCGCTTTCAAGAGAAGGCATTCGGCCGCAGTTCGAGCGCGGTCTATTTTATACAAGATTATGAGTCGAATTTCGTGCAGTGGTCCTCGCGGTGGGCAATTGCGGAGTCAACTTACGATCTGGGCGAAGGCGTAATCCCGCTCGTGAATTCGGAAGAGCTCTCGACTTTCTTGAAAGACCGGTTTGATATTTCCGGCCAAAATGTAGTTACTTTTCAAGTTAACAAAACAATCGAGCGGTCGATCGAAAGAGTACCCAAGGAACGGATTATTCTGTGTTACGGGAGGCCTACCGCTGCCAGGAATTGCTTTGAGATAATTGTTGACGCGCTGTCATTGTGGCAGCAGAGAAATCCAATCGAAGCAATCAAATGGCAGGTGGTCTTTTTAGGGGAAAACTTCGATCCGGCAAAAGCATGGCCTGTTCAGAATTGCACCGTTCCTGGTAAAGTGAGTCTTGAGGAATATGCGAGATATTTGAGCCGAGCGAGCGTCGGCATTTCTCTAATGATTTCCCCCCACCCCAGCTATCCGCCACTGGAAATGGCTCACGCCGGCCTTATTACTATTTCCAACAATTATGACTCAAAGAACATCTCGCAGAGAAGCGATCACTTGGTGGGGCTTCAGCAGGTAACGCCTGATGAAGTCGCTGCCGCTTTGGAAAATAGCGTCAAACTCGCGGAAGAGAATATTGGTCGCTTCGTCGTTCAAAAAGAAATTCGGAAGATCCCATTCGTGGGAAGTAAGTACGAACCTGGCGCACTTGCGGCCAGGTTGCACACGTCGACATGATGCGACCCATGCGAGCGCGCCTAAATTCCGGAGATCCTTGTATTGAGTCGTACCGGGCTCCACGCGTCGGATCGTGCGTGGTGTCGACTGAGGAATACTACCGGGGTTGCGCTTGCGGGAATTAATATTCTCTCTAATCAGCCGAGAAATCGCAGGCCGTTATCGTGGCTCTGCGCTTGGGTTGTTGTGGTCACTCCTCAATCCGCTGTTCATGTTGGCTGTATACACCTTCGTTTTCGGCGTGGTGATGAAGTCGCGTTGGACGATGCCGGATCAACACAACGCCACGCATTCTACTGGTGAGTTTGCCGTCATCCTCTTCTGCGGACTAATCGTCTTTCAATTCTTCGCCGAGGTAATTTCGTTGTCGCCCGGACTGATCGTTGCCAATTCAAACTACGTGAAGAAGATTGTCTTCCCAATTCAAATACTTCCCGTGGTTTCGGCGGGTGCGGCGTTGTTTCATGCGGCTGTTAGTCTGGTGGTGCTGCTTGTCTTCGCCTATGTGGTTTTCGGTAGTGTTCCGCTTACGGTGTTTCTTGCACCTGTGGTGTTCGCGCCGTTTGTCGTGATGGTGATCGGTATAGCGTGGACGTTGGCATCAATCGGTGTCTACTTCCGCGATATGAGCCAGATCGTGTCGCCGTTGGTGACGGCGACGATGTTTCTCTCTCCGGTTTTCTTCCAGAGGACTGCTCTGCCGTCTTGGCTACGGCCTTGGCTTTCGCTCAACCCTCTTGCAATCCCGGTAGAGAGTTTCCGCAACGTGGTTCTCTTTGGCGTCGCGCCGGATTGGCCGGCGCTGGGTTATTATTCCCTTGTGGCGATCGCAGTTGCCTTGCTTGGTTATCAATTCTTCCAGAAGACCCGCAGGGGCTTTGCCGATGTCCTCTGATAGGGCCGGCGTCCGGGGTTCGGGCGTTGCCGTCCGCGTGCGCGACGTCTCGAAACATTACGTCATGTTCGAGCGGCCGGAGGATCGTTTCAAGCAGATGGTAGTGCCGCGTCTTGAGCGCCTGATTGGCCGACCGCCTCGCCGCTATTTTCGCGATTTCGCCGCTCTATCGGGTGTTTCGTTGGAGATCGGACGTGGCGAGACGGTCGGCATCATCGGCCGCAACGGGTCTGGGAAGTCGACGCTGTTGCAGATCATCTGCGGTACGCTGCAGCCGACCAGCGGCTCTGTCGAGGTCAATGGCCGCATCGCCGCTTTACTGGAACTCGGCGCTGGCTTCAATCCGGAGTTCACCGGTCGCGAGAACGTTTTTCTCAACGCCTCAATCCTTGGTGTCCCACGCAAGGAGATGGAGTGGCGTTTCGACGATATCGCGCGCTTTGCCGACATTGGCTCCTTCATCGACCAGCCGGTCAAGACCTATTCGTCGGGCATGTATGTGCGGCTGGCATTTGCTACGGCGATCAATGTCGACCCGGACATCTTGGTCGTGGATGAAGCGCTTGCAGTGGGCGACGAAGCCTTTCAGCGCAAATGCTTTGCTCGTATCGAGCAGATCAAGGATAACGGCGGCACTATCCTCTTCGTGAGCCACGGGGCCCAGACCATCGTGCAACTGTGCTCGAGGGCGATTCTAATGGATGCAGGAGAACTCATTCTGCAGGGCCGACCTAAAACGATAGTGGCGCAGTATCAGCGCCTAGTCAACGCGAGCCCAGAGGCCGCCAGCGAGATCCGAACGGGTATAGTCGAGGCGGCTGGGATCCTGAGGGCGTCCGACCAGAATCAAGAACTCAATAGGGCTGCAATCTCCGGAGGATCGGGGACTGAAGCAGGAGTTGGCGAAGTCACAAGCGGAGAGCGTATCGACCGTCACCAGGATAGGACAACAGGAGTTCTGAAATACGCTGATTACTTCGATCCGGCACTGACTCCGCAATCGACGGTGTATTTGGAGGAGCGGGGTGCTCGCATTGAAGACGCTCGCATTTTGACCATGTCCGGCGAGCGAGTGAACGTGCTGCAACTGGGAAAGCGTTACATTTTTGAGTATCTTGTTAGCTTCTCGGTCGATGCCAACAATGTCGGATTTGGGATGTTTGTTAAGACTTTGAATGGCACCGGATTGGGGGGGGCCAATTCCAAGAGCGATATCGGTCTACAAATAAAATCGGTATCAAGAGGTTCCATTCGCCGTGTTCGGTACGAGTTCGGGTGTGGATTTCTTCCTGGTGCCTATGCGGTAAATTGTGGCGTGACTGGTTCTGTGGCCGGAGATGGCTTTGTTATGCATAGAATTATAGATGCAGAACTTTTTCGTGTCGCAGCGGAGCCGAATATGATTGGCACCGGCTTTTTTAATATTGACCCTATGTTGACAGTTTCGGCTGAGAGCGAATTTGGTGCAAAAGCATAGCTAAGATGCTCGAAACTTTTTTTAAACGGCTTCGCTCTGGTCAAAGCTTCTCAGAAACGCGCCCGGTGACGCAAGCGGGAACGCAAAATTACGAGAACGTCTCGGTCGTATTCGTCTGTCAGGCCGGTGAGTGGGAAATTAAGGCATTGCTGCTCGCAGCGTCGCTCCGCCGGTGGTGCGGAAATGCGATAGAACTCATTGCCTGCGTTCCAGGACCGACGGAGGTGTGGGGTGAGCTAAGTGCCGAGACGAAACTCCAACTGAAGCTCTTAGGAGTTCGGCAGCAGTCGATCGTCAATGCCTGGGGGAGGGAATTTTCTCATGCTAATAAAATAAGTTGTCTGCGTGTGCCGGTGGCTCGTCCCATTATAGCATTTTTAGACTCTGACATTTTGTGTCTGGGTGAACCGGATTTTAGCCATCCAGGAAAGGATCGTATACGAATCAAGTTAGCCGATGCCGCGCCTTTTGAGAATGATGTCGAGGTATGGAAGAGGATATATGCGGTTTGCGGGGTAGATTTTCCGGATTATCGATATCCAATGACTGCAACGTCTCAGTATACGTTGCCATTTTTTAATAGCGGAGTGATGGTTGTCGAGAGTTCGTTTGCGAAGAAACTTGCCGACGAATGGGAGCGCCTGAGTGCCGTAATAAGATTGGCGGGCAACCTTCCGGATAGGCGCCTGTGGAGTGATCAGCTCGGCCTTGCCGTCGCCTTTCAAAACCTCGGTATCAAACCACAAGTGATGGATTTTAGACAAAACCATCCAACGCATCTAATGCCGTTATCGCTGTTTCCAGACGTTCGACTATCACATTATCATTGGCCGACGGTTTTGCGGGAGGAACCCAAGTTAGTTGCCGAATTGAAGTATTATGTTGGCGCGTCTGCTGA
The DNA here is from genome assembly GCF_001672435.1 of Mesorhizobium sp. AA23. Classification (NCBI taxonomy): domain Bacteria; kingdom Pseudomonadati; phylum Pseudomonadota; class Alphaproteobacteria; order Hyphomicrobiales; family Phyllobacteriaceae; genus Mesorhizobium; species Mesorhizobium sp. AA23. The sequence goes on from NZ_LYTP01000028.1 coordinate 493,876, forward strand.
GGTCCGTAAGGTGATTGAGGCCAACTCTGAGTGGTCAGGGATTCTAGGATCGAGAAAACGTACTGGTGGCAGAGAGAATGTTCAACCCAACACCTTGCTCATAACAGGAATTTCGAGGAGCGGCACCAGCTATCTGTGCCAACTCGTTGATACCTTAAGTAATGCCATGGCGTTGAACGAAACGCCAGAATTGGTGACCAGTCTGCTAGGTCAGGGACCCGCCTGGGGTCTTGCCACCTATTTGCGACGAATCCGCAGATTGGTTGCTGAAGGGCTGCCTATAACCAACAAGGTATGGAATGGAAGCGTCATTAACGACACGGCAGTGCGCGACGAGCTTTCAACGTACATCCCCCCCGTGGACAGCGAGGATTTCACTCTCGCTGCCAAGAATACATTTGCCTTTCTTTCCAGTTTGCCACGTATCCGCCGCGTTCTGCCCGAGGCTCGCATCGCGGTGTGCGTTCGCAATCCGATCGACACTATAGCGTCTTGGAAGGCCAGCTTCCCGCATTTGCTTAATGCAGACACCAGTGTACGACCGGTTGGAAATGCAAACGATCCATGGATTTCGCCAGCCCGCAGTGCGGAACTGCGTTCGATCGCGGAGACTCAGAATTTGGCCAACAGGCGTGCCATGCTGTGGCGCTACCTTGCTGAACGCGTACTCGAAGATCGTGGAAATCATGTGCTGGTGAAGTACGAGGATTTGGTTGTCGATCCCCCGGCACAGTTACGCCGGATCCTCGGTAACTGGGATGCTGGTACGCCAAGTCAACCCATCACGTCTGGGCGTGCGCGCTCCAAACGTCATGTTTTGGATGAGGAGGATCTTATTGCGGTATCTACAATTTGCGCCGATGTGGCCGCAGAATTGGGCGTTTGGGAATGCAGTTAAAGCTCGAGTCGCGGACCAGGACAAATGGAATTGGAAATGAAGCTGCGATAAATTGCAGCGGCAGAGGACACAGGCATCCCTGCGCGAAGTTATTTCCGGCTACGCAGTACTGTTGTCTAGGATGTCGATCGAGACCCTCTCGCACTCCCCAAAAAAACCCTAGCTCTCCCCCCAAGTCCGCGCTAATGCGATAACAGGGTGACGGGGTTGGGGATTTGCAATCTGGAGTGGCGGTGGACGGTGTTCTGTCCCGCGCCGCTCTGATAGTATTCCCGCGCCTGGAGTTCAGTACTACCCAATGACCGCCTATGTAGAAGCCGTATCGGGCCTGCGACCGAAGATGCGGCGCGCCATCATCATGGTCCAGGACCTCGTCATGGTCCTGATCGCGGTGGCGCTCAGCCTCACGCTCTCGCAGTCGCGGCTTTCCTTCGATGCGTTCTCCTCCGGCGGGCTGGCCTGCTGGGCGCTGATCGTGCTCCTTGCCCATCTCCTGTTTCGCACCTGCGGCCTCTACAGCACCGTCTGGCGCTTTGCCTCAACGCCCGACTTTTTCAACATCCTGAAGGGCTGCGGCAGCCTAACGGTGGTTCTCTATCTGGCTTCGATTGCCTACCGCTCCTTTTTCCAGCCGGTCGCCGGCCTCAACGAGCGCCAGTTCATCGTCTTCTTCCTGGTCTCCTTCACCATCATTTCGGCACCCAGGCTCTACTATCGCTTCCTGCGCGACGGCGCGTCCTGGCGCATCCTGCGCCGCGCCGCCGGCGATGCGTCGATCAAGCAGGCGCTGTTCATCGGCCGGCTGAGCGAGGCCGACGTGATCGTCCGCTTCACCCGCACGGCGGTGCCGGCCGAATATGCCATTGCCGGCATCATGGCCACGGAGGCCGGCGCGCCGCTCGGCACGCAGATCCAGGGCGTTCCGGTCGTGGCGCTGCGGCCGCGTCTGGTCGAGGTGCTGGAAGAATATGTCAAGGGCACGGAAAACCTCGACCTCCTGATCTTCGGCAAGGGGGTCGAGCGCGAGATCGAGGACTATGCCGAGCTGGTGCGCGTCGCCCGCCACAGCGGCATCGCGGTCGTCCAGTTCTCCGGTCTTTCGGAACTGGGGCAGGGCGGCAAGCTGGTTCTCGATGCCGTCGAGATGGAAACCATCATGCGCCGTTCGGCGGTCGCCACCGACATCGCGCGCATCGGTGCCTTCGTCGGCGGCAAGCGCGTGCTGGTCACCGGCGGGGCCGGCTCCATCGGCCGTGTGCTGGTCAAGCGCGCGCTGGAGCTCGGCGCCGAGGCGGTGCTGGTGGCCGACAATTCCGAGTTCGGCATCTTCCAGCTCGATCAGATCATCGACGAGAAAGACCGCGACCGGCTGGCCAGCCGCATCGTCGATGTCACCGACCGGCCGCACATGATGCGCCTCGTCAGCGAGTTCAAACCCGCGATCATCTTTCACGCCGCGGCGCTGAAGCATGTGCCGCTTCTGGAAGAGAACTGGGAAGCGGCGATCGAGACCAATGTCTTCGGCACGCTCGCCTGCGCCGAGGTCGCGGCCGAATGCGGGGTGCCGCAGTTCCTGCTCATTTCCAGCGACAAGGCCGTCGACCCGAGCTCGGTGCTTGGCGTCACCAAGCGCGCGGCCGAGCAGATCGTCTCCTCGCTGCATGAAACGCACGCCGCGCCGTCGCCTTTCCCTGCCGGCGGGCTGAGCGGCCGCCATGCCGGCACCTCAACTGTGCGTCGTCCCGGCACCAAATTCATCGCCGTGCGCTTCGGCAATGTCTTCGGCTCCAACGGCTCGGTGGCGACCATCTTCCAGGCGCAGATCGAGGCAGGCGGGCCTGTCACCATCACCGACCGGCGCATGACGCGCTATTTCATGACGGTGGCCGAGGCCGTCGATCTCGTCATCATGTCGGCCGCCGATGCCGAGCGGCGCAAGGGCAGGGACGACTACGCCATCTACATGCTCGACATGGGCAAGCCCGTGCCGATCCTCGAAGTTGCCGAAACCATGATCCGCATGGCGGGCAAAAGCCCCTATACCGACATTCCGATCCGCTTCACCGGCATCAGGCCCGGCGAGAAGCTGCACGAGGCTCTGCATGGCGAAAGCGAGGAGGTCGTCAAGCTCGACATCGCCAAGATCTTCGGCCTCAGGACCGACGTCGTCGAGTGGCCGAGGATCGAGGCCGCGCTGCCGGCGCTGGTGGCCGCCATACGGGACCAGGACAAGGCCGCGGCGCTCGCGATCCTGGCCGGGCTCTACCGGGCAGGGCAAGGCATTGGCGGCGCGCCCCAGCGGGCGGTGCCGAAAGCGGCCGGACAGATCGGTTAGCCCTGTGCCGCCCTCCCGCAATTGGCTATTGAAGCCTGTTCGAATGCCCTGCGGGTTCTGAAGCAGTGACCGGAAAAGATCAGCGCGTGGCCGTTCTCATGGGCACGAGGGATGGCGCCGCCTATATCGGCGATCAGTTGCAATCCTTGCTCGACCAATCATGGCCCCATGTCGATCTCTGGGTTTCCGACGACGGCTCGACGGACGCCACGCTCGCGATCCTCGATGCGTGGCGGTCCCGCTGGAACAAGGGCTCCCTTACGCTGGTGCAGGGCCCGCGAAACGGCTTCGCCGCCAACTTCCGCTCGATGATCATCGAGCCGCGCGTCGATGCCGATTACTACGCCTTTTGCGACCAGGACGATGTCTGGGAGCCGGACCGGCTGGAGAGCGCCATTCGCTGGATGGAGACACAGGATATGGCAATGCCGCTCCTGTTCTGCTCGCGCACGGCGACCATTTCCGAGACCGGCGTCCCGGCCGGCCATTCGCCGCTGTTCCACCGCCCGCCATCCTTCCGCAACGCCCTGGTGCAGAGCATCGCCGGCGGCAACACCATGCTCTTCAACCGCGCGGCGCGCGACCTCCTGGCGAAGGCATCGGCAAGAACCGAATTCGTCAGCCATGACTGGTGGGCCTATCTCGTCGTGACCGCTGCCGGCGGCAAGGTCCGCTACGAGCCGCGGCCGCTGGTCAGGTACCGGCAGCACGGGGCGAACCTGGTCGGCGCCAACGTCTCCTGGAGGGCAAGGCTTTCGAGGCTCGGGCGGCTGTTCCAGGGCCAGTTCGCCACCTGGACGGACAGCAATCTCAGAGGCCTTGCCGCCAACCGCGACCTCGTCACACGCGATGCAGCACGTTGCCTTCGCCTGTTCATCAGGGCGCGCAAGGGCAGTGCTCTCAGGCGCTTCAGCCTGCTCGGCAAAAGCGGCGTCTACCGGCAGACCCTGATGGGCACGCTCGGCCTCTACCTTGCCTTTCTTTGGCGGCGGATCTGAGCCGTGACGGCAAAGCGGGCTTTCGACCTGACTATCGCGGCCGTCATGCTGGCGGTTACGTCGCCTGTTGTGCTGATCGCCATGCTGGCGGTCAGGGCGACATCGCCCGGACCGGCCATTTTTTCGCAGCCGCGCGTCGGGCGCGGCGGCGCTGTCTTTGCCTGCCACAAGCTGCGCACCATGCATCGCAACACTCCGTCCTTGCCCACGCACGAGGCGCCTGCCGGGTCGGTCACCGCGGTGGGCAGGGTGCTGCGCGCGACCAAGATCGACGAGCTGCCGCAGCTCTGGAATGTGCTCAAGGGCGAGATGAGCCTTGTCGGTCCCCGTCCGTGCCTGCCGACGCAAACGGAGCTGATCGGCCACCGGCGCCGGCTGGGCGTGCTTTCGGCGCTTCCGGGCATCACCGGGCTGGCGCAGATCAAGGGCATCGACATGTCCGATCCGAAACTCTGCGCCGAAACCGACGCTGCCTATCTGAAGGCCGCTTCGATCGGCCTCGACCTCAAAATATTGCTGGGGACATTCTACCGGGCCTGAGCGGCTTTCTTTCGCGCCAGTTCCTCAAGCCGGCCGAGCGTATCGGTTTCCGGCATCCAACCTTCCCCGGCCAGCAGTGACGGATCGCAGACCTGGGTCGCGGTCAAGGCTTGCCATGATGCCTGCCTGCCGAGCAGCCTTGCCGCCAGCTGCAGCGGCATCCCAGGCATGGGAAAAAGCCGCGGCGGACGGCCGAAACCACGCCGGAACGCGGCAATGATTTCGGACGTCGCAAGAGGGGCGGCGTTGCCCGCGACATAGGCCGGGTGGAGCGGTCCCGGACGGCTGACAAGGTGCAGCACCGCGCCCGCCGCGGTGTCGGACGCGATCAGAGAGCGCACACCCGCCAGCACGCCGGTCGGCAGCGGCAGGGCGGTGTCGGCAAGCCGCATCAGCGCTGCCATGTTGCCCCTCATGCTCTCGCCATAGACGGGCGGCAGGCGCAGTGCCGTGGCATCCGGGCGTCCGGCGTAAGCCTCGATCATCCTGATCTCGCCTTCCCGCTTGGAGCGGCCATAGGCGCATTGCGGGGCAGGGGCCATCGCCTCGTTGATCGTGCCGCTGAAGCCGGGACCCGCCACGGCCCGGATCGAGGAAAGATAGATGAAGCGCCCGCCGCAACCTGCAGCCGCGGCCTTGGCCAGCCGCGCGGTCAGCGTCGCATTGGCGGCCTGGTGGTCGGCGTCGCTGAAAGTCCGATCGTTGTTCAGCGCCGCGCAGTGGACGACATGGCTCGCCTCGCGCATCAATGCCAGGAAGGCGTCGTCCGGCGCATCGGCGCCGGGCAGCGCAAAGACCTCGCCCGCAGCCTGCAGTCGTTCCGGCCGGCGGGACGCAATGCGCATGTCGAAGCCGGCCTGACGCAGCCGGCCGGTCACCTGGCGTCCGATCAGTCCCGTCGCCCCGGTGACCAGGACCTTCATGTTCGCCGGCCGGCGGCCGAAGGAATGGCTGCGCTCTTGCCGGTCGGCGGCACCGTTCGTCCGCAAGCCAGATAGGTTCCCGAAACCAGGAACACCATCAGCGTCGAATCGAGAAGGTCCTGACCGACCAGGATACCCGTCAGCCCGCCTATGAGATAGGTGACGACCGTGACGATGATCATCGTTGCGCCGAACCGTTCCGCTGGGCCGGCGCTGCGGAGCAGCGCTCTTGCCGCGTTCCAGGCCGCGACGACGAAGATCGCCGCCAAGGCGAACGCCCCTAACAAACCGGCCTGCACCGCCGCGGTCAGAAAACCGCTATGGTAATGGTTGTAGCCTGCGTCCATGCCAAATTGATCGTGAAAACCCTGTTTCATCAGCGCCCGGCTGCCTGTGATGCCATGTCCGAAAATCGGAGCCTCGTGAAACGCCTTCGTGCCGATCTCCCACATCGCCACCCGCAGTCCAAGCGCCGTCGTATGGTCGTTCTTGGTGGTGAGCGCATCCAAGTCGCTGAAAAGGAAGTCAGCGCGATTGGCAATGACGGGAAACGCGATCACGGCGAGCAGCAGGCAGGCGCCGCCGGCAATCAGCGCAATGCGCGCGAGTTTCAACCCGCTGAGCCGGCGCCGGTTGATCGAGAGCACGGCGATGCCCGCCAGCAGCAGCGCCAGCCAGATGATGCGGGAGCCCGAATAAAGCACCGCCAAGCTGCCCGACAGCGCAGCGAGAGTCAGCAGCTTCCAGCGCTTCTCGATCCCCGACAGCGCGCCTGCGAGGCTCATCGCCGCGGCCAGGCAGGTCACCGTCGCGAATACGATGGCATTCCCGGCACCGCCTTCGGCCCTGGTGCCGATCCAGTAATACTGAACGACGGCGAGCAGCAGCGCGCCGAAACATGCCGCGGCGCTCGCCAGCACGACGATGCGTACAAGCACGGTCTTTTCCGTGATGCTCCAGGTCGAATAGGAGATCGGAAAGAAGAGGAAAGTGATCAGCGGCAGGAACAACCGCAGATCCGCCGCCAGCGTGCCGTTGACGATCGAAGCAAGGACGATGGCCGCGCAATAGGCGCAGATCGCCACCGTCATGGCAAGCATCGGCCGGTCGATGTTGAACCGCCGCCGTTTGATGGCGAGCAGAACCACGGACCAGAGCGCGCCGCCGTTGAAAACGAAGCTGACCACCGACCCCAGCACCGGCGGCGAGAAGAAGCAGACGATCGAGAAATAGATGTTGATCTGTGTCGGCGTGAGATGCCGCCGAAGCGATGTAAACGGGTTCAATGCCTTGCTTCGCTATCTTCCAGGTTGTGCGCAGACCCGCCGGGGTGCCGAACAATTGGCCTTGACCGATCCCGTTCTGCCGAGCCTCGCCAAGTTCCCGCGCCGGTATAGCGACTGGCTCCGACCTGCGATAGGGCGACCGAAGGATGTCCAGCCAAAAATCGGCGGCGTGGACGAAAGCTCTTGGAAGTCAACCTAGCCGATCGAAGCAAATAGGTTTGTTCGGCCCCTTTCAATTGCTCGGCTTGTCTGGGAGAATTTTCCGACTTATCAAGCTCACTTGGAAAATTCATTCCCAAAGCGCTGTGCCCGGCGCGGGTCTTGCATTGTTATGGGCGATGGCGATCTGCTAGAACGCCCGCGACAAGTGTCCAGGGCTTGACGGGCTGTTTTAGCAAACCGCGCCAATCGCCTGCTGCAAGGCCTGGCCGGCACGAAAGAACGCTCAATAGCTTATGAATATCGCGCTTACCCATCTGCAGCGGCTAGAGGCCGAATCCATCCACATCTTCCGTGAGGTTGCGGCCTCTTTCGCCAAGCCGGTGATGCTCTATTCGGTCGGCAAGGATTCCTCGGTGCTGATGCATTTGGCGATGAAGGCCTTCTATCCCGCCAAGCCGCCATTTCCCTTCCTGCATGTCGACACGACCTGGAAATTCCGTGAGATGATCGCCTTTCGCGATCAGATGGCGCAGAAGCTCGGCTTCGACCTGCTTGTCCATGTCAACGAAGACGGCGTGCGCGACGGCATCAACCCCTTCGATCACGGCTCGAACACCCACACCCATGTCATGAAGACGGTGGCGCTGCGCCAGGCGCTCGACAAATACGGCTTCGACGCGGCCTTCGGCGGCGCCCGTCGCGACGAGGAGAAGTCGCGCGCCAAGGAGCGCATCTTTTCCTTCCGCAATGCCCAGCATGCTTGGGACCCCAAGAACCAGCGGCCGGAAATGTGGAAGATCTTCAACACCCGGATCGCGCCGGGTGAATCGATCCGCGTCTTTCCCCTGTCCAATTGGACCGAGCTCGACATCTGGCAGTATATCTTGCAGGAGAACATCCCCATCGTGCCGCTCTATTTCGCCAAGGAGCGGCCGGTCGTCGAACGCGACGGCATGCTCATCATGAAGGACGATGACCGCATGCAACTGCGCCCCGGCGAGAAAATCGAGAACCGTCTCGTGCGCTTCCGCACGCTGGGCTGCTATCCGCTGACGGGCGCCATAGAATCGGATGCCGACACGCTCGAAGCCATCGTCGGCGAGATGCTGACCGCCCGCACCTCCGAGCGCCAGGGCCGCCTCATCGACCGCGACGAGGCAGGTTCCATGGAAAAGAAGAAGCGCGAGGGGTATTTCTGAGCATGCGCCACATCCTGGCCACGAGCCTCGCCCCGACCGATTCGATCCGCGACTACATGGCCGCGCAGGAAAAGAAATCGCTGCTGCGCTTTCTCACCTGCGGCTCGGTCGACGACGGCAAGTCGACGCTGATCGGCCGGCTGCTGTCCGATACCAAGCAGATTTTCGAGGACCAGCTCGCCGCGTTGGAGAACGATTCTCGCAAGCACGGCACCACCGGCGACGACATCGACTTCGCGCTGCTCGTCGACGGGCTGGAGGCCGAGCGCGAGCAGGGCATCACAATCGACGTCGCCTACCGCTTCTTCGCCACCCCGAAGCGCAAGTTCATCGTCGCCGACACGCCCGGCCATGAGCAATACACGCGCAACATGGCGACGGGCGCTTCGACCGCCGACCTCGCCATCGTGCTCATCGATGCGCGCCAGGGCGTGCTGCGCCAGACCCGGCGCCATTCGATCATCGCGTCGCTGCTTGGCATCCGCCACATCGTTCTTGCCGTCAACAAGATCGACCTCGTCGGCTTCGACAAGACCGTGTTCGACCGGATCGTCGCCGACTACGGCGAATTCGCGCAAAGCCTGGGCTTCAACAGTATCGTGCCGATTCCGATGTCGGCGCGCTTCGGCGACAATGTCACCAGCCGCTCGGAGCGCACGCCCTGGTATTCCGGGCCGTCGCTTATCGAGCATCTGGAAACCGTGTCCGTCGACGAGGCGGCGATCGAATTGCCGTTCCGCTTTCCCGTCCAGTATGTGAACCGTCCCAATCTCGATTTTCGCGGCTTTGCCGGAACCATTGCATCCGGTTCCGTTTCCAAAGGCGACGAGGTCGTGGTCGCCAAGTCGGGTAGGGCCTCCCGGGTCAAGCGCATCGTCGCGCATGGCGGCGACCTTGAGCAGGCTGTTGCCGGCCAGGCCATCACGCTCGTCCTCGAGGACGAGGTCGAGGTTTCGCGCGGCAACATGCTGGTATCGCCGGCCGCACGTCCGCAGGTCGCCGACCAGTTCGCCGCCAATCTGGTCTGGTTCGACGAGCAGGCCCTGCTGCCCGGCCGGTCCTATATCCTGCGCACCGAAACCGATCAGGTGAGCGCGACCGTCACCGATCTGAAATACCGCGTCAACGTCAACGATTTCGCGCATGAAGCGGCGAAGTCCCTCGACCTCAACGAGGTCGGGGTGTGCAACCTGTCGACCCGGGCGCCGATCGCCTTCGATCCCTTCGCCGAGAACCGCACGACCGGCGCCTTCATCCTGATCGACCGCATCAGCAACGCCACCGTCGGCGCCGGGATGATCCTGCATTCGCTGCGCCGCGCCGAGAACATCCATTGGCAATCGCTCGACGTCGGCAAGCGCGGCCGCTCTGACCTCAAGAACCAGCGCCCGGCGGTGTTCTGGTTCACCGGTCTGTCCGGTTCCGGCAAGTCGACCATCGCAAATCGTTTCGAGAGGAAGCTGTTCGCGTCCGGCCGCCACACCTACATCCTCGACGGCGACAATGTCCGCCACGGCCTCAACCGCGATCTCGGCTTCACCGACGCGGATCGCGTCGAAAACATCCGCCGCGTCGCCGAAGTGGCCAAGCTGATGGCCGATGCGGGCCTGATCGTCATCGTCTCGTTCATTTCGCCCTTCAGCGCCGAGCGGCGCATGGCGCGCGAGCTGATGGGCGAGGGCGAATTCGTAGAGGTGTTCGTCGACACGCCGTTCGAGGAATGCGCCCGCCGCGACCCGAAGGGCCTTTACGCCCGCGCCTTGAGCGGCGAGATCAAGAACTTCACCGGCGTCGATTCTCCCTACGAGACGCCGGAGAACCCCGAGATCCACCTCAAGACTCTCGGCAGGACGCCCGAGGAGATGGCGGAAGCCCTGGAACACTGGCTGACGGAGCGCGACGTTGCCGAAGAGCAGTATGACGATGGCGGCGGCATCTGACGACGCGGCAATGCTTGGCGTGTTCGAGCGCCTCGCGCTCGATGCCGGCCGCGCGGTGATGCGCGTTTTCCACGAAGGCTGCGCCGTCGACAGCAAGTCCGACTCTTCGCCGGTGACGGAAGCCGATCGCGAAAGCGAAAAGATTATCCTGGCCGGCCTGCGCGCCGCTTATCCGGACATCCCTTGCGTCGCCGAGGAGGAGGTTGCGGCGGGTATTGCCACGCCCGACCTCGACCGTGCCTTCTTCCTCGTCGATCCGCTCGACGGCACCAAGGAATTCGTCAACCGCCGCACCGATTTCACCGTCAACATTGCGCTGGTCCGCCACGGCGTGCCGGAAGTCGGCGTCGTGTTCGCGCCTTGCACAGGACGTTTCTTCTCCGGTCGGGCGGGGACGGCGGAAGCGATCGACATCGACGGCGACTATCGTATCGCCGGCCGTCGGCCAATCACCGTGCGGGCAGGCGGCACGCCGCTCGCCGTCGTCGCCAGCCGCTCGCACAACACGCCGGAAACCGAAGCCTTCATCCGCGATCTCGGCGCCACCGAAATCGTCTCGATAGGCTCGTCGCTGAAATTCTGCCTGCTCGCCGCCGCCGAGGCTGACGTTTATCCGCGCTTCGGCCGCACCATGGAGTGGGACACGGCCGCTGGCGATGCGGTGCTGCGCGCCGCCGGCGGCATGACCCGCACGCTGGACGGCCAGCCGCTCGTCTACGGCAAACGCAACCAGGCCACTGACACGGATTTTGCCAACCCGTATTTCATTGCGACGGGGAAGGGCGTGGAGGTTTAATCTCCCGCTCAAGGGCCGAGATCAGGCAGCCGCGACCTGCGCCGAGTTGGAGCCGATATAATTGCGGATCGTCTCGATGATCTTGTCCTGGTCGGCTTCGCTGAGATAGGCGTGCATCGGCAGACAGAGGATCTGCTTCGGCAGCTTCTCCGAAACCGCAAGACCGGTCGGCGTACGCGGATAGTCGCGGTAGGCGATTTGTTCGTGCAGCGGCTTCACGTAATAGATGACCGACGGGATGCCTTTTTCGCTGAGATGCGCCTTCAACCCGTCGCGTTTCGGCGTCTCGATGGCATATTGTGCCCAGGCCGAGCGGCCGTGGCCGAGATTGCGTGATGCCTTGACGATGTCGCCAAGCCCATTGGCGTAACGGTCGGCGACCGCCTGGCGGGCCACCATCTCTTCCTCGAGGATGGCGAGCTTCTCGATCAGGATCGCCGCTTGCAGCGTATCGAGGCGCGAATTGATGCCGACGCGGATGTTGTCGTACTGCGTCTCGCCCTTGCCGTGGAAGGCGAAGGAGCGCAGCTTGTCGGCGAGCGCAGCATCGTTGGTGAACATCGCGCCGCCGTCGCCGTAGCAGCCGAGCGGCTTGGCCGGATAGAAGCTGGTCGAGCCGACATGGCCGAAGGCGCCGCACATCGTGCCGTCGGCCGAGCCGCCCATCGACTGGGCGGCGTCCTCGATCACCAGCAGGCTCTCGCGCTTTGCGATCGCCATGATCGCCTCGTAGTCGGCGGCAAGTCCGAACAGGTCGACCGGGATGATCGCCTTCGGCTTCAGCCTTCCTTGCTTCTTGATCATGTCGATCGCCGCCTCGAGGCTGGCGATATCGATGTTGTAGGTGTCGGGATCGACGTCGACGAAGACAGGCTCGGCCTTGGCGAGCGCCACCACTTCGGCCGTCGCGGCGAAGGTGAAGCTTGGCACGAACACGGCATCGCCCGGACCGATGCCGGCCGCAAACAGCGGCAGAAGCAGCGCATCGGTGCCGTTGGCGCAGGCCACCACATGCTTGACGCCGACGTAAGCCGCGAGCTTGTTCTCGAATTCTGCGACTTGCGGGCCGAGGATGTAACGGCCGTCTTCGACCACCGTGTCGATCGCGGCCTTCAGCCGGTCGCGGATTCGTTCGCGCTGCGCGCCAAGATCGATGAACTGCATGTCGGCCTCAGAAGCTGCCAGTAAACCGGCCCGCTGGTACCAGACTTGCCACGGCTGAAAAAGCCGCCCATGGCCAGGGCGAATTGCGCAAGTGTCGCAGCCTGTTACCGTTTTTGCCTGCGCATTGCCAGAAGAAGCCGGAAATCCGGGCTTCCAAGCGTATTCGAAGCGGCTCTTGTCGCGCTGTTCCGGCCCTTCGAAACATAAAGTGATCGCTCGGGCACGGATCGCCGGCGGGACCGGTCAGCCGATCAGGCGATTTCGTGCCGCCATGGCGGGTTGGCGCCGGCCCGAGATACCGTCACGGCCGCCGCCTTGGCGCCAAGCTCCAGCGCGCTGCGGATGGCTTCCTCCGAGAGGCCGCCGATCGCTGCTTTGGTGAGCAGACCCTGCTCGTGCAGCGAGGCAAGGATGCCGGCATTGAAGGTGTCGCCCGCGCCGACGGTGTCGACCACCTTCACTTTCCGCGGCACCACCGTGACCTTGTGCTCCCTGCTGTAGCCGACGGCGCCTTCGCTGCCATGGGTGACGACGATCAGGCTGGGACCGCGGTCAAGCCAGTTGCGCACGACCTCCTCGTGCGAGCCCGCTTCGTCGAACCAGTTGAGGTCTTCGTCCGACAGTTTGACGATGTCGGCCATCGCCATCATCTTGCGGATGCGCCTCAGATGCTTGGCCTTGTCCGGAATGAAGTTCGGCCGGATGTTGGGGTCGAGCATCATCACCCGGCTGTTGTGCTCGCCCCGCATGAACTCCTCATAGGCCGATCCCGCCGGTTCCGAGATCAGGCTGATCGCGCCGAACAGCATCGCCTCGATCTCGGCGCCGAGCTTCGGCAGGTCCTCGATGGCGAGCATGCGCCCGGCGGTGTTCTCGTCGTAGAACGTATAGCTCGCCTGGCCATCGGTGAGCCGCACGAAGGCGAGCGTGGTCGGCTTGGGCGAGGTGTGCGCATAGGTCGAGCTCACCTTGCTGGCTCCCAGCGCCTCGCGGAGCTGGCCGCCGAACAGGTCGGAGGAGAGACCTGAGAAGAAGCCTGCCGGAGCGCCCAGCCGTCCGAGCGCGACCGCCGTGTTGAACACCGCTCCGCCGACATAAGGCGCGAAGGCCGCTTCGCCTTCCGCTGTCGTGCGCGGCAGCATGTCGATCAGGGCTTCGCCACAGCAGAGGATCATTGTGTCTCGGTTTCCGGCGGATGGATCACGCCCTTACGGATGATGATGTTGGCATAAAGCCTGGGTTCGCTGGTCGCGACGATCGCATGCGCGGCCTTGACGCGTGCATAGAAGTCGGCCCCCGCCAGCGCAATCACCTTGTGCCCCGGCGCGCGTTTGGCGCAGACCGCTTCCATCTCGTGATGCACGGGATCGGCGAGCGCCGGATCGCCTTTGACCGAGGCGCGGAACAGGGCCTCCGGCACCGCCGCATCCACCGGCAGCACGCTCAAAACGGCGTCCAGCACCGGAATGACGGCATGGCCGTCGGCGCGGATCAGCCTGCGCGCCTGTTCCTCGGCCGGATAATTGCCGTCGACGATGGCGATCTCGTCGCCATGGCCCATGGCCCTGAGCGTCGCCAGAAGCTGCGGGCCGAGCAGCGACGGAATGCCGATCAGCATGGTCAGGCGCTCCTGGAAATCGTCGTCGGTCCGATCAGGAAGCGTTCGGAAAGCGGCAGGCTGGCGCCGCCAAGCGCCCGCGCATGGATGCCGACTGTTCCTTCGCGTACGACCGGCAGCTTCAGCCCCTCGGCGTCGATACCGCTGATCGCGTCCGTCACCGCATCGACAAGCCTCCGCCGCACGTCGAGGGGCATCCAGCCGTCGATCACCGCGGCCTCGAAATCGATGACCGACGAGGCGGCAACGATCGCATAGGCCAGCGCTTGTGCAGCACTTGCGATCCAGTCGTCGAGCTCGGCGCCGATCTCGCCCCATTCCTGCGGCGAGGTCCACAGATAGGAGCCGTCGATGCCCTTGGCGCTCAGCGCCTTTTCCAGCATGGCGATCGAGGCGACATCGATAAGCTGTGTCGGCTTGCCGTCCGGCCCGGGCACCGGCATCGAACCCAGGGCGCCGGCATTGCCGGTCGGCCCGCCGAACAGGCGGCCGTTGAGCACGATGCCGCCGCCGGCAAAGGCGCCGATATAGAAATAGACGAAGTCGCGCGCCGCGCCTGCCTGGCCGAAGACGAGCTCTGCCCCGCAAGCGGACGTGGCATCGTTCTGCAGATAGACCGGAAAGTCGCATTGGGACTGGATGTCGGCGCGGATGTCGCGATGGCGCCATTCATCCATGATCTCGCGCGGCGCGCCGGCTGTGTCGGCCCAGCTCCAAAGCTCGAACGGCATGGCGATCCCGAGCCCGGCGATGCGCTTGTCCTGCGCCGGTGTCAGCTCGCCGCGCATTTGTTTGATCCCAGCGCCGACGAACTCCACCGTCTCGCGCGGCGCCGGATAACGATAGGAATTCTGCAGCATCGATCGCACATTGCCGAGGAAGTCGATCAGCACCAGCTCGGCGCTGCGGCGGCCGATCTTGAGACCGATGAAGAAAGCTCCTTCCGGATTGAGCGCCATCGGGATCGACGGCTGGCCGATCTTGCCGCGCAGCGGCGCCTGGCGCACGAGCAGCTTGTCCTCTTCCAGCTCCCGCATGATGACGGATACCGTCTGGGCCGACAGCCCGGTCATGCGCGCGATGTCGGATTTGGCGAGGCTGCCATGCTGGCGCACCAGTGACAGCACCAGCCTTTCATTGTGGTCGCGCATGCCGCTCTGGTTCGTGCCGCGATGCAGCCGGCTCTCCAGAGCCTCGGGCGAACCGTGCCTCGCAATGCCGGTCTCCACCCTGTTCCTCCCGTCGGTTTCCCCACACTGGCTTTTCGTTCAGAATGAGTGAACAGCGCAAGTCTGTCAATAATAAATAAGAGTGATTTAATTATTGACAGATGATGCGGACTGGTGTCTTTTGGGGTGGCGTCCACGCTGGGAAAAATGGTTGGATGCGCTCGAGGCGCCGGGTTGGCCGGCGTCCGGAATGGTTCCATTGGGAGGAAATCGTGACCAAGAAATCGCTGCTGAAGTCCACCGTATTCGCGGCGGCCGGGCTGGGCCTGCTCGCATTCGCCTCGTCCGCATCGGCTGCGGGCGTCGGCGCCTGCCTGATCACCAAGACCGACACCAATCCCTTCTTCGTGAAGATGAAGGAAGGCGCCACCGCCAAGGCCAAGGAACTCGGCGTCGACCTGAAGACCTATGCCGGCAAGATCGACGGCGACAGCGAGAGCCAGGTCGCGGCGATCGAGAGCTGCATTGCCGACGGCGCCAAGGGCATCCTGATCACCGCCTCTGACACCAAGGGCATCGTGCCGACGGTGAAGAAGGCGCGTGACGCCGGCCTGCTGGTGATCGCCCTCGACACGCCGCTCGATCCGATCGACGCTGCCGATGCGACCTTCGCCACCGACAATCTGGAGGCCGGCAAGCTGATCGGCGCCTGGGCCGCCGCCACGCTCGGCGACAAGGCCAAGGACGCCAAGATCGGCTTCCTCGACCTCACTCCTTCCCAGCCGACCGTCGACGTTCTGCGCGACCAGGGCTTCATGATGGGCTACGGCATCGACGTGAAGGATCCCAACAAGATCGGCGACGAAGACGATCCGCGCATCGTCGGCCACGACGTGACCAACGGCAACGAGGAAGGCGGCCGCAAGGCGATGGAGAACCTCCTGCAAAAGGACAACACCATCAACGTCATCCACACCATCAACGAGCCGGCCGCAGTCGGTGCCTACCAGGCGCTCAAGGCCGTCGGTCTGGAAAAGCAGGTGCTGATCGTTTCGGTCGACGGCGGCTGCCCGGGCGTCAAGTCGGTTGCCGAGGGCGTTATCGGCGCCACCTCGCAGCAGTACCCGCTGCAGATGGCGGCGCTCGGCATCGAGGCGATCGCCAAATTTGCCAAGGACGGAACGAAGCCGAAGCCGACCGAAGGGAAGAACTTCTTCGACACCGGCGTCAATCTCGTCACCGACAAGCCGGCCAACGGCGTCAAGTCGATCGACACCAAGGAAGGCCTCGCCAAGTGCTGGGGCTGACGCTCTGACGGTTCACAAAGCTTGCGGCTGGGGGCTTGATCCCCGGCCGCATCGGGTGGACGATGCGCCTTCGTCAAGCGCGGACAATCCTGGCGACAGACCGGAAGAGGCGTCGACGGCGCGCGCAGCAATGAGAAGGCTGTGCGCATACGGGAGGATACATGTCTCAGATTCAGGAATTCGAGAAGGTACTTTCGGGCAGCGACAGCAGCGTCGCGGCCTTCGACGAGCACGGCAAGTCGTTCGTCAAGCGCGCCCAACATTTCCTGCACTCCACGCCGGCGGCGGTGCCGCTGATCGTGCTGGTGCTGTCGGTCATCATCTTTGGCGTTGCCATCGGCGGCCGCTTCTTTTCGTCCTACACGCTGACGCTGATCCTGCAGCAGATCGCCATCGTCGGCATCCTGGGCGCTGCCCAGACGCTGGTCATCCTGACCGCCGGCATCGATCTTTCGATCGGCGTGGTGATGGTCATCTCGGCGGTGGTCATGGGCAACTGCGCCATCACCTATGGCATGCCGACAATCCTGGCCGTGGTGCTTGGGCTTGGCGCAGGCGCGGTTTGCGGCATGCTCAACGGCTTGTTGGTCGCCTATATGAAATTGCCGCCCTTCATCGTGACACTGGGCACCTGGAACATCGTCATGGCCACCAATTTCATCTACTCGGCCAATGAGACGATCCGCGACGCCGATGTCGACGCTCAGGCGCCGCTGCTGCATCTCTTCGCGCTGAGCTTCAGGGTCGGCTCCGCCGTGCTGACGGCCGGCGTCATCGCCATGGTCCTGTTGGTGCTGCTCTTGTGGTATGTGCTCAACCACACGGCGTGGGGCCGCCATGTCTATGCCGTCGGCGACGACCCGGAAGCGGCGAAACTCTCCGGTATCCAGACCAAGTCTGTGCTGATGGCCGTCTATACGCTTGCCGGTCTGATCGCCGCCTTCGCTGCCTGGGTGTCGATCGGCCGCAACGGCTCGATCTCGCCGTCCGCCGCCGTCACCGACTATAATCTGCAAGCGATCACCGCGACCGTGATCGGGGGCATCTCGCTCTTTGGCGGCCGCGGCTCCATCCTCGGCACGCTGTTCGGCGCCATGATCGTCGGCGTCGTCTCGATGGGCCTCAACATGCTGGGCGCTGACCCGCAATGGAAAGTGCTGCTCACCGGTGTCCTGATTATCGGCGCCGTGGCGATCGACCAGTGGATCAGAAAGGTTTCGGTGTAACCATGACCCAGCAGGCTGTTCTCACCGCGCGCGGTCTGACCAAGCGCTACGGCCGCGTGACCGCGCTCAACAACTGCGACTTCGATCTCTACCCGGGAGAAATCCTGGCCGTGATCGGCGACAACGGCGCCGGCAAGTCGACGCTCATCAAGGCGATCTCCGGCGCCGTGCATCCCGATGAAGGGGTGATTGAGCTGGACGGCAAGCAGGTCCAGTTCAAATCGCCCATCGAGGCCCGCGAGGCGGGGATCGAGACCGTCTACCAGAACCTGGCATTGTCGCCGGCGCTGTCGATCGCCGACAACATGTTTCTCGGCCGCGAGATCCGCAAACCGGGTCCGCTCGGCAGCTG
Source organism: Mesorhizobium sp. AA23 (assembly GCF_001672435.1). Lineage (NCBI taxonomy): Bacteria > Pseudomonadati > Pseudomonadota > Alphaproteobacteria > Hyphomicrobiales > Phyllobacteriaceae > Mesorhizobium > Mesorhizobium sp. AA23. Next base: position 511,789 of record NZ_LYTP01000028.1, read on the forward strand.
GTTCCGCATGCTGGATCGTCCGGCGATGGAAAAGCGCGCCCGCGACAAGCTGACCGAACTCGGCCTGATGACCATCCAGAACATCAGCCAGGCGGTGGAGACGCTTTCGGGCGGCCAGCGCCAAGGCGTCGCCGTGGCTCGCGCCGCCGCTTTCGGATCGAAGGTGGTGATCATGGACGAACCGACGGCGGCGCTCGGTGTCAAGGAAAGTCGCCGCGTCCTCGAGCTGATCCTCGACGTCAAGAAGCGCGGCCTGCCGATCGTGCTCATCTCGCACAACATGCCGCATGTCTTCGAGGTCGCCGATCGCATCCACATCCACCGGCTTGGACGGCGTCTATGCGTCGTCGATCCGAAGCAGATTTCGATGTCGGATGCCGTCGCGCTCATGACCGGCGCCAAGAAGCCGCCGGAGGACGCGCTGGCGGCCTGATCTCCGCCCCACCATGGTAATTGGCCGCAGGTGCATCGGATGGACACTCCGTCCTAAATCGATTTAACAATATATGCTGCAGCGCGGCAAACTGGGGTAGGAGAAACGGTGAAAGCCGCTATGATCAGGCCAACCGAACGAGAGGCGATATGAAACCCGCCATGACGATCGAAGCCCCCGCTCTCGACCACCCCGATCCCAGGACGCTCGCCGAGGAAGTCCTGATGTCGCTCAAGTACCGGGTCGGCAAGGACACCACCGTCGCAACGCCATATGACTGGCTGACCGCCTCGATCAAGGTGGTGCGCGACCGCGTCGTCGATCACTGGATCCAGGCGACCAAGGAAGCCTACGACCAGCAGGAAAAGCGCGTCTACTATCTCTCGCTCGAATTCCTCATCGGGCGCCTGATGCGCGACGCCTTCTCCAATCTCGGCCTGATGGAGAACATGCGCGAGGCGCTGGCATCGCTCGGCGTGGATCTCGACTTGATCGCCGGCCTTGAACCGGACGCAGCCCTCGGCAATGGCGGTCTCGGCCGGCTCGCCGCCTGCTTCATGGAAAGCATGGCAACGGTCGATATTCCCGCCCACGGCTACGGCATCCGCTACGCCAATGGCATGTTCCGGCAGGAGATCCATGACGGCTGGCAGGTCGAGCTGCCGGAGACCTGGCTCGACCACGGCAACCCGTGGGAGTTCGAGCGGCGCGAACGTTCCTTCGAGGTCGGCTTCGGCGGCTCCGTGGAATCGATCACCTCAAAGGACGGCCGCCTGGAGCGCCATGTCTGGAGGCCCAATGAGCATGTGCTGGCAGTCGCTTATGACACGCCGGTGGCGGGCTGGCGCGCCAAGCGCGTCAACACGCTGCGGCTCTGGTCCGGCATGCCGATCGACCCGATTCTGCTCGACAAGTTCAATGCCGGCGACCACATCGGCGCGCTCGCCGAAAGCAACAAGGCGGACGCGCTGTCGCGCGTTCTCTATCCGGCCGACTCGCACATGGCCGGGCAGGAGCTCCGGCTGCGCCAGGAATATTTCTTCTCGACTGCTTCGCTGCAGGACATCGTCCAGCGGCATCTCAGCCAGTACGGCGACCTGAGATCGTTGCCCGACAAGGCCGCGATCCACCTGAACGACACCCATCCGGCCGTCGCCGTGCCGGAGCTGATGCGGCTTCTGATGGACGTTCACGGCATGGATTTCGACCTTGCCTGGGACATCACCAAGCGCACCTTCGCCTACACCAACCACACGCTGCTACCGGAGGCGTTGGAAAGCTGGCCGGTGCCGCTGTTCGAGCGTCTGTTGCCGCGCCACATGCAGATCGTCTACGCCATCAATGCCCAGGTTCTCCTGGAGGCGCGGGCCACCGGAAAATTCTCGGGCGAGCAGATCGCCCGCATCTCGCTGATCCAGGAAAATGGCGACCGCCGCGTGCGCATGGGCAATCTCGCTTTCGTCGGCTCGCATTCGATCAACGGCGTCTCGGCGCTGCACACCGATCTGATGAAGGAGACGGTGTTTGCCGATCTCCACAAGCTCTATCCCGACCGCATTAACAACAAGACCAACGGCATCACGCCCAGGCGCTGGCTGATCCAGTGCAATCCCGGCCTGACCGCGCTTGCCCGCGAAGCGATCGGGAACCGCTTCATGGACGACATCGAAGCGATCAAGGATCTCGATCCTCTTGCCGGCGACTCCGCTTTCCGCGAGAAGTTTGCCGCCGTGAAGCGCCAGAACAAGGTGAGGCTTGCAAACCTGGTCGCCGACCGGCTCGGCATCAGGCTCGATCCTTCAGCGCTGTTCGACATCCAGGTCAAGCGCATCCACGAATACAAGCGCCAATTGCTCAACATTCTGGAGGCGATCGCGCTCTACGACCAGATCCGCTCGCATCCCGAGCGGGACTGGATGCCGCGGGTTAAATTCTTCGGCGGCAAGGCGGCGCCGAGCTACCACAACGCCAAGCTCATCATCAAACTGGCCAACGACGTCGCCCGGGTGATCAACGGCGATCCCTCGACGCGCGGCCTGCTCAAGGTTGTGTTCGTGCCGAACTACAATGTCAGCCTCGCCGAGGTGATGATGCCGGCGGCCGATCTTTCCGAGCAGATCTCGACCGCCGGTATGGAGGCTTCCGGCACCGGCAACATGAAGTTTGCCCTCAACGGCGCCTTGACCATCGGCACGCTCGACGGCGCCAATGTCGAGATCAAGGAGCGCGTCGGCGACGACAACATCTTCATCTTCGGCCTCACCACCGCCGAGGTCGCCGAACGCCGCGACAACGGCTACAATCCGCGCGGCGTGATCGCGTCCTCGCCGGAGTTGTCGCAGGCGGTGTCGGCGATCTCCTCCGGCGTCTTCTCGCCTGACGATCCCAACCGCTACCGCGACCTCATGAACGGCCTTTATCAGAGCGACTGGTTCATGGTGGCGGCCGATTTCGACTCCTACGCCGCCTGCCAGCGCGAGGTCGACGATCTCTGGCGTAACAGTCCCGACTGGTACTCGCGCGCCATCCGCAATGTCGCCCGCGTCGGCTGGTTCTCGTCCGATCGCACCATTCGCCAATACGCGAAAGAAATCTGGAACGTACCTGTCTGATGTGATTGCATGAGGCCGCCGACAACGTGGACGTGCATGTCGCCCAAAAGTGCCTAGCGGTTTTGGCCAACATATGCACAAACCAGAATAGTTCCCAGGGAGGGACGCCGCCTGATGAGGAAGCCGCGCGCGACCGCTGCACCAAGCGGGCCGGACGGACTGGCGCCAGCCGGCGATGTCGCGGCCATTGTCGCCGGAACGCATGGCGATCCCTTTGCAATTCTGGGTGTGCACGCGGCCGGCAAGGGCTTAGTCGCCCGCTGCTTCGTACCCAATGCCGAATGCGTCACCGCCTATACGCTCACCGGCAAGGAAGCCGGGGAACTCGTGCGCAGCAACGATGCCGGCTTCTTCGAGGGCAAGCTTTCGATCCGCAAGCGTCAGCCGTTGCGCTATCACGCGAGGAATGCCGGCGGCGACTGGTGGCTGACCGACCCTTATTCCTTCGGCCCGGTGCTAGGCCCGATGGACGACTACTACATGGCGGAGGGCTCACACCTGAGGCTCTTCGACAAGCTCGGCGCCCATATCATCGAGCATGAGGGGGCCACCGGGGTGCATTTCGCGGTATGGGCGCCCAATGCCCGGCGCGTCTCGGTGGTTGGCGCCTTCAACGACTGGGACGGCCGCCGGCACACCATGCGCGACCGCAAGGACACCGGCATCTGGGAGCTGTTCATTCCGGACCTCGGCGCCGGCCAGCCTTACAAGTTCGAGATCATCGGTCCCGACGGCGTGCGCCTGCCCCTCAAGGCCGATCCGTTCGCCTTCGAGTCCGAGCTGCGCCCGGCGACCGCTTCGGTGACGGCGCCGCCGATCGCGCATCAATGGGGCGACGAGGCCCATCGCAGCTTCTGGCAGAAGGCCGATCCGCGGCGCGAGGCGATCTCGATCTACGAGGTCCATGCCGGCTCGTGGCAGCGCCGCGATGACGGCACCTTCCTCACCTGGGACGAGCTCGCCGCGCAGCTGATCCCCTACGTGGTCGAAACCGGCTTCACCCATATCGAGTTCCTTCCGATCTCGGAGCACCCCTACGATCCGTCCTGGGGCTACCAGACGACCGGCCTTTATGCGCCGACCGCGCGCTTCGGCGATCCCGATGGCTTCGCCCGCTTCGTCGACGGTGCGCATCGTGCCGGCGTCGGCGTCATCCTCGACTGGGTGCCGGCGCATTTCCCCGTCGACGAGCATGGGCTGGTGAAGTTCGACGGCACCGCGCTCTACGAGCATGCCGACCCGCGCCAGGGTTTTCACCCCGACTGGAATACCGCCATCTACAATTTCGGCCGCCGCGAGGTGGTGTCGTTCCTCGTCAACAACGCGCTGTTCTGGGCCGAAAAATACCATGTCGACGGTTTGCGCGTCGACGCTGTCGCCTCGATGCTCTACCTCGATTATTCGCGCAGGTCAGGCGAGTGGATCCCCAACGAGAAAGGCGGGCGCGAGAATTTGCAGGCGGTCAGCTTCCTGCAGAAGATGAACAAGGAGCTTTACGGCCATCATCCCGGGGTGATGACGATCGCCGAAGAATCGACCTCATGGCCGAAGGTATCGCAGCCGGTGCATGAAGGCGGGCTCGGCTTCGGCTTCAAATGGAACATGGGCTTCATGCACGACACGCTGGAGTATTTCTCCAAGGAGCCGATCTACCGCAAGCACCATCACAACGACATCACCTTCGGCCTTGTCTACGCTTTCTCCGAGAATTTCGTCCTGCCGCTCTCTCATGACGAGGTCGTGCACGGCAAGGGCACGCTGCTCCACAAGATGGCAGGCGACGACTGGCAGAAATTCGCCACGCTGCGCGCTTACTACGCCTTCATGTGGGGTTATCCCGGCAAGAAGCTCCTGTTCATGGGCCAGGAATTCGCCCAGCGCCGCGAGTGGAGCGAGGAACGCGCGCTCGACTGGAATCTGCTGGAGCACGCCCCGCACCGCGGCGTCCGGCAGGCGGTGCGGGACTTGAACTACCTCTATCGTTCGCGCCCGGCGCTGCATGCGCGCGACTGCGAGCCGGAAGGCTTCTCCTGGCTGATCGTCGACGATCGCGACAATTCGGTCTTTGCCTGGCTGCGCAGCGCGCCGGACGGCAACCCGATAGCCGTCATTTCCAACTTCACGCCGGTGCCGCGCGAGAACTATCGCGTGCCGCTGCCGAAGGCGGGCGAGTGGCGCGAGATCATCAACACTGACGCCGCCGAGTATGGCGGCTCCGGCATGGGCAATGGCGGCATGATCGTGGCGAGCGGGGAAGGGGGCGGCACGTCGGCGACGATGCTCTTGCCGCCGCTGTCGACGATCATGCTGGAATTCGTCGCGGACGAAGCAAAGGTCCGGACAGCTTAGGAGGGAGGCAAACGATGGCAGAGATCAAGAGAACCCAGCCGCTGGCGCGCGATGCCATGGCCTATGTGCTGGCCGGCGGCCGCGGCAGCCGCCTCAAGGAGCTGACCGACCGGCGCGCCAAGCCCGCCGTCTATTTCGGCGGCAAGACGCGCATCATCGATTTTGCGCTGTCCAATGCGCTCAACTCCGGCATTCGCCGTCTCGGCGTCGCCACCCAATACAAGGCGCACTCGCTGATCCGCCACCTGCAGCGTGGCTGGAACTTCCTGCGCCCCGAACGAAACGAGAGCTTCGACATCCTGCCCGCCTCGCAGCGCGTCTCGGAAACGCAGTGGTACGAGGGCACGGCGGATGCGGTCTACCAGAACATCGATATCATCGAGGCCTATGGCCCCGAATACATGGTCATCCTAGCCGGCGACCACATCTACAAGATGGATTACGAGCTGATGCTGCGCCAGCACGTCGATGCCGGCGCCGATGTCACCGTCGGCTGCCTCGAAGTGCCGCGCATGGAGGCGACCGGCTTCGGCGTCATGCATGTCGACAAGAAGGACACCATCATCTCCTTCATCGAGAAACCCGCCGACCCGCCCGGCATACCGGACAAGCCGGACCATGCGCTGGCCTCGATGGGCATCTATGTCTTCAAGACCAAGTTCCTGATGGAGCAGTTGCGCCGCGACGCGGCCGAGCCAGGATCCAGCCGCGACTTCGGCAAGGACATCATCCCCTACATCGTCCAGCACGGTAAGGCGATCGCCCACCGCTTCGCCAAATCCTGCGTCCGCTCCTCGCACGAGTCGGAGCCTTACTGGCGCGACGTCGGGACGGTGGACGCCTATTGGGAAGCCAATATCGACCTGACCGATGTCACGCCCGAACTCGATCTCTACGACCGGGATTGGCCGATCTGGACCTATGCCGAATTGAAGCCGCCGGCCAAATTCGTGCATGACGAGGACGGCCGTCGCGGCGAGGCGATCTCCTCGCTGGTGTCCGGCGACTGCATCGTTTCCGGCGCATCGCTGCGCCGCAGCCTGATCTTCACCGGCGCGCGCATCAATTCCTATGCGAAGCTCGAGGAAGTGGTGATGCTGCCCGACGTTCAGGTTGGGCGCAACGCGCGCCTCAAGCGCGTCGTCATCGACCATGGCGTCCACATACCGGAGGGGCTGGTGGTCGGCGAGGATGCGGCACTCGACGCCAAGCGCTTCCGCGTTTCGGAAAAGGGCATCTGCCTGATCACTCAGGATATGATCAACAAGCTGTCAACCTGATAGGGTTGATCGGCAAGTTGTCAGTCTGATCAACAAAGCTGTCACTTTAGCCGTGGATCTTAGGCGCATGCAGGTTCTGTCCGTCACGCCCGAAATCTTCCCGCTGATCAAGACCGGCGGGCTTGCCGACGTGACCGGTGCCCTGCCGATCGCGCTCGCCAGCAAGGGCGTGGCGATGCGCACGCTCATCCCCGGCTACCCGGTGGTGATGGACGCTTTCAAGAAAAAGAAGGCCGTCTATCAGTACCCGCTGCTGCAGGGCGGCAAGGCTTCGGTTCACGCCGTCAAGATCGGCGAGCTCGAGCTCTTCGTGCTCGACGCGCCGCATCTTTTCGACCGCCAGGGCGGGCCCTATGGTACCGCCTCCGGCTCCGACTGGCCCGACAACTGGCGGCGCTTCGCGGCGCTGAGTCAGGTCGGCGGCGACATCGCCGGCGGCGCGATCTCCGGCTACCAGCCAGACCTCGTGCATGCCCATGACTGGCAGTCGGCAATGACGCTCGCCTATATGCGCTACGGCAACGCGATCGGCGTGCCGTCGCTGATCACCGTGCACAACCTTGCTTTTCAGGGACAGTTCGGCTCCGGCATTTTCGGCGAGCTCGGCCTGCCGGGCGTGGCGATGCAGCTCGATGGCGTCGAATATTATGGCGGCGTCGGCTTCCTCAAGGCCGGCCTGCAGGCCGCCTGGGCGATCACCACGGTGAGCCCGACCTACGCGCAGGAAATCCGCTCGCCGGAATTCGGCATGGGCCTCGACGGCCTGATCAACATGCGCGCCGTCGACCTCTACGGCATCGTCAATGGCATCGATGTCGACATCTGGAACCCGGCGACCGACAAGCACCTGGTCGCCAACTATTCGGCCGAGACGCTGGAAGCGCGCGACCTGAACCGCAAGGCCGTGGAGGACCGCTTCAGCCTCGAGCCTGACGACAGCCCGATCGTCTGCGTGGTCAGCCGTCTGACCTGGCAGAAGGGCATGGACATTTTGGCTGCCGTGGTCGACGGCGTCGTTCAGCGCGGAGCACGACTGGCGGTTCTGGGCTCGGGCGATGCCGGCCTCGAAGGCTCGCTGCTTGCCGGGGCCGCGCGGCATCGCGGCCGCGTCGGCGTCGTCATCGGCTATGATGAGGCGCTCTCCCACATCATGCAGGGCGGTTGCGACGCGATCGTCATCCCTTCACGCTTCGAGCCTTGCGGGCTGACCCAGCTCTATGGATTGCGCTATGGCTGCGTGCCGGTCGTCGCCCGCACCGGCGGCCTCGCCGACACCATCATCGACGCCAACGAGGCGGCGCTTTCGGCAGGCGTCGCCACCGGTTTTCAATTCGCGCCGAACAATGGCGGCGCCCTCCTGCACGCCATCCGCCGCCTGGTCGAAGCGCATGCCAGACCCGCCGCCTGGGCCTCGATCCAGCGCCAGGGCATGAAGGCCGACGTATCCTGGGACAAGAGCGCCGAGAAATATGTCGAACTCTATCGCTTGCTGCTTTCAAAAAGGGCTGCCTGAGGCATGATCAAAACCGTCCCTACCAAACCCTATACCGACCAGAAGCCCGGCACCTCCGGCCTGCGCAAGAAGGTGCCCGTCTTCCAGCAGGAGCACTATGCCGAGAACTTCATCCAGTCGATCTTCGACGCGCTGGAAGGTTTTCAGGGCAAGACGCTGGTGATCGGCGGCGACGGCCGTTTTTACAACCGCGAGGTCATCCAGACGGCCATCGCCATGGCCGCTGCGAACGGCTTCGGCAAGGTGATGGTCGGGCAGGGCGGCATCCTGTCGACGCCGGCCGCGTCCAACATCATCCGCAAATACAAGACCTTTGGCGGCATCATCCTGTCGGCCAGCCACAATCCGGGTGGCCCGCACGAGGACTTCGGCATCAAATACAATGCCGGCAACGGCGGCCCTGCGCCGGAGAAGATCACCGACGCGATCTTCGAAAAGTCCAAGACGATCTCGAGCTTCAAGATCGCCGACATCGGCACCGTCGACATCGACACGATCGGCACCTTCCAAGCCGGCGGCATGACGGTCGAGGTGTTCGACCCGGTCAAGGACTATGCCGAGCTGATGGAGAGCCTGTTCGACTTCGACGCCATCCGCGCGAATTTCAAATATGGCTTCCGCATGCGCTTCGACGCCATGCACGCGGTGACCGGCCCCTATGCCAAGGAGATCCTCGAGCGTAGGCTCGGCGCCCCGGCCGGGACCTGCCGCAATTTCAAGCCGCTGCCCGATTTCGGCGGCCATCACCCCGATCCGAACCTGGTCCATGCCAAACATCTCTATGACGAGATGATGGGGCCGGACGCGCCGGATTTCGGCGCCGCTTCCGACGGTGACGGCGACCGCAACCTGATCATCGGCAAGGGCATCTTCGTAACGCCCTCGGATTCTCTGGCGATGCTGGCCGCCAATGCGCATCTGGCGCCCGGCTACAAGGAAGGCCTGAAGGGCATCGCCCGCTCGATGCCGACCAGCGGAGCGGCCGATCGCGTCGCCGAGAAGCTCGGCGTCGGCATCTACGAGACGCCGACCGGCTGGAAGTTTTTCGGCAATCTGCTCGACGCCGGCATGGCGACGATCTGCGGCGAGGAAAGCGCCGGCACCGGTTCCAACCATGTGCGCGAGAAGGACGGGCTGTGGGCCGTGCTTCTGTGGCTCAACATCCTCGCCGTGCGCGGCGAGAGCTGCAAGGACATCGTCACCAAGCACTGGGAAACGTACGGCCGCAACTATTATTTGCGCCACGACTATGAGGAGGTCGAGACAGACCGCGCCAACGCACTGGTCGACGAATTGCGCGCCAAGCTCGGCTCGCTGCCCGGCACCAGCGTGCGCGGCATGAAGATCGCCAGTGCCGACGACTTCGCCTATCATGACCCGGTCGATGGCTCGGTCAGCAAGAACCAGGGCATCAGGATCCTGTTCGAGGGTGGCTCGCGCGTCGTCTTCCGCCTCTCCGGCACCGGCACTTCCGGCGCCACGCTGCGCGTCTATATCGAGCGTTACGAGCCCGACAAGGCGAGGCATGACCTCGACACGCAGGAAGCGCTCGCCGACCTCATCGCCGCCGCCGACGACATCGCCGGCATCAAGAGCCACACCGGTCGCAACAAGCCGAGCGTGATTACTTGAAAGTGGTGAGGATTTCCCCTTCTCCCCTTGTGGGAGAAGGTGGCCGAGCGAAGTTCGGACGGTTGAGGGGTGCTCCAGCTTGGCGCAAACCCGTGTCCAGAACATCGACGCCTCATTCCTTCCAACGCCCCTCATCCGTCTCGGCGCTGCGCGCCGATCCACCTTCTCCCACAAGGGGAGAAGGGGAGAGGCCCGCATGACCCTCGGCGCCAGCATCACTCCCGAAGGCATCCGCTTTGCCGTTTGCTCCTCATCGGCCAGACGTCTTTGGGTCTCGCTCTTCGACGACAGCGGCGCGCGCGAGATCGACCGGCTGGAACTCAACCCGGAAGGCGAGGGCGTGCATGCACTCCTTGTCCCCGGCCTTGGGAACGGCACGCGTTACGGTTTTCGCGCCGACGGCGACTATGCGCCGGAGCGCGGCCTCTGGTTCGATCCGAACAAGCTTCTCATCGATCCGTATGCCGTCGAGGTCGATCGTCCATACCAATATCACTGGAGGCTGGCCGCCAAACGCAATGAAGGCGCCGACACTGCGCCGCTCATGCCGAAGGCAATTGCGCATTCCCTGCCCAAACCGCAGCCGCCCCAGCCGCCGCTGTTCCGGCCCGGCGGCCTGATTTACGAACTCAACGTCCGCTCCTTCACCAGGCTGCATCCGGACGTCCCCGAGGCCCAGCGCGGCATCATCGCGGCGCTTGCCCATCCGGCTGTCGTCGAGCATCTGAAGCGTCTCGGCGTTTCCGCCGTCGAGTTGATGCCGATCACGGCCTCGATCGACGAGCGCCATTTGCCGCCGCTGGGGCTGAACAATGCCTGGGGCTACAACCCCGTCACCTTCATGGCGCTCGATCCCCGCCTGGCACCGGGCGGCCTGAGCGAATTGCGCGATACCGTCGCGGCGCTGAGTGAAGCGGGTATCGGCACGATCCTCGACCTCGTCTTCAACCACACCGGCGAAAGCGACCGGCTCGGGCCGACACTGTCGCTGCGCGGCCTCGACGCCCGGACCTATTATCGGCACATGCCGGACGGCCGACTGGCCAATGACACCGGCACCGGCAACACCGTCGCCTGCGACCACCCGGTCGTGCAGAGGATGGTGCTCGACACGCTGCGCCATTTCGTCCGCCATGCCGGCGTCGACGGCTTCCGCTTCGATCTGGCGCCGGTGCTCGGCCGCGTTGACGGCACGTTCGATCCGGAGGCGCCGCTTCTCGAAGCCATCGCCGGCGACCCCGTGCTCGCCGACCGCGTGCTGATCGCCGAGCCATGGGATATTGGCGCGACCGGCTACCAGCTCGGCAATTTCCGGCCGCCATACCTTGAATGGAACGACCGCTATCGCGATGACGTCCGGCGTTTTTGGCGCGGCGACACGGGCGCGATCGGCGCTTTAGCCACGCGGCTTGCCGGCTCCTCCGATGTCTTCGGCAGGGCGGGCCAGCCGGTGAGCCGCAGCGTCAATTTCATCGCCGCGCATGACGGCATGACGCTGGCCGACATCGTTGCCTATGAGAAGAAGCACAATGCGGCCAATGGCGAGCACAATCGCGACGGCCACAATGACAATCTGTCGTGGAACAACGGTGTCGAGGGCGAGACCGATGACGCCGAAATCGCCAAGGCCCGCTTCGGTGACCAGCGCGCGCTGCTTGCGACGCTCTTTGCCTCGCGCGGCACCATCATGCTGACCGCCGGCGACGAGTTCGGCCGCACACAGAAGGGCAACAACAACGCCTATGCGCAGGACAACGCCATCACCTGGCTCGACTGGGCCGGCCGCGACCGGGCGCTGGAGCGGTACACAGCAGCGCTTGCGCAACTGCGCCGTGCCTTTCCGCCGTTATCCGACACGAATTTCCTGACCGGCAAAGCTGCAGACGGAATGGAAATCCCGGACGTCGAGTGGTTGACCGAAACCGGCGCACCGCTCGGCGAGGCCGACTGGAACGATCCCGGCCGTCACCGCCTCGTCATGATCCTCGGCGATAGCCAGCGCGGTCGCCTTGCCGTCATGGTCAATGGCGACCGCCGCCAATGCGTCTTCACCTTGCCGCCGCGAGATGGCTACGAGTGGCGTTCGGCGATCGAGACGCGGGCGATCGACCTTGCGCGGCCGCTGCCCGGCCGCACCATCAATTTCATGATCGAGCGCAGGGCGGCCGGAAACGCCCACGCCGGGAAGGGTTCGTAATGGCTGGTGGGAATGCCGAATGGTGGCGCGGCTGCGTGGTCTACCAGATCTATCCGCGCTCCTTCCAGGATACGAACGGCGACGGCAGCGGCGATCTCAAGGGGGTAACGTCGCGTCTTGCCCATGTCGCTTCGCTCGGCGTCGACGCCGTCTGGCTCTCGCCCTTCTTCAAGTCGCCGATGGCCGACATGGGCTATGACGTGTCGGACTATCGCGATGTCGATCCGATGTTCGGCACACTGGAGGATTTCGACGCGCTGGTCGCCGAGGCGCACCGGCTCGGCCTCAAGCTCATCATCGACCAGGTGATCTCGCATTCGTCCGACAAGCACGAATGGTTTGTCGAGAGCCGCGCCAGCCGTGACAACGCCAAGGCGGACTGGTATGTCTGGGCCGACGCCAAGCCGGATGGCAGTGCGCCCAACAACTGGCAGTCGCTGTTCGGCGGGCCGGCCTGGGAGTGGGACGCCACCCGCCGGCAATACTACATGCACAATTTTCTGGCCGCGCAGCCGGATCTGAATTTCCACAATCCGGAGGTGCAGGATGCGGTGCTTGACACCGTGCGCTTCTGGCTGGAGCGCGGCGTTGACGGGTTCCGGCTGGATACCGTGAACTACTATGTCCACGACCGCTGGCTGCGCGACAACCCGCCGCTGGCTTCAAGCGTCGCCGGCACCAACGTCGCCACCACCACCTACGCCTTCCAGGAGCATCTCTTCGACAAGACGCGCCCCGAGAATCTCGATTTCCTGAAGCGCTTCCGCGCGTTGCTCGACGAATATCCGGACCGTGCCGCCGTCGGCGAAGTGGGCGATGAGGAGCGCTCGCTGCAGACGCTCGCCGCCTACACCTCCGGCGGCGACAAATTGCAGATGTGCTACACCTTCGACCTGCTCGGCCCGCAATTCTCGGCCGCCCATGTGCGCGGCTGCGTCGAGGCGTTCGAGAACGCGGTTGCCGACGGCTGGGTCTGCTGGGCCTTCTCCAACCACGACGTCATGCGCCATGTCAGCCGCTGGACGCAGCCGGGCGAAAATCCTGATGCGGTAGCGAAATTCGCGATCGCGCTGCTGTCCTGCCTGCGCGGCTCGATCTGCCTCTACCAGGGCGAGGAGCTTGGGCTGGAGGAAGCCGAGCTTGCCTATGAGGACCTGCGCGATCCGCTGGGCATCCGTTTTTGGCCGGGCGTGAAGGGCAGGGACGGCTGCCGCACCCCGATGGTGTGGGAGGCCGGGGCCGAAAATGGTGGCTTCTCCGTGGGCAAGCCCTGGCTGCCGGTACCGCCGTCGCATCGCGCCCGCGCGGTCGATGTGCAGGAGGGCGAGGACGGTTCTGTCCTTGCCGCCTATCGCTCGATGCTGGCCTTGCGCAAGCGCCATCCGGCGCTGATCGCCGGCTCGATCCGGTTCCTAGAGGCGGCGGGCGATGTGCTTGCTTTCATCCGTCAGCACGAAAACGAGAACTTGCTATGCGTCTTCAACTTCGCCGGTGAGCCGGCGAACTGGACGCTGCCGGCCGAGATCAGCGATGTCGAGATAACGGTTCTTGCCGTAGACGTCGCCGGCGTTCTTGGCGGTGTTCTCGGAGAAACTGCGCTGGCGCTGCCGCCTGTGGGGTGCTTCGTCGGGAGAATTGGCTGACGGTCGCTACTGCACCAGCACCGAGCGTCCGCAAGTCGCGCCGGTGACCCGCACATAGGCCTCGCCGACATGCACGCCAAGCACCGCAAGCACATTGTAGACGAGGTTGTCGACCGGCGCGGTGACGCCGTTGAGCAGCGTCGTCACCGCCGGCTTCACCGTGCCGAGCAGGGTGGTCGCGTCGAGACCGAGGCCGAGCGCGTTGACCGTCAGCGACAGGTTGTTCACCAGCGAGGTGGTGAGCGACTGCGTCAGGTTCTTGGTCGACACTGTCTTGATCGCCTTGTTGGCGATCTCGGTGGCGCTGAAGGTCAGATTCGTCGGCGCCATGTTGGTGACCGAGAAGGCCGACGATCCCTTGATCTGCAGCAGATTGAGGTTGATCAGCAGCATCTTGAGGCTGACGTCGGCGATGTCGGCGTCGCTGAAGGATTGCGGCTTGCCGAAATCTGCGAAGCCGCTGGCGTTGCTGTCGGCGAGATGGGCCGCGACGACGCCCGGCTGCGCGGCGATTGAGACCTTGATGCTGGAGGGGCCGGTCGGGCAGCTGATGTCGGTCAGCTTGGCTTCGGCATAGGCGACCTCGATATTGAGCGGCAGGTTGACGGCAAGCAGCTTGACGCCGCCGCCCAGATTAATGCCGGCTGTGCCATTTCCGGTGCCGTTGCCGAAGCCATTGCCGTTGTTCCCGTTTCCAATCCCGACGCTGGCATTGAGCTTGATGCGCGTCTGCGCCGTGCGCACCACCGTGCCCAATTCTCCCACCGCCAGCCATGGCAAGGATTGCATGGGTTCGCCGATGGCGACCTGGAGCGTCGTCGATGTCAGTCCCGGTATCGTCGCCCCGAGGTCGACCGTAACCTGGTTCGTGCCGTTGGCGAGCGCCGCGGCTGCGCTCAGCATGCTCATGGCGCTGGCGCTGACCGAAAGCCCGGCGGGCTTCTGTCCGAGCCCCAGACTGCCCACCGAGCCGAGGTCGACGAGGTGGCTAAGCGGGATCTTGACCGAGTTGGTGGCGCTCGAGGCCATAGTCTGCAGCGCGAGCTTGGCGGTGCGGTCGAGCCCGGGCACGTTGGCCATCGCGGTGGCGATCTGGCCGACCGTTGCCTTCGAGCCGAGCACGTCCGAATAGGTAACACCGGTCAGACGCAGCTGCGTCGCCAGCGCATCGGTGAAGGAGAGCACGTCGACATCGGCCGAGATCAGCGAATTGTAGTCCATCACGCTGAGCGAGAGGTTGCCGCCCAGAAGCGCGCCGAGCAGCGCGTTGAGGACGCCGCCATTGACGCTGGCGAGGCGCGATCCGACCGAGAATGCTGCTGCGGGCTGGGCGCTTGCGGTGGCTGTCGTGCCGATCACCGGCGGAGCCATCACCGAAGCGGCGAAATAGAGCGTGCCGAGCTTCTTCATCGACACCTGGACGGCATTGTAGGGCAGCTTGCCCGCTTCGAAGCGGCTGCCGGCCGCGATGGAACTGACCCCCGAATAGCGTCCGGGCACGACCTCGACGACCGCCTTGCTGCCGGTCGGCTCGATTTTGGTGCCCTGCTGCTGCACGGCGACGGACGTGATTCCGTTGTCCCTCAGCGTCGTCAGCACGGCTTGCTGGGCTTTGTTGATGTTGGCGGCGGCGGTGATCGCGGCGAGGTCGACGATCGACTGCGCGGCGCGGCGTTCGTTATAAAGCGAGCCCTCATCGATCGCGAACGCGGTCAGCGTCAGCGCCACTGGCGTGCAGAGCGCGGTCATAACCGCGAAATTGGCGCGCCGGTCGGCGATCAGCCGTCGCGCAGCGTCCATCACTCTCCCCGCGGAGTAGCGCATCATATGCCTCCGACCCGGATCGTCGACTGGCGCTGGATCGTGGTGCCCGGCAACGGCAGCGTCCGGAACAGGCTCCAGATCGGCAGGTCGCGCGCGTCATAGCTGACTGAGACGATGAACTGGCTGCCGTCGACGGTACTGTCCTTGGCGTCGACCGTCAGCTTTTTCGGGTCGACAAAAGCATAGCCGGCGACGTCATGGCTGATGAAATCGGTGACCAGCGCCTGGCGCTCCGTCTGGTTGAGGCCGGCGATCGCCGTTCGCGCCGCGTCGGCGGCGATCTGCTGGACCGAATGGCTGGCGCCGAAATAGATTCCGTATGCAACCATTCCGAGCAATAGCAGGATGAAGATCGGCGCCAGCATGGCGAATTCGACCGCAGACGTGCCCGCGGCGTCAGCCCGGAAACGGAACCAAGTAGCAAGGAAATTTCGGTTCTTCAGCATGGGCCGGAGAATGCCAAAACCTGCTTGCAAAAACAGAAAACGGCTGGGACAACCGAAAGGTGCACACAGTTGAACGGGACGCCTAAGCTTTAGATATCGCTGTTTTAGCGAAACGCTGCTCACTCAACGTCAAGCAGCGGGCAGTTGAAATAAGATATTCCTCTGTCTAGTCTCCCGCCACCAGCCGCCGGAAGGGAACCGGGGCGCGCTCAAAAGGGACCCGTTGACGGTTCCGGGGCGTCAACACTCAAGGCGTGGTTGAGGGGCCGCGCCAACAAGGGAGAGACTTCATGCTCAAAAACCTGCTGAAGGCGACCGTGTTCGCCACCACGATGGCTTTGGCGACCGGTGCTTTCTACACGCCCGCCTTTGCCGAGACCGTCTACAATCGCGGATCCGCTGCCGAGGCGGAGACGGTCGATCCGCACAAGACGTCGACGGTCTACGAGGCCGATATTATACGCGACCTGTTCCAGGGCCTCGTCATGCATGACCCGAAGACGAACCTCATTCCGGGCGCCGCCGAAAGCTGGACGGTGTCCGACGACGGCACTGTCTACACCTTCAAGCTGCGCAAGGACGGCCTGTGGTCGGATGGCAGCCCGGTGACGGCGGACGACTTCGTCTACTCGTTCCATCGGCTGGAAGACCCGGCCACCGCTGCAGAATACGCCTCGATGCTCTATCCGGTGAAAGGCGCCGAGGACTTCAACACGAAGAAAGGCAAGGCTGAGGATATGGGCGTGAAGGCGATCGACGCCAACACCCTGCAAGTCACGCTGAAGGCGCCGACGCCCTACTTCCTGGAGATGCTGACCCACCAGGCGACCTATCCGGTCAACAAGGCTTCGATCGACAAGCTCGGCGCGGACTGGATCAAACCGGGCAAGCTGGTCTCCAACGGCGCCTATACCTTGGCGGAGTGGATTCCCAACGACCACATGAAACTGGTCAAGAACTCGAAGTTCTGGGACGCCGCGAGCGTCAAGCTCGACGTGGTCAACTACATCCCGACCGAGGATCGCTCGTCCGCGATGAAGCGCTTCGAGGCCGGCGAACTCGACAGCTATGGCGACCTGCCGACCGAACAGCTCGCCGATCTCAAAACCAAATTCGGTGACCAGATCCGTGTGGGGCCATATCTCGGCACCTATTATTATGCGGTCAAGACCGATAAGGCGCCTTGGGACAACGTCGAGCTGCGCAACGCCATCTCGATGGCGATCGATCGCGACTTCCTCGCCGAGAAGGTCTGGCAGAACTCGATGCTGCCCGGCTATTCGATGGTGCCTCCGGGCATCGAGGGCTACACGCCGGCACTGGCCAAATACGCCGACATGTCTCAGATCGACCGCGAGGATGCGGCCAAGAAAGTGCTGGAAAAGCTTGGCTATACACCCGAGCATCCGTTGAAGATGGAGATCCGCTACAACACCTCGGAGAACCACAAGAACACCGCGGTCGCCATCCAGGAACAGCTGAAGCCGCTCGGCATCGAGGTGACGCTGCTCAACACCGACACCAAGACCCACTATGGCTTCCTCGAGCAGAAGGGCAACTACGACGTCGCCCGCGCCGCCTGGATCGCCGACTACAAGGATCCGGAGACCTTCCTCGGCATCTCGCGCAAGGCGAGCGGCAACAACTACTCGAACTATAACAGCCCTGCCTATGAAGCCGCCATGGACAAGGCAGCCGCCGCCGGCGGCAAGCCTGAGGAGCGCATGAAGGACCTCGCCGCAGCGGAGCGCATCCTCGTCGACGATGTCGGCCAAATCCCGCTGCTCTACTACAGCTACCACGACATCGTTTCCTCCAAGCTGCATGGCTTCGAGGACAATGTGATGGACATTCATCCGTCTCGCTTCATCTCCAAGGACTGACAAGGAACCTTGGCCGTGCCGCCGCTCTCTTTTAGGGAGCGGCGGCCGCGGTCTGTCGTCGTGCCGGGCCGAAAGTCGCATTGGATTTTCGGCGATCGCGGTGCGAAGATCAGAGATGCCAGCGCGCCACGATCTCGTCTGGAGAGCCGTCGCCCTGGCTGAAGCGGGGCGCCGATGCTGCGTTATGTCTTCCGGCGGCTATTGACCGCCATCCCGACGCTGTTCGTCATCGTGACGGTGGCGTTCTTCCTGATCCGCGTCGCGCCAGGCGGCCCGTTCAACCAGGAGCGGGGCTTGAGCCCCGAGATCAGGGCCAATCTCGAAGCCCAGTTCGGCCTCGACGATCCGCTCTGGCTGCAATATCTCCACTATCTCGGCAATCTTTTGCGCGGCAGTTTCGGACCGAGCTACAACCTGCCGGATTTCACCGTCACCGAACTCTTCGCCAAGGGCCTGCCGATCTCGGTGCAGATCGGTACCTCGGCGCTGGTGCTGGCGCTGCTGCTCGGCTCGATCCTCGGCACGATCGCCGCGCTCAACCAGAATAAAATAGCCGACTATTCGGTGATCGCTCTAGCCACCGCCGGCAGCACCATCCCCACCTTCGTCACCGCGCCGGTGATCCAGCTCGTCTTCGGCCTTTCCTGGAAGCTGTTGCCGATCGGCGGCTGGGGCGACGGCGCCTTAATCAACAAGGTCGGGCCGGTGCTGACGCTTGCCCTGCCTCAGATCGCCATCGTCGCCCGCCTGATGCGCGGCTCGATGATCGAGAGCCTGCGCTCGCACCACATCCGCACCGCCCGCGCGCTCGGCCTCTCCGACTGGTCGGTGGTGGTCAAGCACGCGCTGCGCGGCGCCGTGCTGCCGATCGTCTCCTTCACCGGTCCGGCGGCGGCGGCGCTGCTCACCGGCTCGATCATCGTCGAGACCATCTTCTCCATTCCAGGTGTCGGCCGCTACTTCGTCGACGCCGCGCTCAACCGCGACTACACGCTGGTCATGGGAACTGTGGTGGTGATCGCGCTCTTCACCATCGTCTTCAACCTGATCGTCGATCTTCTCTATGCGGTCGTCGATCCGAGGGTGCGCTATGACTGAGCTTGCCGTAGCCGCTCCGGAGCCGATCGTCGGCCGCTCGCTCTGGGGCAATGCTTGGGCGCGGCTGAAGCGCAACCGCGCCGCCATGTTCAGCCTCTACTATCTGGCATTCATTGCCGTCATCAGCGTGTTCGGCCCTATGGTCGTGCCGCATGAATACACGACCATCTATGGCGACTATGTGCGCACGCCGCCGAGCCTGTCGGCCTATCCGAAGCCCGACATGATCCAGGGTGCGCTGAGCGACGCGATCAAACGCATGCGCGTCGACATCAAGGAGTGGCACCAGGACGGCAGCCGCGTCGTCGTCACCGTCACCTCCAAGAAGCCGATCGACGACCGCAATATCCGCTATCTCGACCGCTCCGACGCCTTCGACGACACGAAGATCGAGAGCAAGTCGCCCGATGGGCTCGAAATGACCATGAGCTCGGCCGTCAAGCAGCAGTATTTCTTCTTCGGCACCGACAACACCGGGCGCGATCTCTTGTCTCGCACGCTGATGGCCGGGCGCATTTCGCTCGCGATCGGCCTGCTTGCCGGTGTCGTCGCCGGCGTCATCGGCGTGATCTACGGCGCGACGGCCGGCTTTGCCGGCGGCAGGGTCGACGAGGTGATGATGCGCATCGTCGACGTGCTCTACTCGCTGCCCTTCATCTTCTTCGTCATCATGCTTGTGGTGTTCTTCGGCCGCAACTTCGTGCTGATGTTCCTGGCGGTGGGGGCGGTGCTGTGGCTCGACATGGCGCGCATCGTGCGCGGCCAGGCGCTGTCGATCCGCAGGCAAGAATACGTTCAGGCGGCGGAAGCGATGGGCGTCGGCCAGCGCGGCATCCTCGTGCGCCACGTCATCCCCAACCTGCTCGGGCCGGTGGTGATCTACATGACGCTGCTGGTGCCGCAGGTCATCATCCTGGAAAGCTTCCTGTCCTTCCTCGGGCTTGGCGTGCAGGAGCCGATGACCAGTTGGGGCGTGCTGATTTCGGTCGGTGCCAAGAACATCGGCTATGCCAACTGGCTGCTGTTGTTCCCGGCCTTCTTCCTCGTTTCGACGCTGTTCGCGCTGAACTTTGTCGGCGACGGCCTGCGCGACGCGCTCGACCCCAAAGATCGATAAGGATGGGGATCGCTGACATGGCTTGCGAAACGATCCTCAGCGTCAAGGACCTGCGCGTCCGCTTCCAGACCCTCGACGGCACGGTCGAGGCGGTGAAGGGCATCAGCATAAAGGTCAATGCCGGCGAGACCGTCGCCGTTGTCGGCGAATCCGGATCCGGCAAGAGCCAGACTATGATGGCGGCGATGAGCCTGCTTTCCTCCAATGGCGAAGCGACCGGCCAGGTCGATTACCGCGGCCGCAACCTGCTGGAGATGACCAAGAGCGAGCTCAACAAGGTTCGCGGCCGCAAGATCAGCATGATCTTCCAGGAGCCGATGACCTCGCTCGATCCCCTCTACACCATCGGCAACCAGCTCATCGAACCAATCCGCCGCCATCGCGGCCTGAGCGCCCAGGCCGCGCGTGAAGAGGCGCTGAAGCTGTTGAGACTGGTGCACATCCCCGATCCCGAGCGGCGGCTGAAATCCTATCCGCACGAAATGTCGGGCGGCCAGCGCCAGCGCGTCATGATCGCTATGGCTTTGGCGAACGATCCCGACATCCTGATCGCCGACGAGCCGACGACGGCGCTGGACGTCACCATTCAGGCGCAGATCCTGATGCTGCTTGCCGAACTGCAGCGCAAGCTCGGCATGGCGATCGTCTTCATCACCCATGACCTCGGCATCGTCCGCCGTTTCGCCGACCGCGTCTATGTCATGCGCCAGGGCGAGGTGGTGGAAGAGGGCGAGGCGGAAGCGCTTTTCGCCAATCCGCAGCACGCCTACACCAAGATGCTGCTCGCCGCCGAGCCGACCGGCACCAAGGCGGCCGCGCCCGCCAATTCGCCCGTGCTGCTCGAGGGCCGCAACGTGGAGGTCGTCTTCAAAATCGGCGGTGGTTTTCTCGGCGGCGAGCCGCTGATGTTGCGGGCCGTCGACAAGATATCGATCCGGCTGAAGCGCAACCAGACGATCGGCATCGTCGGCGAGTCCGGCTCCGGCAAATCGACCCTCGGCCGCGCGCTGCTGCGGCTGCTCCCCAGCGACGGCGTCATCCGCTTTGGCGACCGCGACATCTCAGAGGCCGACCGCCACGCGATGCGGCCGCTGCGGCGCGAATTGCAGCTCGTCTTCCAGGATCCGTTTGGCTCGCTGTCGCCGCGCATGACGGTTGGCCAGGTCATCACCGAAGGGCTTTTGGTGCACGAGCCTTCGCTGACGGGCAAGCAGCGCGACCAGCGTGCCGTCGAGGCGCTGCGAGAGGTCGGCCTCGACCCGAACGCGCGCAACCGCTATCCGCATGAATTCTCCGGCGGCCAGCGCCAGCGCATCGCCATTGCCCGCGCTATGATCCTGAAGCCGAAAGTAGTGGTGCTTGATGAGCCGACCTCGGCGCTCGACCGCTCGGTGCAGAAGCAGATCGTCGAGCTATTGCGCAAGCTGCAGGCGGACCATGGACTGTCCTACCTCTTCATCAGCCACGACCTCGCAGTGGTGCGCGCCATGGCTGACTACATCATCGTCATGAAGCAGGGAAAGATCGTCGAGGAAGGGCCGGCCGAGGAGATCTTCGGCAATCCGCGGGAAGCCTACACGCAGACACTGATGAAGGCGGCGATCGATACGACCAGGTTCCGCATCAGCGCTTGAGACTTCCGCTGCTCGGCGACGCCCTGGTCACTGCGAGGACGGGCAGCGGCTCTTCCTGGCCGTGATGATCGCCTGCTGCTGTTGCTGCAGCCGCTCGATCCTGGCGGTATCGCGATTGGCCACGACCGTCTTCACGCGCTCGCCGCCGAGCAGCCAAGTCGGCACGCTGGTATTGGCGACCTTGCCGCGGCTGATCGCCGTCCGCGAAATATCGGTGGCGGTGTCGCCGAGCGCACTGTTGAGCTCGGCGCAGCTCATCCCGTCGTATTTCGCCGGATTGATCGACGCAACACTCGACGAGCAGCCTGCGATCAAGGTCAACGGCAAGAGAGCCCGCAGCGTGAACTTCATACTCTTACCCCGGTCTCGCCGTTCCAAAAATCGTCCAGCAGCTCTCGAATGGGATAGCGGCAACCATTAGGCCAAAGTGAGGGCCTATTGTCGACCATTTATCTGATTGATTGATTGACGGCAGGCTTTTGCGGAAGGCTGGCGGCGGCGAAAGCGCGTGGCTTGATATCGATGCGGATACAGAGCCACAAGAAACGCCGGACAGAGGTCCGTCCGAATCGAGAGCCGTAAAATTGTATTGCGGTCCGTTACCGATCCTTAGGCATGGTTGAAACTGCTCTGCGGCGTTAACGCGACGGTTGCATTGCGTCTGCGATATTGCCGGCTGCACAACGCAAGGTGGGGCCTCCATGATTGACCAGATACGCTCGCTGCTCGAGCAGCATCCGATGATTCCGCTGAATTTCGGCACGCTCGCTGACGACGCCAATCTCTATGACGCGGGGCTGACCTCCTTCGCCTCAGTGCAGATGATGCTGGCGCTCGAAGAGGAGTTCGACATCGAATTCCCCGAGACGATGCTGACGCGGCGCACCTTCTCTTCGCTGGCCAGCATCGCGGATGCGGTTTCGCAGTTGACGCGCAAGGCGGCGTAGCCATGAACGTGTTGAGAAAGATAGAGGCGGCCTCGCTCGCGGAGGCGCCCGAAGCCGCGACCGAGCGCATGCGCCGCGTCGCCGAGATCGCCGCCGGCCATGCCGACCCCGTCGACAAGGAGGGGCGTTTCCCGGCGGAGACGATCGAAGCGCTGAAGCGCGAGCGCCTACTCGGCGTGGCGATCCCGATCGAGCATGGCGGCGAGGGGCTCGGCACGATGCAGATCGCCGACCTCATCGTGCAGCTCGGCCAGGCCTGCGGCTCGAGCGCGATGATCTATGCCATGCATCAGATCAAGACGTCGAGCTTTGTCACTCACGGAGGCGCCAGCGATTGGCACCGCGCCTATATGCGGCGCATCGCCGACGAGCAGCTTCTGATGGCTTCGGCGACGACGGAGGCCGGCATCGGCGGCAATTTGCGCAATTCGATCTGTGCGGTCGAGGTCGCCGGCGGGCGCTTCGCGCTGACCAAGGAAGCCACCGTCATCTCCTATGGCAACTATGCCGACGCCATCCTCGCCACGGCGCGTCGCGCCCCGGATGCGGCCAGCTCCGATCAGGTGATGGTGGTGATCCCGGCCGATGCCAACCGCACGCTTGAGCGCACGTCGGTGTGGGACACGCTCGGCATGCGCGGCACCTGCTCCGACGGCTTTCATCTGGTCGCCACGGGTGACGCGGCGCAGATATTCCCGAAGCCGTTCTCCGAGATCGCGGCGCAGTCGATGCTGGCCAGCTCGCACATCTTCTGGGCGGCGACCTGGTTCGGCATCGCCGCCGACGCCTTCAATCGGGCGCAGGCCTTCGTCAAGGCGGCGGCGCGCAAGCAGCCCGACTCCATGCCGCCGGGCGCGCTGAGGCTTGCCGAAGCGGCCGCCCTTTTGCAGGAGATGAAAGGCCACCTTGCGGCCGCCATCCACCGCTTCGAAGCGGCCGCGGGCGACGACGACGCGCTGTCTTCGATCGGCTTCGCCGCCGAGATCAACGCGCTGAAGGTCGCGGCCAGCGAGAAGGCCGGCGCCGT
Source organism: Mesorhizobium sp. AA23 (assembly GCF_001672435.1). Lineage (NCBI taxonomy): Bacteria > Pseudomonadati > Pseudomonadota > Alphaproteobacteria > Hyphomicrobiales > Phyllobacteriaceae > Mesorhizobium > Mesorhizobium sp. AA23. The sequence continues at coordinate 535,424 of NZ_LYTP01000028.1, forward strand.
GGTGCGTCTCGCCATGCTGGTCAACGGCATTCTTGGCTACAAGAACGGTACCCCGTTCAGCGTCGGCCGGCACCTGCGCGACGTGACCTCGGCGCCGGTGATGATCTCCAACGACCGCATCCTTTCCAATACCGCGACGCTCATGCTGATGAGCCGCTTTGACACCGGCCTGGGGAGCTGAGATGGACGCCAAGACATTCGACTCCAAGTCGCTGCTCGACAGCCTGTTCGAGAACGGCATCCTGTTCGAATCCGGCGTCGACGGCCTTTATGGCCGTTCGGGCGCGTTCGAGGACGTGATCGAGCGGTTCGAGCGTCTCGTCACCCGGCTCGGCGCGCCCGACAAGGCCACCCGCATCCATTTTCCGCCGGGCATGAGCCGCGCGACGCTGGAGAAGAGCGGCTACATGAAGAGCTTCCCGCAGCTTGCCGGCTGCGTGCATTCCTTCATGGGCGGCGAGCGGGAGCATGCGCAGCTGCTCGGCATGCTGGCTGACGGCGGAGACTGGACGGAGCTGCAGAAGGCGACGGACCTCGCGCTGACACCCGCCGCCTGTTATCCGCTCTATCCCACCATCGCCGCGCGCGGCCCGGTGCCGGCGCAGGGCTTGCTTTTCGAGCTCTCCTCCTACTGCTTCCGCCACGAGCCGTCGAAGGACCCGGCGCGCATGCAGCTCTTCCGCATGCGCGAGTTCGTCAAGATCGGTACGGCCGAGCAGGTGCGCTCGTTCCGCGAAAGCTGGCTGAAGCGCGGCAGGGCCATGATCGAGTCGCTCGACCTGCCCTGCGAGGTCGATCTTGCCAACGATCCGTTCTTCGGCCGCGGCGGCAGGATGATGGCCAACAACCAGCGCGATCAGGGCCTGAAATTCGAGCTGCTGATTCCGGTGACCAGCATCGAGAAGCCGACCGCCTGCTTGAGCTTCAATTATCACCAGGACCATTTTGGCCAGACCTGGGGCCTGAAGTTCGCCGACGGGGAGTTCTGCCATTCGGCCTGCGTCGGCTTCGGGCTGGAGCGCGTGGCGCTGGCGCTGTTCCGCCACCATGGGCCGGACGCGGAAGCCTGGCCGGCGCCGGTCCGCGACGTGCTCTGGAGCGTGTGAGATGCTGAGAGCGATCGCCGGCCTCGATCCGGCCACCTACCGGCCGCACTGGCTGCACGATCCGCAAAGGCGGTGGCCGCAGACCAACTGCTACGTGGATCTTCTGATCGAGGTTCTGCACGCGACCGGGCACGATCCGGTCGCAGCGCTCGGTTTCACCGCGGCGCAGGATTTCGAAGGTGATCAGTTCACGTTCTTCAAGTTCCCGACCGCCGACCTGCAGAGGCTGGCGGGGCTGGACATCCAAGAGCTGGCGGTCTTCGAACGGCTGGAGACGCATGTGCTGACGCAAGTCGAGCTCGGCCGGCTGCCGCTGGTCGAGGTCGATGCCTTCTACCTGCCCGACACCAAAGGCATCACCTACCGCAGCGGCCATTCCAAGACCACGGTCGGCATCAATGCGCTCGATTCCGAGGCGCGGCATATGCGTTACTTCCACAATGACGGCTACTTCGCGCTCGAGGGCCAAGACTATGACGGCATCTTCGGCCAATGGGATGGTGTGTCGGCGGGCGACCTGCCGCTGTTTCCTTACGCGGAATTCGTGAAGCTCGACGCCACGCGCCCGGCCCGCGACGCGGTCGGGACCGCGGCGGCGCTGCTCACGCATCACCTGAAGCGGCGGCCGAAGCGCAATCCGCTCGACGCCTATGCGGCCGCGTTCGGCCGCCACGCTGAAAGGCTGGCGACGAAGTCGCCTGCCTATTTCCACACCTATGCCTTCAACACGCTGCGGCAGGTCGGCGCGAATTTCGAACTTCTTGGCAGTCATCTCGAATGGCTGGGGCAGCACGGCGAAACCTGCCTGGCAGAGGCGGTGCAAGCCGCCGGCAACATTGCCGAGGGCGCCAAGGTCATGCAGTTCAAGCTCGCCCGCGCGATGGCGCGGCAGCGCTTCGACGGCTTGACGGAAGCAATCGCGCCGATGGCGCAGGCCTACGAAACGGTGATGGACGTGCTGGACGCCCGCATGGCCGATGTCGCCTCCAAGGCGGCCTAGCGGGCCGGCCGACGCGCATTTGATGATGGGTGGGGGAATGGACGCCACGGTGTCGATCGCCGGCACTGCCGGATTGCTGGATCGGGGGTGGCGGATGGCCATCTCGGCGGCAGGTGCCTGGGCTTCGCCGAATGACATAGACGCAAATGCCGAATGGCTGGACGCGGCCTGTCCCGGCACGGCGGCCGCCACGCTGGAAAAGCATGGCCGCTGGGACCGCAAGCAGCCAACCCGGCTGCACGACCGCGATGTCTGGTACAGCCGCAGGCTCGACGCGACCGGTCCGGTGCGGCTGGTGTTCGAGGGGCTGGCGACTGTCGCCGAGGTCTGGCTTGACGATCGGCTGTTGTTCACCTCGACCTCGATGTTCGAGCGCCATGAGGCTGCGGTAAGCCTTTCAGGGGGCGAGCAGCTCGCCATCGTCTTTCGCAGTCTCGACCGCCATCTGGAAACGGCGATCGGTCCGCGCGCCCGCTGGCGCCCTCGCATGATCGACGATCAGCGGCTGCGGCTGGTGCGCACGACCCTGATCGGCCATATGGGCTGGTGCCCGAGCTTCGATGTCGTCGGGCCGTGGCGTCCCGTCAAGCTGATCCACGAAAATGGCGGGCAGCGCATCCTCGATGCCGACATGCGCGCCAGGCTCGACGGCACGACCGGGCATCTTGCCGTTGCGATAACCCTCGCCGAACCCTTCGACAATGCGCAAACGGCGCATGTCCGCTGTGCCGGAGTGCGCGCGCCCCTCAAGTTCGAGACACCCACCCGGCTGACGGCGGAATTGGCCATTGCCGATGTCGCCCCATGGTGGCCGAACAGACATGGCGAGCCGGCGCTGCACGAAGTCATGGCGACGCTGGGCACGGTGCGCAGCCGGCTGGGCCGAGTCGGATTCCGCCGCATCGAGATCGATCGCGGTGCTGACGGACGCGATTTTCGCCTGGTCGTCAACGGCGTGCCGGTGTTCTGCCGCGGCGCGGTCTGGACGCCCTCCGATCCCGTGCGACTGCCCTGCGAGCGAGCCGAAATCGAGCCCGACCTCGATCTCGCGCGCCAAACCGGCGTCAACATGCTGCGGCTCGGCGGCACCTTCGCCTATGAAAGCGATGCCTTCCACGAGCTGTGCGATGAGATGGGCATTCTGGTCTGGCAGGACTTGATGCTTGCCAATTTCGACTATCCGGCGAAGAGCGCGGCCTGGCGGGCGGCGCTGTCGCGCGAGGTGGAGAACCTGTTGGGGCGGCTTCGGCATTCGCCGTCGCTGGCGGTGCTGTGCGGCGGCAGCGAGGTGGCGCAGCAGGCCGCGATGCTCGGCATGCCGGTGGCGATGGATCCGACACCCTGGTTCGACGATGTCGTGCGTCCGGCCGCGCAGGCGATCCTGCCCGATCTGGCGCTCGTGTCCTCCTCGCCCTCCGGCGGCAGCCTGCCCTTCGCCGCGGATGGCGGCCCGACGCACTACTATGGCGTCGGCGCTTATTGCCGGCCACTGGAGGACGCGCGCCGCGCGGAGGTGCGTTTCGCCAGCGAATGCCTCGCCTTCGCCAACGTGCCGGAACAGGCGACGCTCGATGAGCATCTGCCCGTTCCGCCCGGCCACGATCCGCGCTGGAAGGCCGGCGTGCCGCGCGATGCAGGTGCGTCGTGGGATTTCGAGGACGTGCGCGAGCATTATCTGGAGACGCTGTTCGGTGTCGACGCTCGCCGGCTGCGCATGGAGGATCCGGCGCGCTACCTCGACCTCTCGCGCGCCGTCATTGCCGAGGTGGTTGAGCGCACGATCGACGAATGGCGCAGACCGGCCTCCCCGACGGCGGGCGCGCTGGTGTTCTTCTGGAAGGATCTGCGCCCGGGAGCAGGGTGGGGCGTCGTCGATTCTGCCGGTCGGCCGAAATCGGTCTGGCATGCGCTGAGACGCGCCTTCGCGCCGCTCCGGCTGACGCTGAGCGATGAGGGCGTCAACGGGCTGAGCGTCCATCTCGTCAATGACACGGCAAGGGCAGTCGAGGCGACGCTATCGCTTGCCTGCCTGCGCGACGGCGTCACCCCGGTGGTGGCGGCGCGCCGGCCGGTCACTCTGCAGGCGCGCGGGACGCAGTCGCTTGCGGCATTCTCGCTGCTCGGCGCCTTCTTTGATCTGTCTTATGCCTATCGCTTCGGCCCAGCGGGGCACGAGGTAACCGTGGCAAGGCTGGAAGACCGCGACGGCGAGATCCTGGCCGAAGCCTTTCATGTGCTTCCCGGCGTCATGACCGCGCGACGCGATGTCGGCCTGTCGGCAGGGCTGATGCGCGGACGAGACGGCTGGCGCCTGCGGCTCGCTTGCAAGCGCGCCGCCTATCACGTCGCCATCAAGGATGGGCTGTTTTTCCCGCGCGAGAACGGCTTCCACCTGATGCCGGGCGCGGTGAAGGAAATTGGCCTGGATGGGCCGGCCTCTGCCACGCCGGCCGGCGTCGTGACGGCGCTGAATGGCGATCGCGAGGTGGCCTACGATGCGCCGCAAGCCGACAATGTAGAGACCAGGGTGGAGAGCATGCAGTCGTTGCGGCCTGCCGGGAGCGTGGCATGAAGGGGGTCGTCTTCGCCGACACGATCGGCTGGCTTCATGAAGGCAGGGGCACCGGGCGGCGCGGCCGGGGTGTCGTGATCGCCGGGGCGCATGGCCACGAGGACCTGTGCAGCCGGCGTTTCCTGCGGCTTCTGGCTGACAAGCTGGCCGAAAACGGTCTGCCGGCGCTGCAATTCGACTATCCCGGCTGCGGCAATGCCGCCGGGGATCATTCAACGCCCGGTCAGGTGCAACGGTGGACGGCGAGCATAGGCGCAGCAATCGATCGGCTGAAGCAGGATTGCGGCGTGGCGGACGTCATTTTGGTCGGCTTCCGGCTTGGTGCCCTGCTGGCCCCGCTGGCGGCGGCCGGACGCGACGACGTGGCGGGTCTCGTGCTGCTCGCGCCGCCGTCCTCCGGCAAGGCCTATGTTCGCGAGATCACAGCCATGTCGCGCATGATCGACGCGCCGCTGGCCAGCCGCTCGGCGGGCGAAGGGGTTTTCGCCGAGGGGCGCGAGGCCGCCGGCTTCCGAATTTCGCATGAAACGCTGGCTGATCTCTCGGCGCTCGATTGGCGGCATGCCGCGGCTGGCCTTCCATCCCTGCCGATGCTGGTGCTTACAAACGGCAAGCCGCTGGCTGCCGAAGAGGTCGGCGGCGACTCGGCGGGCGCTGCGGAAATCGCGACGGCCGAGTTCGATGGCTATCCTCTCTTGATGTGCGACCCGACCGCCAACCGGATTCCGGCCGCCGCTCTCGATCGCTGCGCCGCCTGGATCGCCGACCAGGCCGGCGAAGCGGCAGCGGGAAAGGCCATGCCGCGCGATGTATCGCAGATCCTGGACGGTCCGCATTACACGGAAAGCCCGGTGCTGATCGGACCGGCGCCGATGATCTGCGGTGTGCTTTGCCGACCGCGCGGACGCCAGACCGAGGCCGAGCCGGTGATCTTCCTCAATGCCGGTGGCGTGCCGCATGTCGGCTGGGCGCGCGGCACGGTGGAAGCGGCGCGAGCCCTGGCGGCGGAAGGCGTAGCCTCGCTGCGCGTCGACCTGCCCGGACTTGGCCTGAGCGATCCGACCGAGGAAGGGCGCCTGTTCCTTTATGACCGGCGCACGCGCCATGATGTAAGTCGTGCGATCAACTGGATGGAGCGAGCCGGCTACCCCGGGGTCGGCCTGGTCGGCACCTGCGCAGGCGCATTTCAGGCTTTTCACGCCGCGCGGGCCGATCGGCGGGTACGGATGCTGACCATGATCAACCCGCTCTGCTTCGCCTGGAACGGTTCCTACGCGCTGGAGATGGCGGTCTGGAAGACTTACGAGACGTCCAAGGCCGTGCTCGGGCAGAACGCTGCCGCCAGGCAGGAGAGCCGCGAGCCGGCCGACGCCGCATGGCGCGGGATCGCTTCGCGATGCGCCCGGCTGATCGTCCGGCGCGGGCTGGAGGCGATTAAGTCCACATTGTCGATGCTGCATCCGGCCGCGCTGCTTGGACAGCGGCGGGTGGAACGCTGGATGCGCGACCTATGCGGCCGCGGCGTGCGGGTCCTCCTCGTAACCTCGGAAGGCGATCTGAGCCTCAAGGAGATCGCCCGCCATTTTGGCTCGGAGGAAGAGCGGCTCGATAGCATTCGCGGCGTGACCAGGGTCTCGCTGCCGAATGCCGACCACACGCTGACGCCGTATCACGCACGGCGCGCCGTGATCGCTCGCCTGATCGACCATGGCGGCATCAGGCGTGACGGTTATGCTCGTTCCGAGCCGGTGCGCGCGACGGCAAGCCCTTCCTTCCTGGCGCCGTAGGGGATCATCAGTTCGGCTTGAGTATTGACATGCGGCAAGCGCGTCGCGTCTTGAAGCGTCACGCAGCGATACGGTTCTCCTGCGCGAAGCCGAAAGGTTTGAATAATCAGGGAAACTAAAGATTTTCGGGAGATTTCGTTCTGGTCGGAGTGGCAGGATTTGAACCTGCGACCCCATCGTCCCGAACAAGCTGTCTTGCCAGAAAAAGCCCGGAATTCCGGGCTTTTGCGATTAATGATCGGCCACTTTTGAGGCCTTTGTTCACGTTTGTTTCCGGGGTTTCAGGTGGGTTTCAGGTGGGAGACGCCCGATCGGACGATGTTGCTCTTCTGGCGCGTCATCGGCGCCTTGGCCGTGATCGCCGCTGCGGCGTCGGCCTGGAAATCGGGGTGATGGTGGTAATAGTGCTTGCGCAGCACGGCTTCCGTCATGCCGCAGAAGTCGGCTGCCTTGGAAAGCTCGACGCCGTTCTGCATCAGCCACGTCGCAGCAGTGTGACGCAGCGTGTGCGGGGTGACGTCGGTGACGAAGACTTTGCTCTCGACGCCTTTGACGATCCGCGCCTCGTACCAGCCGAGGCCAGCGCTCTCGCAGGCCGACTTGAAGGCCTTGCGAACGGAGCGAACCGGGCCGCCTTCCCATTCGACGATGAAATCGTGCGCGATCATGCGGCCGATCGTGCGGCTTTTGCCGCGTGCCTTGGTCTTGATGTCAACCGGGGTAAGCGCCCAGCGGCGCATGTGCGCCAGCAGCCGGTCCGGCAGCCTGACCGGCGGCTGTCGCTTCCTGGTCTCGACCATGTCGGCGGCTCGCCTGAAGAAGACGCCGCGCTCAAGGTCGACGAAGCCGCGCCCCACTGTCGGCCGTGTCGCGGCCCCGCAGATGGCGGCGGATCGCGTGCCGGTGTAGAGCCCGGTCAGGATGAAGCGCGCCACGTGCCGGCCGGTCCGGCGATCGCTCTCTTGCCCCTTCCAGGTCTGCCGCATCTGCCAAGCTGCCCAGAGCAGCCTCGCCGCCTCTGATCGCGTCAGCGCGCGCTTGGCCTTCTCGGATCGCGCCGGCAACACGATCTTCGGCACGGCCGTGATGTATTTTTCGGCGTGATAGTGGTTGATCGCCGCGCGCAGATCCTCCAGCTGCCGGCGTCCCATCGCTGGCGTCGGCAGGATCCGGCCGTTCTTGGCCGGGCCGCTGACATATTCCCGGCAGAGTGCGCCTGAGATGTCGGCGACCGTACCGGTGAAGAAGGTTAAAATGGCGAGCAGGCGCGCGGCCGTTTCCTTGCGATAGCTCTGCGACGGATTGAGCGCGACGACGTCTTCCGCATAGACGTTGATGACGTCGGCGATCTTTACTTGGTCGGGGTCGCGGTTGCGCTGGCGCGTCGGCTGATGTTTTTCGCTGATGTAGTCGGCGAGCTGCCTTTGAGCTTCAACAAGCTCGCTCTTGCCGCAGCCAGTGGGATGTCGTCGTCCGGCGTCCTCGATGTACCAGCCGGCCTTGCTGCGCAGGCTGCCGTCGGCCTTTCGGCTCTCGGATCGCCAGACGAGTCGGATTCCCTTGCTTGGACGCGGCATAGCTTCCTCATTCTCCCGATTGCTGCGAGTGTGGTGTATTCCTTGCCGGCGATGATTTCCGTCTCTAGCCGCCCGCGGTCGCGCTCCTTGCGCAAACCGGCTGGGCCCATCGAGCCATCAGGGAAAGCAATCCGGGCCGCGATGTCCAGCCGCAGCGGCGCGTTTTCCGTGTAGTCATCCGATCCGTTCATTGAGTGTCGTTGCCGCTGGTGTTCATGGCGAGAACTGCACGTTCAGCCTCGCGCCGCGATGCCGAGATAGCGCTGCAGGCGGTCGATGAAGGCAAGCTCTGCTTTCATGGCGCCCCACGGCTCGATCGCGCCGACAAGCTTTGGCGGAGGCAGCGAAACGCGCGGCAGACAAGCGCTGGTCGGCCTGGCTCCGAACAGGGCCGCGGCCTCGGCAACCAGCATGCGATTATCCATGTCGCGGATCTGACGCCCATAGGACGGCACTGTGTCGATGTTGGGCAATTCAGCCGCCTCGTAGATCGCAAGGTCGATGCTGCGCTTGGCCGACGCGATCGCGCGGTGGGCGAGCTGGTCGATGAAATCTGCAGCCAATCCCGCGTCGCTCGCCAGTCGGCAGATGTGATGCTGGATCAGATCGACTGCCGGCCTGGTGATGTCGCCGAGCGCGCATTCATGCCCGTCATGAAGTAGGAAATAGCCGGCGGCCAAGCCGTCGCCGGTTTCGCGGAACAGCGCGTCGGCACCCATCACGCAATGCTGCGCCACGGAGTAGGCCGGGCAGCGATAGAGACCATTGAACCGCGCGAGCTTGGACAACGTGTTGGCCATATCGGCGAAGCTGATGTCGGACGCCTTCGGTTCGAGGAGGTCGAAGGCCGACCCATCCGGCTTGAACGTTGGGATCATGGCGGGTCTCCCGCCAAGCGCCTTGCTGGCGGGCCTCATTGGTGCACCTGCGGCATGGCTGCTTCGACGGCGGTGAGAACGCTCGAGCGAATGGCCGGGAAGATCGGCAGCCGGTCGAGATAGCCCGACAGCACCGAAATGCAGCGTTCGCGTTGACCCGACCAGGGGTCGAGCCGCAGCGCGCCGCGGGCCGCACAATACCGGCCCCAGGCCAGGATGAGACTCTGTGTAGGCTGCGCGCCGCCGGGCAGCGGTGGCCGATTGGGCGCTGCGTGCCGGGCCTTCTCAATCATATCTGCAAGCAGATCCGGGCGGATGGTGATCTGCTTGGTGCTGGCGAACAAAGCGAGGCGTGCGGCGCTGTCCTGAAATTCGATGATTTCGGCGCTGGTGAAGCCGGCCCCGACCAGGTCTTCAAGCCGAACGCCGCCGCCGACAGCGAACAGATCGCGCATGGCCTCTGACATTTCCAAGCAACGCGGATGGGTGTCCAACCCGGCTTCCGGAAACTCGCGGCGGGTTTGCGATGAACGATGAACTTTGTCGAGCAAGACGGGTCTCCTTGGACGGAAAATCAGAGGGCGCCGACGGTGACAGCGGCGCAGAACAGGGTGGCGGCAATGAAGGCAATGGCGGCGAGCCGCTTCGCGACGGCTTCCGCCTTGTGATAGCGTTCAAACCGCGCGCTGCGGGCAGGGGGGATCGGATGAGAAAGTCGGTGCGAGCTGTCGTCTCGCTGTTCGTCATGCCCGGTCCAGCCTTTGCCTACAGCGATGGGCAAATGGCGATTATGTCCCATGTCGGGCAGGCAATCGCCGGCACCAAGATCTGTCCGAAACTGGAAATCAACGAAGGCGCCATGGCCCTGATGCTGGCCGCCGAGGACGTCAAGCTCGACGACCCGACGGTTGCCGCGGTCATTCGGAGCAAGGTCAAAGAAACCGTCCGGGCTTGGGAGGGCAAAAGCGAAGACCTCGCCTGCGCGGCAGTGCTGATTCTCTACGGGCCGAGCGGAAAGATCGCGGGACTGCTGCGCTTCAGAGATTGATTTCACCGCCCGGCTCCAAATGGTAATTCCCAATGGTAGGCAATACCTACCTACACTGTCAAGACAGGTAGGTTTGCCGTGCACCCCTGGGCTGTGGATTTGTCGCATCGGCCCGCTGCATCTGTACTTGTTTTGTTCTGCAGGCTGAGTCAGATTGACGCGGCTAAGGAGGCGGCATTGCTGACGTATTTCGTGGTTCAGAGTTTCAATTTCACGCCCAAGGGAGCGATCGCCGCCCGAGCGGCGGTGGAAGTACAGGACATCGAGCATGCTTTGCGACTGGCAGAGAAACTGGCGGAATGTTCGGCCGGCGTCGTGGCGTTCAGCCGTACGGGCGATCCTTCGACCGGCGAGTTCGAAGATGCCATCATTCTCTACGCCAACGGGATCGTTCCAGCGCTTGAGGCTGAAATGCCTGTAGCCTGTTGAACGTTGAGCCACCCTCAGCCACGGCCGCTTTGCGCCGCATCTCGGTATTAAAGTTGCGGTGTCACTGCGTTAAAGCGGACATTGCCGGCGACTGCGCTGGAGGTCGCAAGTGCGCGACAAGCCGCCATTTGGCTGAAGTAGGGTTCAACGTCAGCTAACCTTCTCAACGGCCGACATTTGCACGCGCCATAGTTCTGCTTCGCGAACACGGTCGACGACAGTCGAGCGATTGGCGATGAGCCAGTTCGGCGGGGGTTAGCCGCACAAGCTCGTAGGGGTCGATCGACGCAGTCGCCAGGCCAGCAAGGTGGAGGGTCGCACCGCTGACCATCACCAGCGCGTCGACGCCTGCACCATTCTCCCTCTTGCCAGCCTGCTCGACGCGGCGGGCGAAATTTACCTCCGAACCGACCAGAAAAGAGAAATCCCACCGGCGATCGTTGATGAACATCACCTCGCCGGAGTGTAAGCCGATCCTGATGCGGCGCGACAGGGAACCCGTAGAACGCTTCCAAGCGTTGCCGAGCGAGATTTGCGGTACCAGTTCCGCGACGGCGGCCAGCGCCTTTAGCGCCGTTTCGCTAGGCGTCATTTCGCTCCCCGGCCAGACCGCTAGCACGCCGTCGCCGGTAAAGTTTTGAACGGTCCCTCCATGGGCCACCACGACCTGGCGGGTCAACGCGAAGTGCTCGATCATGAACCGCGTGGTTTCGACCAGGCCAAGCGCGTTCGCCAAGCCGGTCGAGTCCTCCACGTCGGTAAACATGATGGTGGCGATGGCGCGCTGGAATTTCGTTTCACCGATGCCGAATGACGGGAGCACGCGGTCAGTCTGTGAATTCGTATAGGCAGTGATCGGATGCATTGGAGTCCGGCCCCGAGCGATTTCAAACGTCGCTCGAATATGACTGGACGGCGTAGGCGGATCGTAAGCCTGCCGTGGGGGGCACGTCAGAATTACGTCAGAAATCCATTCAGGCCGGCTTTAGCGGCTTGCAGCCGACCTTTTCAGTCAAATTCGGCGGGACCCTCAGCTCAACAACTTACGGAGGTCAAGCAGCCCCGCTCCAAACTGCTGATCGAACGAAGGCACCCTTCTCTCGCAATTAGGGCTATCCGGTAGAATCGGAACGTTAGCTTTTTCAAGCCAAGGCCATGAAACCTCCTTTGCGCCCGACTGGATCATCTTCGCCTTAACTTCTATGCCGTTGAGCGGCCTACCGGTGGAGCGATGTTTCGACTGCAACAAAGCGGCTGCTCCCGCGACGATGGCCGAGGCGGCAGATGTTCCGCCAAACACCGTGTACAGCCCGGCGCGGTCTCTGCTTTCGACGGTCGGTGGCTGGATCCCTTCCAACTGTCCGCCGGAATAGCCGTGGTAGCCCGGGATGTCGGTGGTGAGCACACCCTGCGGCGCGTATTCAACCTGGGGGAGCTTCTCATAGATATCGAAATTGTGGTCACGTGAACGCGGCGACTCCCTGTCCAGTCGTATTTGGCAGCGCGTGCACACCTCCTGGTCGTCGGATGGCGCGGAAATGGTGACGGAATTGTCGGTCGGATCGCCGCTGTAGTTGGAATATGCTGAACGTCTCGCCCGATAAGTGACGGCCGCTACCGCAATCACGCCGTTGCTTTCGCCGGCCTTGCTCGCCGGGTAAATCAGATGGTCGTAGCCATCGTTGCCGGCTGCGCAGATGATGGGGATTTCCTCGCTGATCGCCTCGAAAAGCTTCTCGAAATAATCCCAAATTGGCTTTGCCTGTTCGACCGAAGTATATCTGCTGTCGCCATGTCCAGGATAGGAACGGTGCGCTCGCCATGGATCGGGTACTTCCCGGGGAAAGTGTATGACTGAAACCTTCTGGTCGCGGGCATAGAGGAACGCCAGAATGAGCTGCGCTGCGTCGGGCCGTGCGGAAATCTCGATCGGCAGGAGTTCAGCGCCTGGGGCGGCGCCCCAATAAGGTATCGCGCCTTCACCGTTGCCAAATTGCCTCAACTTCGCAGGCGAGGCCTCAGGGGCGCCGACCATCAGCCCGGCGCAGGCGGTCCCGTGCGCTGAGTAGCGCATACGCGAGGTCTCAGCAGTCTCCTGAATTACGCCGCGCCCATCTTTCAGTGCTCGAAGCAGCGATTTCTGAACCTCGACTTCCTGCGCATTGTTTCTCGATTTGATCAGGCCTTCCGCCCATGCCCAGGTATCGTCGCCCACAAAGCTCTTGCTCTGCTGTTTTTCCGGCCCTCGCAAGACGGCCGGTTGCTGCTTGGGTGTGACGTAACTCAACCCGAATGGGTGAGCGGCGAAGCTGACCGCAGGACGGATACGAGGGTCGAGATTGGGATGGCTTGAGTTCACTCCCGTATCAATCTGGGCAATGACCTCGCCGTAACCGGGCTTGTCAGTAGCCAACAAATCCCAGGCGTCGGCCTCCAGCAGGTATGCGGCCTCGTGCGGCAACCGCGTTTCAGGGATGCGCGCACGATCGCGTAAGGCGCCGATTGCGATCAGGTGCCAGAGGTAGTGATACCAGTCATAACAAAGATGGCCTTCGCCCTTCTTGATGTCGTCCGTCATGGCACCCTCCTACCATTCGCTCTGGGCACGTCGGATCGTTTCATCCATCGCGTCCACCAAGTACGGAGAAATGCGCGCAGCCAGTTCCTCGCCGGCATCGGTGTCGCTGGCGTAGTGCAGCCCTGCCCATTCCCTGTTCTCGGCCACCCGGCGGGCGCGCGCATAAAGCGCGGTTACGCCTGCGTGCTCGGGCAACATGCGTTGCAGAACGTTCGCCACCGCAAATGACTGAAATGAATGGTTGGACGGGTAGGAAGCGTGCGAAGGAACCGGAAGCGCCGGCCGCAGCCTCTGCTCAATGATGTTGGGCCGCGGCCGATTGAATCGATCTTTGTAGTTGAGCCCGATCTCCTCTGTGAGTTCGAGGATCGCAACAATCAATGCGCATGTCCCCTCGAAGCCCGCGAGAGTGTCTATTCCGAGCGGTGCCGTGTAGTCCAAAATCCCGAACGATGCCTGGCGGACGATCTCCTCGCGCCGCACCGGGTCACCTTCCCTCCTCTTCTGCAGATCGAGAAGCGCTTCTGTCTCCCTGAGGCTCTCTGAAGGTCCGGGCGGGGGATCGATAAGAATGTCCTCCCAGATCGCGCCGAGATATTTGTTCGCGACGCTTAGTCCGATCGTGTGCAGGGCACGCTTGTCGTGCCACGCCGGCAAAGCCTCCTCGCCAGTTTCGAAAGCCGTCTGCCCTCTGCCGCGTCCCCGTCCTCGTCCGCGCCCTCTGCCCCTGCCTCGACCTCGACCTGCGCTCGGCCCCGCCCGGAAGGCTGGCGAAAGGCGCATGACACCCTCCACAGGGTCATCGGAAATCGTTATCACGATCTGCTCATCTTGAATCGACAGAACGCTGCTCTTGGCCATCATGGCCACGAAAGGATGCAGTTTTTCGCCGCCTCTATTTTTGATGTATTCCTCAAGAGCTTTTTCAGGTTTTGCGTCACCCAATATCAACGGATATTGTCGTATGTCCGATCCTCTGACCAGGAAGCGAGCGTTAAACAACTTGTTGTTAAGATCAATTATCGCCATCATGTCCACCCCTCAACTAAAGCTTGCAAATTCGATCCGCGCGACTTGGTGGTCGGGGCCTCGACGTAAGTGCGGTGCGCAACCCTAGGTCGCGTACCTTGGCAGCGTTATCCGCGACAGCCCGCTCTGGATAACCGAAACTCCGAGTACGCCTGCAATTGGATAATTCTCATCCGAAAGCAGCTCGAGCGAGAAATCCGGCTCCGAGGCGCGCAGGCGTTCGACAGTTCTAACTGCTTCCACAGTCTGCCCCAGATGCCCGTGGCAGGCAGCCGAGTATCTCAAAGCGGGTAGGTATGTAGGTTGCTGCGCAAGGACACGCTCGCCGTGACGTATCCCCTCCTCGAAGCGCCCGTTCAGAGTTGCCAAGATGCAGCACGTGGTATCGATGCAGTAACGATAAAGGGGAGGCCCGCCCAGTGCACGTGCGCGCATCGCATCCTCATATCCACGCTTCACCTCGCCGAGATAGCCGAGCGTCAGGGCCCGCATGTCCCAGCAAATGGCTTGCAGCGGGTTAGCAGCTATCGCTCGATCGGCGAGTTCCAGTGCCTGTGCGTATTCACGAAAGACAAACGAATGGGCATGAGCGGCCAACGCCAGCGTGATAGGATTGAAGGGGGCCGCTTCGACGGCGCGACTGGCGCAATCCCGAACCTGATCGTGAAAGGTGCCCGAACGGCCGACCCGTCTTTCGCCAAAGCGGGTGACAAACACAAACAGCTGCCACCCCAGATATGTGCTACGCGGGTCGAGCTCATATGCTTCGGCGAGCATGCGCTCCGCCGAATCCAGGTCCGTATCGCGCATGCGGAACACCTGTCGCAGCGCTGTCAATGCAAGCCGAGACGCCCGGTGTCGGGGCTCGTCGCGGATGGACTTAGGATCGAGAACGAATTCGAGGATCGAAAACACGATCTGATTGACCAGCGACATCAGCTTCTGGCTCGCCGGGCCAGTCAGCTCGGCAAGCTCGAGAAAATCCGTATGCGACCACAAGAGCCGGCTGTCACCGGGCGCAATCAATCCAAATGTCAGGCCCACTCTGTTGCCCACCACCGTTGCCCTGGTTTGCAACAGCCAGTCCGGTAACGCGGTGCCAGGCGCTTGGGTCAGCGGTCCCTGCGCTTGAAAATCCACGACGTCGACCACTTCGAAATTCAGGATCGATCGAACCACAAGATCCAGGACAAGGTCGCCGACGGCCCTGTTAGCGGAGCCCTCCGTCCACCTGGCATCGCGAACTAGGCCCAAGCATAGCCGCGACGAATTCAGAGGTGAGGCGATTTGCTGTCCGGACAATGAATCTGCCGCGCCAACAGGACAGATGTTTGCTGGCACTGTGCGAGGTCGGGGCCATTGGCTTCTTTGCTCACGAAGCCAATCCTCGAACTCTGGGTCGCGAATATCGAGGCCCTCAAGCAGATCACGCGTGGCAGAGCCTTCGGGCGGATCGTTCAAATCGATGCCGATCGAAGCCACGTCGAGTCGAACCACATCACGATCGGTCGAGATTAGATCCAGGCCGGCATTGCGGAGCGACTTCCGAACCTCGGACAGTTCCTGCCGCAAGCTTGCTGCACCCTGCTCCTCGCCGCGAGTGCTCCACAGCTTGCTTTGCAGCCATTTTCGGCTCCGCGTACCGTTGGGTGCCAGGGCAAGCATGGCCAAGAGCGCTTTGGACCGTCTGCCATGCGGCGTAACGTCCGCGCCATCCGCGCGCTCAATCGCGAATGGCCCAATCAATCTAAGGAAAGGACGGCCATCCGAGTACACTAGCGGCCCCTCGCGTCCATTGTCCCTAATATATGATCCACTAATATAAATCTATCTGTAGCTCTCGGCTTCCGTAAGGTCAAACCTAGACGTGGCAAGGATTCGAGATGGCATTTCTGCTGTGACGGAAGGACTCTTTGGCGACGTCAAACGGTCGTTCGATGTGAGCGGTCCCATTGTCGGAGTTGGGTCAGTTCACGTCGATGCATGGGGGCGCCTAAATGTCCGCTTCACACATTCCAGCCTCGGAGCCGCCGGCCCGCTTCGGCCACCCAATTGGCCTCAATTTTTTTCTCATATTAGTGATATCTTAACTGAAAACGGAATCCAATACTTGTCGACAAAATTTAGCGATAGCTAAAGTCACGATTTTGTCGTGCAACTGTGGAAAGTGGGACGCACAGTTCACCATTCCCGCTTCTATCGTCGGCATTTCAAGCTGCCTGACCGGCACCGGCCCAAAATCGGCTTCCCCGGACCGAGGCTAACAGCGCTTCTTCGCGAATGCCCACACCATCACCGGGTACTCCTCGTCGTTGCTGAGATCCCGCCACAGGCCGTAGGCCCGCACCGGCCCGCCGATGTGCGCCCTCGCGCAGGCCTTGTTGCCCCAGCCGAAGACCTGCACGTCATTTTCTGCGAAGCCGCCCTCGACCATGACCTGCTTCAATCCCGCCGGCGTCCAGCGGTTGTAATCGTGCGGCCGGGCATGCACCCTGAACAGGAAGGGTGTAGCCACCATTGCCCAGCCGCCCTGTCTGGTCATTGCATGGATGTTGGCGGCGGCGGCGAGCGGCCGCTGCACGTGCTCGAGCACCTGGTCGGCAATGACAATCGAAAATTGCTCGTCGGTGCGGTCGCGGCAGATGTCGAACTCGGGAAAATCGACCGAGCGGTAGTTCGGGCACATCGCCCGCCAGTAGCGGTTCCAGCCCGGTGAGATTTCGATGACGTCGCGGGATTTGCGATTGGCCGCTTCGAGGAAGGCGGTGAAAGCCTCGATCTGGCGAATGCGCAGCCAGTTGCGGGAATCGTAGCCGATCAGCCGTTTCACCGCGCGCTTGCCACGGTCCTTCAGCGCGCCGGCAAGGGTCGTCGTCATCTCGACCTCCTCTGCAGCCCGCCGCAGAGACGGTTTTACATCGAGAACCGTACAAAAGGATGACGGAAGAGGGGAGCCGGCGCAGAAAACGCCGTCTCCCAGTCACTCAAAGGGTCAATAGTCGCCGTTGTAATACCGGTCGTCGCAAGGCGCAGTGTAGATGCGGCCGTAGCGATCCTGGTAACGGCAGAGCTGCTCGCCGCGGCGCTGCGGGGTCGTGGCGCTGCCGACGACGGCGCCGAGCAGCGCGCCGCTTGCCGCGCCAATCACCGTCGACTTGGTGTTGCCGCCGATCGCCTGGCCGACCAGTGCGCCGCCCGCGCCGCCGATCAGCGCGCCGGTGGTGGCACGCTGCTGGCCCTCCGTTTGGGTCTCGCATCCGGCCAGTGCCGCGGTCATCAGCACCGCCACAAAAACCTTCTTGATCATCATCTCCAGAACTCCTTCAAGCCCCAAAGACCAACTAAAACAGGGGCGTACCTGGCCGAAGTGGGCTCGCATTGCGGCGGAACGGCGGCGGAGCCTGCTCACGAAATGAGTCAGGGTTTCCCGGTGGTTGAAGGCCATGGTTGCCAAACGGCAAAGGCGACCCTCTCGGCAGTAACCCTTCAGCGGGTCCTCAATGGAACAATGATGGTCGCGAGCTCCTGATTGTCGGCGTCAGCCATGATCTGTTCAAGAGAGCTAGGTTCTGGGATGGCCTCGCCATCATCAATCAGACCCCCAACATGAAAGGCGAGAGCCTGTTCGGCTAAATCGCGCGCTTCGCCGAGGCTTGCGCCGGCGGTAACGACGCCGGGGAAGTCAGGAAAGGACACTCCGTAATCGCTGGCGTCTTCTTTGTGGATCAACCCGATGTACTGGCGCATTCCTTCCTCTTGCCGCGCGGCGGCCGGCCCCTAGCTTAGAAACACCCGCACGACGGTGCAAGATGGACAAGTCTGCAACGGCTCCCGCCGGCCCCCTCGGGAGGCCAAGGATCCGTGCGGCCGAGTATCTGCGCATGTCCACAGACAGGCAGATCTACTCGATCGACAACCAGAGAGATGCGATCCGCAATTATGCGAAGGTCATGGGTTACGACATTGTTGCGACCTATGAGGATCCCGGGCGAAGTGGCCTCAGCCTCGTGGGGCGCCCAGGCTTGCAGCAGCTGTTGGAAGATGTCGAAAGCCGGCGAGCCGATTTCGAGACCGTTGTTGTCTACGATGTGAGCCGTTGGGGGCGCTTCCAGAATACCGATGAAAGCGCCACCTATGAATACCGGTGCCAGATAGCCGGAGTGCGGATCGAGTTCTGCGCCGAGCTATTCGTCAACGATGGGAGCATCGGGTCCGACGTCCTGAAGGCGATCAAACGCAGCATGGCCGCGGAGTACAGCCGCATGCTGTCGAACAGGGTCTTCGCCGGTCAAAGCCGCATCGTCAAACTGGGTTTCAGCGGCGGCGGCCCCGCGGGCTACGGCTTCAGGCGCCTTCTTGTTGACGGCTCCGGAAATGCCAAGGCGATGCTTCATCGAAACGAGCGAAAAGGGCTGGCAAGCGATCGCGTCATTCTCGTCCCGGGGCCAAAAGAGGAGGTCTCCACCGTACGATGGATGTTCAATCAATTCGTGACGAAGGGAAAAACGGAAGCCGAAATTGCGACTACATTGAACGCTCGCGGCCTGGTTACTGAACGCGGCCGACCATGGACCAAAGCATGCGTGGGCACGATACTGACGAGCGAGAAGTACATCGGCAACAATGTCTGGAATCGCATATCCCATAGGCTTCTACACGACCGGGTAAGAAATCCGCCAAGCGCATTTGTTCGCGCCGACGCTGTCATCGAGCCGCTCGTGACCCGGGCGCTTTTCGATCGTGCGCAAGCTATCAGGCGCGCGCGCGCTTACCTCAGGCCCGATGAGGAGCTGCTTGCCGATCTGACCAAGCTGCTGAAAGAGCGGGGGAAGCTGTCGAGCCCAATCATTGACGCCGCCCCCGGCTGTCATTCATCCTCCATTTACGCGCATCGATTTGGAAGCATGAAGGCCGCCTACCAGTTGATCGGATACGACGCCTCGGCGAACTATCGGAAACTCGATGTCAGCAACCGGCTCAAACAGATCCGGCAGCAAGTCGTCGAGGAATTGATGTCGAACATTGACAAGGTCGGTGGTTCGGCACTGTACGATCGCAAAACAAAGCTTCTGTGCATCAATGACGAATTCTCCATCGCGATATGGATCGCGCGCTATCGGAGTATCGTCACCGGTTATCCACGCTGGATTTTTTGGAACCGCGGTCTCGTTGGGCCAGATGTGACGATTTTAATCAGAATGGAGCCTGATCATCAAACTGTTCGTGACTTCCTCATTGCGCCGGCGCATGAAGCGCAATCCGCCCTTCGCATGCTTAACGCAAACAACGGCGTGCGCCTTGATGCCTTCCTCTTCGCTTCGCTCGATCCTGTCGTGGAGATGGCGAGACGAGAATCGATTTCGATTCCGTGACAGTAACCAAGGCCGAGCTTCGTCGCTTCGTCGAGAATAACCGGCATGCCACCCGTCTTACGCCCAATTTGCAGGCGCCGCAGAATCCATTGCGTGGCCCGGCATTCTTGCGGACCTATGAACGCCAATTGGATCGGATGCAGGATTTCATCAGAGAAGCCGTCGCAGCGCGGCATCAACTGGAAGTCGTAGTCAATGCCACCGGTCAGATCCTGGCCAACGCGGCGTTCCGCGCTTTGCTGCAGGCGCATGATCTCGGAACGCTGCCTTGGATCCTGACGCAAGGTTCACCAACCGGACCCGATTCCCGTTCTGAAGAACAGCACGGCCCGTCGTGCTTCACAGCCGAGCCGCAGCTTGTCGGCGGTATCTGTCTCGAGGCTCTCGACCTCCTGAACGATTTCGGCGTCCCCTTGAAGATTTTCCCCTTGTTGCGAGAGGTCGTGCCGAGCCGGCAGGTTGAAATCGTGCGTCTCATGCTAGCGTTGGACCGGGTGCAATTTCGAGTGGCGAGAGTGTTGATCGCGCTCACACCACGATCGCAGCTCACCGATCCCTTTGCGCCCAGAAAGCAATATGAGGGCATCTCCCCGACGCGCTTGGCTGCCATGGAAACCGACCTGGCCAAGGTCAGCCATGAATATCTGAGCGCCGCCAGCACCCATGGCGCAACAGTGCTCAACCTGATCGCCGTCACCGGTTATATTGACAAATTGCTGAACAACCCCGCGCTAGTGCGGTTTATGGCGCGCAATTTTGCCGGGCATCTTGAGGTGTATCAGGAATTGCTCGACTTTCGCGAAAGTGGGTTTCAGAAACGTGCACCGATCACTGAATGAAGCGCGTGGATTTGAGCTCTCCCCCTTGCCGTCGAACTCGTTGTTTTGATCACGGGGCTGGCGCTGCACTGAGCCGTGAGCCCTGCGCCAGATCCCTGGAAGCAATCGGGGGGCTTGCTTAACGGATTGTCCGGCCGCATCTTTCTCTTGGGGAGAGAGGGCTTGGACAAGGCTCGATATAACAATCGCTCCGACCGGTGGCGAGGGCGCGCAGGCTCCAAGCGCTCACGATCCCGGCGATGGGCAAGCGTGCCGCTTCGTCTTGTGCTCGTGACGGTGGCTGCGTTTTCTGCCTTGGTCACGCAGTTCATCATGCACAACAGCGGGTCGCTGCCCGAAATCAACCTGCAGAACATCATCAAGCCGAGGCCTGTGTCGATCGCCGGCGTCGCCTCGGTGATCGACGGCGACACGATCGAGATCCACGGCCAGCGCGTACGCTTCGACGGGATCGACGCGCCCGAGAGCCGCCAATATTGCGATGATGCGAAGGGCTTCGAATATCCGTGCGGTCGGCGCTCTGCCGAAGCCTTGGACAAATTTCTTGCGGCCTCCAAGCCGGTGCAATGCGTCTTCGTGACATGGGACCGCTATGGCCGCTTCGTCGGCAACTGCACGCGCGCGGACGGGGCCGATGTGGCCGGGTGGATGGTCGGGCAGGGGCAGGCGCTGGACTGGCCGAGATACAGCAGCGGCGCCTATGGAGCGCAACAGGCCAAGGCGCAGGCGGCAAAGCTGGGACTATGGGTCGGGAATTTTCAGGCACCCTGGGACTGGCGAGCGCAGCACAGTGATGATGCTCAGGCGCCGGCGACCCCAACGTTTGCAGTCGGCGGCGGCAATACCGGCTGCAACATCAAGGGCAACATTTCAACGGAAGGCGAGCGGATCTACCACCTGCCCGGGCAGAAATATTACAGCGTCACCGTCATCAACCAAGCCAAGGGCGAAAGATGGTTCTGCTCGGAAGCCGAGGCTGTCGCAGCAGGGTGGCGAAGGTCGAAGCGGTAGGATGTCACCCAGGCGGTGCGGCTTGGAGATCACCCAAATGTGAAAAGCACTATCCGCAGCATGGCCAAGCTGATGGCCTGTTATATCGGCCTCCATTGGGAGTTGTTTTCAGGAGTCGGCCTTTACGCTGCTGCTCACTTGTGAGATCGTCGCGCCGACGCCTATTTGATGTAAATCCTTCGAAACTATATGCTGTCGATTGCCGTTTACTGATCATCCATAATCAAGAAGTAGGTGGATATATAACGAGCCGAGCGGCTTTGGGCACCCAAGGTGGCGGGGGGTACCGCGTTAAAACTAATGCGTGGGGGAAATAAGTGGTTGAGGATGGAAAAGCGGCAGGCCGCCGTGTTCAAGCATTGCGCTTTAAGCAATGGCTTGATGAATGGAACAGCTACGATTTCAGCGAGACCGCCTATCGTCGCCGCCCTTCCGAGAACCTCTATATGTTTTCGATGTCTGCAGCGGAATTGCGTAAGCTTTGCGATGTCTACAAGCGCGAACGAGAGGGTGCTGAGGCAGAAGGAATTCAGCGGATCCGGGACGCCTCGCGCACTGGGCGCATTCAACGCTATATCCGCTATGGCTATCCCTATGGCGATCTAAAGCCCCCTCAGAGGACTGTCGAGACGCTCTCGTTGCGAAAACCCGGTTGGTTGCCAACCGCGATCGTGCTGAACATCTTGGTTGAAGGCGATGAGCGGCGTGGACGAACATTGCATCCACGTCATCTAGTCACAATTACCGAAGATGAAGACGACCGATGTTCACTGGAACTTCCACAAGACACTAATTTCGCAGAGGATGAACTCGCACCCTTCGAGGTCATCGATGGTCAGCACCGTCTGTGGGCCTTCGACTCATTTGGGGACGGTCGCGCCATTCCAGACGACTTCGAGTTGCCTGTTGTCGCTTTTCATGGTCTCGACATTGCCTGGCAAGCTTACCTTTTCTGGTCCATCAATGTCTCTCCGAAGCGCATCAACCCTAGTCATGCATTTGATCTTTATCCTCTTCTGCGTACTCAAGATTGGCTTGATCGAGTTGGTGAGCTGACCGTCTATCGTGAAGCTCGGGCGCAAGAATTGACCGAATTAATTTACTCGCACCCGCAGAGCCCTTGGCGAAACCGAATCAACATGTTGGGTGAGCGCGGTGCAGGCGGTGTCAGCCAGGCTGCTTGGGTTCGCGCGCTATTGGGTAGTTTTCTGAGCACAGGTCGAGGGCAAGGCCGTCCGGGTCTCTTTCAGTCGAATCTTGACGACGATGGCGAGCCGCTTGAGTGGACCCGGCCACAGCAAGCGGCCTTTGTAATCCAACTCTGGATTGATCTCCTTGAGGCGATCAGACGCAACGATAAGCAGTTCTGGGTCAGAGCTTACAAAAGGGATGCAGTACGAGCTTTCACCGATAAAACGTCTTGGCTGAATCAAGATCAAGGTGTGCGAGCAGTCCTGACGATTGCCAATGACGTCTTTTATACTGACGCTCATCACTGGCAACTTAATCGTTGGCACTTCCCTGAACACAGCGAGAACGAAACTTCCGTCGCAGAAGTCGATGCCGCTCTCGAGGGCCTGCGCAACACCGCGTTCCGGCAGCGGATGGTAGAGCTTGCGAACGGCTTGGCATGCTTCGACTGGCGTTCGCTCGAAGGTCCTGATGTCAAGGGTGACGAAGACATCGAGGTGCGAAAACGATCATACCGTGGCAGCGGCGGGTACGCCGCACTTCGTGAAGACGTACTCCGCACAATAGCGGAAGACGACACGCAGGTTGGCCGTGTCGCGCATGGTTTGATCGAATCGGGCGCATAATGGCGATCAGAAACGGCATCCTTCAGACGGCGGGTCGCGGTCACCTGCTGGGCGCATTGGCGAGCTTTGCAAATCAGTCGGTTGACCAGTGGTGCCCGGTCGGGCATCCCGCGAACAACGGACAACTTCCAGCGTGGAATCGTTGGGGGGCTGTCGCTTCCGCTCAAGCGATCGAAGGGCTTGCCGCTTCGATCCCCAACCATTGCATCGATGGCTGGAGCTATGCGTCGCGTTCCCTTTCAGCAATTCTCGCCGGTGACGGCCATGCGGCGCGCCATCTTGCCTATTACGCCCAACTTCGAGCTGGCCTTTGCATTCTCGCCAATCTTGGCGTCGGAATATTCAATCGCACCAATTTTGTCGTCACTTCTGCCGGCGCGATCGAGCGCCTCGATGAGCCCCCCAAAGATCGCCGTGGAAGGCCACGTGCCGACGGGCCTGGCATGGGTACACACGATGTCGTCTGGGAAGCGCTAAGCGCCTGGGCCTCCGGCGTTCCGACCTCCCGAGCTCTACTCGATCTGATGAAGATTAGAGGTAGTTCTCTACGTGAATGTCTCGACGCGATCTGGCCAGGCATACCGGCAACGGGAGCGGCTACTTCTCTGATCGAAGCTTGGGGACTCGACCTCAAGCGAGGCAAGGACGAGCACGCATATAGAAATATCTCCAGTTATTCGCCTCAGGCGATGAATCCGCTCGCCCAATCGGTTCCTGGGGCTTTGAACTTCGTCCGAAATTTCTGGGCCATGTTCGAACCGACCTCGGGCGCGAGCTTCGATCAACTCGACAGGTTCATGCTGCGCTCCCTGTTGCTCAAGCAGCATCGCACCGTCACTAACGACCAGAACTATGCGGCCGGTGCGATTGCTACCCGGTATGAGGAGCTTCCGCCCGCTATCAGGAGTCTCACCTCGGTCGAGTTTCTGACCAATGCGCAACAGCCTAGAAGCCCCGCCTTCCTGCAGCTCGCGAACGCGACAACCCGTCCCGCGCAACCGACGGAGATGTTGGCTCGGGCTTTTCTGTTGCTGCGCGCGGCGACGGCTCTCACACAGAACTCGCTAGTCGAGTCAGGTGTCAGTTACGTCACGGGCGATATGCGCCCCTGGATAGATCCGATCGCCGTCGATCGAGGGTTCTGGCCGCCTGCCCAGCCGCTGAGCGACCCTATCGACTTGTGGCTCGACGTTGAGTTAGCACTGCTCGACTTTGACGAATCGATTGACCCTGAGCCGACTTCCTTGAATGATTGGATGACGCGTGCCGCAAAGGGGCTGCCGACTATTTACGAAGCTGAGCGAATCGGAGTTTGGAGCCTGTGCAAATGAAGAAGACGCGCTCTCTCCAGCGACGCTGCTCGTGACGGAGCCATTCCTCAAATGGGCGGGCGGAAAGCGGTGGCTCGCCAACTCGGATCAACTCCCCCTTCCGGTGTCATTCGATCGATACATCGAGCCATTTTTGGGCGCGGGCGCGATCTTTTTCCACCTGGCGCCTGCGCGCGCTATTCTGTCCGACGTCAACGTCGAACTGATCCACCTCTACACCGTCCTGAGAGACTCGCCGCGCGAGCTTATGGAGTTGATGCAGTATCACCATGCGAAGCACAGCAGCAGCTACTACTACGATGTGCGGTCCCAGGTTCCAAAAGGCCGCCTCGAGCGGGCAGCCCGCACGATGTATCTCAACCGAACGTGCTGGAATGGGCTTTATCGCGTCAACTTGAAAGGCGTGTTCAACGTGCCCATCGGAACGAAATCGACGGTCGTCTTCGACAATGAAGATTTCGAGGGAATATCGTGTCGGTTGCAAGGCGCGGAGCTCGTCTGCTGCGACTTTGAGCCGACAATCGCTCGGGCAACTCGAGGCGATTTTGTCTTTGTGGATCCCCCGTACACCGTTCGCCACAACCTCAACGGCTTCATCAAATACAACGAGACGCTGTTCGGATGGGAGGACCAAATCAGGTTGCGGGACGCAGTGGCATCCGCGATCGATCGCGGAGCAGCGGTGGTCGTCACGAATGCCGATCACGATTCTGTACGAGAACTTTACGCCCAGATCTGCGATTATCGCTCGGTGACGCGGGTCAGCGTGTTGGCTAGCGAGTCCGGTCGCCGTGGCAAGACCACAGAGGCACTTTTTTCAGCAAACCTTCAGAGGTGCGAGCCCCTCTAGAATTCGAGGCGCTCCCAGGCGTTACCGCGCGTTGTATTTCCCCACCACCCGGTGACAGATCGGCCAGTCCACGCGGCTCTCGGTGAACGTCTTCGCCGGCCGGTACTGCTCCAGCGTCCACTCGCGGTCATTAATACCGACGAGACGCTTTATGATCGCTTCCTCGTCGCCGCGTTCCTTGGGCGGGGTGTGGAAGAATACGGCGTCGGAATCGCGCGCGGGCTGCAGATGCGGGTTCACCAGCGCGGTGTCGCCCGGCCAATAGGCCGGGATCATCGATTCGCCGCGCACCAGGATGCCGTAGCCGCCGCGGACATTCTGCAGCACCGCCGGGCGCTTCACCCAGTCGATCGCCTCGAAGGTGACGATCATGTGGCCTTCGCCGCCCATGGCGGCGGCGTAGATCGGCAGGTCGCGCCCGCCGACCAGCTCGTCGCCGGGAATGATCGGCGTTCGCGCCGCCCTCGGCTTCGGTTCACGCACGACCGGCACCGGCGCTGCGCCTGAGGCGTCGAGCAGCCAGGCCACGTCGGTCTTGAGCAGCGCGGCAAGCTCGGGCAACCGTTCCATCGAGGGGCGGGTGGTGTCGGTCTCCCATTGCGTGACCGAGACGCGCTTGATGCCAAAGTGATCGGCGACGTCGTTCTGCGTCAGGCCGGCAGCCTCCCGCGCCTGGCGCAGGCGCTGGCCGAGGGACGTCGAGTCGGTGCGTATCGTCGCGATCATTCCGCAGCATAGTAACTATTGCTTACTTTTTTGCAAGCGATTGCCTGTTGACAGAGTAGGTAGGTAATACCTACCATCAGCCATGATCGAAATCGTCAGAATCGCAGCCGCCAAGGTTGGCGGATTGGGCGCGCTCGCCTCGCATCTGGGCATCCGCCACCAGGCTTTCTATTCCTGGAAGCGGGTGCCGGCCGAACGCGTGCTCGACATCGAGCGCGCCACCGGCATCTCGCGCCATGCGCAGCGCCCCGACCTCTTCGGTCCCGATATTCTTGCCGGTCGCGCATCCTCCCAAGCCGTGACCGGCAGCGGCGAGGAGGCGCCGCGATGAGCCGCGCCTCCTCGATCAAAATGCCGGAAAATGGCCGAGATTGCCAGAAAGAGCCGGTGGATTTCACGCTGTTTGCGCTTTTCCTCGAAGCCCGGCGAATCCATCGCGGCAAGTCGCCGACGCGGGTTGCACGGGAGGCTGAGGTCGAGGTTGACGCCGTCTTTCGCGCCGCGCGAGGCCGCGATCCGGGCGCCGACGAGTTTCTCGCGCTCTGCGCCTGGATAGGCGAGGAGCCGGCGCTGTTTCTCAAAAAGGACCAGGCATGGTCAGGCTCGCTGCCTATGACTATCGCGAATTGGGTAAGCTCTTGCGGGCGAAGCTCGAGGAAGACGGCCGCGGCTGGCGCGTTTGCGCCGCCGACATCGGGGTAAGCGCTTCCGACCTTTCGCGCATCTGCAACGGCCAGAACGTCTCGGCGCCGAAGGTCATCGCCGTCTGCGACTGGCTGAAGCTTTCCTTCCGCGCCTTTTACCTGCCGCCGCCACATGCCGGCGCGATGTTTCACGGGACGAGCACTGAAACAGGGAGCACCTGCGATGCTGGATAGACCTGAAAAAGTGATCTTCGGAACGCCCGGCAGCATCGACGCGGCGACGCTCTTCAAGCTGCCTTTGCCGATGCAGGCCGAAGGCGTGCGGCTGCTGTTCGAAATGGGCCAGAGCCTCGAGCAGGTGCGGGCGCGGCTGGGGCTATCCGCGCGGCAGTTGCGGGCGCTGGTCGAAGCCGAAGCTCTCTTCTCACGCGGAGGCGAGGGCATCGGAAAAGAGTTCGAATGAACCGCCGCGAAGAGATCATAGGCGCTTGCCGCCTGATTCTCGGAGATTGTCTGACGGTGATGCGTCAACTGCCGAATGTTGCCGGCGTTCTCACGGACCCCCCTTACGGAATCGATTATGGCGGTCTTCTCAAAGGCAAGGGCGACGGCAAGGGCGGTTCGGACAAGAACGGTTGGAAGTCCTATGGCGCCCCTGAATGGGACAAGGAGCGGCCTGACCGGCGCACCTTCGATGAGATTCGGAAGATCGCGCCTCGGCAGATCATCTGGGGCGGCAACTACTTTACCGATTATCTTCCACCGACCATGCGGTGGCTGGTCTGGGATAAGGGGCAGCGGGACTTCTCGCTTGCGGATTGCGAGTTCGCCTGGGTGAACGAGAACAGGGCGGCTCGGATCTTCACTTACCCTCGCGCGAGAGCGCTCCAGGACGGCAAGGTCCATCCGACCCAAAAACCCGTCGAGCTTATGATCTGGTGCCTGACCTTCCTGCCGGAAGGGACGGTGCTGGACCCGTTTATGGGCTCAGGTACCACTGGCGTCGCATGCGTGAAGCAGGGCCGCCCCTTCATCGGCATCGAAATTGATCCCGGCTATTTCGAGATCGCCTGCGAGCGGATCCGAAAGGCCTATGCACAGCCAGATATGTTTGTCGAAGCCCCAGCTGAGCCGAAACAGGAGCCGCTGTTTTGAGCATGCAGTCTGGTGGCTTCGTCATTGAACAGTGCGTCGAGGAGGCGCGCGCCGTCTCGATCGACGACGCCGCCAAACGGCTCGGCCTGAAATTCACCGGGCGCCGGCACGAGCATCCGCAGCCATGCCCGCATTGCGGCGGCACGGACACCTTTGCGTTCAACACCGCCAAGAACAAATGGAACTGCCGGGCTGGCGGTGCTGGCGGAAATGACGGCATCGGCATGGCTGCCCACTGCGAAGGCCTCGACCTGCATCGGCGCGAGGGGTTGCTGGAGGCGTGCTCCATTGTGCTCGACCGACCAGTTCCTAGCCAGTCGGGAGCCGAAAATGCCGACGCGGCGAACGCTCGACGCAGGCGTCTCGAAGAATGCCGGCGTCTAAATGAAGCTCGGGTGGCTGAACGCGCCGAACGGCGGGTCGACTATCGCGAGCGCGAACGGCAAAAGGCCAGGTCCATCTACGAAGCCGCGGCACGCGTCGGCCGGTTCGGGCGGCTGGTCGTCGACTATCTCGAGGCACGCGGCTGCGGGCGCAGCGCCTCGCAATGGCTGCGCTGCGCATCGGAGCTGGCCTACTGGCACGGCAACGATCAGCGCGGTCGGCCGAGTGAGCTCTATTCGGGCCCGGCGATGGTCGCGCCCTTCCTCAATGCCGATCTGGATGCGATCGGCTGCCACATCACCTGGATCGATCTGGCCAGGTCGCCGAAGTTCCGGCCGCTGCTCAGCGATCCAGCAACGGGCGAGGCCCTGCCGACCAAGAAAATGCGCGGCTCGAAGAAGGGCGGGCTGATCCCGCTTTTCGGCGATCCTTCCGCGGCGCGCTGGGTCGGCGGGGAGGGAATCGAGAACGGCGCGGCCTTTGCCTGCTGGGAGAACTGGCGCGAGGACACGTTCTATTTCGCCGCCGGCGATCTCGGCAATCTTGCCGGCCCGGCCGATCCCGCCTCGCGCTTCGCCCATCCGGAATTGAAGAAGCCGGATTCGAAAGGCGTGCCGCGACCGGTGATGATTGCCGGCCCGATTCCTCGACCTGGTCAGGACCCCGAGGACGCCATGTGGGTGGGCGAACAGGTCACCGAGCTCGTGCTGCTCGCCGATAGCGACTCCGAGCGCGTTGTGACCGCGGCGGCGATGGCGCGCGCCCGTGCCCGGCATGCGCGGCCGGGCAGGGCGATCCCGATCGTCTGGCCGCGGCCTGGATGCGACTTCGCCTCCATGGCTGCCGAGGCCGCGAAGAGGGTGGCGTGAGCAACAAGAAACCCGCCATGCCGGACCAGGTGGCCGCCGTGCTCGAGGAAGCCCAGCGCCAGGCCGCCGCCTATGTCAAAGAGCCCCGATCCCCCTTGCCTGGCGCGGGTGAAACGCGGCGGCGGCTTCCCGACCAGCCCGACGAGCAGTCGGTGCTGAGCGACTGCGCCTCGGAGCCCGAGACGGATATCGGGAACGGCCGGCGTTTCCTGATCCGCCACGGCTCGCGCGTGCTGCATGTGGCGCGCGTCGGCTGGCATGGTTTCGACGGCACGCGCTGGAAAGAGGACGAGGACGGTTCCGTGGTGCGGCCGCTGGCCCAGAGGACCGCCGAGCTGATCTCGGCCGAGGCCGCGCTGCTGACCGCGACCGAAGATGAGGAGAGGGCTCTGGAGGCCGGCCGGAACGCCCGCCTGGAGCGCAAGCGCTTAGGCGCGCCGAGGAAGGACTGGGACGCCGAGAAGCTCGGCCGGCTGATGGAGTTGGAAGACATCATCGACGCAGCCGATGAGGCGCGGAAAAGTGCCAACGCGAGGAAATCGTCACGGCATCGTCATGCGAAGAGCTCGGCCGGTTCGTCGAAGCTGGACAACATGATGAAGGAGGCGCTGCCGCATGTTGCCAGGATGGTGGGCGACCTCAACAGGGATGTCTACGCCTTCAACTGCCGTTCCGGCACGCTGCGGTTTGTGCGGATGGAGCATGAGGAGTCGGATCCGCAGGATCCTGTCTACGAGTGGCAGGCGCGCCTCGATCTGCACAATCCCGTTGACCTGATCTCGAAGAGTGGCGAGGCCGAGTATCGACCGGAAGCTGCGGCTCCGGTTTTCGACGCCTTCCTGAAGGAAGTGCAGCCGGATCCCGAGATCAGCGGCTTCCTGCAGCGGTTCGCAGGCTATTGCCTTCTCGGCCTCACCGTCGAGCAATGCCTGGTCTTCTTCTACGGCGCCGGGTCGAACGGCAAGTCGACCTTCGTCGACCTGCTCTGCTCGATCCTCGGCGACTTTGCGGTGACGCTGTCGATAGACAGCTTCGCCGGCGACACCAGGCGAGGGGGCAACGAAGCGACGCCGGATCTCGCGCGCCTGCCCGGAGCGCGGCTGGTCGCGGCATCGGAACCCGAAATGGGCGTGAAGCTGAAGGACGCGCTGATCAAGACGCTGACCGGCGGCGAGAAGATCGCGGTGCGGCGGCTGCACCAGGATTTCTTCGAAGTGGTGCCGCAGTTCAAGATCCTGCTTTCGGGCAACCACAAGCCGCGCATCGACGACACCTCCGACGGCATCTGGCGGCGCGTCTACCTCGTGCCGTGGGAAGTCCAGATCTCGAAGGACAGGATCGATCGGGACCTGCCCAAGAAGCTGCGCGCCGAAGCCGACGGCGTCTTCGCCTGGCTGGTGCAGGGGGCGCTCGACTATTTGAACTATGGGTTGCGACCACCGGAAAGCGTGCTCGCCGCGACCCGCGAATATCGGGAAGAGAGCGATCCGATCGGCGCCTTCCTGCGCAACGCTTGCATCGTGACGGGCAAGGAGGATGACGAGACGTCGCCGGGCGACTTGCACCTCGGCTACGCCAACTGGGCAGCCCGCGAGGGTGCGGCCGAGTTCAAAGCCTCTACGTTCTCACGCAAGCTTCCCGATTACACCCGGCTGACATGGCGATCGCCTGAGGGCGCGATGAAGCGCTTCTGGAAGGCGAAAAGCGGCACGACGATTTACCGGGGCATCAGGGTCAAGGACGAGTTCGTGCGGCCGCCCGGCCGCGATCCAGGCCCTTCGCCCGAGGCATACGGCTTTGAGGGCTGACCCTTTCCCCTTTTGCGCGCCAAGGCCGCGAGGGACGGTAGAGCGCAGACTGGGGCGGGAGAGACTGGCTAAAAGGGTTCGGGAAAACAGCAGGTTAGGAAGCAAGGGACGCTAGGGTGGATTTTTCTCGGTTTGCCTATGCGCGGATGAGATCAACCGATGCAAAGAGGGATGGCGGGTGTTTCATGTATGGCGCGGATTTCATCGTCCCTTGTGACCCTCCCGTCCCGACATTCCGGCTATCCTGCTGCTTTTGTTCGCTTTGTTGCCTTTTCGATTTGGGACGTAGAGCAGCGAGCTGGGTCGATAAGAGGAAAATTGGGACGAAGGAGTGAATGCAGATGAAGACGGTGAACATAGAAGAGCTGTTGACCTGGGCCTTCGTCCATGAGCTGCCGAAGGGCGGTGGCGTGGAAGGTCTGGAAAATCCGCATTCGGCCTGGCGTATGCTGCAGGCTTCCTCATGGGGCAAGATCACCAGCTTTGGCGAGCTTGGCGCGCTGATAGACGGCGGCCGCAAAGACTACGACAATTTTTGGATCGAGCAGGGCGAGCCACACGAAGATGCGGTGACCGTTGGCCGGGCGGTCGCGGCGATGGCAGTTTGCGAGGTCGTCATCCCGTCGGGCTGGAATGCCTTGGCAGATTGGCCGGATACGCACTGCCTGGCCGATCTCTATGTCGCGCGCTCGGTTGAACGATATCGCGCCCGTTCGCACGAGCAACGCGGCGAAGGCATTGTCAGCCTGGTCGTCGGGACCGCGATCCTCGGGCGGGAGCCGGACTGGGGCGCAGAGCCCGCCAGGATTCGGCTGGCCGAGCGCGCCGGCAAGCCGGCCTGGTTCGTCATGAAGCGCGTCATCGACGACAACGGCCAGGCCTACGACATCGAGGTGCATGGCTATGACGAGCGCGTCAAGCGGCCGGCGAGGGGCGCTTACCGAAAGTACGAGTTCGCGACCGATCCGAGCGGCGACATCATGGGCCGGCTCGACTACCAGATCTGGGTCGCAGCGCTGCGCAGGCTCGAGGCCGAGCTCGGGCCGCAGCTGATCGCGCATCGGCTGGTGTCTTCCGATCGCTCGATGACGCCCTGGCTTGAAGAGGACAGACTTGGGGTGTGGTTGGCAGACAGCGCTGCGGATCAACGCGCGAAAAAAAACGCCTCCGTCCGTTGACGCGCGGCAGAAACTTGACATAGACCTGATCACGGTAAGAAAGAACTGGCCCCGGCGCTCCTCGCGACCGGGGCTTTTCATTTTCGGAGTGCGAGCTTGAACGGCCTGCTGACGATCCGGTGGGCCGATCTCTCCGGACTCAAGCGGCTCGACAACGCGCTGGGCCGCCTGAGCGAGATGCAGCGCAGCTTGGTGCTGGCGCGAGCCGTAAATCATGTCGGCGATCGGTTGCGCACCAAGCTGACGCGGACGCTCGCGAACCAGACGGGGCTGCCGTACCGGACCATCCGCAGGGCGATCAAGGTCGAGCGGGCCAACTATGGCGAGCTCGCCTATGCCATGCGCACGCAGGGCGGCGACGTCTCGCTCAAATACTTCAAGCCGCGCGAGACGCGGGCTGGCGTGACCGCTTCGCCCTTCGGCATGCGGCGGCTGTTTGCCGGAGATTTCACCAAGGCAGGCCGGTTTCCAAATCGCGTCACCGCCAAGCGCTTGGGCGGCCACGTCTACGCGCCGGACCGGTCCTCGACGAGGTGGGCCAGGCCCGTCTCACTCGTGGATTCAGGGGTCATCATCCCGGCCGAGATGGTCAAGGGCGACACGGCGCAAGAGTTCACGGCCTTCGCCAACCGCGAGCTGCCGCCGAGGGTCATGCATGAGATCAGCTTCATGCTTCCCGGCTTCTTCGACTGACTGGGCAAGACAGCCGCGCCGCCACTCAATGTATAGGGACCGTATCCGTCCCTCGACCTCAAACGGGCAGACCGGCCCCTGGATTTCTGCCAGTCGCACCATCGAAAAAGTTGGGTTGTCAGGGTTGTCAGCGGCTCGAAGGAAGTTGTCTGGATGCCGTCTGAAGAAAACGTGATGGCGACGCCGGCCGACGTTGCGGCGCGCGACGGCGTCACGAAGCAGGCCGTGACCAAACTCGCGCGGCGACTGGTCGAGGAGCATGACCTTCCGGTCGAGCGCGACGCGCGCGATCGGATCATGCGGTTCTCGCTGGCGCACTACGATCACTACCGCGGCGAGTTCGCCAGCTCCGAGAAGATAGCGGCAGCTCGCAAGGACGCCCCGTCAGCTCCGTCGGCCAACTCAAGCACGTCGCGTGACGAAGCGCTTCGGCAAGAAGCCTGGCTCAAAGTCGGACGCGAAAAGCTGCGTCGGCAGGAGCATATCGGCCAGTTGGTTCGTACCGACCGGATGCGTGAAGCCCTGACCGTCTGCGGCCGGGAGATCCAATCGAGCATCGCTCGCCTGCAGAACAAGGCCGACGACATGGCTTTGGCAGTTTCCAGAGAAGGCGCTCATGGCCTGCGCGTGCTGTTGCGTAGCATCGCTTTCGAGTTGAACACCGAAATCGCCGATCGGCTCGGCGCCATCGTCGAGAAAGCTGCCGAGCATGACGACGTGCTCGAGGACGAAGAGTTGTGAGCATCCACGTCGGGCCCGGCCATCCCGGCGCGCTGCGCCTTGCCGGCATGGCGCTTGCGGAGGCGATCAGGCCTCGCCCGCCGGCGCGCTTTCGCCATTGGCTGCCCGACAACATCGTGCTGGTCGACGGGCCTAAGAAGGGAGAACTCTGGGCGCTCGAAGACGCGCCATATCTCGGCGAGATCGCCGACTGCCTGTCGCTCGAGCATCCCTGCAATCTGGTGACGGTGCGCAAGTCGCAGCAGACCGGCGTCTCGATCCTCGCCCTTGCCTGGTCGCTCTACATCGCCGACACGGCCCCGGACAACACCATCTACGGCCTGCCGTCGATCGATTTCCTGCAGGACATGAACAGCCAGAAGCTGCAGCCGCTTATCGAGGCCTGGCAGGTGAAGACCGGCAAGCAGGTGATCTTCCCGGCCGTGAGCCGGTCCGGCTCGGGCTCGACCATCTACGAGAAGCGCTTCGCCGGCGGATCACTGATGCTCGCCAACGCCAACGTCGCGACCGATCTCTCGGGCAAGACGACGCGCTACGGCGTCAAGGACGAGGTCTCCAAGTGGCAGACCCATGTCAGCGGCGACGATCCGGAAACGCTGTTCTTCGGTCGCTTCACCGCCTTCCGGCGCACGAAGGCCTTCAAGATCTTCGAGCTGTCGACGCCTGAGATCGACACCGGCGACGACCTGGGCGACCTGCCGGGGCATTGCCGGATCGACCGCTCCTTCAAGCGCTCCGACCAGCGTTTCTGGAACATTGGCTGCGTTGAATGCGGCGAAGAGTTCGTCCAAGGCCACGAGGGCTTCCATCTCGATCGACTGCATCCGCACAAGAGCTTCTATGTCTGCCCGCATTGCGGGCACATCATCAGCGAAACCGAGCGGGTCATCGGCGTCCGCAATGGGCGCTACATCGCCACCCTGACCGGTCCTGACCGGCACCCCGGCTTCCATGTCGATGCCTTCATCTCGCTGATGATGAGCTACGAAGCGATCGCCGAGGACATTCTCAACCACTCCAAGGCCGGCGGTCTCGGTGACAAGGGTATTTTCAATCTGGTGTACGGCCTTCCCGCCAAGGTGAAGGGCAACGCGCCGGAATATGAGCGGCTGATGGAGCGCCGCGAGCCCTTCGCGGAAATGAAGATCCCCGCCGAAGGACTTATTCTCGTCGCCGGCGCCGACGTGCAGCACAATGGCATCTGGGCCGTTGTCGTCGCCTTTGGCGAGAACCGACAGTGCTGGGTGCTGGGCGTCCGCTTCTTCGAGGGCGCGACGGACAATGCAGGCGAAGGCGCCTGGACGAAGCTCGGTGAGTTCCTCGCCAAGCCGCTCGACGACGCTTTCGGTAGCTGGCGGCGGATCGAGGCGATGGCGGTGGACGGCGGCGACGGCGGTCGTACCAACCAGGTCCTGGAATGGTGCCGGCGGCGCCCCAATGCCTATGCTGTCAAGGGCGTCGGCGGGCGCGGTGTGCCGGCAATCAGCGTCCCGGCGAAGAAGTCGGTCACCAAGCGCGGCAAGCGCAAGCGTTTCGGCAGCGCCATGCTGTGGCCCGTCGGCACATGGGGCCTCAAGTCGGAACTGTTCGCCAACCTGCACAAGCCAGGCCTGCGTTCCGGCGAGCCGGCTGATCCGCCGGGCTATGTGCATTTCGGCGACTTCCTGCCGAAGGAATATTTCCTGCAGCTCACGGCGGAGGCCTTCGTCGCCGAGGTGGTGCGCGGCAAGCTCCATGAGGAATGGAAACGCCTGCGGCCGGACAACCACTGCCTGGACGCGCAGGTCTACGCCATGGCGATGGCGGAAATGCTCGGGCTGTCGACCAACAGGGCGGACGACTGGGCGGCGCTGCGCGAGCGGCTGAGACCGGCTTCGGAGCCGGATCTGCTTCACGGCCTGCGCCATGCCCCGAAGCCTGAGACCACGGACCCGACGGAATCGACGACGGACGAGGCCTCGCAAGCCCGTCGCGAGAAATGGAAAAGGCGCGCATGAAGTTGCTGGAGCGGATATTCGGCAGGGGAGGCGCGTCCGCTCCGCGCCCGCCTGCAAATGCCGGGTATCTGCGCGACAGCCGTTCCCGGATCCTGTCGACGCGCGGCACCGCGCTGCGCGACCACCGCGACGAGGTCCGCACCGCCTGGCGCCGCGCGGCCGGCCTTGCCATGGACATCATCCAGAATTCCGGCCGTCTGAGAGGCGCGGTCGACCAGGTCATCGCCGACACCGTCGGAGTCGAGCTCATCCTCAATCCGATGCCGGATTTGTCCAAGCTTGGTTATGACAGGAAGGAGACGGACGATTTCATCAAGCTGTTGAAGGCCGAGTGGAAACGCTGGGCATGGAACGCGCGCGAATGCGACCTCAAGGGCAAGTTCATCGTGCCGCAAAAGGTCGACATCGCTCTGCGCCATGACGTCGTCTTTGGCGAGGCGCTGATGCTGATGGACTATATGTCCGCCGGCGACCGCCGCCGCTACGGCATCACGTCCGGAACCAAGATGTGCCTGACGACCCCCGCCGCTTTGGTGCAGGACACCAGTGAGTTCGAGGGGCTGTATCAGGGCGTTATCCACGATCCGAACGGCCGTCCTGTCGCCTACCGTCTCGCCGAGAAAGATACCGGCATCGTCGTCAAGCGCGACCATCGGGCCTTTGACGCGGAAGGGCGCCAGATGGTCGCTCATGTGTTCGACCCGGTGGACGGCAACGACGTGCGCGGCATTTCTCGACTCGTCGCGGCCTTTCGGGAATACCTGCAATGGGAGACGCTGGTCGACGTGACGATCCAGACCGGCATCCTGCAGACCGTCTTTGCCCAGGTGCTGACCAGCGAAAAGCCTTCGGCAGAGGCCTTCGAGGCTCTTGAAGCGCTCGGCGAAAGTCAGGACGGCAAGGAACTGCGCGCCCAGTTCCGCGACTATTTCCTTGCCGTCATGGACAAGGCGGCCGAAAGCGAAATCTCGGTCGGCAGCGATCCGAAAATCTCACATCTGGCGCCCGGAGAGAAACTGGACCTGATGTCGACGGGCATTCCGGGGCCGCAATTCCTGCCCGTGTCCAACGAGCTGCAGCGCGGCATGGCGCGCGCGATCGGCATCAGCGTTGCCAGCTACACGATGAACTATGAGGGCGCGACCTATTCCTCGACCAGAATGGAAGGGGCGTCCCTGCACCCGGTTGTCACCCGCCGCCGCGATCGCATCGCTTCGCCGATTTGCCAGATCGGCTTCGAGCATCTGGTGGACGAGCTGATCGGCACCGGCCGGCTGCCGTTCAAGGGTGGCTACGAGGCTTTCTCCGCAAACCGGGACAGGGTGCTTTGGGCAATGTGGCAAGGCCCGGCCAAGGCCACTGCCGACGACCAGAAGAGCGCCAAGGCGGCGAGCGAACGGTTGCTCAACGGGACGTCGACGCTTGACATGGAATGCGCGGAGATCGGCGCCGACGCGGAGGAGGTCTTCGAGCGCCGGCTCTACTGGCACAAGCGCTATGTCGAGGCGGGCATGCCGTCGCCGTTCGGTCAGGGGCCGGGCGACGCGAAAGACGACGTCATCCAGGACGAGAAGGCATCGAAGAAAAAGGAAGATGCCTAATGCCGGCCCTCGTCACCATCAACGGCGTTGCCGTCGACCAGGATGACCCCTGCGCGCTCTATCAGGCGCTCTATGCGGTCAAGCTGCGCGCGCTCGCCGGCGAGCATGTCGAGGAACTTTCCATCCAGTCCCCGGTGACCCGGGAGCAGCTTCGTTTTTCTGGCGCCGACATCAAGGCGCTCGACGCCGAACTGATGCGCCTCGCGGCTGCCTGCTCGGCAAAGAACGGAAAGCGTTCGCGCTACGCCAAGACCATGCGGTTCATCCGCTAGGAGCCTCCATGACATCGCTGATGCATATCGCCGACCGGGTGCTGAACCGGCCGCTGCTGATCACGCGTGACAAGGCCGAGGTGGTGCTTTCCGTCCTTGCCGGCAGGCTCGGCGTCAATGCGCCCGAGAGTTCGCGATTCGAGGGGGGATCGGTCGTCGAGGACGAGAACGGCGCCCGTCGCGCCGTGCCGTATCGCGTCACCCGCGACGGGGTCGGCATCATCACGGTCACCGGCTCCCTGGTGAACCGCGGCGCCTGGGTCGGTGCCAGCTCCGGCTTGACCTCCTATGAAGGGATCGGCTTCCAGCTGAAGTCGGCAGCTGCCGACCCTGCCGTCAGGTCCGTCATCCTCGACATGCATTCGCCAGGCGGCGAAGCCGTGGGCGCCTTCGAAACGGCAGCCCTCGTGCGCGATCTTGCCGCAAGGAAGCGAACCGTCGCGGTCGTCAACGGCATGGCGGCTTCGGCCATGTACGCAATCGCGTCGGGCGCCAACGAGATCGTCACCACGGAAACCGGCATAGCGGGCTCGATCGGCGTCGTTCTTCTGCACGCCGACTTCAGCCGGCAGCTGGACCGTGATGGCATCACGCCGACGCTCATCCACGCCGGCGTCCACAAGGTCGACGCCAACCCTTTCGAGCCGCTTTCCGACTCGGTCCGCGACGACCTGCAGGCCGAAGTCGACGCCTTCTACGGCGCCTTCCTCGGCACGGTGGCCAAAGGCCGGGGCACCAGGCTCACGGCGGCAGCGGCGCGCAAGACGGAAGCGCGCACGTTCATTGGCAAGGCTGCGGTCGACGCCGGCATCGCCGACCGGGTCGGTTCGTTCGAAAGCGTACTTGCCGAACTTTCCCGCGCCTCCACGCCGAACGGCGGGCGCTCAACCCCGCAGAAAGGGAGCAGATCCATGAGCGAGACCACCGGCGCGGCCGCCGCCATTGAAGTTGCCGGCATTCCGAAAGCCGACCACGACGCGGCGGTCGCGGCTGCCGAGACCAAAGGCCATGCCACTGGCGTGGCGGCCGAGAACAAGCGCCTGACGACCGCCCTTGGCGCCGAGGGGGTCAAGGGAGACGGCGGTCGCATGGCGGCGGCGCTCGACCTGGCGACCAAGTCGCCTGCCATGACGGGTGAAGATGTCGCCGCGTTCGTCGTCGCCAACGTCGCGGCTGTCAAGCCGGCCGACGCGGACGCCGAGGTCTATGAGAAATCGCGCCTTGCCGCGGCCGGCCTCGCGCAGCCCGGCGCTGGAAAGTCCGCGGCGGCATCGCAGGAAGCGGCCAACCGGATCCTGGCCAATTACCGCGCCTCGACGGGGGCACCGGCCAGGCAGGGCTGATGCCTCGCACCATCCAACCGCAACTCCTCACCTGAAAGGGTCGATCATGACCAGCATTCCCTTTGCGCAGCCGGGCATGGCGGCACGTGACGTATCCGAGACGTTCACCTCCGCCGAAATCTTCAATTCGGCCATACCGCACCCTGTCACCGAGGACTTTCGGGTGGCAGCAAATGCAGCGCTGCCGGCTTTCTCGGTTGTCGGCCTCGCGGCCACGGACACCCTGGCCATGGCGACTTTTCTCCATGCGCCCGGCAACAAGGCGACCGGCCGGCTGGTGTTCTCCGGTGTCGGAGCAGTTGACGACGCCATCACCATCGGCGCGACGGTCTACACCTTGAAAGCTGCGCCGACCACTGTCGCCGGTCAGGTCAAGATCGGTGCGACGGCGGCGGAGACCGCCAGCAATTTGATCGCGGCGATCAATGGCGGAGCTGGTGCCGGCACCGCATACGGCTCGCTCACCACGCCCCATCCCGATGTCAGCGCTCAGTCCGATGCCGCCGGCATCGTCGGTATCGTCGCCAAGGCCGCGGGAGCGCCCGGCAACGCGATCGCAACCACCGAGACCGGCGCGGCCATCGCATTTTCGAACACCACCCTCGTCGGCGGGGCGGATCAGATCGGTGTGGCGCCGCTCGGCATCACGACTGCCCCGGTGGTCGACACCGATGTCGCGCAGCGCGTCGCGATCTACCGGGCCGGCAATTTCAATCCGGATGCGCTCAATTGGGATGCCTCGTTCAACACGGATGACAAGCGCGAGGCCGCTTTCCGGGTCGCGCCGGCGCCCACAAACATCCTCGTCCGCAAGCGGCTCTGAGCGCAAGGCGCAAACCCTCAACGCAATCGCGGCCCCGGCCGCCTTCAAAGGGCCACGACCATGGCGGATTTCGACAACTACGAACTTTGGGATACGCACACCCTGCTCGGTGTGTTCCGCGAACTCGACATCGTGCCGAGCTACTGGCTCGATCTTCTCTTCCCCCACCAGATGTCATCGACCGACGAATATATCGACCTGGAGAAAATTCCGCGTTCGGGTCGCAAGCTCGCGCCCTTTGTCGCCCCGATGGCGCAAGGCCGGGCGATCTACGAGGAAGGCGCGCGCGTCGAGCGCTTCAAGCCGGGTTATGTCAAGGCCAGCGATCCTGTGTCGCCGCTGCGGGCTCTCACCCGCCGCCCGGGCACCTTGCTTGGTCCCAATGCGCAGAGCCCCGCGGCGCGCTACGATGCGGTCAAAGCCGACATCCTGCAGTTCCATCGCGTCGCGGTCGAAAGGCTCTGGGAATGGATGGCCGCCAAGGCCATCATCGACGGCAAGGTCGTCATCGAAGGCAAGGACATGCCGCAGCGGCTGGTCGACTTCGGTCGCGCCGCCGGACACACCGTGGTGCTCGGCGCCGGCGCGCGCTGGGGCGATCCTGGGGTGTCCATCCTCGACGACATCCAGGGCTGGGCGGACACGATGCATTCGGCCGAATTCGGCGGCGCGCCGAACCGCATCACCGTCGGCACGGATGCCTGGGGTGTCATGCGACGCGACAGCGAGATCCTCGCCGAGATGGACTTGACCCGGCGCGGCAATGCCGACCTGACGATCAAGACCGGCCTCATGACCACCGGCGAGGTCCGCTATGGCGGCACGCTCGGTGGCGGCATCGAGGTCTGGGTCTATAAGGACTACTACACCGTCAACGGCTCGGTCACTCCGTTCATGTCGCCCAAGGATGTCGTGCTGACCGGTCCCAACGTGCAGGGCTATCGCTGCTTCGGCACGATCGTCGACGTGCATGCGCAGTTCGAGGCGCTGGCGATCTTCCCGCGCAACTACATTCCCGAAGGCGATGTGGCGATCGAGCAGATCCTCACCCAGTCGGCGCCGCTGATGGTGCCCGTCAATCCGAACGCGACGCTGAAGGCGACCGTCCTCGGCTGATTGCCTTCTCGGCAATTCAACACAATTGGAGAAAAGCATCATGGTCAAAGCCGTTGCTTTGAGCACCGTTCACCTGTGCAAGTCGCCAGGCGAGAAGAGCCCGGAAGGCAAGACAATCAAGCGCGCCGAAATCGAGGTGAAGGCGCCTGGATCAATCATCGACGTCGACAAGAAGCAGCTCGACGATCTTGTCGCTAAGGGTGCCGCGCGCCCAGCCAGCAAGGTTGACCTCGTGAAGGCGGACGAGGCCAGCCAGATGGACCTCGGCCAGGCCTGAGGTCTCACCTTTTCGGAGCCCCTCATGGACATTCGTGCAGCCCGCTCGCGCCTTGTCCATGAGACGCGCTCCCGCCTTGGCGATCTCATCACCATCCGCGCCAAGGTCCGGGGCGAGATGTCGATCGCCGACGATGCCTCCCGGCCGGCCATGGTCGACCTGAAAGGCCGGTTCGACATCGACCCGGACCTTGAATTCCTCGGCGGCCGCGATCGCGGCATGGCGCCGACCCGCTACGCCGGCCGCTTGTGCACCATTTCGATCCCGCGCGCCGACATGCCCTGGCTGCCGAAG
The DNA here is from genome assembly GCF_001672435.1 of Mesorhizobium sp. AA23. Lineage (NCBI taxonomy): Bacteria > Pseudomonadati > Pseudomonadota > Alphaproteobacteria > Hyphomicrobiales > Phyllobacteriaceae > Mesorhizobium > Mesorhizobium sp. AA23. The sequence goes on from NZ_LYTP01000028.1 coordinate 576,569, forward strand.
GCCGGCGATCAGTGCGAGGTCACCAGCCGCCCGGCCGAGCCGATCTATTCGATCGAGCGCGTCGTCGATGACCTGCCCGAGGTCCTCGTGTTCTATCTATCGAACCTGAAGGCGGCGTCGTGATCTCCGCCGAAGGCGGCAAGGGCGACCGCCCGTCGGGCACGTTTGGCCGGCCGTCCGCAGCGGGCGGCGAAGCCGCGGCACGCGAAGGACAGAACCGATGAGCCTGGTCAACGCAATGCTGCGCATGCTGGCCGTCCAGGCGCTGCGCGGCAACACCATTGCCGCCGACGGCGTTACCGATTCCTCGATCGAGGCGTTGTCTTCGATCATGAGCGACCGGCAGGCGCCGGTCATCCTGGTGCGCATCGACGAAAGCAAGTATGCTGCCCAGAACGAAGGCTTCTTCGTCACCTCCGGCACCGTGACCTTCGCGCTCGACCTCATCGTTGCCTCGAGCGTCACCTATCAGACGACCGACGGCCAGACGGTCAACCAGATCGAGATCGCACCGACCGATGCCGGTCTTGAATTCTCGCTCGACATGCTCGACCGGCAGTGGCGGCGCGTGCTGTCCGACCCGACCAACGCCTTCGCGGAATGCTTCCGCTCGCTGGTCGCGGCGATCGGGCCGGTGAAGGCCGCTCGCGGCGTCGATCCGGAGGGCGGCCGCAAGCATGCCATCCGCATGGTCGAAATCGAAATCGAGCCGGTCTGCGATCCCGCTCCGGGCGCCGCACTGCCTTCCATCATCGACGCGGCGCTGGCCAAATTGGCGACGGTCGCGGATTATCAGGCGGCGGTCACCATCATGCGCGCCGAGCTCGCCAAGGGCGTCGACCTGATGAGTTGGCAGAAGATCCAGTCGACCCTGATGACGACGGCCGCGGTGCCGGCCATGCTGGGCGTCGCGCCGCCCGATGCCGGCGAAGTCGTCGGGTTCGACCAGGTCGGCACCGTCATCAACGGCGAGCAGACCGAACTGACGGACGATATCCTGCCCGATCCCGATCTCGGCGGGTCCGCCTGATGCATGACACGGAACTGGTGAGGGTCATCCTCGGCCTGCAGGCCGATATCGCCGCGCTGAAGCGCATGGTGGCCGGCAATCTGCGGTTCGGCACCGTCAAGAAGGTCGACCACGATGCCAAGCGCGTGCAGCTCCTGCTGTCCGACGCGAACGGCCGCGAATTCCTGTCGCCGCTGCGGCCGTGGGGCGAGATCGCCGGCAACGAAAAATCCTGGCGGCCGCCGACGCAAGGCCAGCAGATGATGCTGGTCGCGCCGCATGGCGACATGCGCCAGGCCGTAGCGCTGCCGATGACCTTTTCGGACCAGAACGCCGCGCCGTCTTCCGATCCCGGCACGCGGATCCTGTCGAAATTCGGCGGCGCCGCGATGTTGTTCGATGGCGGCGGCGACCGCGCCGAACTGTCGGCGCCGCGCGTCGACCTGGGCGGCGCGGAAGGCAGGAAGGTCGCTCGCATAGGCGATAAGGTTCACGTCAGTTCGGGGTCCTCGACCGGCCTTTGGCCGATCGTCGAGGGCTCCTCGAAAGTATTCGCCGCCGACTAGGAGGCTTCCATGAAACTCGTTGTCACCAAGCGCGCGCCGCACCTTGGCGTGGCCGGCACCGCCGTCGAAATGACGCCGTCGCAGGCGGCTTATGAGCGGCTGCGAGGCCATGTCGTCGAGCCGGCGCAGCCGAAGGCCGATGGATCGGCCGACGCTCCGGCAAAGCAGGGCAGGCGCGGGAAGCGCAAGTGACGCAATTCGGCATGGACCGCTCGACCGGGCTGCGGCAGAGCGGCTGGGACAACGTCATCCAGGCGATCGAGATCCTGCTGACGACACGCTATTTCGAGCGCGTCTTGCGTGAATATGTCGGCAGTCCGGTCCCGGCGCTGCTCGGCGAGCTCGCCAACGTCCAGACCGTCATCCGCTTCCAGTGGTCGGTCGCGGCCGTGATCCTGCTTTTCGAGCCGCGCCTCACGCCGACGCGCATCTCGCCGCTGACACTCGACCGCGCCGGCGCTTCCGCCTGGGTCATCGAAGGCATCTACCGGCCGCGCGCCCATCTCGGCGACTTCACGCCGGCCGGCACCGTCTCGCTGCGCCTCGGTCAGGCCGGCGGCCAACTGATCGTCACGGGGTAGGTAATGCTCGATCTGTCCACGCTCGAGGGCTTGCCCGATCCGCAGGCGATCAGCGTCACGTCCGAGGCTGCCGCGCTGGCCGCCATCAAGGCCGTATTCGTCGATCTGGCTACCGCCAGCGGGCTCGACGTCTCCGGCTTCATCGACCTCGAGGGCGAGCCGGGCAACATCCAGCTGCAGGTCGGCGCTTTTCGCGAAGTCTTCTACCGGGCGGCCATCAACGACGCCGTCAAGGCCAACCTTCTGGCCTTCGCCGCCGGCGGGGACCTTGACCATCTCGCCGCCTTCTACGACGTGGTGCGGCTGGACGGCGAGACCGACGCCCGGCTTCGCGCCCGCACCCTCGCCGCGATCTCCAGCCGTTCGACCGCCGGGTCGGAGGACTGGTACAAGAGTGCGGCGTTCCGGGCGAGCATCCGCGTCAAGGATGTCGCCGTCTATCGCGTCGGTACCGGCCCGGACATTCGCATTGCCGTGCTTGCGACCGACAATTTCGGCGAGCCGGACGCCGCTCTGCTCGCCGCGGTCGACGCCGAGGCGCAGAAGAACAGCGTGCGGGTGATTTCCGACCGCATCACCGTTGTGTCCGCCACAAACGCGACGGTGAACGTCGCCGCCGATATCTGGCTTCTGCCGACGACGCCGATGACCGTCTTCGAAAGCCTCGAGGCGCTGTTGCGTCAGTCGTTGGCCGACGAGGGCGGGCTCGGCTTCAACCTGACGCGCTCCTGGCTGGTTTCCAAGCTCCAGGTGCCGGGCGTCCAGAAAGTGTCGCTGACCGCTCCGGTGACCGACACGACCGTGGATGACGGCGCCGCGGTGAAGCTTGGCACGGTGACGCTCACCTTCAAGGGCCGCGACCGGTGAGCGAACGGCAGAACCTGCTGCCGCAGAACGCGACGGCCTTCGAGCGCGCGCTCGCGGAATCGCTCGACCGGCTGCCGGAGCTTGAGCCCGGTTTCGACGAGCTGCGCGGCTTCAAATTCGCGCCGGTGCAGCCCTCGATCCTGCCCTGGCTCGTCGTCGAATACGGGCTTGGCGCGATCTCGCAATACCTGCCCGACCTCGCCTCGGTCATCGAATACGGCCTGCGGTGGCAGCGGGTGAAGGGCACGCCGCAAGGTGTCGCCGAAAGCCTGACATGGGTCGGCTACGCCTTCTCGACGTTCTACGAGGCGCCGGTGCGCCGCACCCGCTGGCACCTCTATGAACTTGAGCTCGACCGTTTCCGCGACGACGAGGATGATCTCGGCACGATCGAGGCCGTGGTGCGCCTGTCGGACCCGGTCCGCTCCGAGTTCTACCGCGCCTGGAACGGCTACAATGTGCGCGAGCACGACTGGGCCTACACCAGGTGGGGCGACGGCATCTGGGGCGACAACTCCGGCGTCTTCCTCCACGCCGGCGGCGTCAAATGGTCCTTCGGCCGCACCTTCGATGCCGGCCAGCACGACCTGACGGAAGCCGAGCTGACCGCGCTTGGCGCCTGGATCGAGCCGGTCGAGGGCGGGTCGATCGGCTGGGGGCCGTTCCCCTGGAACACGCCCGGCCTGAAATGGGTCTCGGACGCCGCTCTGTCGAGGGCGCAGATCATCGCCACCGCGCTGCTCGCCAAGTCGTGCTGGATCGGCGTCTATCGTGAGGACGGCTCGCCGATCGGTTTCCGCAGGGCGCGAGTCTATCGGCCGGTCAGCGCTTCCTTCGGAGGCTACTACCAGGCCGCCGGGCAAAGCTGGGTCGTGGCAAGCGGCGCCGGTCCGAACCTTTATGTCGAAGCCATGATGGATTTCGGCGAAGGCGAGGGCGAGACCATCCAATCCTGGAGCGTCACGCTCGGCGGCGTGCCCCTCGGCGCACACCCCGCCGGTATCCGCTGGCTGCCCGGCGCCGCAATCGCGGGTGGCGCCATCGTCGGCGGCTTCGATATCGCGCCGGCGCTTCTCGGCAAAACCTCGCGCGAACGCTTTCGTGCGCTCTTGAAAATCAGCTGAGGCAAAATGGCTTACGAGCACGAGTCGAACCTGACCGGCGCCTATGACCGCTCCCCGCAGTTCCCGCTGTGGGACAGCGTGCTCAACCGTGAAGGCAAGATTGGTCAGGCGGCCGAGATGGTCGAGGCCCAGACCATCCTTCAGCGGAAGATCCGTTCGATCGGCAATCTGGTCGCGCGCGACGGCGACCGCGTCGAAGGCGCCGACATCATCATCGACGTTGCGGCCGAAACCGTCACGCTGATCGCCGGCAAGCTCTATGTGGCAGGCCGTGTTCTCGACGCGCCGGCGGCGGTGCTGACAGACGTGCCGATGACAGGTGCCGTGCACATTGGGGTGCGCCTGCTCAAAACTTATGTCACCGAGCTCGAGGAGCCCGCTCTGCTGGGCCTGATGCCGGGCTCCCTGTCCGAGGGGGAAGCGGGCGCCGCGCGCGTCGTGTTCGCGCTCGCCTGGGGCTTCTCCGGCGACGGCGGCGAGGGCGATCTCTATTCGGTCTACCTGTTGAAGGACGGTGTGGCGATCGACCAGACGCCGCCGCCGAACCTGACCGGCATCAACGCGCAGCTCGCGATCTACGACTTCGACGCGAACGGCAACTATATCGTCTCCGGCTGCTCCGTCTCGGCGCTGGGCAAGGATGGCGCCGACCAAGTCTTCTCGATCGCCGAGGGTGTCGCCAACATCAAGGGCCAGAAGCGCACGCGCTATGCGGCGCTGCGCCACCGCGAGACGGAAAGCTTCGATCTCTTCCGCATCCCAACCGAGGTGCACACCTTCGGCACGAACCCGACTATCCTCACCCTCAATCACGGCCCAATTGCCACCATCCGCGAAGTTCTGGTCGAGAAGGAAGTAACTGATACGGTTGTTCGTGGCGGCACGCCGAACGGCTCGGACGCGCTCACCAACACCGGCGTCACCGCCATCCTCGAGGTTAAGCAGGGCGCAACGACTTATGTTAGCCCGGCCGATTACACCAAGGCCGGCGACCTGGTGTCGTGGGCGGCTGGCGGCGCCGAGCCGGCGACCGGGTCGAGCTACACCGTCAGATATCGCTATCTCGGCATCGTCTCGCCGACCGACATCACCGCGACCTCGATCACCGTCGCCGGCGGCGTGAACGGCGGCCAGATACAGGTCGACTATGACTTCAAGCTGCCGCGCGTCGACGTGCTCGGCTTGGATAGCGACGGCAACTCGGTCTACCTGAAGGGCGTTTCGAGCCGCACCAACGCGCTGCCGCCGACGGTGCCGGCCGACGTGCTGCCGCTCGCGCTGGTCGAGAACATCTGGACCGGCACGCCGAACGTCACCAATATCGGCGTCCGCGCCTACACCATGGCGAAGATCGACCGGATGTATAACAGCCTGGTCGACGCTCTGGACCTGATCGCGCTCGAGCGCCTGCAGCGCGACATCGACAGCCGCGAGCCGATCTCGAAGAACGGCGTCTTCGTCGATCCCTTCACCTCCGACCGCTACCGTGACGAGGGCGAGGCGCAGACCGCGGCTGTGTTCGGCGGCCTGCTGCGGCTGGCGATCGACCCCAGCTTCCATTCGATCAACCTGGCGGGCGTGACGCTGCTGAACTGGACGGAAGAAGTGGCGGTCGAGCAGGCGCTGGCCACTCGCTGCACCAAGATCAATCCCTATCAGAATTTCACGCCGCTGCCGGCGTCGATGACGATCAATCCGCCGGTCGACTACTGGACGGAGAGCGCCACCGAATGGGCCTCCGACAGCGCGGCGGCTCTGTCGTCGCCGGTTGTCATCACCACGTCGAGGTCGACCACCGGCCGCACCACGACGACGACCACGACGACGCAGAAGGAGACGATCGAGAGCTCGACGCGCGAGGAGCGGCTTTCCTATCTCAGGCAGATCTCGCTGCAGTTCACTATTCATGGCTTCGGCGCCGGCGAGAACCTGACTAAGCTCGAATTCGACGGCATCGACGTCAATCCGGGCGGCCTTTCCGCCGACGGCGCCGGCCAGATCGTCAACAGCTTCACCGTCCCGGCCAATGTGCCGGCCGGCGCGAAGGGCCTCGTCGCCGAGGGCGCCGGCGGCTCGAAGGCTGCCGCCATCTTCGTCGGGCAGGGCACGATCGACATCGAGACGCTGCGTCGCGTCATCACCACGACCGTGCAGCAGACCTCAGTGACAGCGCCGCGCGAGACCGGAGGTGTCGGCGGCGGTGGCGGCGGCAATGGCGGCAGCCGGTCCGACCCGCTGGCGCAGACCTTCACGCTGACCGAGGGGCGGCACATTGCCGGCGTCAACCTGAAGGTCTGCCTGGTCGGCGATCCCGACAATCCGATCGTGCTCGAGCTGGTCGAGGTCGCCAACGGCATTCCGACCGTCAACGTCATCGCCCAGGCGTTCTACGACATGAACGCAGCGGTGATCGGCCAGTGGACCGAGATCCGCTTCCCCTATCCGATCTGGCTCGCCGGCGGCATCGAATACGCCTTCGTCGTCAAGACCAATGACGGCGACCATTCGATCAAGACGGCCAAGCTCGGCGACTTCGATGCCGACCTGCAGCAGCCGGTCGCCGCGCAGCCCTATTCGGTCGGCGTGATGCTGTCGTCGTCGAACGCCGTCACCTGGACGCCGCACCAGGACGAGGACATCTGCTTCCAGCTGGTCGCGGCCAAGTTCGCGCCGGTGGCCAAGACTATCAATGTCGGCACCTTCGCGGTCGCCAACATGAGCGATCTCCTGATCCGCGCCGAGGTCGAGCTGCCGACCGCCGCGGCCGCGATGCATTTCGAGGTCGAGCTCGACGACGGTTCGGTCACCCTGCTCAACCCGGACCAGGCCTGGGAACTGCAGGCCTTCTACACCGGCAATGTCCAGGTCCGCGCCGTGCTCACCGGCTCGGCCAAGGTCTCGCCGGTGGTGTTCCCGGTGATCCTGGCGATCGAGGGCGAACTGCAGACGACGGGCACCTATGTGACCCGCGCCTTCGACATGGGGACCGGCGTCGACATCCTGTCCTACCTGAAGACCAAGATCCCGACCGGCGCGACGATCGCGCTGCATGCTGACGCCGCCAACGATGTCTGGACAGCGGTTCCGCAGGTGACGCAGACGCCGCTGCAGGACGCCGGCTGGGTCGAGCGCAAATACAGTGTCGTCGGCTTCAATGCCAATCCCGTTGGGCGCATCCGCATCACGCTCACCGGCACCCCGGCGGCGCGGCCGATGGCCTACGACTTCCGGGCGATCTCGACCCCGTAACCCTCGCTTAGGACCGCCAATGCCTGTTGAAAACAGCACGCCGAACCGCGGCTATCAGCTTCCGGACGGCAGCAACAATCTCGAAGACGACGTTCTGCGGCTGATCGCGGCGCTCTCAGCGATCGACCTCGACATTGCCGGCCTGCTCGTCTCGGTGGCGCAACGCGCTCTGCTGGTCCACAGCCACGTCATCGCCGACACGACCGGACTGCAGGCCGCGCTCGACAGCAAGCAGGACGGCTCGGAAAAGGGCAACGCGAACGGCTATGCCAGCCTCGACGCGACGGGCAAGGTGCCGGCTGCGCAACTGCCGGCGGCGCTCTTTGGTGCCATGTCCTACCAAGGCACTTGGAACGCCATTACGAACTCCCCGACGATTCCGGCGGCTTCAAGCGCCAACAAGGGCCAGTACTACAAAGTCGACACGCCCGGCGCGACAAACGTCAGCGGCATCACCGACTGGAAGGTCGGGGACTGGATCGTTTCGAACGGCACATCTTGGGACAAGATCGACAATACCGACCAGGTTTCGAGCGTAGCCGGCAAGAGCGGGGCAGTGACGCTTCAGGTCGCCGACATCATCGACATGAGCGCTAGCGGCCGTTCCTTGGTGCAGGCGGCAAGCAACGCGGCAATGAAGGCGCTGCTTGCGGTGACCGCTGCAGACATCACCGATGCGTCCGCCAACGCTCGCTCGTTGATTACCGCGGCCGACTACTCGGCCATGCGGACGCTCCTCGGCTTGGTAATTGGCACGCACGTTCAAGCCTATTCGGCCGTGCTTGCCGGAACTACCGCGAGCTTCACGACGGCGCTGTTGGCCAAGCTGAACGGCCTTCCCGGCACCGTCGACTATGGCGCTGGCAACGCAGGTTTAACCTACGGCGCCGTTGGAACCTATGTCTTTGGCTACAGTCTAAACGGCACCGGCATCGTGGACGGATCAACATACGCCGGGTCTGCGATACAGCCCTCCGGCGTTAGCGAGAACAGTAGCACAGACGCCACGGACGATACCGTGTTCGGGTCCGGCTCAATGACTGGCGTCAAGGGCGGCGCCGCTCTTTCAGGAACGTGGAGGGCTATGGGGCGCGTGAACAATAGTGCCGGGTCCAACCGCCGCCGGCAAACGCTCTTCTTAAGGATCTCGTAATGGACTACCGCAACCCCATTTATAATCAGTTCGGCGCAGTTGATCTCGAGATTGAGCATCCTGCATTTGGCTGGATACCATTCACGGCGTCTCCTGATGATCCGGAGGAACTGGGCCGGGCTATGTTCGCCGAAGCAGCTGGGACGGCAACGGCCTACTCGCGGACTGTTCCAACGCTAGAGGAAACCCGTGTCGCCAAGCTCAGCGCCCTTTCCGATCAGCGGTGGAAGGTCGAGACTGGTGGGATTCTCGTGAACGGGGCGCCAGTTCGCACTGATGCAAACAGTCAGGCTAAGATCACCGGCGCCGTAGCCCTTTTCAAGAACGACCCCGAGCTTCAGGCGATTGATTGGGAGGCGCAGCCGGGCATATGGGTCACGCTCGATGCTGTAACGATGACCGCAATCGCCATCGCGGTCGGGAGGCATGTGCAAGCGTGTTTCAGTCGGGCGAGGGCATTGTCAGCGGAAATTGGCGACGCGTCTGATTTCGCGGCGCTCGAGGCAGTCGACATCGAAACCGGATGGCCTCGCTAACCTACCAGAGGCGCCAGAGCAGTAGACAAAGCACGGCGAAACAAAGCCATAGCGACAGGCGGATTTCGAATAGCGCTTGCGCGATAGCGTTCGGCGCGACCTCTTTGAAGTCGTCCTGCTCAAAGCGTTCCTGCGCTTCGATGATTAGGCGTTCCGCTTTTTTTGGCCTGTCTCCAGTCACTGCCGGCTCTCTTCTGAGGCTGTTGAGCGCCAGTTCCATAGCTCGACAGTCCGGCGGTGTCCAGTTCGACCAATATTACTTGTCTCTAAAGTACATCGCTCAACCCGATCAGCCGGGTTGTCTTTCAGCTCCACAGGAGAGACTGTCATGACCGACCCGGTCTTCGGGATCACAATCCGGCGCGACGCCAACGAGGCGGCCGTGCCGTCCAATGCGCTGATGAGCGTCGTCGGCATCTGCATGCCCTTCGGCAAGGCCGCGACGGCGACGCAAGCCGCCTTCGACGCGGCGTTCCCGGCCGGTGTCGCCGTCCGTCTGAACTCCAATGACACGGCCAAGCTGGCGCTCTGCGATCCCGATTCGCTGTTCGTCGACGCCGTCGAGGGCATCAATGCACAGCTCGGCCCCTACCAGATCGCCGCGCAGCTCGTCGTCAACCGCGTCGCGGAAGGCGAGGACATCGGCGAGACGATGGCCAATATCATCGGCTCGTCGGTCGCCGGCACCGGCATCAATGCCTTCGTCAATGCCGGCGCCGATCTCGGCGTCTATCCGCGCCTGATCCTGGTGCCCGGCTACACGACCCAGCAATTCGGTGCCATGACCGGCCTGACGCTTACCACTCAAGGGACCAACATGACGGTGGCGCCGGCCGTCGCGTTGACCGGTGGCGGTGCCGATCCGAACAAGGTGCTGCCGACCGCGCATGCCGTGATGGGCACCGGCCCCGACGCGCAGAAGGTCGCCTCGCTGGTCATCGACACGCCCGGAAACTATCTGTCCGGCGCGCTCACCGTCACCTTCAGCGGCGGCGGGGTCGATGCCGGCAAGGTACTGCCGACCGCGACCGCGACGGTCGAGGAACTCGCCAACGCCGTCTGCGCGGCGCTGCCGGAGGTGCTGAACAAGATCCTCGCCGTGGCGATCGTCGACGGCCCCAACGGCCTGACGAACTTCACCCAGTGGCGCGAGACCCTGTCCTCCGACCGGCTGATCCCGGTGACGCCCGGCATCAAGCGCCTCGACGCGTCCGGCGATGTCGTCACCCGCCCCGCCGCGCCTCGTATCGCCGGCCTTGCCGTGCGCCGCGACTATGAGAATGACGGCCGGCCGTTCCGCTCCTGGGCCAACCAGGCGCTCTACGGCATTGTGGGGCCGGAGCAGAACTATCGCTTCTCGCTCACCGACGGCTCGACCGAGGGGCAGGAAATCCTGGCCGCCCAAGGCGGGATCATCGTGCGCGGCGACAGCGGCGACGATTTCGCCATCGCCGATGGCGGCTTCGTCTATATCGGCACCGACAACCTGTCGGACCAGACGATCTGGCAGCAATATCACAAGGTGCGCGGCCGCGACTTCATCGAGCTCACCTGCCTGCGTACGCTGCGCCAGTTCCTGGGCAAGTTCAACCTGACCACCCAGACCATCCAGTCCGTCCTCAACACCGTCCACGACATCCTCGCCAAGGCGGAAGCCAACGGCGACATACTCGGCTTCAAATGCCGCTTCGACCCGCAGCTGAACAACGCGCAGGATCTGCGCGCCGGCCATATCTATATCGACGCGCAATTCGAGGAAGCGCCGGTGTTCCGCCGCCTGACCATGACCAGCCGTCCCTACGCGCCTGCGCTCCAGGCGACGATCGACGAGCTGATTGCTCGCCAGAACCTGATCTCCTGATCACGTCGGCGCCGGCCCACACCTCAACTCCTGCCTGAAAGGGAACGCCAGCCATGGCCGAGAAACTGCTGCTGCTCGAACAGGTCAACCTCTTCGTCGGCGACCAGGACCCGGAAGATTCGAACCACATCAAGCTCCAGTCGCTCGGGCTCCCGACGCTGGAGCAGGTGACCGTTGCCCATCTCGGCGGCGGCGCGCCCGGCGAGGTCGAGTTCGGCATGAACGCCATCAAGGCGCTGCAGCCGACCTTCAAGCTCGCCGGCTTCGCCAGGTCGAGCTATCGCGCCATGGGCGTCGGCACCAACCAGCCGCTGAACTTTACCGGCTATGGCGTGCTGAAGAACAAGCAGACCGGCGACGCCTTCCAGGCGAAGACCGTCATCCGCGGCATCGTCAGCCGCATCGCGCCCGACGCCTTCGACCGCGCCTCGGCCTTCGGCCACGATCATCAGATCGGCGAGGTGACGCACTACGAACTGTCGGTCGACAACGAGGAATGGTTCTACTGGGACTATTTCACCACCCGGCGCCGGCAGTTCGGCGTCGATGAGCTGGCCAAGGCCCGCGTGCTGCTCGGGATCGAGTGATGGTCGACAGAAACGCGATCGAGGACTTCATGACGGGCGCCGACGAAGCGGCGCCCGCACCGGCCTCGGCGGTGCAGGAGGTGGACGTTGAGGCGAAGGTTGAATTCGACGACGCCGTTTGCCGCTTCCTGCCATTGCGGCATCCGATCACCGTCGATGGAGAACGTGTCTCCCGCATCCGGATGCGGCCGCCTCTGCTGGAAGACGTCGACGACTGGTCCAATGCCGAGATCAGCAACCGCGAATTGATGGCGCGGCTCTGCGAGTGGCCGTCCGGCGTGTTGAAAAAGCTCGTCTGGAGTGACGCCGAGGCTTTGATGGAGATTTTCCACCAAATGGTCCCGGAATTCGTCCTCGCAGCGCCGAAGGATGATGCCTGATGTCCAGGATGTCGGCGGAGCTGATCGTCAGCCTGCTCGATCGCGTGTCGGGTCCGGCCGCCAAGGCTCGCGCCAGCCTGACGGCGCTGCAGCGGGCCGAGCGCGATGTTTACCTGGCGCGCAACAATACGCGCTTGACGCGCACGCAGGTCGCGGAGGAACGGCTTCTGGCCGCGCAGGATGCCGAGCGCCAGAGCCGCATTACCAGCCTGGCGCGGTTCGGGCGCGCCGCCGGCATTGCCACGGCCGCCGCCGGCTATGTCGCGATCCGCACGGCGCGCGACTACGCGCAGCTCGAGCGCACGATCGGCCGCATTGTCATCAACGCCGACAAGCCGGCGACCGCGATCAGTCCGACCATCGCCGTGCTGCAGGAGCTTGCCGACAAGTCCAAGCTGCCGTTCGACAATGTCGTGCAGGGCCTCGAAACGCTGATCGCCTCCGGCAGGTCGCTCGATGAGGCGCTGGCGTTCCTGCCGTCCGTCGCCCGCACCGCGCAGGCTTCCGGCGCCGCGATGTCGGACATTGCGCTCACCGCCGACGCGCTCGCCAATTCGCTCGGCATTACCGCCGACAAGATGCAGGAAGCCTTCGACATCCTCGCTTTCGAGGGCAAGGCCGGCAAATTCGAGTTGAAGGACATGGCGGCGGAGCTGCCGGCGATCGCGCCTGCCTTCGCGGCGCTCGGCTACAAGGGCACCGAGGGCCTGAAGCGCCTGGCCGCCATGCTGGAGATCGTGCGCAACCAGACCGGATCTTCGGCCGAGGCCGCAACCAACTTCTCCAACATCCTGCAGAAGGCCTATGGCAACGAGGTCGCCAAGAACTTCAAGAAGTATAACATCGACATCCGCAAGGAACTCGACCGCACCAGAAAGGAGGGCGGCGACGTCATCCAGACGCTGGTCGAGCAGACGCAGGAAGCGCTCAAGGGCGACCTCTCGAAGCTGCCGCTGATCTTCACCGACATCCAGATGCAGCAGGGCATGCGCGCTTTGCTGACGCAGATGCCGGAGCTGAAGAAGCATCTGGATGCGCTTGTCAGTGCGTCCGGCACCGTCGCGAAGGATTTCGCTCAGATCACCGGCGATTCCGAAGGCAACTGGCAGCAGCTGATCAACAACATTCAGGAAACGGGGAGGGCGCTCGGCGACCTGTCCGGCAGGGCGCTCAATCCGGCACTCGAGAAGGTGAACGACCGGCTGTCCGACATGATGGCCGTCGACAAGGGCTACGAGGCCTTGCGCGCCAGCGGTCGCGACCCCCTGGCCTATGCGGCCGAATTCAAGGATCGCTACACCAGGCAGCATCCCGATCTGGGGTTCCTCGATCGCTTCACAGGCGCCTCCGCCGAGAAGGCATTCCGCGATGCCCTGGCGCAGCTCGGCCGCGGCGAGATCAAGGGCGTCTTCGATGCGCTGCAGACGAAGATCCTCGAAGACCGACTGACGCGTGAGCCGAACGCCGGCATGCCGGCCTCGAGCACGCCGATCCCCACGCCACGTCCGAGGAACTGGGCAGAGATGACCCCTGCCGAGCGACAGTACCAGGTGTACGCCGAAGGGCGTCATGCGGCTGCCAGGGGTGGCCAGGCCTATGTGCCGCCGGCACCGGGTCTCCCGGGCATCGGCCCGAACGTCGCCGGCTTCGATGCCGACGAATTCGAGCGTCGGCTGCAATCCGGCGGCGCCGACGCCGGCAGCAAGATCGCCGCGGGCGGCACGCAGGCGGGCCAAAACGCTGCGCAGACCTTTACCTCTGGCCTCGCGGGCGCGGGATCGTCGTTCGGCAAGAACGCGGCCGCCGCCTTCATCGCCGGCGTCAGCAGCTTCCTTTCGTCCGCCAAGGCGGACCTGACGCGTCCGGTCGGCTCGCTCGGCGGCAGGACGACCGGCCAACAGGTGCAGGCCGATACACGCGGCCAAGCGATCGATTTTGGAGGACCGCGCTGATGCTGATGAAGATCGGGCTGGTCGAATGCGATCTCGCCTTCAACATCGACACGCATGCGCGTGAGACGACGCACGCCTATGCCGAGAAGCCGGTGGTCGGCGCGATGCCGCCTCTCGAAGATGTCGGCGTGGGGTCCGAGACGCTCACCGTTTCCGGCCGCCTGATCCCCTCGAAGCTCGGCGGCCTTGGTACCTTGAACATCCTGCGCAATGCGCAGCTCGTCGGCACGCCGCAGCTGGTCACACGTGGCGACGGCAGCGTGTTCGGCTTCTATGTCGTCCAGTCGATCAGCGACGAGCACGCATTCCTCGATCGCGACGGGGTCGGCCAGATCGTCGATATCACGGTCAAGATGCAGAAATCGGCGGCGCCGGCGGCGAGCGATTTCTTCGCATCGCTGTTTTCGCTGCTCGGCTAAAGGTGCGCGAAAACGATTACTTTCCTTGGAACCGAACCGCTGTCGAGAGCGTAGTAGACCAAATGCGGGGAGGGACCTTATGGGCGGCGGCACGATTCTGGTCGTTGAGGACGAACCTCTCATCCTCTTGGAAATCGAAACCGCATTGGAGGAAGCGGGCTTCACCGTGCTTAGCAGCAGGAATGCTGAAGAAGCTCTCAGCGCCTTCGACGCCAAGCCCGAAAAGTTCAAGGCGCTCATCACCGATATTCGGCTGGGACCGGGCAAATCGGGGTGGGATTTGGCGCGACTCGTTCGCGAAGCCAGTCCAACCATGCCAGTAATTTATGTGAGCGGTGACAGCGCCATTCACTGGCCTGCAGAAGGCGTTCCCAACAGCATTATGATTGCTAAGCCTTTTTTCATGCCGCAGGTCATAACCGCTCTGGCCACGTTGCTTAATGAGCAGCCGCCGGTAGCCCAGAACTAGAGCAACTACCAAACTTGGGAGATATGGTATGACAGAGACCGTCACCGTCGAGACGGAGGGCACCACTCTGTCGACGTTGCTGGCACGCCACTATCGCATGGTCTTCGCCGGCACGGTGGCGAAGACCTTCGCCCTAAACCAGGATCTCGCCCAGTCCGGTCCATATCTCCCCGTGGGTCGAATCGTGACCGTGATGACGCCGGCGGAAATGGCAGCCGAAGGCGCGGCTTCCAGGCCAGTGATCGATCTCTTCGAATGACAGCGGGCAAAAAGCCCGACCGGGCGTCGCGGCCTATGCCGCGCCCCGCCGGAGCGCCTGCGGCGCGTGAGGCAAAATGAGACAAGGTCATTTCCGCGTCGTCGTCGGCGGGCAGGACGTCACCTCGCGTTTTGTCCCGCGGCTGATCTCGTTGTCGATCACCAAGTCAAGCACCGAGGCGACGCACTCGGCGACCTTCACGCTCGACGATAAAGATGCGACGGTCCGGTTTCCCAAGACGGGCACGCCTGTCTCGATCGAGCTCGGCTGGGAAGGCGGCGCGATGCGCCGCTTTGAGGGCGAGGTCGACACCTGCGACTGGTCTCTTGATCGCGGCTCCGGCAGCGTGCTGACGGTCACTGCGCGCTCGGCCAGCCTCAAAGGCAAGGTCAAGCAGCCGACCGACCGCCATTGGGAAAGGACAACGCTCGGACGGGTGCTCCAGGATGCTGCCGGCGACGCCGGTCTGTCGATCAAGGTGCATTCCTCGCTTGCCGGCCGGCAGCTGGAATATGAAGCGCAGGACAATGAGAGCTTCTTCGCCTTCGCTGACCGGCTTGCGCGCGAGCACGGCGCGACGTTTGCCATCAAGAGATCGCAGGCTGGCTTCGTGCCTCGTAACCAGGGGGTTTCGGCGACAGGCCAGCCGCTGCCGACCGTCGTCATCACCCGCGGCATGGTGATTTCGGCGAGCGGCCTGACGCCGGCGACCGACCGGCCGCGCTTCAAGAAGAAGAAAGGCCGCTGGTACGACTTGCATAGAGCAAGGCAGGTGATCGAAGAGGTCGAGACCGGCGACGATGTCGAGCCTGAAGACGTGCTGCGCTTCATGGAGCCGGACGCCACCGCGGCGCGGACCCGCGCCGATTCCGATCGTATCGACGCCGCCCGGCAGAAGGGCTCCGGCACGATCACGATCGAGGGCGAGCCGACCGCCGAGCCGGAAGGCACCGCCATCATCCAGCTGCGCGCCGGCGTCGACGGCAGCTACACGATCGCCTCGATCACCGACACGCTCGACCGCGGCAGCGGCTACACCACGCAGATCTCGTTAGGCAACCCGCAAGGTTCGGCCGGAACGGACAGCCGTTAGGCCGAGAGCAACTTCACCATCGTCAGCCGCCTACGCACCAACCGTCGTGCTGAGTCTTGAAATGCCTCGCGCTCGGCTTCGAGCACGAAATCCAGGGTCATCATATCGAGCAGGAACTCGTCGACCGCCTCGGCCAGGCCCTGCGACTTATCTTTGAGTTGAGCGAGAAGCGCACGCGCCTCTCCCACCGCGTTGGCGCCGCCGGCGTCGATCAGCGCCTCAAGCTTCCTGAAACAATCCAATCCTGAAATCCCCTTGCCGCCGGGCTCAATCCCCGGCCGGCAGGAAGGTTCCCAAGCGAAAGGAAAAATCATGACCGGATCTCGCGAGCAGGAATCGCTCGCCCGCGTGCTCGCGCATGAGGGCGGCTACAGCAATCACCCAGCCGACCCGGGTGGCGCCACGATGAAGGGTGTGACCCAAAGGATCTTTGACGCCTACCGCAGCAGCAAGGGGCTGGCGCCTCGGTCGGTGAAGAGCATCACCAGCCAGGAATTCTTCGAGATCTACGATCGCCAATACTGGGACGCGGTGAAGGGCGATCGACTGCCGGCCGGGGTGGACTATGTCGTCTTCGACGGCGCGGTGAACTCCGGTCCGAAGCAGTCGATCATCTGGCTGCAGCGCGCGCTCGGGCCTCTTTACAAGGGCCGGCTCGACGGCGTGATGGGGATGGGCACCATCGCGGCCGTCCAGGCCTGCAACGACCACGATGCCCTGATCGACCGGATCTGCGATCAGCGCCTGATCTTTCTTCAGCACCTGAAGACGTGGCCGGTGTTCGGTCGCGGCTGGTCTTGTCGCGTCGCGGAGGTTCGCTCGATCGGCCAAGCTTGGGCGACCGGCCTCACGCCGGAGATGGCGAGGTTCGTCGAAGGCGGCCAGGCCAAAGCCTTTATCGAGGACGCCAAGATCGCCCCATCGACCGCACCGGCCGATGCGGCAACCGGTGCCGGTGCCGGCGGACTCGGCATTTCCGGCTATCTGTACGATCTGCAGAACCAGCTTTCGCCGTTCTCCTACACCAGCGAATGGATCGGCAAGGCCGTCGTCATCTTGGCAGTCGCAAGCGCGCTGCTCGCGATCGGCGGTCTCGCCTGGCGCTGGTATGCCAACCGCAAGGCGAAGCGCCTCGCCGCGGCTCTTGGAGCGGACGCGACGTAATGGAAAACCTCGCTTCCCTCTTTGCCGTGATCCTCGCTCGCGCCTTGCGCACAGTCGCTGCCGTAAGCCTGGCTCTCATCGCCGGCTTCCTCATCTGGTGGCTGCAGTGAGCGTCCTCGTCAGCCTGCTTGTCGGCCGGCTCGGCGTCTCGCGCCTTGTGGCCGGAGCTATCGCCTGGGCCGCCATTGCGGCGATCGTCTCGGGCGCCGCTTTCACCGCTTACGAAGTCATCAAGCACCGCGGCGCCGACGAGGTCCGCGTCAGGATCGAAAAGGAAAATCAGGATGCGATTGCAAAGGGCATTGATGCTCGCATGTCTTTTGACGACTGCATCGACGCTGGCGGCGTGTACGACTTCCGGCATCAACGGTGCGCCGGCGCTGCGGTCGGCCATCGGTAACAGCCTCGCGGGCGCGCGGGGCAAGACGCTGGCCGATCAGGACAAGATCGACAAGACGATGGCGCCAGGCTGCGCGATCGGCCTTTACACGCCGGCGGAATGCGACCGCCACACCAAGGCCAGCGCCGAGCGTCGAGCTGAACTGGGGAGGGGCGAATGAGTGACTTCAATGCGAACCTTGCCTTCTTGATCGCCGTCGTCAGCGCGGTCGCTGGCCTATGGTGGCGCATTGAGGCGGCTATCAAATCGGCTCGGGACGACGTCAAAAAGGATGCGCGCGACGCACATGCCAGGGCAGACATGGCGATCGGCTCGGTGTCGCTGCTTGCCGAGCAGCTCGCCGCGCACAAGCTTCACGTTGCCGAGACCTACATCACCAAGGCCGGCCTGCGCGAATTCCGCGACGAGGTGATGACGGGCGTGCGCGACCTGAAAGGAAGCGTCTCGACGCTGCATGAGCGGATGGACCGTTTTATCGAAGGCGATAAGATCGGCCGGCTGCGCTCGTCGGCAGACTGACGCAAAGGTCACCTACAGGAATATTATAACAGAGAACTCGCCGGGCGAGGCCGCTGCAACGCGACGTTGACATGGCACAGAAAGCTTTGGCGCGCTAAGAGAAATACTTGTGCCATTGTGGAACAATTGCACGGCTTATTAATTATCAAGGGAGCGGTAGGTTCCTCAGGAATGTAGCCGTCTCAGTGGCAACCTAAAAAGGCCCGTCGCTTACCCTCATGAGATGCGACGGGCTTTTTGTTGGCTTGTAGACTGTCAGCCGGCGCGCGGCGGATAGCACCGGCCTGCGAGAAGGCACGGTTCGGACCTTATGCGTCAAGTTCAAGCGGCTCGTGTGCGGGTCTTTGATGCCAAATGACTTGGCGCAAGTCGCGAAGGTCAATGGCTTGGCCGCACAGAGGGCACAGATGGAAATGATCGATTTCGCCCGCCAGCTCGCCCCCGACCCGATTTCCGACAATCGGCGGGCCCAGATCTGAAATCCTTGTCACGGCCGTAGCCTTCTGGCCTCTCGCTCCAGGGCTTTGCGGTTGTTGCTGTGCTGGCGGATCAATTCCCTGACTGCTCCCGGCGAAATGCGGTGTCGCTTGGCGAAGTATTCAACCTCGTACTCTTCATCCGCTGACACCCGGTCGCGATCGCCGGCGCCTGGCTTGCTTTTGTCATCTGCCATTGGGCATTCCTCCTGCCCGAGACAAACCGGATCACAATGAAAATGTTCCGGCATCGTGGAACACCTCGCATTCGACCAAGTTTGGAGCGCGGCGGCGCAATTCCCTCCCGATCGTGCACAGCCGCCGGGCGGAGCCTCCCCTTCTCCGCTGGCCCGCTCCATGGCATCAGGGGCGGGCCGTTATTTTAGAGTGCGCTAACGGAACGTTTGCGGCTGTTCCATATTGAGTCAAATTAGAGTTTTGCGTTGGGATTCGCATGCTTAAGCCTGCCGGGAGAACCCGGCTGTCCTTCATCAAGCCGCTCGAGCCCGTCCAGGTCGAGACGCCGCCGGTCAGCGACGATTGGCTGCACGAGATCAAATACGACGGCTTTCGCACCCAGCTGATCCTAGACTGGGCCGGCGCGCGCGCCCTTTCGCGGAACGGGCATGACTGGTCAGCGCGCTATTGGCCTGTTGTTGCCGCGGCTGAAAAGCTGCCGGCCGAATCCTTCATTCTTGACGGGGAGATGATCGCGCCGGAGCCGGACGGCACCCCGAACTTCCAGGCCATGCACTCGCGCATGACTTGGAACGCCGAGCTGCTTGCATTTGTCGCCTTCGACATCCTGCATCTCGACGGCCGAGGATCTTCGTTCCGTGCCGCTGATCGAGCGTAAGGCCAAGCTCTGGAATCTGGTGAAGCCCGCCAAGCAGATAATTCAATACAGCGACCATGTTGGGGGCGGCGGCGCCGCCTTCTTCGGAGCGGTCGAGAATATGGGCCTTGAGGGCATGGTCTCGAAACGACGCGAGAGTCTCTACCAAAGCGGGAGGGTGGAGTCTTGGGTCAAAACCAAGTGTTGGGATGTCGGCGACTTCGAGCTTTTGGGCATCAAGCGAGAGCCTGGGAAGCCCGTTGCGGCGATCGTGGCGCGCGGTGGCCGATATGCCGGAACCGCTGCCGTGACGCTTCCCAGCGGCCTCAGGGAACGGCTGTGGCAGCGTGTCCAAGAGGGCAGGGCGTCCAAGCCAGCGCAGAGGGTGCCGAGCGCCTTCGCCGATGATGTCGAGTGGGTCAAACCGGGCATCACTGGCCGGGTGAAATTCCTGCGCGGCGAACACACGCTACGCCATGCGACACTGCAGGACTTTTGGGAGGAGTGATGTCAGCTGAAGCTGTTGAGATAATTCAAGGCCTGGTGGATGCAGAAACCAAAGGCTGGGACGAGAAAGACATCGAGCCGTTCCTAGCCATGATCCATCCTGACATGGCGTGGCCATTTGCGCCGAACGCAGACGCGCATGATCCAATCGACTGGTTGTTCGTATTAGGTCGCTTCGATGAGGAAGCCTGGCGGAAAGGCTACAACGAGCTGTTTGCCGCCCATGACCTCATCCACAATCGCCGGACCACGGCCAAGATCGAAGTTGCCCCCACCGGAGATGCAGCCTTTGCGGTCGTCGATATCGACACCCTTTGGCGAAACAAAGCAACCGGCGCCGATTTTCATTGGAAGGGACGCGTCTGCAAAATCTATTCGAAGCTCCGAACGGGTGAATGGAAATTCTACTGGCAAACCAGCGCTCTCGATTTCCCTTCAAAACCCAGGAGTGGCTAAGACGGGAACGCAAATGCGGCGCCCGACCTTTAGCTCGCATGAGCGCACGTGCTTTTTTCTGGACCGATGGATGGCAGCACATCTGCCAAACGTGAGCACCGACGATCCAGCGGCCATTGCCGATCTTGTCATTGAACTCCTGGCTTCTGCCGGGCGTCAGGGCATCGCGCCAAAAGAGATATACGAGGAGGTCGATAGCGTGTTTCATCTTGTGCGCGAAGCGATGCAGCACCGTGGGGGCGGCTTGGCGGGTTGAGACCCAAAACAGATGCCCAGCACCCCTGGCAGGAAACGCGGGGCGACTTCATGAACCTAATCACTCCCCGCTTGGTTACTCCCTCGCTCGTCTTAGATCAAAGCCCGTCGGCGCTGGTCGGCGAGCTTTTTTCTTTTCCAGTCACATCGAGCAATGCGGCGAGGACTTCGGCCGGAGCTTCGACGCCAATGAAGCTGCGAACGAGGTCAGATGCATGCCTTTCCCATTCTTGGGGCGGAAGACAACTTTCTACGACCGAACGCCGGAAGGCTTCTCGGATGACGTCAAATTCAAAAGCGGAAATGAAATTTGCTGAGCGCTTGCTCATGGCTTCCTCCCTGCGGAATTGGGCGAAAGCACCTGAGTTGACTTCCAAGCGCCCGTTTGCCGTCAAAGGTGCGGGCGACGACAGTACCTTACACCCGCACTATGACGTGGTCACTCTCATTTGTTGTACTACTCTGGAAGAAGAAGACGACCGCCGAGCGGGGCGGGGG